>NZ_CP051201.1:0-618739 GCF_024181285.1 Treponema sp. OMZ 790 | reverse complement strand
AAAATTTCTTTGTTCATAATCTCTCGGTTTTCTATAAGATATAAAAATGGAAATCAGCCAGCCTATAACTAGCGCAATAGCAGGAATAATCATCGCCTTCCAAACATCACCGGCCTTAAAAGGCAATCCGTTTTCCGTCATTGCTTTTGAAACAATCGAGTGAAAAATAAACCCAAATCCCACGGGAAATACAAAATAAGACCACTTCATTGAAAATGTTAAATTACAAGCAACGGCACGTCTGTCGAGCTTCATACTGTTCATTATAACCAAAATAGGAGGAATAACGATAGGGATCCAAGCAATGTGAACAGGCAATATAGTCTGACTCAACGTTCCGAATATTAAAAACAAAAACAATAGTAAGTATTTTCTGTTATTCAAATGTCTAGAAATTTTTACCGTAATAAATTCTACAATAGAAGTTTCGCTTATTGAAGCCGCCAGCACACCCAGCAAAACGTAAGAGAGGGCTGTTTCTACATTATCGCCCATACCGTCAAGCATTGCCTCCATAGCTGCTGTAAGACTTAAGCCTCCTACCAAGCCGCCGAGCAGACCTGAAATAATGATAGAAATCATAACATTAACCTTGAACAAACACAAAACCGTCAAGATTAAAACAGAAAATATTAAAGGATTTATCATAGACACTCCCATATCAATAAAATAACCGGAGAATAATAACATATCCTTGTAAATTTGTCAAATTTTTTTATAAAAATTTATATTTATACTTGACATAATATTATATTTTATATAATATATAAATATAAATGATATAGTAAAGCATATTATATCATACCAAATATACTAAGGAGGTTAACGGGATGATTTTTTCGATAAACACCGGTTTGCTTGAAGCCTGCGTTTTGGCTCTTTTAAAAGATTCGGATTCTTACGGTTACAAGCTGACGCAGGACGTTAAAAGCCTTCTTCCCATATCGGAATCCACCTTATACCCGGTCTTAAAAAGGCTGCAAACAAGCGGATATCTGGAGACCTATGACCAGCCGATTGACGGAAGAAACCGCAAATACTACAAAATAACTCCTGCTGGTTTAAGGCAGCATGAGCTTTATATTGAAGAATGGAAATCCTATAAGGATTTAATAGATAAAATTTTTAAGGGCACAGCCCTTTAGGAGGTAAAAAGAATGACAAAGGATCAATTTTTAACGGAACTCAATTCTTATCTTTCGGTTTTAAAACCTGAGGACAGAAAAAATACGATCGAGTTTTATGAAGAATATTTTGAGGATGCCGAAAACGAAGAGGCTGCAATTGAAGAACTCGGCTCTCCGAAAAAACTGGCCGAAGAAATAATAGATTTTCATAAGGCTTCATATAAAGGAGAAAACACCGAAATTTCAAAACAATTTTCTCCGGATGAAAACATCTCGGAAATTGTTTTAAACATAACGGCTGCGAGCGTTTCGATAAATGCTTCACAAAAAGAAAAAATTGAGTATATTACTCAAAACATCGCAGATGATGATTTTTCGGCGAAGATTGAAAACGGTAAGCTTATAATAAAGGAAAAACCGGTTTTCTTTTTCAGCAAAAAAGGTTTTACCGCATTTTTGGAAAACTGTAATATAAACACCTCTTTTAATACAGGCAAAAGAGAAATCTCCATAAACATTCCCGAAAATACAAATCTTGTAAAGCTCGAATTTAATTCGCAGATGGGTTCTTTAAAAATAGAAGATGTAAATATAGAAGTTATTGAAGGTTATACGACTTGCGGAAATTTTTCGGTAAAAAGCGGTCTACATAAAAATATAGATTTTAATACTTCCGCCGGCTCTATAAAGATGAGCGATTTGGATATTGAAAGCATGAAGCTTTCTTCTTCGGCAGGTTCCATTAAATTCGAAAACATAAAGTCTGACAATATCTCTGCTTCGACAGGAGCCGGAACAATCGATTTTACAAAAACCGAAAGCTCTTACATCAAGGCAAATTCGGGAGCCGGAAATATAACCGGAAATGAATTAAAATCGGATAGAGGAAAATTCAATACAGGAGCGGGAACGAATAAATTCCAAAAATGCGATTTTAATGAAGCTATATTAAACACCGGAGCAGGAAGCATAATATTCCAAGGAAATTTACACAGTTATGCTAAAATCAATTCCGGCATAGGGCCGGTAGATCTTAATTTACCGAAAGAAATAGAAAATTACGATATAAGTATTTCTTCAAACCAAGGCAGCATAAAACTGAACGGGAAAAATATAGAAAGAGGAGGCGACAGGATAAATCTCGGAAGTAAAAATGCAAACACAAATATAAAAATCAACACAAGCTTCGGAAAAATTAAAATAATTACCAAGGAAGGAGAATAAAATGAAAAGAAGGGAATTTATAGAAGAACTTGAAGACAGGCTCCGGCACCTGCCCTACAAAGACAGGAAAGAAGCCGTCAAATTCTATGAAGAATATTTTGATGAGGCAGGAGTTGAAAATGAGCAAAACGTAATAAATGAGCTTAGAAGTCCGGCCCACATTGCTTCAAAAATTCTTTCGGACTATGCCGTAAAAGAAGCCGAAGGAGCAAGAAAATCGGCAAGAGGAGGTTTAAGAGCCATCTGGTTTACAATCCTCGGAATCTTTGCAGCTCCGATTGCTATTCCGGTGGCTGTAGCACTCACAATAGTAATAGTCCTATTATGCGTAGGGCTTTGTGTTGCATGTGTTGCTCTAATTTTTGGAGGAGGCATTTTAGCAGTATTCGGTTTCGGTATGCTTTTTGTAGACTTCGGTACGGGCGTTCTTTTGATAGGACTCATTTTGGTAGCCATAGGTCTTACGAGGCTTTTGTATTTCTTTGTCACTGCGATTATAAAAAAGATATCGCAGCTGGTAAAAAAAATCTAAATTTTTAATGGAGTACCGATAAACAATTCGGCAGAAATTCCGCCTCACTGTTTATCTTCGAGTTTTGTGCAAAGCACAAAACATCGTATTATTTGTATGTAGTTTTGCAAATACAAAACTACTTGAAAAAACTTTTTTCGCAAATTGATATTTGCTGCAAAAAGTTTTTATGGAGGGAAAATGTTAATTGGTTTTTTAATTATGGTTTTTATTTTTGGAATTCTTGCTGCGGTCTTTGGGATTGTCGGGGGAATTTTAGCTCTTGCCTTTAAACTGGTTTTTTGGCTGATACCGGTTTTATTTGTAGGTGCAATTGTTGTGGGTATTCCAGCTTTGATAATACTCGCTATTATTAAATTATTAAGGTAACTGATAAACAATTCGGCAGAAATTCAGCCTCATTGTTTATCTTCGAGTTTTGTGCAAAGCACAAAACATCAAGCATAGTTTAAGGAGAGAATTTATATGAATAAAATAGGAAAGACGGTTTTAATTATTTTTTTGGGACTTATGCTTGTCGGCATAGGTTATATTTTAGGCGGAAGACTTTTTTATAAATCTAAGCATAGAATCCGTGAAAGGAATTTTATTGACAGAGCTTATAATAAAATAATGTCGGCAGCAGGAAACATAGAAGATATGGCAGATGATATAGAAGATGCCGCAGAAAATATTGAATCTTTGGGGGATGATATGAACGAGTATTTTGGAGATGAGTACGAAAAGGCTGAAACCATCAGCCTAAACGGGATTAAGAATTTTTATCTTAAATCGGAAGTTGCAGAAGTCAGGATCGAAATAATCGATAAAGAAGATGAAGCTTATTATAAGATTTACCGAATTAATCCCAAATATTTTGATGTAGAAAAAAAAGGAGACACAATCAGCTTTGAAGACAACACACCTTCAAAATTCTTTAAAACCATAGGTTTTAATTTTAAAAAACATTCTGCAAAAATATATATCGGTCTGCCGCGAAACATGGTATTTAATAATTTTGAAATAAAAAGCGGAGTCGGCGAACTGGATATTCATAATATAAATATAGAAAAATTTACTCTTTCAGCCGGAGTCGGAGAAGTAAATATTTATGACGCAAAGATAGAAAAAGAAGCTGCCATCAGAGCCGGGGTTGGAGAAGTCAACTTTAAAGACTCAATCGTAAAAAATATGGATGTAAGATCGGGTGTGGGTTCTTTTAGTTTTTCAGGTAAGGCATTAGGTAAAACGTCTATCAAAGGCGGCATAGGCGAAGCAGACCTTAAAATAGACGGCTCTGCAAAAGATTATGACTTTGATGTAAGTGCAGGCTTAGGCGAAGTACGCATAAACGGTAAAAAATCAAAGACCTTTTTAGCCGATAGACAAAAAGAAACAGGTGCCGAAAACACAATCACCGTCAAAGGCGGAATAGGCTCGGTAAGCATCAGGTTTAAAGATTAAACCGGGTTTAAGGATTAAACAAGGTTTAAAAATTAAACCTGAGTTTAAGGATTAAAAATTGATGCGGCGCAGGTTCAGCTTAAAGCGACGATTGAACGTCTAAAAAGTTCTTCTTCGTTTTTAAGAGGATCGGAACCTGCGGCCTTCATTTCTTCGGCTATTTTTTCGACTTGGGTGATGACGGATTTTCTTTCAAAGCCCATATCGGTTAAGGCCCTTACAATGTCTTCGTATTCGGAAGAAACTAAAGCCTGCCCCTTTGAGGAAGTCTCGTTTAAATTGGTGAGTTTTCCTTTTAAGGCAAGAATCATTTTTTGAGCCGTCTTTTTACCTACTCCGGGGGCCTTTTGAAGGGTGTCAAGGTCTCCCTCTTCCAAGGCTTTTTCAAGAGAAGAAGCATTTAAGCCCGACATTATCTTTAAGGCTTGACGCGGCCCTACCCCCTCAACCTTTGTAAGATCCAAAAATAGAGAGCGCTCGGCTTGGTTGGGAAAACCGAAAAGCCTCATCTGATCTTCCCTGTGATAAAGCCATGTATAGACCTTCACTTCCCTTCCCACAGGGCTGAAAGCATCGAGGGCCAGGGCCGAAACAAAGATTTCCCATTCAATGCCCGAATTTTCAACATAGACCGAATCGGTAGTCTTACCGCTTAAAAGTCCCGAAATACTGTTAAACATAGGCTTGCACCTCCCCTACATCTCCCAAATTTATTTTTGTAATGGCTGCGGCCAAAGCATCGGCTGCATGGTCGGGCTTAGGAATTTCCTTTAAACCTAAAATTAATTTTACCGCTTCCTGTACCTGCTTTTTTTCGGCTTGAGCGATTCCCGTTACAGCCTTCTTTATGGAATTCGGAGCATACTCCCCTACCCTCACTCCCCCTTGGGCCAAGGCCAAAAGAACCACACCTCGGGCCTCCGAAACGGACATAGCGCTCGTAGCATTTTTGGCAAAATAGAGGGTTTCAATACCGGCCTCCTTAGGCCTGTATTTTGCAATGAGCTCGGAAACCTTATCGAAGATTTTTAAGAGCCTCTCCCCTTGCGGAAGATGAGAGTCTGTACATATTGCGCCGTATTCTATACATTCAAAGCGGTTATTCGAAAAGCTTATAATTCCATAACCCGTATTTGCCAAGCCCGGATCAATCCCTATCACGCAGGGTTTGAGATTTTTTTTATTTGAAGCTGCTTTTAAAATACCCATCTATTCTATAAAATTCCTTAAAGCCATTCCATACTTCTTAAACCTTCTCTGAAAGAATGGGAGCAGGATAAAATTCTTTGACAGCATCTTTTTGAGAAAGGGCTGTATCCGAAGCCAGCACTACCGAAGAAAGAGAATCCTTTTGAGCCGATAGTTTTTTTGCACAAGACCTCAAGTCATCAGCCGTAGTCTCAAGCATCCTTTCAACCATTTCTTTTTTTTCGGAATAAGAAATCCCTGAAAGAAGGTTCCTAAAGGCTGCCGCCCCCTTTGCCGCAGGCGTAAGCGGAACTATCTCCCTGCTGTATCTTCCCGTAATAAGCTTTTCGATTGTCTCTTCCGAAAAATCTTCGCTCAATGTTTGGTCTATCGAGTTTAAGAATTCCAAAAGAGAGTTTATCGGATTCGGATCCCTATAGGAGACAAAGGCTAAAAGTTCTTCCAAGGACATAGGAACGGTAAAGGCTCCGTAGGCCCCTCCTATGCTTCTTATCTTTTCCCACATCGGGCCGCTTGAAAGCCACTTACACAAGATAGACTCTGAGGCTTGCTCCTTTGAGCCGAACTGAGCCGATTTAAAAACCGAAACTGCAAAACCTACTTGGAGGGAAGCCGGAATAAGCTCAAGCCTGTTTTGTTCCGCCTGCTTAAATTTAAAAGGATTTTCAAAGACAATCTTATCTGCCTCATCCGGAGCCTTAAAATCTTTTAAGTTTTTTTCAAGGGCGGTTTTTAAAGAGGCAAGATTTTCTTTTGTACCCGTAAGCTCGATAATCAAACCCGAGCTCATAATCGATTTATATATTGAAGCCAGTTTTTTTGACAGTTTATTCAGTTCGGAATTATCTTCCCTTACTTTTGAATATAGACTTCTTAAAAAGTTAAGTTGGGTTAATCCTGAAAGCATCTCCCTCCGTGCATTTTTTTCGGATAGAGGAGCATTAGCCCTAAGAAGAGCGAGGCTGTTTCCGTCAAGGGCAAGGAGACTTTCAAAATCGTTTTTGCGCTGGGTAACCAAATCATTTAATCGTTTTGTATCGTCAAAAGAAATTTCGTTTAAAAAGCTCAAAACAAAGGAGACAGCTTCTGGAATCAATTCGCCGAGAATCTTCCCCGAAAGAAAAAGCCAATCCCTTCCGGCTATATCGGAGATCCTTAACTTATCGGTATTTTTAAGAAGAGAAAGATTTTTGTTTGCGGTAAAAACGGCAGCACTTGCCGAAAAGCCTCCCATTAAATTTGCGAGCGTAGAAGAAACCTCGCTCCATGAAAGGCTGTCAGTTCCCATCCCGGTGATGCAGCTTGAAAGAAGGGGCAGGTATTTATAATCTTCTTCACTTAAGGCGTCTACAGGAAAAGCTAATTGAAAATAACCTATTCCGTTTGTAGGCTGTTCGTGCATAACAAGTGGAACCTTTCCGATAAGGGCAAGTTCTTCAGGACTTGGAGGCGGAAGAGGAGGCAGATCTTTTTTTGACAAGTGAGGAATGAGGGCGAGCATTTCGGGAGAGTCGCTTTTTTGCTTAAACTCATTCATCTTCTCCTGTTCTTTAAGCATTGCCCTTCGATCCTCATCCGTCAAACCTGCATTAAAATTTTCGGCTCTTTTTTCGAGACTTTCGTCCAAGCGTTTACAAAAATCGGCATCAGGGTAAACTCTTACAAGGGCATGATGCTTATTCTTTATCAAATACTTTTCAATCAGCTTTTCGATATACCGCTTATCGGAGGCAAGATCTTTTTTTACCTTCTCGAATACAGGCGTGTATTGGAGAGTTTTTTCGGGACTTACCCCGTAGGCCCAGCCTGCCATAGCCCTCTCCATAAGGTTGATACCGAAGGGGCCGTAATTTCTCCTGATTTCCCTGTTGCTAAAATCTATTGCGTGGACAGCCGTTTCAATTTCTTTAGGATCGATACCTTTTTTTACAAGCTCTTCAAGAGCTTCAAAGACAAGCTTTTTAAAATCTTCATGCTTTCCCTTTTCAATCCCCTTCATTCCGATTGTGAGGGTTATGTTCCTAAGACTCTTTCCGATTCCGTTATACGGGTAAAGGTCTTCCCCTATTCCGGACTCAAGGAGAACCTTATTTAAGTATGCCCCGCTGTGCCCTATTAAAACCTCTCCTATAAGATAGGCCTGCATAAGTTTTTCGGTATCGGAAGTTTCGGGAAGAAGCCAGTTAAGCATGACCGCATCCTTGAGTGATGCTTCTTCCTCGGCGGAAGCCGAGCCGCCGGCAGGAGCCGGTACCGAAAAGAAGCGTGGTTCAGTATAGGCTTCAATCGGCGGAACAAATGGAGGCTTTTCGGCAGCTTCAAATTTGGAAAGGAATTTTTCTTCTAAAAATTTCATCTGCTTTTCGGTCGGAATATTTCCCATCAAAAAAATTCGGCAGTTTACGGGATGATAGTATTTTTTGTGAAAGGCCTTGTATTCTTCATAGGTTAAATCGGGAATCTCCAATGGAGAGCCGCCAGAATCTTTAGCATAGATACTGCCCTGACAAATGGAAGAAGCAGCCCAATCATACATCACCCCGTCAAAGTCGGAATAATTTGCCCTCATCTCGTTTAAGACAACTCCCTGCGCGCTCATCTTTCCGTTTTCGTCAAGCTCGAAGCGGTGGCCTTCCTGCTTAAAGGCCCATTCATCAAGATTGGGAAAAAAGACGGCATCCCCGTAAACCGACATAAGGTTAAAATAATCGGCTTCAACCACGGAGCTTGCAGGATAGACAGTCTTATCGGGATAGGTCATTGCATTTAAAAAGGTATTTACGCTCTGCTTTGCCAAAACCATAAAGGGGTCTTTAAGCGGATAGTTTTTAGAACCGCATAAAACCGTGTGCTCGATAATGTGGGCGACTCCCGTCGAATTGGGAGAGCTCGTCATAAAATTATATGAAAAAAGATTTTCATCGTCATCGTTTAAAACATGATAAAGTTCCAGTCCTGTCTTTTTATGCCTTGCATAAATGCCTACAGCATTAAATTCGGGTAAGGGATTTTTGCTTATAATTTCAAAGCCGTGAATAAGATTGCTCATAAGATCTTCCTAAAATTATATTAAGATAAACCTTCCAAAAAGTTTTATTTTGTAGAAGGTTTACCTTATTTTAAGGAAAAGAGGGAAAATTGTAAAGTATACCGGAATTTTATCCTTTTACTGCAACAGGATAACCGTTTTCATATGACGTTATTTCTGCAATGCGTTCAGCCGTCAATATTTTTTCTTTTTTCATAATACACCTCTTTTTGCTATTTTAAACACCCCATCAGCTATGCTGTCATAGGAAGAGCGGTGTGTTATCATTAAAATAAGTTTTTGCGTTTTAAGGCGGGATAAAAGAGAGTGTAATGCGAGGTTTGTTTCAGAATCGAGGGCATTTTCAACCTCATCGAATAAGATAACCTCGCCGGTTTGTAAGAGACAGCGGCTTAGGGCAAGACGCTGAATTTGCCCCTGCGAAAGGATATGTTCTTTTCCGCCCAATTGTGTATCAAGCCCCTTATCCAAAGAATCGATAACCTTATTTAATTTTGTTTTTGTCAACACATCGTTTATTGTAAGCGTATCGGCTTTTTTACCGAATAATAGATTTTCTTTTATAGTACCGGAAAAAATAAAAGGATTTTGACTTATATACGAAAGCCTTGAAGCAAGATTACAAAAAATAATCTTACCTTCTAATACCGATTCAGTTTTAAGACTAATATTTCCCGAAATAATATTAAAAAGACTAGTTTTGCCTGAACCGTTCTCTCCCTTAATAAGATAAAGACCTGGGAATTTAAACTCGGTATTTAGATTTTTAAAAAGAAAATTATTTTTTTTATAAGCAAACCTTAAATTTTCTATTTTGATTTTTTTTATGTTTGAAGTATTTTTTTCTTCCTTTACAAGTGAAAAAGAATTTTGCCTTTCATCAAAAATACTTTTTAAGCGCTCTACCGAAACAAAGGAAACTATAATTCCCTTATAAGTTTCGGCACATGAAGAAACAAGGCTTCTAAATTTTTGAGAATACATGAGGGCTGCGGTAATAGTGCCGACGGTGTTTTTTCCTTCAAGGACGGTTAAACCGATAATGGCAAACAAAGAAATGTTTATGGTAAAATTAGTAAAAAAAGAAGAGGAAGAGGACTGCATTCCGATAATCGTAGATTCCTTAACATGTATAAAAATATATTTTAAAATATTTTTAAACTTATAAATAAAAAACTTTTGCGAAGAATTGTTTTTTATCTCCTGTAAACCCCGTATCGTTTCGCTAATATAGGCAGTATATTCATCCTGCCTTTTACGCTGAACCTCATTGACGGCAGCCTGCTTTGTTCCAAAATATTTTGCCAAAAAAACGGGAATAACCGAAACTATGAGCGTAAGACAAAAAATAAATACATCTATTTTAAATAGCCTAAAACCTATTATACCCATCATAATAATGGAGGTAATTATAGAAGGAATTTGAGAAGTATAGATACCCGTCATTATGCCTAAATCGGATAAAAAAAGATTTAAAAGTTTACCCGAATCCTGCTCGGAACTTCCCTTAGGCGGTAAATGTAAGAGGTTTAAATAAAGACGGCTTTCGGTATAAACGGTCATTTTACGCTGAAGCAAAAACTGAAACCAAGAACTTAAAAGCGAAAAAACAAGCCCTGCAATTTGAAAAAGAATAATGATCTTTAAAAAGGAAAAAAAAGCCGTCCTATCTTTTAAGGTTAAAGCATCGATTATCTTCCCTGTAAATAGAGGTTCAAAGGTGGATGCATAATTACCGATAAGAGAAAAACAAAGGAGAAAAAACAAGGCCGAAAAAAACGGCTTTATAAATGAGGCAGCCCAACGGTTTAAATTTTTTTTATTTAACATATGAACACTCCTTATGAATTTATGGAAAAGGAATATAGGTGCATCGTTTATCCAAAGTTTTACCTGTAACCGATTCTATAAAATCATAAGTTTTTTTATCAAAAGTCTTAGGTAAAAGAGATGGAAACCAATTTAAATCAAAAATTTTACACACCTTAATATTGTTTATTTTTGTTTCATTAAGAGGCAAAAAAGAGACAAGAGGATTCATTTTGTATTTTTGATTTAATAGTTTTACCTCATTATTTATAGAAATATATTGTTTCTCAGTGCGGTCAATATAATTTACGGCATTTTCATTTATAAACTCAAAAGTTTTTTTTATTCTTTCAGGTGCTATTGATAAATATGTTTCGGAATAATCCTTGGGTTTACTATCATCTATTTTTATACCGTTGAGGAGACTTAAGTACATTTGATGTAATTCATTTAAGGCTGAAATAATCGCCGTATTTATATTTTTACCTGAACCTAAAGAAACCGCTATTTTGCCTTTTAATTCTCCGATAAAAAAGACAACATAACAGGATTCAAGTAAACTTATTTCATAACATTCAAAATTATTAAAATAAATATTATAGCTGTTATATTTGTGCAAAATATTTTTATCTATCTTATAACTTTTGCCCTTTGAAAGATACCAAAAAATAAAACTTTGCCTTTCCAAAAACTCAAAAAAAGCATTTTCAATACAGTTATACGAACTTACATGGGCTGCACATCCGCAAGAATCAAAAAAAACATTCTTTTGTTTTAGCTCATCAAGTGAAAAAATATGAATAGTATTATCAAGCAAAGAAAAAGAGTAAATATTCTTATTTGAAATATTATTATATTCTATTAACCCGTTTCTTTCATAGGCTTCGCCGATTGCACAAAGAGCAGCTTCATATTTAGTATTTCTTACGGCACCGCCTACGGCAGCTGCATAATAAAGATTTTTATTACAAGCTATAGTTTTTAAATCATTTTTAAATGCTGTTGCACCTATATTAAATGAAAAGCCGTACATATTGAACTCCCTATATTACAGCACATTCTACGGCATTTTTTAACTCTTTTTCAATACCGTAAAGAACGGAAATAATCCTTGTTTTATTTTTCCTTATATTTGAAATTGTAGGAATACAATTAAACATAGTTTTTGATATAGCTTTTATGGTAATTTCTCTTCTACAGCCTGCAATATTTAATAAACCTATTTCAATATCGTCAAAGGGTGCATTTATTACTATTTTTTGTACAGGTTTTAAATTCTCAATGCTTATTTGTTTTACATTACAAAGGGCAAAAAAATACTTATCAAATTTTTTATTGTTTTTAAGATACATAGGTTTAGGTGATAGCTCGTCCATCCATTTTTGCATTAAAGCCTCTTCAACGGCAGAAACAAGGGAGCGCATAACATCTTTATCGCCTGAAATACCCGAACCTATTATCTGCAAATCATCATCTAAAATAAAAACAATTATAGTATGAATATTGCTTATGTTTTGGGTATAAAATATTTTTATATTTTTTTCATTGATTCCGTATTGCAATAAAACGGATTTTACGGCAGGAGTAATTTTTACAAGACTGCATAATTTTTTATACCACATAAGCATGAGTTCATTTTTTTCTAAGAGTTCGCAAATTGCTTTTTCTATTAAGATATTGGAATTCAAACCCGATGCCGTTCCCGTGGTGTCCTTATGACCGTATTTTGAATCATAACCGTAAGTAAGCACATTGCGTTTTACAAGAGTTTTCTTTAATCCGTTAATTAAAATAATTTCAGTTTTTTTATTGCTGCGGTAATTATTTACCATTTTAAAGCGTTCTAAAAATTCGTTATGCAGTTTTCCGAAAATTTCGATTTTATTTTTTCCCGATGAGGTGTTAGAATACGGAAAAATTTTCTTTTTATTTTTTGTTTTTTCAACTTTAAAAACGCCTAAACCAATTATAGGATCATTATTAAAAACCGTTTTATTCATAAAAAAAGATTTTTGATAATAATCAAACATAGGGCATACCCTTTATATTGATTGTAGTGATATAAAGCTGTTTTAATGAATCAATATTAAGATCAAAAGAAGTTTTATTAAAATTCTCTATATTCTCCGTGAATATAAAATCATAGTTATTGCAAAAGGATTTTATTTTTCCTACAGCTTCACCTATTGAAAGGATAGATTTTATAAAAGATGATGTCCCGTATTTATATAAGGAGTTATACAAAGAAGCAAAAAATGAAACGGACATTTGGTATTCGGTATTAAGATTTTTTATTTCGGAATATTTTATAAACTTTTTAAAACTTACATCGTAAGCATAGTTCCCGCTTTCTACAAAATCGGCATTATAAAAGGAAAAGACAGGAAAGTATGAACAATCTTTATTTTGTATATTATTTATAAGGGAGTCCAATTCAACAAATATTTTAGGTAAATTTTCAATAGAATATTCTTTTAAATTAATTTTAGAGTAATTTTCGGTATTGTTTTTTAATAAATTTACATCAATTTCTGTGTCAGCTGATAAGGGTTTTAAAGGATTACTTAATTGATAAAATTTTAATATGGAATTCAATATAAAATTATTATTCATGACAGGGACAAACCTCCCAAGGGATTGCAATATCATAATCGGTTTTGCCCGTTTTCATGTTTAATTGTTTTATAAGCTTTACGGTATAATCATTTAAATCGGTTATGTCGTCTATAATCTCATTTATCAGCCTGATAATTTTAAAATTATCTATAATGCTTTCGGTATTAAAATATGCATTTTTTGTGTATATAAGATCGATAATTGTTTGAAATGAAACATTGCCTGTAAGTTTTGATTGTGCGCGTAAAGAACCTTCCAAATGACTAAAATAACATAAGGGACATGGGTTATACCAATCGGCTTTATAATAATTTGTAAAATAAAAACTATAATTATAATAAAAAACAAATTTATGGATAACATTATTTTCTTTTAAGCAGTTTGCAAGTTTTGTATATAGTTTATAATTAAAGGGATTTAAAACAATATAATGTACAGCTTCCTTATCAAGATTTAAAAATAATTCGGTATTTAGTGTATTTATATCGAAGGTGATAACATCATAGGGAATATTTAATCCCGATAAATTGAATTTTAATGAAGAAGCAATTTCTTTTGAATTAGTAAAAAAATAAAGCCGATTTATCGGCTTAGCCGTAAATTCGTCTTTAATTGCCAATAAATTTTTTAATAAAAAATCTAAACAGGCATCCGCATTATCGCCGTATCGTTCTTTAAGGTCTTCAAGTGTAAAGCTAAGATTGTAATCGTCATCATTACTTGTAAAAAAATCTATTAGATTTGTATCGTTTATAATGCAGGTAGTTTTTTCATTTTGAATGACGGTAATCTCATCATTTTTGTGCATTAGGTAAGGTATCAGTTTGTATTTCATTAAAAGTTTTTCTCCTTTTTAGGTATTTAATAAGTTCAATTATTCCAAAACTTCCGCCTAAAATTATATAAGTAAGTGTTAATATAGTAAAAAAAGGGGTAGTTAAACATTGTCCAAAAGATACAAGACCGTTATGAAGGGAATGCATAATCATCGGTGTCCAAATGGTTCTTGTTTTTTCATAACAGTATGCAAGAGCCATACCGCCCATACTTATCATCATAACAGCATTAAGATCATATCCATACATACTAATATGAAAAAGACCGAATATTACACTTGAAATAATATTAGCTATAAAGACACTCGAATATTTATACTTTAAATTATTATACATATAATATCTGAAAAACAATTCTTCCGCCACAGGTGCAAATATCATTCCACAAATAAGAACATAGTTCCACAAATTCGGATTTCTAAAAACATCATAATATGTTATTCTTCCCATATTTTCTTTAAAAAAATTAAAAGAATATTTTATATCAGGAATAAGTGTATTAAACTGATAATAAATTTCACTTATTGCTAAAACAATCAAAGTATATTTTAAAATTAAAAGAAAATTAGGATTTTTAAATTTAAAATATTCTTTAACGTTAATACGGTTTATTTTAAAACAACAAATAACCCAATACAAGTCTACAATAACTATTATTCCATATAAATATCTTTTTTTTAAATTCAGTATAGACATATCAGGATTTAATATTTGTACCGACTTCCAAAGTATTAAGAATAAGAGGATACTTGAAAGCCACCAAAAATTTAAAAAAGCTTTTTTAATATTGCTATTCATATAAAATACTCCGGTTAATTTAAGATAAAAACTATCTTGAGCAAGTTTTAGTTTATAAAATTATCTACGATTCATCGATAAGATGACCGGAACCGCCTCCAATACAGCAGAAAATTGGGACCCAATTATCTCTACCATCTCTACCACAATCGCAACCACAATTACAACCGCAGGCTCCGAATATTACATCACTAAGTCCCTGTATAGGATTTCCTAGTGAAAAACCAATATCACCATTAGCATCTTTATTTCCTCTATTTCTTCTCATTATTATTCCTCCAAAAGTATTAGTTTGCTCAAGATACTATTATGATAAATATCATAAATATTTATCTTTGTCAACCCTTGACTACAAAAATATCAACAATACTTTAATTTTAAAAGATAATATCTTCTATCTTCAGATCCCAAAATTTACGCAAATTTCAAATTCTTTAAGTTTTTCACATTTAAACATGCCGGCTGAATTATTTTTCAATCTTTATATGGAGAACCTGATTGTACACGATAAAAAGTCTTTCGCATTTTTAGGTATTTTTTTATTTCTTGTATAGCTATTATTATACCGGCAATAAAAATTATAAAATAAATAATTATTAAAAAATAAAAATATACATAATTAAATAAAAAAATAAAAAAATTACTAATTGAATGAACAAAAATAGGAACATAAATATTATTAGTTTTTTCATAACAATAAGCCAATAAAATTCCTACTAAAAACAAAAAGAATGTATTTATTCCAAAACCGTACTTTGGTATGTGTAAAAAAGCAAAAAGTATTGAAGAAATAAGTACAGCAATAAAGGCATTACTTATTTCTTTTAATTTATTATACATAAGCCCTCTATATAGTATTTCTTCAAAAATAGGGCCAAAAATTACAACCTCTATCATCATAAAAGGTTCAAAACGAGGTCTTAGCGATTTTTCTAAAATCAGAATATCATATATAGTAATATTTTTTTTGCCACTTAAAATATCATTAAAATATTTAAAAAAATTAAAAAGAAAAGAATCATCAAATATAAAGTATATTATATAATATATCATTCCAATTGATAATATATAAATCAAACTTTTTACAATAAAAAAGAAATTTATTTTTTTATAAGTAAATATTATTTTTATTTCTTTTAGATACAATAAATACAAAACAATTATAAATAGTAAAGATATTAAAAGATCAACAATTCCATTATATTTACCGAATAAAGCATAATAGCAATTATAAAAATTATTTAATAAAAACTTATGAATATACGAATTTATATAAAAAACAAGAATATACAATATAAAAAGAAAGCACAGTTCTTTTATTACTTTTTTATTCATACATTTATACCCTATAATAAGAACATCGAAGGAAAAATAATATCGCTACAAAATAATTTCCTTAAGTTTATATTTTCCCTCGATGCCTAACTTAAGTCTACCATACAAAATTTCATTTGTCAAACATAAATTTACGAAAATATTAATTTTATTTAACAAATTTTAATGTTTTTCACATTTAAATATACCGATTACATTATTTTTCACTCTCCGATAGAGAATCTGATTGTACAAGATTAAAAGTTTTTCGCATTTTTACGTGTTTAATAAGCTCAATTATCATGATTATAATGGCTATAGTAAAAATGACAAGATACAACAATATTGCAGAATCCTGTTTTAAACATTTAATAATAGTATTAAATCCATTATATATAGCATGTAAACTTATAGATGCCCAAACACTTTCGGTTTTCTCATAACAATATGTAAGTAAAATACCGAGAAACATAAGATAAACAATATCAATATTAATTGTAAAATCTTTAATATGAATAAACGCATATAGGACAGCCGTTATGCCGACAGAAAATTTAATCGATAATATTTTTTTTAATTTATTATAAATAATTTCTCGAAAAAATAACTCTTCAACTATAGGACCTACTATTATTGTGTATAAAATAAAAAAAACTCCAAGATCAATATTAATTTGTGATTTAAACAGTGTTTGATACATCACAATTCTTTTACCCTGCAATGCTTCAAACCAAAATTTAACGGCATTAAAAATAGATACAAGATTATTCCATGAAATAAAAGCTGTTATAAACATAAATGCATATTGAAAAATCAATAATTTTATTATAAGCCTCATATTAAATTTAGAAAATTTTATAACATTTTTTAGTTTTAATTTACAAAGACACAAAATAAGAAGTAAAATAAGACATAAAGATATGCTCATAATAAGGTATGCATAAGATTTATATGTTTCGCTACGGTTTGAGGGATCCGCAAAACCATAATAAGCAATATAAGGAGCATATTTACTTACAAAATATACAAAAAAAAGAAATACAGCATATAAAATTGCGATCTCAAAAATAGGTTTTATATTCTTTTTATCCATAAAATAGTCCTCATATATTTATCTCTCAAGTAGTGTATAGTATAGATAACATACAAAATATAATTTGTCAAGCATAAATGTACGAAAACATCAACTTATTTCTTATTTAACAAATTTTAAGTTTTTTCACATTTAAACATGCCGGTTGCATTATTTTTCAATCTTGAGATGGAGAATCTGATTGTACAAGATTAAAAGTTTTTTTATTTTTTAGGTATTTGATAAGTTCGATTGTCAACATTACAAGAGTTGCGATAAAAAAAATTAAATAAATTAATATACGTAAATTTATTTTAGTTGTAGGTATAAACGTAACATAAGCATTATATGCAGAATGAATAATTATTGATGACCAAACCGTATTTGTTTTTTCATAGCAATAAGTAGTTAAAAGGCCGAGTGAAAGCAAACTTAACATACTTATTTTTAACTCATAATAAGGTATATGTCCGTAAAAAAACAAAACTCCGGTTATAATAATAGCAATTCTAACGGATATAATAGTTTTTAGTTTATGATAGATAACATGTTTATAAAATATTTCTTCGATTATCGGCCCAACAATAATAGTATATGCAATCATAAACCAATTTAGGTCAATTTGCGGTTTAAACAGTGTTTGAGATATTATAATTTTTTTACCTTGTAAAGCCTCAAACCAAAATTTAATACAGCCAAAAATTAAACTTATATCTTTTGAAGAATTAATATTCAATATAAAAGGCATTGCCAGCTGAATAAAAAGCAATTTTATAACAAAACCTAAATTGAATTTAGAAAATTTTATAATATCGTTTAATTTTAACTTGTAAAGATATAAAATAAAAAGCAACATAAAACATAAAGATATACTCATAATAAGGTATGCATAAGATTTATATGTTTCACTACGGTTTGAGGGATCCGCAAAACCATAATAAGCAATATAAGAAGAATATTTACCTACAAAATATACAAAAAACACAACTACAGCATATAAACTTGCGATCTCAAAAATAGGTTTTATATTTTTTTTATCCATAAAATAGTCCTCATATATTTATCTCTCAAGTAGTGTATAGTATAGGTAACATACAAAATATAATTTGTCAAGTATAAATTTACGAAAACATCAACTTGTTTAATAAATTTTAATTTTTTTCACGTTTAAATATGCCGACTTCCAGGCTTTAGTCTCCAATCTTCAATTTTAACTTTTCAAGTTCTTTTTCTTTTATTTGAGTTTCATCATCAAGATTTTTATTGCTGTTTTCAAGTTCCAAGCGTTTTGCCTTGATTTCTTTTAATTCGCCTTCGATATAGTCTTCCAACGACATAGTAGTTCCGTCCAAGCCGGAATCAAATCTGATTTCTTTTTTTAGAGGGCTTAAAATAAGTTTTATAAAATTTTCGGCCAGTTTTAAAACGGCAGCATTCATAAAATTCGTTTCAAGGCCCTGACTTAAACGGGTTTGGTATTCTTGTTCACATAGATCTGCATATTGATTTGCCTTTTTTACCTCGGATTGACCGTTTAAAATGCTATAGGTTTTAATATTATTTTTTATATCGACCCGTCTTATTTCAGAAACTTCTTTTATGTGCTTATTTTTACTTGCACCCAAAAACTTAGGCTGAATGTCTTTTATCCAAAGAATATTCGGAAAATCTTTTGATACGGTAATTTTAATTTTTTTTAAATCGACACCGAATTTTGCATCTATATCGTGAGTTAAAACGACGAGCCCTTCATCATAGTATTGATCTGCTTTTAATCCCATTCCCGTTGAAATACCGCTTAACCGGTTTCGATACAAATTGGTCTGTTTTAAATTTGCTTCCAGTAATCCCAGCTCCAATATTTCCTTAAAGCTCTGCATGTTCAATTGTGTATTTTGTAAAACCCTCAAGCTGTCTTCTAAACCGCTTATTTCGATGGATTGTTTTTGCATATTTATTTTATTGTCAAGAATTTCTTTTTCTTTTTCTTTTAGTTCTTGATTTGCAGCAAGAAGTTTTATCTGAGCTTTGCGCGCCTCAATTTCGGCAAGCTGACTGTCAGTTACCTCATTTACTACTTTTTTATTTACAAAAGAATTAAAAGCTGTCATCAGCGGAATCATTAAAATACAGGATACGACGGTAGACAATACTATTGCAAGCACTGCACTGATTCTTTTTAATTTTGTACTTGCAATAAAAAGCACGAGAACAATGCCGACGATACATGCAGCCATAACAAAAAGCGACATAGTCATACTGACCTTGTCCTGAACTCTATAAAAAAACATCGATACACTCATCAAAAAGTTTTCCATAAATTTTACCTATTTATCTTTTCTGAACAGCCTATAAAACAATAACAGAATATTATACCAAAGATAACCGAAAAAGGTAAATATTCTAAAAGGATTTTTGATAACGGGAACTATAAAATCCCATCCCGAATTAAAAAGCTTTTCGGAAGGACGTTTTTTAAATTTAGAAAAAATATCGATCAAGTTTGCATAGCGGATAAAAATACCTGAATTAAAATGCTCTTTGTTGCGGTAAATCCATTTTCGTCCGCCCGGGATTCCTTTGCTGACGATAACAATCGAAGGTTCTGCCTTTGAAATAGCAGAAATAATATGAGGCTCCATAGATTTGTGATAGTAACCTGCAAAGCGGCCGACAAGTTTCAGCCCGGGAAAGGTGCTTCTGACATTTTTTTCGGCAATGAGAAGGCTTTCCTGCCGTCCGCCGAAAAGATAGAGGCTTTTATAGTGAGAATCTATTACGTTTAAAAAATCGATAACTACCGAAAACTGCTGCCGTCTTACAGGCACATCTTTTTTTAAAAAACGGGCTCCGCGTATCAAGCTTTTTGAAACCGGCAAACAAAGAGCCGCTTCTTCAACCATGTTTCTAAACTCCCCGTTACAGCGGGCTCGAAGCACATCCCAAATGGTCATAAATATAACCTGTTGCGGCCCTTTTTTATTTAAAAGAGACATCACGGTTTCTTCAATATCTTCTTCATGTAAAACATCAAGCGGAACATTTAAAAATTTAATTCTTTTTACAGCCACCTTTTTCCTCCATTACAACTTGAGCCGCCGCAATCGAATAAATTGCAGCCGTTTCGGCACGGAGCACATTTGTATTAAAATGCACTTCTTCAAATTTATGTTCTTTTAAAAATTCAATTTCTTTAGGACTTATACCGCCTTCACAGCCTATAGCAAGTACTATCGCCTCGGTCTTCTCCGATAAGCAGTCAAAAAGGCTCAAGAAGTTAGCCTTTTTTTCACTCAGCATTATAAAAGCGGTTTCTTTTTTTGCCGTATAATCCAAAACCTCATCCAAGGCCGTCTTCAGTTCTTGGGCAGGAAGAATCTTGGTATTTACAAGAGAACCTGACTGCTGTCTTGCTTCTCTTATAATACGTTCCCGCCTTTCAGTTTGATTTATATTTTCTTTTTTTATAACGGAAAATTCCCCTAAAACCGGAACTATCAAAAAAACTCCCGTTTCTGCAGCCTGCCTCACAGCGATATCCATGTGATTGCCTTTTATAAGCCATTGCATCAAAATAATTTCCGCACGAGGCTTATAAAGACTTGAACCTAACCCCGCTTCTTCTTTTAAAATTTTAAGCTCTATATATTTTTTTTCGGTATTAATCTTTAAAACTTCAGCAGAGGCAGGTTCAATTCCATTTAAAGAAACGGTTAAAACCTGCCCCTCTTTAATTCTCCGCACGGAAACAAGATAGTTATAATCTTTTTTGTCAAGACGGATTATATCCCGGCCCGGCTCTGCGGAAACAATCAGCTGCTTCATTATTTTTTATCTTCAGCTTTTGCTTTTTCTTCTTCCTGCATTTCAAAAAGAGTCTTTACCGTTTTACAAAGGGCATTTACATCCTTTGTCTTTAAAAGCTCGATTGCCGCTTGAAGCTGCTCGTCATCTTCATCTATCACTGGAGTTTCATGAGAGCGGTAGTATTCAACCTTTACAAGACGCAAAATCAACTCAGGCCTTACATTATATTCTTTTCCGAGTTTTTTGGAAAAATCCAGCATTTCGGCTTTTGTTAAAGAACTCTTACTCCTCGTAAAATCTGCAATTTTAGAAGTTTTTAAAAGCTCAAGCACGCTCTTTTCTTCATCCGGTGTAAAATTGGGTCTTACCACTTCCAAGTCTGGAAGGATTCCTTGCTTATCGATATTCGCTCCGCTTGGAGAATAGTAGCGGGCTATTGTTAACTTCACAAGTTCTTTTTCGGTAAGCTGAACTATACTCTGCACAAGGCCCTTACCGTATGAACGGGTACCTACAAGATAAGCCCTCTTATGATCCTTTAATGCACCTGCAATAATCTCGGAAGCACTGGCGGAGCCTTCATTTATAAGAACGACTATGGGCATTTCTTTAGGAACTTTTTTTACAAATCGGCGAACCTTATGGGTTTCACTGGTGCCGCGGGCTCGTCCCTTTGTTGAAACCACAATCCCCGAATCCAAAAAAATACTTGCAACATCAATAGAGCTTGTAATCAAACCGCCCGGATTGTTTTTTAAATCAAAAATAAGCTTTGTGCAGCCTTCTTTTTGCAGTTTTTCTATAGCCTCGGTGATACGCTTTGCCGAATTTGGATTAAACTCTATCAAGCGGATATAAGCAATATCTTTTCCGATTTTTGTATATTTTATGGTCGGAACTTCTATTAAAGCCCGTTTAATAGTAAGATCAAATTTAAGATTTTTTCCCCTAAGAATTTTTATCGTAACCTCGGTACCTTCTTTTCCTCGGAGCATGTTTAAAACATCTTCTTGAGTTATATCTTCGGTTTTCACTCCGTCTATTTCGATAATATAATCTCCGGGCTGTAAACCTGCTCTCCAGCCGGGGGTGCCTTCAATCGGACTTGCTATTTCTACATAGGCAGGCCTTTCAGGAGTGGATATGTTTGATTTTGTAATATGCACGCCTATACCGCAAAAGACACCGCTGGTAGTATCTTCCAAATCATGCCCTACTGTAGTATCTTTAAAAATATATGAGGTATACGGATCTTCAAGGGAATTCAACATCCCTTCCATAGCTCCCTTGTATAAAACGGCGGGATCTATCTCATCCACATAATTTTCTTGAAGAAGTTTATATACGGATTCAAGATATTTTAAATTTGTATCAATATTTCCCGTAGATGAATCAGTATTGGATGTTGCAGGAGCCCTTTGCGGCATAAAAAAAATAGCCGCCAACAGAAGAGTTAAAAAGATAATAGTATTTATCCAGGTTATTCTTTTATTCATCATTCTATTTTGAACTATATTGTGAATTTGTCAATAGGGTAAAAAATTTTTGTCTTCCTATAAATTTGTCAACAGTTCTATAAGCTCATTCCAATCCTTAATTTTGGTAAATTCAAAATCGGGAGAAATGTGACTTTCGTTGTCGTAGGGACAGGCCAAGCTGCTTGTAAACAAAACAGGCTTTATACCTAGAGCGGCCGGGCCTATGATATCGGCCCTCGGATTATCCCCGCAATACCAAACCTCATCTGCAGAAAGATTTGCTTTTTTTAAGGCAGCTTCAAAAAGAACGGAATCGGGCTTTCTAAAGCCGTACTCGCTTGAAGCTATTATAAATTCGAATTTGTTTTGGGGAAGATATTTATTGATTCTGGCAGTAAGGGCTTCCCCTGAAAAAGCAATATTGCTTATTACGCCGGTTCTTATATTTTTGCTTTCCAAAAAGAGCAAGAGTTTTTCAATATCGGGCATAGCCCAACACGGCGCCAGAGCCTCCCAAAAAAGAAGCTCCAGTTCCGTGTAAGAAAGTTTAAATTCTATATTAAGACTTTGAAAAAGGCAATTATAAAAACTATGAGTGTGCATTTCCAAATCGTTTTGCAAAGCCCTCGATTTTATCTTTTCAAAAATAGCCATACCTTTTTCGTAAAAAGAAGCAAAGCTTATTTTATCGGGGTTTTTATGAATTTGAGCATAGAGGGCTTTATAAGCCCTTTCTAAATCAAGCTCTTTTTCATAAATAAGAGTATTCCCGTAATCGAAGATAATCATCTTAGGGCTTTTCATAATTTACCTTTCTAGCTTTCGGTAAACGCCCCTGTGCGGGGTATCGGCATCCTTGCCGTACTTTTCTCTTCTCCATTCGGCGTATTCCGTCCAGTTGCCGTCAAACCATACGACTTCGCCGTCAGCCTCGAAGGCTAGAATATGGGAGCAAACCCTGTCCAAGAACCAGCGGTCGTGGCTTATAACAAGGACTGAGCCAGCAAAACTTTCTAAGGCTTCTTCCAAGGCGCGCAGGGTGGTAACGTCCAAATCGTTTGTAGGCTCGTCGAGCATTAAAACGTTTCCGCCCTCTTTTAGCATCATAGCCAAATTAAGCCTGTTCCTTTCTCCGCCTGAAAGTACGCCTACCTTGCGGGATTGATCCTGCCCCGAAAAGTTAAACCAAGAGCAGTATGCCCTTGAGTTTACCTCGCGTACACCTGAAGAACCGTCGGCAGCTCCAAGCTTTATAATATCGAGCCCGTCTGAAAGCTGCTCCCAAACGGTTTTATTGGGATCAAGCTTTTCCCTTGTCTGGTCTACATAGCAAAGTTTTACGGACTCCCCTATCTTGATTTCGCCCTCATCGGGCTTTACGATCTGCCTTTTTTGATCGGCGCCTTCAGGGGTTTCAAAACCGGCAGCCCCGACTATCATCTTAAAGAGGGTTGTCTTACCTGCACCGTTCGGGCCTATGATGCCGACTATGGCTCCCGCAGGAACGGAAAAATTAAGCTTATCGAAGAGGATTCTGTCGCCGTAATGCTTTGCAGCGTTTTTAACATCTATAACCAAATTCCCCAGTCTCGGCCCCGGCGGAATGGTAATTTGAGAATCCTTTATTTTTTCCTTTGAGCCTTGGGCTAAAAGTTTTTCGTACTCGTTGATACGGGCCTTGCTCTTGGCATGTCTTCCCTTGGGGCTCATGCCTATCCATTCGAGCTCCCGTTTTAAAGCCTTTTGGCGTTCGGTTTCTCCCTTTTCTTCAAGGGCAAGTCTTTTTTGCTTTTGGTCGAGCCAGCTCGAATAGTTTCCCTTCCACGGGATACCCTCTCCGCGGTCAAGCTCCAAGATCCAGCCTGCAACATTATCCAAAAAGTAGCGGTCGTGGGTTACACAGATAATTGTTCCTGCATATTGATGAAGATGGCGTTCAAGCCATGCGACAGTTTCGGCATCCAGGTGGTTGGTCGGTTCGTCCAATAAAAGAATATCGGGCTTTTGAAGAAGGAGCCTGCAAAGGGCAACGCGTCTTTTTTCTCCACCGGAAAGAACATCGATTACCTGATCGGCGGGCGGACAGCGCAGGGCTTCCATTGCAAGGTCGAGGCGGCTGTCCAAATTCCAAGCGTCAGTCGCATCGAGTTTTTCCTGCACCTTGGCCTGCTTTTCCATGAGCTTATCCATATCCGCATCAGGGTCTCCGAAGGCCTCGTTTATCTTGTCGAACTCCGCAAGGAGGTCTACCAATTCCTGAACACCCTCGGAAACGACCTCTCGAACCGTCTTGCCGCTTTGAAGCTGAGGTTCCTGTTCAAGATAGCCTATCGTGTAGCCGGGTGCCGAAGAAACCTCGCCCGTATAATCCCCGTCAATGCCTGCCATAATGCGCAAGAGGCTTGACTTACCCGAGCCGTTAGAACCTATAACGCCTATTTTTGCACCGTAAAAGTAAGAAAGGCTTATGTCCTTTAAAACCTGTTTTGTTCCATGGGTTCTTGAAACCCTATCCATCGTGTAAATAATCTTTTTATCGTCTACTGTCTTTGCCATGAGCTTAAGTCTATCAAAGAACAGCTAAAAAAGCAAGGGGAAGGGGAAAAGCCTCCAATTAAATTAAAGACCTTTCCTTATATTCCGAAAATAAAATAGAGTTGTAGTTTTTTTAATAGTTTAAGAGGGGAAAAAAGATGCTTCATAAGATTGTTTTTCAAGATAACTTGTTTCAGATAACCAGAATGTTGGATGTAATAAAGGAAGGGCTTAGCTTAGACCTTTCGGACAGTATTTTTGCAGAAAAGACGATAAGGGATATTTTATTTTTTGATGCAGCCCTTCAAAAACTTTTTAGCCAAATAGAACCGCAATCACACTTGCCCGACTACATTGATACAATGAGCTGCCTTTATTTTTGTATCAAAAAATATATGACCATATTAAAAATAATACTTACAGAAAAAATCGGAAGCGAATCCGCTTTCACTACCGAAAAAATCAGGCTTGAAGGTATTTACAAAAAACACCAGGATTTTCTCGGTAAAATAAATATAGATATTTCAGATACGAATTTTCAAAATGAAACCTATAACATCGTTTCCCAAAATGAACTTTCAGAGTTGTTGAATTTCAGATAATTCTATGTTATAATCATCTTTATGAGAATAACCGGAGGCAGTTTAAAGAACAGGCAAGTCGAATGCCCTAAGGGAATAATCCGCCCTGCGATGGACAGGATGAGAGAATCCATTTTTTCGATACTTGGAGACCTTTCAGGTCTTTCTTTTTTGGATCTTTTTACAGGCTCAGGAATCTGCGGCTTGGAAGCCTACTCGCGCGGAGCCTACCCTGTCTGCCTTGTCGAAAAGGATGCAGATAAATTTCCCGTCTTATTAAAAAATGTTTCAATAGCCGATAAAAAACTGGAATGCAAGAGGATGCCCGCAGAAACATTTATAAAACGCTCAAAGGAATCCTTTGACATTATTTACCTCGACCCTCCCTTCCCCTATAAATTTCACATAGAACTTCTCGAAAAAATAGAAGAATCAAAAATATTAAAAGAAGGAGGCCTTGTTATGATGCACAGGCCCTCAGAAAAGGCAATGCCTGAAACAATAGGCTCTTTGACAAAGACCGATGAAAGGATATACGGAAGATCAATTGTGGATTTTTATCGTAAAGAAGTTCTAGATTTATAATCCTTACAAAAAGTTTTTATGGAGGAAAATCGATAAACATTTCGGCTTGAAATACAAGCCTTCATGTTTATCTTCGAGTTTTGTGCTTCGCACAAAACATCGGTTATTGTATGCGCTTTGTAAACAAACCGCGTGAAAAAACTTTTTTCAGGATTTGATAATCCTTACAAAAAGTTTTTATGGAGGAAAGATGTTTAAGTTAAAAGAAAATTTTTTACTTGGGGTTGCTACGGCTTCTACACAGATTGAGGGAGGAAGGGTAAATTCCAACTGGAACGATTTTTGTGACCGCAAGATGACCAATGACGGCTCAGATGTTGCCCGTGCAAATATGCACTACGAAAAGTTTGAAGAGGATACCAAGCTTTTAAAAAAGATGGGTATTCAAACTTACCGCATGTCTCTTGAATGGGCCCGCATTGAACCTGAAAAGGGTAAATTCAATATGGAAGCTCTTGAGCACTATAAGGCAGAATTAAACCTTTTACAAAAAGCAGGTATCAAGCCTCTCATAAGCCTATACCACTTCAGCCATCCTATGTGGTTTGAAAATTCGGGAGGCTTTACAAAGAAAGAAAATGTTAAAGTATTCTTAAAATATGTAGAAATTTGCATAAGAGAACTCGGCAGCCTTTGCAGCGGCTATGTTACAATAAACGAACCCAATGTCTATGCCGTGCAGTCTTTCTTTTTAGGCCTTTGGCCGCCCGAAAAAAAATCGATTACAAAAACTATAAAGGTTATGAACATCCTCATAGCCGCACACTGCAAGGCCTACGATTTAATCCATGAAATACGCAAAGAAAAAGGCCTTACGGACACAAGGGTAAGCTTTGCCCACCACATGCAGGCCTTCCATCCCAAGGATAAAAATAAAAAAACCGACCAAAAATCGGCAAAAAGAATAAGCAAACTTTTCCAAGACGGAATTATGGAAGCATGTTTTAAGGGCGAGTTTTCATTTCCATTTAAAAATATCCTAAATATAAAAAAGAAAAATTATGTTGACTTTATAGCCATCAACTATTATTCGAGGCAGGCTGTAAGAGGCTTTTCTTACAAGGCCTTTGAAAACACTCCTAAAAACGACCTAGGCTGGGATATTTATCCCTTGGGCCTAATCGAGTGCGCTCAAGCCTGTTATAACTGCATCCCCCTTCCGATAGTTATAAGCGAAAACGGAACCTGTGACAATAAGGATGAGTTTAGATGCCGCTATATCTATGATCACCTAAAACTTATAAGCGAATCTCCCCTCCCCTTTGAAGCCTATTATCATTGGTGCTTTATCGATAACTTCGAGTGGAAAGAAGGAGAATCCGCCCGTTTCGGCCTCGTGCACTGCAATTACGAAACTCAAGAAAGGACTATCAAAAAAAGCGGAGAATTCTACAGCGAAATGATCAAAAAAAGAGGAGTCGATAAATCGATGATGGAAAAATATATTGAACCTTGTAAGTATAACGTAAGGTAATGAAGCACAATGCCTAGACTTGACAGTCTGTTGTTTTTAAACTACAATATAGATATGCGAACGATAAAAAAAACTGAAGTATTTGACACATGCTTTCAAAACTAAAAGACGAAAAAGGAAAAGCCAAAATTACCGACAGGATAATGCGCCTAAAAAGAGGAAATAAAGGAGATCATCGCATAATTGATAAAGATATCTACGAGCTGCGTATACACTTTGGTCCGGGTTATAGAATATACTGCACAGACAAGAATAACGAAATTATTTTGTTATTGATCGCAGGAGATAAATCGAGCCAATTAAAAGACATTAAGAAAGCTCAACAAATGATAAAGCTATTAGAACAAGGAGATACAAAATGAAAATTACCGACTTTGATCCGGCTGATTATTTAAATACAAAGGAAGCAATGATAGAATACCTAAATGAAGCTCTTAAAACCTCTATCGAAGACAACTCCCCCGAACACTTTACAGAGGCACTCGGAGATGTAACACGAGCCCAGGGATTTACAAATGTTGCAAAATATACCGATTTAAACCGAGAGCATTTGTACCGTTCCTTATCAAAGAAAGGCAATCCTACATTTTCGACAATACTAAAACTCTTAAACTTCTTAGGCTTGGAAATAAACATAATAGATCCGCAAACGGCAAAGCCGGCATACTGCTAATTTATAAGAACTAAAAACATACATAGTTTTGCTGTTTACTTCCCTCGATTTTTTCTCAAAAATGAAAGTTTTGTTTCGGAGATTATAATTGCAACAAAGATGCAGGAACACCCCAGGGCTAAGGCAAATGTAAATTTTTCGTCGGTAAGCATTATCGAAAGAAAGATGCTGAACACCGATTCAAGAGAAAAAATAAGGGCAGCTGTAGCCGGGGGTGTATTCCTTTGTCCTACAGCTTGAAGCAATACACAGAGAGCCGTACAAAGAACAGTCAGATAAACCAAAGTGAAAACAGATTGATAGTTCCAAATTGTGCCCGAATTATCTTCAAACAAAAGAGAAAAGATAAGGGCGTAACTTCCTGCAAAGGCAAATTGAACAATAGTTATAAGAGCCGCATCTAGTTTTTCCATAAATTTAGGAAGAAGAACTATATACACCGCAAATATAAAGCTGCTTATAATAGAAAGAACATCACCCCAATTTACCCCGTTTGAACTTTCCAAAATCAAATCCGGCATCGAAATTGCAAGAATTCCTGCAAAACAGAGAAAGGCAGCAAAAACATTGAACTTGTCAGGCTTCCTTTTTAAAACCACGGCATTTACAAAAGGAACAAGAACACAATAGGTAGCCACCAAAAAAGAACTTCTGCCGGGAAGCCCTCCCGCGGTAGTAATGGCAACCGCCTGCAAGGAATAGCCTACAAACATAATTAAGCCTAAAACAAATCCGGCTTTTAAATAACGCCTGTCAATTTTTTTAAGCCGTCTAAAAAAGACAGCACAAAGGATGAGACAGGCAGGCAAAAAACGGCAAGCCAATAAAAAATTCGGCTTAAAAAAATCATTGGTACTGCTGACTGCAACAAAGGTACTTCCCCACAAAAGGGTTGCCGAAAAAAGGGCAAGGCGTGACAAGATTTTGGTACGCCGGCATACAAAAACTTCGGTACGGCTTTCGGCCTCTACTTCACAAGACATAAGAATCCTTAAAA
Source organism: Treponema sp. OMZ 790 (assembly GCF_024181285.1). NCBI lineage: Bacteria > Pseudomonadati > Spirochaetota > Spirochaetia > Treponematales > Treponemataceae > Treponema > Treponema sp. OMZ 790. Next base: position 589,580 of record NZ_CP051201.1, on the reverse strand, counting down.
ATAAATTAATTTAAAATCAATACTCAAATGACAGAGAAAAATCCAACCCTAATTTAGGTTTTTCCCAAGGTTTATTACCCAGTTCTTTCAAAAAGGCAGCAAAATCCAGTTGAAAATAGGTAAAATCAAGTTTACATCCGAAATGAGGGTAACACTCATTCATTCCCAGCCTAAAGCTCAAAACCTTATGAAAGACCATTTCGGTTCCCACAGCTAGATTCAGCACAGGGTTTCTTTTTCTGTTAAAAATCGGCTCGAGAATATTTTGATAATCAAGGTAAAACGACCATGAAGAAACGGTAGTCCACATATCATCAAAGACAGGCATTGAGCCTATACCTATGCTCAAATTCGGTAAAAGAGTTTTATATTTCGTTTTACCTGCCGTCCTTGCTTTTTTATAATCTGAAAAATTATTATACGGGGTTAAAAAAACGGGAGTGTAAGCATCCCTGCATGTAAGTCCTAAAAAAAAGTAGTTATCATACTTATATAAAAAGCCGGCATCCAAGCCAAGCCCGCTGGCCAAGACTATATTTAAATCCTTGAACCCTGAATTTACTGCTAAAGTCATATCGGCCTTGCTTTTATTCAAAGCATAAGAAAAAGTTTGGAAAAAGCCCTTCATCTGAAAACCAAGAGCAACCTTGTTTACATCATCGTCATAAACGCAGATGCCGTAGCCTCCGGTTACCAAAAGCTCTTCTCCTATTAAAAGTTTACGCATTATATTATTTTCTACATCAGCATGAATAACAGATCTATTAAATAAACCTACCGCAAAATTTCTATCGGCTAAGCTGACAGCTAAAGGACCTGTGACAGAAAAGTCAACATATTTACCATTGTTCGTATAAAGATAATCAGCGAAGGCTGCTATTTTTTTGGATCCGATGATAGAAATTAATCCGCCGAAACTGTCCTCATTTGAGCTTAAAGAGATTTTCCCGGCAGACCAGCGTTTGGTTAAAAACGGAAATATGGCAGGATTTGTAAACAAGGTATCTGTTCCGGCCTGATAAGTTGTAAAAGGAGCACCCAAGCCGCTTATCCGAGGAGAAACAACCAACGGAGTGATAGGCTCCGGCATGGAAATCTGCGCAAAACAAGACAAACCAACCATAATACAAAAAAACAAAAACGCAATTATTTTCTTCACTTTTACCTCCGCTCCGCTTACCTACTATAGAATACTTAGCATGTTTAATTTTATCATAAAATACATTAATCCGCAAGATATGCAATTCCATCTTTTACTATAACAAAAAGGCCTTCTCCGCTCTTATAGTTTTCGGTTTTTTTGTTCATTTTTAAAGGAAGAGTTAAATAATTTTCGGTTACAATCCTCAAATTATCATTTTTTTGAGGTTTTTCCATAACTCCGAAAAAAACTTTCCCGCTGCAAGAAGCCAAATATTCTTGATAGTTTTTTTCGCTCAAGGCCGAAAGCAGCGAAGCCCTTCTCCCGGCCTCTCTTTCAGGAACCTTAGGCTTCATCGAATACGCCGTTGTTCCGGGACGGGCCGAAAACGGAAAAACATGAATTCCCGGAATCTTCAACTCCTCGCACATCTTAAAGGTTTGTAAAAAATCTTCTTCCGTCTCGGAAGGAAAACCCGTAATAATATCGCATCCTATAAAAGGATTATCCTTTGCTTTGCGTAAATTATCTACAGCCCTTCTTATGTCGGCCTCCCTATAGGGCCTATTCATGGCTTTTAAAATTTTATCGCTTCCCGACTGCACTGAAAGATGAAAATGCGGACAGATTCTTGCGTTTTCTATGATTTTAAGAACATTTTCATCGATGCATTCGGGATACATACTGGAGATGCGAATTCTTATCTGCTTTGTATTTTCTAAAAGCATTGCCAAAAGGCTTGCAAAGCCCCCATAGGTTTTATCCTTATATTGGGATAGGTTTACACCCGACAAAACAACCTCTGAAGCTCCGTTTTTTTCTATTTGGATTATCCGCCGGACTGCTTCTTCGGCAGGAAGAGAAACGGAAAGCCCGCGGGCAAGCCTTATTCTGCAATAAGCACAAGCATTATTACACCCGTCTTGAACCTTTAAACTGGCCCTCGAATGAAAAAAGAAAACGGGAGAGCTCAGCTTAAACATTGCCTTTCTTCTTTCAGTTTCCTTTACCAAAAAAGGTTTATCCGATTTGGTTTCTTTTGAATATATTTTGTTTCTAAATATAAGAAGATTTTCTTTAAGATTAAAAACTTCGTCTTTTATATTTTTATTTTTAAGACAGATCTCTTTTAAAAATTGAGCTAAACCGTCGAGTTCATCTTTTTTTTTGCCCGAAAAAGCTATAACCCTTTCATCTATTTTTTCGACAGCATCGGCTTCAAGCTCAGCATAGCAGCCTGTAACAAGGATTACAGCCTCGCCGTGTTCCTTTAATAAAAGGCGGATAAGTCTACGCGCTTTTTGCTCAGCCTTTCCAGTAACTGTGCAGGTATTTACTATACAAAGTTTTACAGGCAAAACCGAAAGCTCCGTTTCTTTTGAAAAAACATCAAACCCGCATTCAGCAAAGCGGAAAGCAAGAGCTTCCGATTCCACTTGATTTAAGCGGCAGCCCAGCGTTTCTATTCTAACCGAAAAAAAATTACCCATAGATTAAAAACGCTGCAATACCCTTTCACGCCCTTTTTGTGCGTCAATGAGATTTTTGTTTAAACTCAGAGCCTTGTTGTAGGCTTCAAGAGAATAGCGGTATTCTTTTATCTGCTCTCTTGCATAACCCAAACGAACCCACCAAAGGCTGTTAAAGGAATCAAGGGTGACGGCTACCGAAAAAGAAATATCTGCATGTCTGTACTTTGCCATTCTTAAATATATTTCGCCCATAAAATAATAAGAGGAAGAAATACGCACCCCGTTCGGAGCATAAGAAATATAATCTTGAAAAAGTTTAAGAGCTTCGGAATTTTTACCCAAATGATAACATGCTTCTGCCTGAGTCGCGATGAGCCGCGGATCGCTTTGTGCAATTTTACGCCCTGCCGCGCTCATATCATAGGTTTTTTGATATTTACCGTCAGCCAAAAGAGCCCAAGTCATTACAACATAGCTGTCCAAATTATTAGGAGTCTGTTTGATTTCGGCTTCGCATACGGCAACAGCTTCAGCATAACGGCCGTTTTTATATAAGACAAGGGCATCCGGTTTATTTTGAGCAAAAAGATAAGATGCAGAAAATATAAAAAAAATCAGAGTAAATTTAGATACGGAACCAATTTTTTTCTTTTTACCTTCCAATTTGACTATCCTTTGTCATGGTACAAATACCGTTAAATACGCAGCCGCTTTCGAGGACAACTTCAGGAGCCGTAACATCGCCTATAAGTTTTCCGCAAGAAAAAACATGCACCATAGTGTCGGCTAAAACATTGCCTTCGACAGAGCCTTTTATTACAACACGGTCAGCCCTGATATTGGCTTTTACGGTAGAATTTTCATCAATGGTTACATCGCTTGTAGAGACCAAAAAGCCTTCAACATTCCCTTTAATCATAAACGGCTTTTTGCATTCTATCTTGCCGCTAAAATAGATATCTTGGGCCAGAACCGTATCGTAATCTTCTTCATCCAAATCCAATAGATTAACTTTTTCTATTTCTGCCATTACTCATCCTTTTTTTGAGAGTCTCCCTTCATTGAGGGAGCCTTTTCGGTTTTTTGCATAATTATATAACCGAAACCGAATAAAAGAGAAACTCCTAGAGCCGGAAGCACCCAAGGAAATCCTATACCTTCAAAGGGGAGACTTTTTAATACATTAATTGTGGTATTAAAACTCAACCCCACTTGATCCATTGCAGGGAAGGCTTCAAGTTTAATAAGCAAATTATTGATAAGCTCTTGAGCTGCGACCCAGCCTTGGAGAATACTTATTGAAAGAGTACCGATTACTGCACCATGAAAGAAATATTTGTTCGGTATAAATTCTGAAAATAAATTTAAAACTATTAAAACAATTGCCACAGGATAGATAACTTCAAGAATCGGACCTGCAATCGAGATGATATTATCTACACCGAAGTTTGAAAGGAAAAAGCTTACAACACAGATAATAATGACTGTTGCACGATAGCTTATATCATCCTTAAATCTTTCAGAAAAATATTCTCCGGCAGTAGCTGTCAAACCTATTGAGGTAGTCAAACATGCCAAACCTATGGCTAAACCTAAAACTATTTGACCTCCCCTTCCCCATAACAGTTGACTGGACTGAACTACAATTTCAGTTCGTGAAAGATTATCCGGTAAAACTGCACTTCCTGTAGCCCCTACATAAACAAGGCCGCCGTAAACGAGACCTAAACCTATACAGGCAATGAGTCCCGTCCATATGGTCATCTTTAAAAGCGATTTTTTATCAGTGTAGCCTTTTGCATTGATACTTGAAATAACTATGGTGGCCAATATCATGGAGCCTAAGGCATCCATAGTTTGGTAACCTTCTTTAAACCCTCTCAAAAATATCTTGTCAACAGAAGGCTCTGAGGGTCTGCCGATAGGAGTAACAATGCCCTTTATAACCAAAAGCCCCAGCACAATTATCAATGCAGGAGTCAAAAACTTTCCCACCCTGTCTATAACATTATTGGGTGTTAAAACAAAGAAAAGGGTAATCGCAAAGAATATGAAGGACGATAAAACAGAGCTTATTCCGAAGTTCGGCCTAATCGCTATCTCATAGGTGGTAGCAGCAGTTCTCGGAATAGCAAAAAGAGGACCTATTATAAGCATAACAAAGATGATAAAGAAGGTTCCGAATAGTTGATTTATGTTTTTGGTAAAGTTGGAAAGATGACCGTCACATTTCCCCATAGATATTATACCCAAAACCGGCATACCTACACCGGTTACCAAAAAGCCTAAAAGGGAAAAAATCCAGTCCTTTCCCGACAAATGTCCCAAAGTAGGAGGAAATATCAGGTTTCCGGCTCCTAAAAACATGGCGAATAAAGCAAAACCTATAACAATAATATCGTTGGTCTTTTTGCTCATAAATTGTTCCCATCCTTAAAATTAAATTCAAGTTACACCAAAAGAATAACGGAAAAGATTATATCATTCTTTAAAGAAAAGAAAAAGGGGGGCCGCTTAAAATCGGACATCCGTGTCCGATTTTAAGCTTAGAGTTTTGCTTGACAGCAAAACTCTCGAAGCATGGAACCACCGGCATCCGTGCCGGTTATTGAATCGAACATCCATGCACATTTTTCATCTTAGAGTTTTAGACTTTCGTCTAAAACTCTCGAAGCCGGAACCACCGGCATCCGTGTCCGATTTTCAGCTTAGAACTTCATACTTAAAAGTGTCTTATTTTGAGGCTGGAAACAGTATGAATAACGCTGCCGAGTGTTAAATATAACTATCTATAATATTCATCGCCCGGCGTTTCTTTTCTTACTTTTTGTACTTCGTCATTCACACTTTAACACTTATCATTCGTAGTTCTTACTTCGTCCTTGTACATTTTCCCTCTTTCCTCAATTGCAAATTCTCATAGTCTGTGCTATTATATATCTATGAAAAGTTTAAACCTCTTATCAAAACGGCTTTTTAAAGCTGCTGTTATTTTTTTGTCGGTATCGGTTTTTATTACCGGTTGTAAAAAAAGTGAAGAAGCCTTGCAAAATGCAATGGATGATATTGAAAGTGTAAGCTATGGAGCTTTAAAACGGCTTGAGCCTATCAATATCACATTCAAGGAAGAGATAAAACATCCGGAAAACCTTGAAAAAGCTTGTGTTTTAACGCCTAAGGCTTCAGGTGAATGGAAAATAATAGGTACAAATCAAATTACCTTTATTCCGTCATCGGCCTATAATTTTAAATCTGACCTTAACTTAAATTTGGATGTAGGACTCCTCCTCGAAAATACGGGAAAGAAAAAAGGAATCAGCCTCTCATTCATAATAGCTCCTCCCGAATTTAAACTTACATCGGGGGAACTCATACCCGATGAAAAAAGGGAAGATATTTTCAGATTTGAAGGAATAGCCGAAACCGATATTCCCGAAAACATCGATGCAATCGAAAAAATGATTACTGCCGTTTTAAGCATGGAAAACACAAAAACAAACCCTGCCGTAAAGGTAAGTCAAGGAGATGTATCCAATCAATATAAGCTAAGCATAAAAGAGATACAGAGAAAAAAACAAATCCAAAATTTAGAACTTTCATGGGACTTAAAAACTATAGGAGGCGAAGGCTCCAATGCTGCAAGCTTTACGGTCGCAGCCCTATCGGCTTTTCAAGTAACTTCATTTTCACAAGAGAGCGGAAGCGAAATACAGGTAAATTTTTCGGATGCTTTGGATTCTTCACAAGATTTAAGAGGTTTTATAAAACTTGCTTCTAATCCCGAAACTCCTTTTAGATACACAATTGACGGATACAAACTTAAAATATTTTCACAAAACGGAGTTTTTCCGGATAATACCCGCCTTTCCATCCTATCCGGTATAAAGAATTCAAGAGGGAAAAAACTTGAGACGGAAGCAAATTTTTCCATTACGGTCGCTTGGGAAAAGCCCAGCATCCTTTTTACAAAGTCAGGAAATATTCTTCCATCAAAAGACAATGTTTCTATATTGATTTCTACAAAAAACATCAGAGGAATCATGCTTGAAGCCTTTCAAATTTACGATAAAAACATGACACAATTCCTTCAGGTAAATTCCATAGACGGCGACCGCGAAATGCATCGAGTAGGAGAACCCGTTTGGAGACAGAGCTTTGATTTTGAATGGACGAGCTCAATGAAAAACCTATATATCAGGCATTCACTGGATATAAGTAAGCTGGTAAAAAAATTCCCCGGAGGAATGTTTGAACTCCGTGCAAGTTTTACAAAAAAACACAGCATGTACGAATCCCCCTCAAAGAGTGACGAGTTTTCTCATCTGCCCTTCCCCAAGGATATAAGCGAAATAGAAAACTTTAAAAACATTGAAACCGATTATTGGAACACTTCGGACATAGAAGACGAAGAACGATACAACTTTTGGCAGCACAGAGAAAATCCTAATCACCCGGCTTTCTATCTTCCTTCGTACAGTAGACATTGTATGGCAACGAAGAGAGTTTTGGTTTCAAACATAGGTTTATCGGCAAAAAAAGACAGAGAGGGAAAACTATATATAACTGCCGCCGATCTATTAACGGCAGAACCTATGAGCGGCGTAAACATAAGCTTATTCAATTTTGCTCAAAAAGAATTGGAATCAGGAAAAACCGACGGCGACGGACTTTTGATGCTCAAAAACGAAAACCAAGCCTACCTTATCAAAGCCGAAAAAAACGGAGACGTAAACTGGCTTCCTCTTAATTCCGATGTACTTTCTACAAGTCATTTTCAGGTAGAAGGAGAATCTTCAAAAAAAGGAGTTAAAGGTTATATTTACGGAGAACGCGGAGTTTGGAGACCCGGAGACGATATCCACTTGGTTTTTATCTTACAGGATTTGGAAAAGAACCTTCCTAAAGACTATCCCATCAAATTCAGTCTTGAAGATCCATTAGGCAAAAAAGCAGATACCAAGGTATTTACCTCCTCGGTAGACGGTTTTTACAGAATAGACACAAAAACAAATCCTCAAGACAAAACCGGTACATGGTATGCAAGGGTTACGGCAGGCGGAAAGACATGGTCTAAGAGCATAAAGATAGAGAGCATAGTACCAAACCGTCTTTTTGTAAATCTTGATCCTAAAGAAAAATATTTTTCGCAAGGTTATAATGCTGCAGTACTTGCAGGCGAATGGCTCCATGGAGCAAAGGCTGCAGGTCTGAAGGCCGAAATTTCAGCCCGATATGTATTAAACCGCAATCCTTTTGAAAATTATAAAAACTATAACTTTATAAATCCCGAGCTCCGAGTACAACAAGACTTAAATAAAATTTGGGAGGGAACCTTAGATTCATCAGGAAAGGCCGATATCAATCTTTACCTTTCATCCGAGGCTAAATCTCCCGGAAAACTAAAGGCGGTTTTTGAAACAAGAATATACGAACCGTCCGGCGCCTTCTCAATGGAAAACAAGGTCTTCGACTACTCTCCCTATTCGCGATATGTCGGAATGCAGATTCCCAAAAGCGATGATGAGTATCGAGATATGCTTCATACCAATAAAGATCAAACCTTGCACTTTGTGGTTTTAAATCCCGATGGAAATCCCGTAAAAGAAAGCGTATCCCTGGCCGTTAACCTTTATAAACTCGAATGGTATTGGTGGTGGGAACGGGATGAAGAAAGTGTAAACTATACAAATTCAAGATACACCCGTCACATAAAGAACTGGAATGTTTCGTCAAAAGGCGGAAAGGCCGAATTGAATATGAAGGTCAACGATGGCGATTGGGGCCGGTATTTGATTGTGGTTTCGGATCCGGACGGAGGACACAGCTCTGCTCAGGTTGTATACTTTGACTGGGAAGGCTGGGCAAGCAGAAGAACATCGGAAGAGTCAAGCGATTCAATTTTGATGCTCACTCCGGATAAAAACAAATACTATGCCGACGACACTGCCGAAATTACATTCCCCGGATATAAGGGAGCAAAAGCTCTGGTAACCTTAGAAAAAAACGGCAAGGTCTTAAAACAAGAATGGATAAAATCCAAGGGAAATATCTTCTCGTACAAGATAAAAATAGATCCTTCAATGGCACCGAACATCTATGCTCATGTAAGTTTAATACAGGAACACAGTCAAACAAAAAACAGTCTCCCCATAAGAATGTACGGTATAACGCCCATAATGGTTGAAAATAAATTATCGAGAATCAACCCCGTGATAAAGGCTGAACCGAGCTACGAACCTAACAGCAAGGTTTCGTTTACGGTAAGCGAAGAAAAAGGAAGACCAATGACCTTTACAGTTGCTGTTGTAGATGAAGGTTTATTAGGCCTTACAGCTTTTCACACGGGAAACCCATGGGACAGCTTTTACAAAAAAGAATCTTCTCAAATTGCCTCTTGGGATATTTACAAATACGTAATCGGAGCTCACAGCGGAATGATAGAGTCGATTCTTTCGGTAGGAGGCGGAGGCTTTATAGACAATAAGACCTCAAAGAATGCTGAACGCTTTAAACCGATAGTATACTTCTTCGGGCCCTTTGAAATAAAGGCAAAGGAAAAGAAAACAATCGAATTCGATCTTCCTCAATACATCGGAGCCTTGCGCATTATGGCAGTTGCAGGCAAGGACGGAGCCTACGGTATAAAAGAAGAAACCGTAAAGATAAAAAGCGATCTTATCGTAATGCCGACCCTTCCCCGAACCATGGGCATAGGAGAAACAATCGAAGTTCCCGTAACCGTATTTAACGGAACATCTTCAGAAAAAAAAGCTAAGGTAATCCTAAAGAGCGAGGGAGCCGTAAGCTCAAATGAAACAAAAGAATTAAGAATCCCTGCAAATTCCGACTCTTCCGTTTTCTTTACGGTAAAAACGGATAAGGGAGGCATCGCAAAATTCACGGCGGAAGCCTCGGCCTCAGGTATTTCAAAAACGGCAAAAGCCGTAACCGAAATCGATGTACTTTCCAGAGGAACGCCCTACTCCACAGTTGAGCTTATAAATATCGAAGCCGGAAAAACCTTTGCAAAAACCGTCCAGCTAAAGGGCGAAAACGGAACAAAGAGTTTAAGTGTCGAAATGTCTCAAATGCCGGCCCTCGGCCTTGAAAACCGATTGGCCTATCTTTTAGGCTATCCTTACGGCTGTATAGAACAGATCACTTCCAAGGCCTTCCCGCAGTTATACCTAAACACGGTGACGGAATTGGATCAAACAGAGATAGACAAGGCTAAGAGCAATGTAAGCTCCGTACTAAACCGCTACATAAACTATCAGCTTAGGTCAGGCGGATTCAGCTATTGGCCTGACGGAGGATATGAAAGTCCTTGGGCTACAAACTACGCAGGCCACTTTATGGTAGAAGCCAAAAAAGCGGGCTATGAGGTAAATGACAGCATTTATCAAAGCTGGCTTTCTCATCAGATAGAGACTGCAAAAAATTGGGCCGGAACCTATGTAGACAGCATGGAAACACAAGCCTACCGCCTCTACACCCTCGCCCTCGCAGGCAAAGCCGAAATAGGAGCTATGAACCGCTTAAAAAATATGGAGCAAAACCTTAACTCGGTATCAAGGGCCTTCCTTGCAAATGCTTACAGCCTTGCAGGCCACAGCAATACGGCCAAGACCATGCTCGAAAAACTCTACGAGCCGACTACAGTTTATAGAAGCACGGGCGGAAACTTTTCGTCGAACATCAGAGACCTCGCCCTAATCTTAAATGCCTACACCACAGTCGGCGAAACCGCAAAGACGACAAACCTTATTTCGAAACTTGCAAAAATTTCTTCAAGCGATGATTGGCTTTCAACACAGGAAACGGCTTGGATTCTTTTAGCCCTCGCTCCTCACTATGCCTTTGATAAGAATAAGAGTGTAAGCTACGAAATTGTAACCGAAGCAAATGTCATCAAAAACAAATTGAACAATACTTCAAAGCTCCATAAGATTCCTGTAAATACCGAAACGGCAAAAAAGATCGAAATTAAAAATACGGGAAATGCCCCTATCTTTGCCGCAATCAACACGGCAGGCAAACTCAATCCGGGAACTGAAACACGCATTGAAGAAAACCTAAGACTTAACCTTGTCTATAGAAATGAAGACGGGCAGGAAGTTTCTCCTGAAGCTCTTAAAAAAGGACAGAGATTTAAGATGAGCGTAAGAATTCACAATAAGACTCAAGGAGCTCTTGAAAACCTTACCCTTTCAATCCCCATCCCGACAGGCTGGGAGATTACAAACACAAGGCTGGGAGGCGATGACGATACGGATTCGGAAGACAAACGTAACACAAGACAATTATACGACTTCCAAGATTTAAAAGATACCCATATTTACACACACTTTGCCTTGGAGGGCTACGGCACAAAGGACTTTGAGTTTACGGGAACCGTAACATATGGAGGAGAATACTATATACCGGCAATCTTTGTCGAAGCAATGTACGATTACGCATATAGAGCAATCCTCCCCGGCACAAGGATCAAGGCTTTTGAGTAATATGCACATTGACGAATTTATAAAAGCTGCAAAAAAGAACAATGCTGAACTTATAAAAGCTTATTTACAAAACGGCTTTGATATTAATACTCAAGACAAGGACGGATTTACGGCTGTTATGGAAGCAGCCGAATTCGGCTATAAGGACTTGTTTTGGTTTTTAATCGAAAAAGGAGCAGATGTTTTAATTAAAGCAGATTATAATTTTTCGATAATTCACGCCGTCGGTTTAGGCGGCGACAAAAAAATGCTTGACTATGTAATCTCAAAAGGTGTCTACATAGATGAAAAAATTACAGGCGGAGAGCAGGACGGCATGACAATAAAAGACTATGCTCTTTTGGCAAAAAATGAAGAATTAAATAATTACTTAAAATCTTTATAAACACGGAGAAAATGATGAAAACCAAACTAATGATTTTATGTTTAAGCTTATTATTAGCGGCTTGTACTCCAAAAGAAAATGAAGAAATTTTTGTGAAAAAAATTGATCACTTTATGCTGACCTGTAAGGAGCCTAAAGAATTATACGGCATGCTGGAACACACATTTGATTTACCCGTTTCATGGCCGTACCGCAACATGGGTGAGTTTACCAGCGGAGGTATAGAATTCGGAAACTGCGTATTGGAAGCCGTTGACTTTAAAAAGGCGGAAAACATTGCAAACATTGATGGAATACTTGGAATGGCATTTGAACCCGCAATGAAGGTTTCTGATATAAAGGACAGACTGAGAGAAAAAGGATTTCAGGAAGCAAATATTTATTCAGGTCATTATTGGCAAAATTTAGTCTGTAATGACTTATCTACAGGAGGAACTGTCTTTTTTTGCGAGTATCAAATTCCTGTCAGCAGACCGGACAAAGAACCCGGCGGAAACTTGGGGATTCGATACATAGAAAAAGTAAAAATAGCATACAGCGATTATACAAAAGCCCTTGATTTGTGGAGGAAGCTTCTTGTTCCGCACAAAGAAACTAAAGAAGGTTTTTGGGAAATAGAAGCCTCCCCGAATATCGAAATCATTAAAGACGATTACGACAAGTTTATAAGTTTTGAAGTAAAGGTTAAATCCTTAGAGAAGGCGCGATCCTTTTTATCGGAAAAAGATTTAATCGGTAAAGATACGGGCTCATCGGTTTATACCGACCCCCAAAAAACATACGGAGTTCTATTCGAGTTTACCGAGTGAAGGAGCGAATGTCGAAGTGCAAAGTTCGAACTTCGGCACTATTAAAATATCTGTTATAATTTTTAATAAGAAGAGGATGCCTTATGAAACTTTACGATCTAATTGCAGAAAATTACGAAACAATTTTTCCTCTCGAAAAAGAAAAAGTTGACTTTATTAAAACTTTTTGTAAAAAAGGAAAAATTATCGATGCAGGATGTGCAACGGGAGAGCTTTGTTTTACTCTTTTAAATGAAGGTTTTACACCAACCGGAATAGACCTAAACATAAAAATGATTTCGATTGCACAAAATAAAATAAGACCTTCCGCTTCAAATATAAGATTTAAAGTTGAGGATATGCTCAACATTGTAAAATTCGGGCAACTCAACGCCGTATTCTGTTTCGGCAACACTCTTCCTCACCTAAAAAATAAGAATGAAGTTTTTTTATTTTTTTCTTATATTTATAAAAGCCTTTTAGGAGACGGAGTTTTTATCTTCCAGATATTAAATTACGATAAAATCATTTCAGAACAAAAGGTAAATTTTAAAACAATCGAAAATGGGGATTTTATTTTTAAACGTTCCTATGATTTTGCAGAACAAGAAAGGCTTAAATTTATCATAAACTTTACGGATAAAAAAAATAACGAAAGTCTATCGGATCATACCTTTTTGCTCCCCCTAAAACAGGAATTTTTAAAAGAAAGTTTAAAAAAAGCAGGCTTTAAAAAGATAGGCTGCTATTCTGATTATAATTTTACCCCAAGCGATTTAACGGAATACTCGACAATCTACGCTGCAGAAAAATAAGTGCTTAAGGTATAAAGAAACCGTTAAAAGTTCACCGCAAAACCTTGACCGGAATTGCGGTGATTAAAGAAACAAAAGCTATTTATCTATCCCTACCATGTTAAGAATAAAAGCATATTCAAAGGCTGTGTCCTTAATTCTGTCATAGCGGCCGGTAGCGCCTCCGTGGCCTGAATCCATATTCATGTGGAGGATTAAAATATTATCCCCGGTTTTCTTTGCGCGCAGCTTTGCCGTATATTTTGCAGGCTCGTGGAAAAGAACTTGCGAATCGTTTAAACCGCCTGTTACAAGAATGTGCGGATAATCTTTTGCTTCGATATTGTCATAGGGTGAATATGAAAGCATGTAGTTATAGTACTCCTCCTCGTTCGGGTTGCCCCACTCTTCGTATTCGCCTGTAGTAAGGGGTAAGGAATCGTCGAGCATGGTGGTAACTACATCTATAAAGGGAACGGCAGCCACAACCGAATGGAATAAGTCGGGTCTCATGTTTGTGACGGCTCCCATAAGAAGGCCGCCCGCACTTCCGCCCATTATTGCAATTTTTTCCGAAGAAGTATATTTTTGAGAAATCAGATGCTCGGCACAGGCGATAAAGTCGGTAAAGGTGTTCTTCTTTTTTAAGAGCTTACCGTCCTCATACCATTGCTCCCCCATGTCGCTTCCGCCCCTGATTTGAGCAACTATGTACACAAAACCCCTTTCGACAAGGCTGTAAACGCTCGGACTAAAATACACATCAGAGCTGTAGCCGTAGCTTCCGTAAGAATATAGAAGAGCCGGAGCTGCGCCATCCTTTGCCAAGCCTTTTTTATAAACGGCAGCCATAGGAACCTTTACTCCGTCTTTTGCCGTTGCCCAAAGTCTCTCTACAGTGTAGTCATCAGGGTTAAAGCCTGAGGGAACTTCCTGCTGTTTTAACAAGACCGATTTTCCCACATCTATATCGTAATCGTACAAACTGTTGGGGCGGTTTAAGGATGTGTAGTTATAGCGCACCTTACATGAAGTATATTCGGGGTTTGCACCCAAATAGGCTGTATAAACGGGCTCAGGGAAGGAAATGTTTTTTACCTCTCCGGTTTTAAGAGATTTAATTTCAATCTCGATAAGACCGTTCTTGCGGAGTTCCAATACAAGGAAGGATTCAAAAACAGAAACATCTTCAATGCGCACCTTTTCGTCATGGGCTCTTTCTTCCTTCCATGTAGATTTATCGGAATATGAAGAAAGAGGAGCGGAGTAGATCTTGCCGTTTAAGTTTTGCTTGTCCTTCCAGCGGATAAAAAACTTTTCCTTGTGAGGATAAACAAAATACTCAATATCCTTACCTCGCGGAAGAAAGATTGTAAATTCAGAATGAGGCTTATCGGCAGAAATAAAACGCTCTTCTGAAGTGGTAGAACTTGAACTTGAGATAAAAATAAATTCTCTTGTCTTTGTCTCATGCACATAGCAGGAAAACTTTGCATCCTTTTCTTCGTAAACAAGAGTTCCTTTTTCTTCGTTAAGACCTTGACGTAAAATCTTGCAGGAGCGCAAGGTGCTGTCGATTGCACTGTAAAAAAGAGTTTCGCTGTCTGATGCCCAAGCAGCGGAGACGGCTCCGTCGTAGCTGAAACTTAAATCTTTTCCGGTTTCCAAATCGCGCACTTTTAAAGTGAACTCTGCAAAAGAGCCCGTTTCGTTATAAAAATAGCAGGCCTTTTTATTGTCGGGGCTTACTATGTAGCCTTCAAAAATAAAGGCTTGTTTGCCTTCCGCCATCTTGTTTATATCGAAGATTATTTCTTCGACTGCATCAAGAGAGGCCTTTTTTCTGCAATAGGTTCTATACTGCTTTCCCTTTTCGACACGGTTGTAGTAATAATAACCGTTTTCAAAAACAGGATAGGTTTCATCATCTTCCTTTATGCGGCCTACAATTTCATCGTAAATAGATTTTTGTAAATCTTTTGAAGAAGCCATTATCTTATCCGTATAAGCATTTTCTGCATTTAGATAATCTATAACTTTTTTATCGGTCTTGTCCTTAAGCCAATAATAATTATCGGTTCTCGTTTTTCCAAACTTCTCAAAATTCGTCGCTTTTATTTCCGCCACGGGCGGTTTTGCAAAATCGGATTGTTTCAATTTATTACTCCTAAATTCTTGTAAGTATGTTCGTACACTATTATGATTAGTATACTTCAGCGTACATTATAGAGAGATGATGGGTTTCCGTCTATAGGGATATAATCATAACCAAACAACTTATCCTTATTATCCAAATCAAAGCCAACCCTTGCAAATTCTCTCATACCTCTGTATACTATCGCTATGTTAAAAAAGGAAACAGAAAAAATTGCAGCATAATGACGGTCAGTTTATACTGTTTAAATAAACCGCAAGAAACGCAAAGCGTTGAGCTTCGCTCAACTTCGCCAAGGATAATTTAAAGATGTTCTTACAAAGACTTTATTAAAAACCTTTGCGTCCTCCGCGGTTAAATTAAAAAACCCGCTTAAATACTATTATCTTTTTTTTACTTATGTTATAATGCCGTTCGGAGAACAAAAGAATGCATTTTCCTGAAAAACTGCCGACAAAGAAAATATTACAAGCCTTGATACCGGCCTTCATTTCTGCCGTCATAGTTTTACTGTCAATACTTTTTTTTACCCCGGATTTTAAAGTTGATTATTCTTTCACTCTTTACAGCTCCGGCGGGAAACTATTGGGAGCATCAGCGGCAAAGGACGGCCAATGGCGGTTTCCTCAAAATGTAAGTCTGCCTTTAAAATACAAAGAAGCCCTGCTCACCTATGAGGACAAAAACTTTTACTTTCATTTCGGGATAGACCCTCTTTCAGTTTTTAGGGCAGCCGCCGAAAACCTTTTAAAAGAAAAAATAGTTTCGGGCGCTTCTACAATTACGATGCAGACTTCGCGCCTTTCAGAAAAAAATCAGATACGAAGTTTTGGGCAAAAACTAAAAGAAAGTTTTTTTTCTCTTTTTTTGGAACTCGCCTATTCAAAAGAAGACATTCTTAATCTTTACTCTTCCCATGCGCCCTACGGCGGAAACGTTGTAGGGCTTGAAGCCGCCTCGTGGCGGTACTTCGGAAGAGCACCTGAAGATTTAACATGGGCAGAAGCGGCCTGCCTTGCGGTTCTTCCGAATCAGCCATCCCTCGTACGCCCGGGAAAAGAAAGTAAAATCTTAAAACAAAAAAGAGATAATCTTTTATACAATCTTTTTTTGCAAAAAAAAATCGATAAGGAAACATATGAACTTTCTCTTGAAGAACCCGTTCCGGATAAACCAAAAGCTCTTCCGCAAAAAGCTCATCACTACCTTGAGTTTTTAAAAACAAAAACTTCCAAACCAAAAAACATAAGCACTCTGGATCACGCCTTACAGGAAATAGTTTTTGAAATTGCCGAGCATCATTTTAAAATCAACTCGCAAAGCAGTGTCCACAATATAGCGGTTTTAATCTTGGATACCGAGACCGGAAATCCATTGGCCTATATCGGAAACACGGGACTTAACAGCCCGAATGCAAAACACGAACATGTCGATATGATTCAGGCGAGGCGGAGTTCGGGGAGTTTACTAAAACCCTTTTTGTTTACAGCCATGTTGGATGCAGGCATGATTTTACCTGACCAGCTTCTCATCGATATTCCGACAAAGATTGCAGGCTACACGCCTCAAAACAGCAGCTACACATATTCGGGAGCAATCCCTGCGCGTAAAGCCCTTTCCTACTCTTTAAATATTCCGTTCATACGCTCTTTACGCGAATTTACCGTACCGGCCTTTTTGGATATTTTAAAACGCTCGGGCTTTACCACCTTTAACCGCTCTGCAGGCGAGTACGGTCTCCCCCTCATTTTGGGCGGCGGCGAAATAAACCTCTACGAAATTACCTATAATTACAGAAAACTGATGCTGAAAGCGCAAAACAAACTCGGAGGAAAATTTCCTTTTTCTTCAGGCGCTTGCAGGATAACGATGGATGTACTTACCGAAGGGAACCGCCCCGAAGAAGAAGCCATCTGGCAGTTATACGCCAAAGACCAAAAAATTGCATGGAAAACCGGAACAAGTTACGGAAACAAAGACGCATGGACTATAGGCATTACTCCTAAATACTCCGTGGGAGTTTGGTGCGGGAATGCATCGGGCGAAGGAAGACCCGAAATTACAAGCACAAAACTGGCTGCCCCCATTCTATTTGAGATTTTTAAAATACTTCCAAAAACCGATTGGCCTGAACAAGAATTAAAGGATTTTGAATTTATAAAAACTTGCGCTGATTCGGGATATCCCGCAGGAGAATTTTGTAATAACACAAAAAATATTTTAAAACCAATCGGAAGCCACAGCCAAAAAGTATGCCCCTATTGCAAAAAGGTTTCTTTAACTCCCGACGGTAAATTTCAGGTAAAAGCTAACGACATAAACGAATTACCCAAAATAGAAAAACGATTCATTCTTCCGGCTGCCGCAGAATATTTTTATAAACAAGGGCATCCTGAATATAAGCCTCTCCCCCGCTGGATTCCGGGAAGTACGGCCTCTTTACTAAGTGAATTTGAAATTCTATTTCCCGAGAACGGAACCTCTGTCTATATTCCCACGGAACTCGACGGCTCCATGGGCGCTTTAACGGCAGAGGCAGTTCATAAAAATCCCGAAGCCGTAATTTACTGGGACTTGGACGGAGAGTTTTTAGGACTTACAAAAACTTACCATCAGATGAAAATACAGACAACAAGAGGAAGCCACATACTGACTGCTACAGACAACCGAGGAAACACCCACAAAAGAGTTTTTCATGTTTTAAACGAAAATTAGTCTTTCAGCATGACCTGTAAAACAACTTCGTCAGTTTTGCGCATACCCTCGGCAGCAACAACACCGATACCTGCTATGGTTTTTTCGATGTCATTCTTAACTACGCCGTCGCCTCCTGCAAAGAAATTTCCTTCCATTGCAAGCTCATGAGAAAAGAGGGCTGAGTCCAAGGCAGAAGCAATTTTGGATGCACACGACTGCTTGGCTCCGTCGCAAAGAATTCCTGAAACAGTTCCCAAGGTGTTGGCAATTGTTCCGCATACCTGTTCATAAGAGCCGCCCTTCATATAGGTAATTGCGGCGGCGCAGGCAGCACCGGCAGTTACGGCTCCGCAATAAGCAGAAAGCCTTCCGATGCCTGTTTTTTGATGAATGGCTAAAAGGTTGCTTACAATCAAACAGCGGAGAAGTTTTTCTTCGCTTATTTTTTCTTCGCGGGCGTACACGATTACCGGAACAGAAACGGCAAGCCCCTGATTTCCGCTTCCCGAATTGGTAATAACCGGATAAGAACATCCGCACATTCGGGCATCGGAGGCAGCAGCAACTTCACCTTCCGCCTGAACCTTAACCGAAAAATATTCACCTTTCTTTTGGTTGTATTTTAAAATATTTTTTCCGGTTTCAACACCGTAAGAATTTTTTAAGCCGTCTTCGGAAACACGCATATTATATTCTATCTGTCTGGTTATGATGGGAGAAACCTCGTCAATGGGAACCGTATCTGCAAATTCCAAAATATCTTTTACGTTTAAGCAGCTTCTATCGGTCAAAGCACCCGAGGCCGAATTAAGACTAAAAGGTTTTTCAAAAATAATTTCATCATTCTTTTTAAGAAGTACAATATTTGTATGCTGATGGATGAGCTCTGCAACTCCCGTATCGCCGTTAAGTTTACCCGTAATTCTTATGTGAAGACTTGCAGGAGTATCCATGAGCTTAAGTTTAGTGCAGGACTTAGCCAAATACTCATGTGCAAGTTTTACATGTTCTTCGGTAACGTCGGCTAAAACTTCCAAGCCCTTATCTACATTACCGCCTATAAGACCTATCAAGGTAGAGGCTTCCATTCCCTTCATTCCGCCGGTATTAGGCACAATAACCGACTTTGCATTTTTAATAATATTTCCGCTGCTTTCAATCAGAATTTCATCAGGGATTCCTCCCATTATTTTTCGCAAATTTGCAGCCGCATAGGCAATGGCTATGGGCTCGGTACATCCAAGGGCCGGAACCAATTCCTCTTTTAAAATTTGAACATACTTTTCACATTTTGATTTGTCTAAGCTCATACTCTTTCTCCAAGTTATAATTATAACTTAAATATTTTATTCATATATTAAAGTCATGTCAACCATCATTGATAAGGATATTATTTGCCTTCTTCAGCAATTGTTTGAGCAAGTCTAAAGCCCAAAATATATCCGGGATTTACAGGAACCGCATAGCCCCAAGATTTTACGCGGGCAAAGTCAAGACTTTGTTTTACGGAGCCGCTTTTTATAATTCGGGGTCTGGCTCCCTGGTTATTTATGGGATCGATAAAATCTCCGGGACTTCTTCTATTGTATCTGTCAAAACACCATTCCCAAGCATTTCCCGACATATCATAAAGCCCCAGTCTGTTCGGCTTTTTTTGACCGATGGGATGGAGATCGATGATTTCTCCTGATGAGCCTACATTAAAAAAAGAGCTGTTATATTTGTACCAGGTATATTCTCCGGCCTTTTCGGTGTCATCCGTTCCTGCAAATCCAAAGTTCCAGTCGGAAGCCTTCGTATCGCCGCCTCTAGCAGCAAATTCCCATTCGGCTTCAGTCGGAAGACGATAGCCGTTATTTTTTATCCTGACATCGGGGTTTTCGCTCTTTGTAATATCCAAAGCATTACGCAAAACTTTTCCGTCATAATAATAAACAGGGTCAAGCCCTTCTTTTTCGCTTAAAGCATTGCACCAAATTATTGCATCACTCCACGACATTTTTGTTACAGGGTAAAGACCGGCTTTTACCGTATTGTACGGTTTACCCAGTTCTTCGGCCTTTTTCTTTAGTTCTTCAATTTCATACATTTTTTCGGGATCAGCCAAATGACTCATATAAATTCCCGGTTGTCCAAGCGATTGAAAATAATATTTATTCTCACTTTCATTTATAATCCAGTCATAGACTTCCCGCCAAAAAGAATAAGAAACTTCATATTTTCCGATTTTATAAGGGCTCAAAGTAACTTTTCTCCCGGAAGTAAAAAAGCCTTCCGATCCTTCGCCTTCAATAATTACAGGTTTTTCTATAACGGTTATCATCGTCTGAAAATCTTCAGCAGAATAATGAGGATAATTTATTATCTTCTGCCTTGTAGCAAATAAAATTCCGCCTATAATCAAAAATGAAGCCAAAAAATAAAAAAAATTGCTTTTTGTATACGTATCAGGATTTTTAAGTTTTTGCATAATATTCTTTAACGATTTCATAGAAAACCCCTCCAAATAACAAAAAAAGGATAACATATAGAATAAAAAAAATCAACAGCAAAAAAATATTTTGGTTGAAAATTTTATTTTTATGCATTATAATGTTCTAAAAGAGGATTAATTATGCAGACAATTTATCAAACAATGAGTGACGGAGCAGCTATTGCAGTACATCAGTGGTTGCCCAAAAAAAAGCCCAAGGCCGTAATTCATATAGTCCATGGTATGGCAGAACACGCTCTTAGATATGAAGACTTTGCCGAAGATGCATGTACGCGCGGATTTACGGTATTTGCAGCAGATCATCGAGGTCACGGCAAGACTTGCGGAAACATAATGCTTAAAGGTTATCTCGCCGATAAGGACGGCTTTAAGCGGGTTGTCGAAGATCAAAAAGAGATAAACGATGAAGTTAATAAAATCTATCAGGATATTCCCATTATAATACTCGGACACTCATTCGGCTCTTTTATAACACAAAATTATATAGAAAACTACGGTCAAACCGTAAAAGCCGCCATACTGGTAGGAAGTGCAGGTCCGAATTCGATGATGAACATTGCGGGAGCCGCCGCAGGTTTAAACAAATTATTTTCCGGGCGAAAAAAGCCTTCAAAGTTTATGGATAAACTCAGCTTTGGCTCTTACAATAAAACCGTAGATAAGCCTAAAACAAATTTCGACTGGCTTTCACGGGATGAAGAAGAAGTTCAAAAATACATTGCTGACGAGTATTGCGGATTTATTTGTACGGTAGGTTTTTACCAAGACCTGATCAAAGGCCTAAAGCAAACACATAAGCCCTCAGAAATGGCAAAAATCCCCAATGAACTGCCGATACTTATTACCTCAGGCGATAAAGACCCTGTTTCAAACCTTGGTAAGAGCGTAAAAAAACTATATGATATATATAAAACAAACGGAATAAACGACCTTGAACTAAAACTTTATAAAGACGCCCGTCATGAAATATTAAACGAAACCAATAAAGAAGAAGTTAAGGCCGATATATTCGCATGGATAGAAAAAAGACTATAATTTTGTCTTATTCCGCAAATTGTGTTTTTTAATGTAATCTTGAGTTTTTTGATAATCTTTCTTTGCAAGAACCAAATATTTGGGAGCAAGCCCTGCCCCGCCGGCCATCTCGTATCTGTCTATAATGGCTTTGAGCATATCGTCAGCGTCAAGCCAATTTTTTTGGCTTACATAGATGTGGGCAATTTCATATTCCGCAGCGGTTCTGATCGAGGCATCGTTTCCATAGCGTTTTATCACTATTTTATAATACTCAAGAGCATTTTTTAAATAGCCCTTATCAATTTCTTCCTGAGCTCTTTGATTTAACTCAATCGGTGTAAGATTGGCAGGAACGGTTTCATCAGTAGGAAGACCGGCACAAGAAACAAGCAAGAAAGATACAGCCGTAAAAACTATAAAACCAACAAAATTAAAAATGCAGGTCTTTGCCCCAATTTTTTTTATCATTTTTATTCTCCAATTTTATTTAAAGCGTATGTTAACACATCCTAAACAACGGATATTGGAAAAAGTATCAAAGTTTAGGACGTGTTAAAAAGTGAAAAATTATTCCCTTATTACAGTAATCTCTACACGGCGGTTTTTTGCCATATTCTTTTCATTATTGCTGGGAGCCAACGGCCTTGTACTTCCATAACCGGCTGTCATAATCCTTGAGCGGTCAATACCCCTCTTAGAAATTTCATCTGCGATTCTTTCCGCCCTTTGAACCGAAAGAATTTTTTCGTCCTCAGGCTTATTAAGATCTGCCGTATGACCCTCAATTAAAAATTTCGTATAAGGCCCCAGTTTTAAAAGAGCTTCGGCAATTATGTCTATCTTTCCCATCTCCTCAGGGAGAACATCGGGCATATCTGCGACAAACCGAATATCGTACATGGTTATTTTTATGATATTTTTAGGATTGGAAAGCTCAATACCCTTTTCTTTTTGTTTTTCAAGCAAGAGCTCAATATCATGATAGGCAAAGTAATAGTTTTCATCAGGCGGTGTAAAAGGCTCTGTAACATGGAGCATGTCTTCATCACAAACTATGACAACTCTGCCTTCCTGTAAAAGTTTTAAGTTTTCAGGTCTCGATAAGATGCGGCTGCTATCCTCTATCGAAATAACCGGATCCGTTCTATTTTGTCCGAAAACGCCTCTGGCGATAATGCGTAAGGGTTCGGTTCCTATCTGTTCACGGTACATCTGTTCGTTAAGAGTCGAAGAATATAAAACTATACCCAGTTTTTTTGCTATTGCAGGATCTACCATATTTTTTTCATATATCATGGACATATCCTTATCCCAAATTTTCGGAAAAATACAGGGTTGAAGTTTTTCTTTTGTATATTCGCCGTGTACGGGCAGCAAACCTCTTGCATCTATCAAAATACCGGTATAAGCCTTGCTGACTGTAGTATTCGGAGGGATCGAAGGAACATAAGGCGATTTATGCTTTATAAATAGTTTTGCTATTTCATGCATCTCGGTACTTGTTTTTATCAGCGCATTGGAAAGATCATTTGAAAAATGCGGATTTTTATAATTACCTTTTTCAATTATCTTGTTTATGGTATTTAAATTTACTTTTTCTTCTGCAAGATAGTTTCCCAAACGGTGAGAAGAATCGACTATAACCGAAAGATAGATATCCTTTAAAAGCGAAGGTCTGTATTTTTCTATTGTGTTAAAGGCCGCATCCCTGTCGCTTGGAAGATAAAACCCGCTCTTATTCATGTCCAGTTTTATTAAGGATTCTATAGTGCCATTCTCCCAATTTTGAACAGAAGAAGACTTAAGTACCGGCTCATAGGCATTTAGGGCAAAACAAAAAAGGAAAAAAAACAAAAAAAAGCAGTTTAAGATTAAACCTCTATTCCGTTTACGAGCTTTATTTTTATTTAAAAGTTTGTCCATCGGCTTTAATCTCCTTTCCTTATCAGTTTATTATCGGCACCTTTAGTTTTTGGCCTAAGGAAAGTACCGAATTTACTTCAATTCCATTTTTTTCGGCAAGCGTTTCAACTTGAACATTATATCTTAAGGCTATCGACCACAAGGTGTCTCCTTTTTTTACCGTATAAAGATCATTAAAGTCAACATTTTGCTCATCCCTTCTGCGGCGGTAGGAAGTTACGGTTTTTAAAGCAGGTATTTTAAGAACCTGACCTATTTTAAGAGCTGTAGGTTTAACATTATAATTGTAGTTCATAATCGACTTGATGCTTACGCCATAATGTTTTGACAGAGCATAAAGGGTATCTCCCGATTTAACCTTGTAGCTGTAATATTTTATGAGCAGTGTATTTTTTTCGAGCAAATCTTGAACGGCAGCCTTATGCTCCATGGGAATACGCAAGTTGTATTTTATATTGGGAGGCGTAATATTAAATTTTAAGGACGGATTAAGGGCAGAAAAAAGATCCGTATCAGCCTTAACTTTTTCTGCAAGTAAAACTACATCTATGGAACGCCTTATAGGAATAATATCTGTAGCTTCATAATCGAGAGCATCGCCCCAATCGATACCATATTTTTCGCTTTGCATCAAAATTTCTGCAATAGCCAAAAATTTGGCAACATAGAGAGAAGTTTCAGGCTTTAAGAATTTTTTCTCCGCCAAATACCAGTAATTGCGGCTTCCGGCTTTTTTTATAGCTTTGTCCAAGGCCCCTACTCCGCAGTTATAAGCGGCAAGAGCAAGATACCAATCATTATAGTAGCTGTAATTCCATTTTAGTTTTTTTACCGCCGCTACGCTGGTCTTCCAAGGATCCCGCCTTTCATCAACCCACTCATCAATGTGAATATCATAGCCTCCGATGCTGTTCCGCATAAACTGCCAAATACCGACAGCTCCAGATCTTGAAACAGCCTTAGGAGAAAATCCCGATTCGATTACCGGTAAGAACAAAAGTTCCGGGGGCATATTTTCTCTGCGTAATTCTTCAATAATAAAATTCCTGTAAGGAATAGATCTTTTCATAATCGCTTCCAAGTACCTTAAACCGTCTTGGTTAAGATATCTGTTTCTAAACTTTTCGATAAGAGGATATTTATTAGGTACAATAACCGTACCATGAAGCGATTTTTGACGATTATAAGACAATGATGCCTTATTAAACTGCCATGCTTTAAAAGGGTCATCCTTTGTAAAATCTAATGATGCAGAATGAACACCGTCAAACATAAAAAAGACAAAGACAATCAAAATTAGACGTATCTTCACTAAATTTTTTCTCCATAGTAAATACCGGCCCATTCCCACCTTCCGTGAATTTCGGGATCTGCAGGAAAGTTTACCTTTCTAAAATACAGATACCATATCCTTGAGTATTGATTCCACCCGGAGGTTTTAAGATAAGCTTCATAAGGTGTAGAGGACGGATCAATTTCGGGTTCTATTTTTATATAGCTCCCGCGCATAAAATTTCTTAAAGAAAAATCGGGAGACCCGTAAATATCGGAAAGTTCCTGCTTCCATGCCATCGAAAAAAAGTTTACTTTTGAGCGGTAACGTTCCAAGGTATCAAAATCCTTCCTCTGAATTGCCGATTTTATAGTAGTTAAAAGTTCATCGAGACTTTCCATTGTCCAGCTTTTTGTGGACGAGTTGTAGTCTACGATTTTTCGGGCATAACCGTAATTGTCGGGAATGCCGGGAATTACCAAATCGAAACGGCCGAGGCCTATAAATTTGGAATAGCTTTGAATTGCCAAATGCCATTCACCCAGTTTTTCGTAATTTTGTGCAAGCATAAAATAGGAATAAGCAGGGTCAATGCTGTCATAAAAGTTTGAAAGTAAAAGAGAGTAATACTCTACAAGGCGCTTGGGATCACTCGTTATATTTATCAAATTCTTTAAACTTAAATATTGAATGGATTTTCCCGAAATTTCCATATCCTTATCGAGTTTTATAACTCTTTCAAAAAAATAAGCTGCCGGCTCATTCATTTTTTGTTCCATGTATTCGTTTGCCAACATTAAAAGCCAATAGCCGTTGTAAATATCGTCAGGGTCTTTTTCTACAAGGGAACTCAAAAAGACAATGAGCAGCTTGTTCTTCTTTTTGACTTTGAGATTTTTTGCTATTCTATCTTTAACGGCAAAGCTCATTTCTTTGCTTTCCGTTTTTTTTAAAACTTCAATCAGGGTTTTCTGCTCGTCTTTTAAGTTGTCCATATCATCGTATAAGTAAAGGTCAGGATCTTTTTTGCATCCTATAAAAATTAAACAAAGAGCGAAAACCAAAATAAATTTATTTTTCATCGTTCTATAATATCATTTTCTCCTTAAAAGTACAATAAGGACTCAAATTTCCATGCCTAAGGACCTTGCCTTTAAGGCTTTGCTCAAAATACTGTCTAAAAGATTGGAAAATTTTTGAATTTCCTTTTTACCGAAAGAATTCGTTTTTTCGGGAGCGAGGCCGTTGGCCTGAAGCTCATACATAAAATTCCTTGCAGATAAATAGGTATTTATGTTGTCTTTGGTAAAAATCGTACCTCTGTCATTTATCACATAAAGTCCCTTATCGACCAATGTTTTGGCCAAGGGGATATCCCGCGTTATTGCCAAATCTCCCTTTTGTGCATTTTCGGTAATGTACACGTCAGCTGCTTGTTCGGTATTTTCCGTAACGGCCATTTCTACATTTTCCGATTTGGGGAGAGGTATTTCCCTGTTTGCCGCAAAAATTACCCGGAGACTCAGCCGATCTGCAGCCTTAACCGTAATTTGACGTATTCTTACCGGGCATGAATCGGCATCTACCCAAATTTTCATATCACCTCGTTTATTTTTTCAATCATCCTCATAGCCGATTTTTCCATATCGAAGGCTTTTTTGATTAGATCATCGGAATTTTGTTCCGAAAATTCTTCTTTGTACAGCTCATCGGCAATCAAAATACCTGCAAGGATGGAAAGCTTTAAAGGGTCTGTAACCTTGGAGCTTTGCTTCACTTGGTCTAAAACATTTAAATAGTGATTGTAAATTCGGTTTAGATATTCATCGGTTTCGTCGGCTTGAATGGCAAAGGAAGTTCCCAATAGATCTATATTTAATTGCCCTTTGCTCATTTTTACCTAAAATATATCCATCTGCTTATTTACAGCAGAGGATGGTCCCAACACATCATCAAGGTCTTTTTGAAGATTATCGGAAGGCATTTCTTCCGTAAGGGACGGTTCTTGTTCTGCCTGCTCTTTTTTAGGAAGAGGTTCAGCAGTTTTTTGTGAGGGCACAGGTGCAGAGGCTTCGCTTTCTGCAGTTTGCGGCCTCACCTCGTGTTTTTTTGTATAAGAGGCATCCTCAAACGCACTTAATTGATTAAGTGCGTTGATTATTCCTTCCTCGATCTTGGATTGGTCATCTTTAAAAGTTATTATAAGCTTCTCCAATTCGGAAATCCGCCTGTCGCGCTCTTCAATTTCTTTTTTTAGAGAATCTTTTTCGGTATGAAGGCTTTTTATTATTTGTACAGCCCTTTCTACCTTGCTTTCAAGAAGCCTTACCTGATCGAGATTGAGCATATTAGGCTCCTAAAGCTTTTTTTGAAGCTTCTACTACAGCCTTAAAAGCTGCGGGATCTTCGATAGCCATGTTGGAAAGTGCTTTTCTGTTTAATTGGATACCGGCTTTGTTCATTCCGGCAATAAAGCGCGAATAGGAAATACCCTCAGCTCTAACGGCTGCATTGATACGGGTAATCCATATCTGCCTCATATCGCTCTTTTTATCTTTTCGTCCTACATAGCTGTGAAGCAAGGCCTTTCGAACTGCATCGCGGGCTGCCTTAAAGTTGGTACCACGGCGGCCTCTAAAGCCCTTGGCTTGCTTCAATATAGCTTTTCTTCTTGTAATTCTTCTATCACTGCTTGTTGATCTTGACATTATAAACTCCTGACTTCTATTTCAAATAAATTAACCGTAGGGCAATAACAGCTTTCGCATTTTTACGCTGTCAGCCTCTGAAAGAATAGCCGATTTTTTAAGACGGCGTACCCGTTTTTGAGATTTTTTAGTCATAATATGACCCTTGTTCATCTGCTTGTATTTTACCTTACCGTTTGCAGTAAGAGAAAATCTCTTTTTAGCAGCTCTTTTGCTCTTCATCTTAGGCATAAGTACCTCCAAAAATTATCATAAGCTTATTTCTTTTGTTTGGGACTCAATGTCATAGACATTGTACGTCCTTCCATAGCAGGTTTTTTCTCGAGGGTACAGGCTTCTTCACCCCCCAGTTTTTCCAAAACCTTGTTTAAAACTTCATAACCGAGCTCTGTATGAGCAAGTTCGCGTCCCCAAAAACGCACGGTTACCTTTACTTTATCGCCGCCGTCAAGGAATTTTTTGATATGTGCGGATTTAAACTCAAGATCATGGTCGTGTATCTTAGGCTGCATTCTGATTTCTCTCATCATTTGCTGCTTTTGATTTTTCTTGGAGTCACGGAGCTTTTTCTCCATTTGAAATCGATATTTACCGTAATCTATTATTTTACAAACCGGAGGCTTCGCGGTAGGCGCAACTTCAACAAGGTCAAGTCCGGCTTCTGCGGCCATTTTTACAGCCTCAATAGTGGGAACAATACCTGCTTGTTCGCCATTAGCCCCAATTAACCTAACCTCTCTCACGCGGATTTGATCATTTATCCGCAAACCTTTTACTTCAGCCAACGATTCTCCTTCTGCACCTTCCTTAAGCGTGCGATATAATAAAATTTAGGGTTAATTATATCGAAAATAAAAAAAATAGTCAAGCTCTGAAGATGAAAAAAGGTAAAGAGGAAGAATATATCGATTTTATCGGCGGGGTTTAAAAATCAATAATATTTTTCTTCTTTTTTCATTCGTTCATATTCTTCAATAGAGGAGAATTCACTAAAATCGCAAATAATATTATATATAAAAATTACCTTTTCCGTCATCATACAATGAAGCAACAAAAGAAATACGAAGTATTTTTTCGTTACATTCTATAAAAATACTCTGAAAATAATCAATAAGCTGGTTATATGGCAGCGATGCATTTATAGCCTCGTGATCAAACCCATAAGGTCTATGCATCTCAGGCTTCTTTTTGTAAATAATATCTCCAAGAGAGAATACTGTAGTCAATGATTTAAAACAAGTAGCCGGGGGTTCCGTATTAAATAGGTCGCTCTTAAAAATTACTTCTTCTATATCATCAGGAATACAAGAATAAGATCCTATATTGGGATTCTCATAGGCACTGTACGGCTTTTGCATATAAACACTAACCTTGTCTTCATAAAATAATGAAATAAATTTTTCTTCAGTTAATGTTTTGATATTATCAATAACACCTTGCATGTATTGTTCCACTTCTTTCTCTTTCTTTCGAGAAACTCTCTGCTTCCAAAGGATTCCCATTGAAAAAGCATCGCAATAAAAAAGCAATAAAATTATAAATATTATGCCAAATTTACGATCTAATCTCAAATTTTTTACCTCCCCTGCTAGGTATCTCTTTATAATACTATCTTTAATTTTTGTCAACTCACATAAAAATAGCTGCAAAAATACAAGTAAATTTAGTTTCAGTCATAATATGGCTGACACCGCTCTTAACATAACTATATGATGAAGGGAGAAAATTACTGTTGCGCCCTTTAGGTCTAAAAAAATTCCAATCAAGTAAAAAGCTTCTTTCATAAAATTCATCACTTTTTTTGCATGAAAAAATCAAAACAAAAATAATTAATAAAATACATAATTTTTTCATAATTAACCCCCTAATTATTATTACACAAAATATAAAAGCAAACAAGTGTCGTAGCTGCTATTTTATTTAAGTTGCAGATTTTCCATCTAACACAAAATCTGTTAATTTTGTTATTTCTTCATCTATTAAATATGCAAAATTGCTTATAAGATAAATCTAATTCTTTCATATCATACATCCTCAATTTCGTTATTATTTTCTCACTAAAAGAAATACAATAATTAATGCAACTAGAGGAAATAAAATACATGATAATATTGCTGTTATTTTATAAGCAAATCCCAAATCACCATTTTCTGCACGTTTCTTTTGTATACTTGATATGATCCACGCTCCTAAAAACCAAATTATTCCTACAATAAATATTATTAAAATTTTTATAGAACCATAATGATAGTCCATATTACCATAATATATCCTTTTAACTAAAATTATCGTAAAAATAATTAATATTATTGAAGGCAGTATTGTATACCTAAAAATATGGAACCATGTATCAACTGCCGGACTATCAAATACAATATTTTTTATTTTTTTGTTCAATCTTCCTAACCATGAGGCAATTACATATAACAATAAAAGAATATACAATATCACCCAATAAAGTCCGGGCAAGAACGACAAAATTGTAAAAAAATTATCTATGTGGCTTGACATTTATTTTCCCTCCATATTTTTATATCATTAGGTATCTCATATGATAATAAAAATACATGTGTCATCATACACCTCCAATATTTATTTTAAATATTTATTTTAAATATTTATAAAATATTCTAACCGCATCATCCATTACATTATTTATAATAAGACTTTCTTCTTTTGTCCATTTAGGAATATATACTTCCTGAGAGTCTTTTTTCAGAGCCGGCGGATTTGTTCCGTAAAACAGTTTATTATATACATCCAATATTACACAATCCACACCATCATCATCACCTATAAACAATTCTTTCAATGTATACGCCATGTCAGATGCAATATTCCAAAAACGCAAAATAAGATTGCAATCTATGTCATTCAGACATATTTTTCCATAAATGCATCAATATCATACAATACAGCAGCCTCCATCTGAATATATAAACTATGAATTTTACAAAACGCTCTCATGTCATCTTCACAATAAAACATAATTAGTTTGTCATTTTCATCAATCAAAAACGCATCACGATTATCAGAAAACCATAAACAATAACATGTTTGATTAGACATCTTAAATTCTACTAAACAATATTCAATTTTCGTATTAAATTTCATTTAATATAATCCTAGCTTTTATTATTACACAAAACATAACAGTAAACAAGTATCGGTACTCAAGACAAGGTTTTGAGTTCATAATGTTAATCTTTTTTATATTTGTACCAATAACATATAAAAATCTTTTATTTTGAGTCAACAAATAACGAAATAAAAAAAACAATGGCATATATAAAACCTATAATTACAAATAATACAGTTCTAATTTTTATAGTCTTGACAAGTTTTTTTCTGTATTTTATTATTTTCTCTGTATCATCATCCCTAAATTCCAATGCCTTTTTCTTAATATATGAATCAGGCATTACCCATGTCCAATTCCCCTCATTATTTTTATGATTCCAATATTTACCGTAATAATGTCCTTCTAAAAAAGCAGTTTCTACAAGAGAATTATAATCTAATCCGGGTATTCTTTTTTGATAAAAACCTATAAATATAGATAATATAAAACATGATATAAATAAAAAAAATACTCAAAAAAGCGCATAATATTAAAATTGAAGCAGCCATATCACACAATCTCCATATTAATTTTTTTCCATATAAGTCCCTAGAATATTTTTAATATCATACTCTGAAATATTGTAATTATTTGCATAGTTTATATATGATAATTCTTCACAATGAATAACGAAAACAGTAATGATGATAAACAAAAAACTTACAATATTTTTTTTCATTCTTTTAATCTCCTTTTATGGAAAGTGAAAACAATCAGTTAGGTAAAATTTAACACAAATCCGTAAAAACTACCAGAGCTTTGGCGTAAATCAAAATACAAAAATATCTTACCTCATCCATTGACAAAATTTTTCTTTTCGGGTAGCATGTCGCCTATGTCTAACAATATAGTATACTTAAACTCGGAGCTAAAAGGCTACGCTTTTTATACGGAAAATTCAAACGATATTTCGGTTCTTGCAGAGCAGATAAGAACCTACACTTCAAAAAAAAGAACTATCTTGGATCCCCGAACAATAGTATTTTTAAACATTGTGCTTTCACTTATAACTACGGTTTCTTCTTCCCTTTCTGCAAATATTTTTATTTTTTTTGTATCCTTGAGCATTGTCTGCCTTTTTAAAATGTACAAAAAGGCAATAAAATATACCTTAATATTCTTTTTAGCGCTCGCTCTTCCTTTCGGGATAAGAGCCCTGCCCGATCTGCCTATACAGTTTTTGATTAACTCCGTTTCCCTCATCGCAATGGGTGTGCAAAAATTTTTACCCTTCCTTATGGCGGCAACGGTAATCTTTAACAAGGTAGATACAAAGAGCCTCGTAAGTTCTTTAAATAAAATGAAGCTTCCTAAGGGCATAATGCTCGGTTTTACGGTTGCTGTGCGTTTTTTACCTACAATAAAAAAAGAAATGAACATAATCACAAACAGCATGAAAATGAGAGGTATCGAGCTAGGAGCAAAAAGTATTTTTTTTCATCCTATCAGAAGTCTGGAGTATGCTCTCGTTCCTGTTCTTTTTCGGGCCGTATCTCTTGCGGATGACATGACGGCTGCAGCCCTTGTCAAGGGAGCCGAATCACCAAAAACTTCAGCCGAACTTTTCAAAATAAAATTCGAAATAATAGATTACGCCTTCACCCTGATCTCCCTTTTTGTTGTCGGTGCTGCAATAATCTTCGACTTCGATTCCGTATTTATAAAGCTTTTTTAAAGGAATATAAAATGAATAAGGCAGTAGAATTAAAAGATGTTTCCTTTATATATGAATCCTCAAAAGACGGAAGAGCAAATTTAAAAAAGACTTCTCTTAATATCAAAAAGGGAGAATTCTTACTTGTTACAGGCATAAGCGGCTGCGGAAAGTCTACGCTGACAAAATGTATTAACGGCCTTATCCCGCGGTTTTACGAGGGAGAATTTTCAGGTTCCGTTTTTATAAACGAAGAAGATGTTTCGAATTTCAGCATAGATGAAATTTCAAAAGATATAGGCTCGGTTTTTCAATCACCCAAGAGTCAGTTTTTTACCGATGACGTAATTTCGGAGCTCAGCTTTCCTTGCGAAAACTACGGGCTTTCCCGCGATGAAATAATAGAAAGGATTGCCGAGGTTTGTTCTATTTTACACATCGAAAACCTCTTAACCGAAAAACTTGAAAACCTTTCAAACGGGCAAAAACAAAAAATAGCTATTGCCTCAATTTTAACCTTGAGACCTAAGATTATAGTTCTTGATGAGCCCTCATCCAATCTGGATTTTAACTCTATTCTAATTTTGGCAGATATTTTAAAAATTTTAAAACAAAGAGGCTTTACTATAATCATAGCGGAGCACCGTCTTCATTATCTAAAAGATCTTTTTGACAGAGTTATCTATATAAATGAAGGAAACATACAAGACGAATACACTCGTGAAGAATTTTTAGCCCTTAAAAATGAAGACTTAAATTTAAAAGGTTTAAGAAGTGTGCATCTTTTTACAAATGAAAATGAAGCGGATGCCGTTGACCTTATACCGAATAAATTCAGCTCGGATAAGAAAGGCGAAAAAATATGCAGCCTTTCGGATATTTCGTTTTCGTTTAAGGACGGAACCGAGATTTTAAACTCGATCAACTTAAACCTTTACAAAAATGACATTGCCGCCCTTACCGGGAAAAACGGAGCAGGAAAAACAACCCTCGCAAAAATCATATCGGGTATTTACCGCCAAAGTTCGGGCTGCATTAAATTCGGAGAAAAAATTCTAAACGAAAAAGAAAGAGTGAGCCGTACAAATTTTGTTCTTCAAGATGTTGAATATCAGCTTTTCGGTGCCGATGTTTTTTCGGAACTTTTGATAGGAAACAAGCAGCTTGAAAACATAAACGAAAAAATAGAGAAGGCCTTAAAGAAGCTCAACCTTTACGATTACAAGGATGAGCACCCCTTTTCTCTTTCGATGGGACAAAAGCAAAGGCTTATAATTGCCGCCACCTATGTAAGAGGCTGTCCGCTTACAATTCTTGATGAACCGACAAGCGGCTTGGACTACGGAAACATGATCAGGGTAGGAGAACTTATCGAAGAGATAGCAGAGACTTCTGCAGTGCTTATAATAACCCATGATTTTGAATTTATCTCGAAGATATGCAACAGGTTGATTCTTTTAAAAGATAAAAAAATAGCCTTAGATTCAAGGCTCGAGAAACACGACAAAAAATTGGAAAGTATTTTTTCTACATATTTATAGGGCACTTCTAAAAATCTTGTCGGATTTTCAGAAGTGCCCGACAAGTTTTTCATAAGTCTTGTAAAGACTTATGAAAAACATTGCAAAAATCTAAGGAAAGCCTACAAAAACTGATGTTTTTATAGGCTTCCTCATTAATGATGGAGGACTTTATGGAAAAGTCAAACAAATTTAAAACAAAGGATTTTGTTTTTATCGGAATAATGACAGTGGTTTATATTGCGGTCTTTATGGTCATAGGTTTTGTTACTGCGGCAATAAACCCTTTTTTACATGCTTTTGCCCCGGCCATTTCGGGACTTGTAGTCGGAACAATTTATTTATTCTTGGCTATCAAGGTTCCCAAATTCGGAGTTTTTACTCTCAGCCAGCTTTTGCTCATCATGGTTGTTTTGATTTTGGGAATGGGATACCTTCCTTGGCTGATAGGTATGTTTATCGGAGCCTTGATGGGCGACATTGCAGCCAATACCTCGAAGTATAAGAACAAGTACACGATAGCCGTTGCAAGCGGCTTTATGTGTTTGGGAAGTGCTTCAGGAGGCGTTATCCCAATCCTTTTCTTTGTAGAGCATTATAAAAAATTCTGCTTTGAAAGAATGCAGATGAATGAGGCTCAGGTTGAACAAAGCGTTGCTGCAAGTGCAGGATACCTCGGAGTCATCATCTTAATTGCAACCTTTGCCTTGGGCTTTGTAGGAGTTCTTATAGGCTCAAAAATATTGGGAAAGCATTTTAAGAATTCCGGAATAAAATAAAATACTCAAAACGGTACATCCTTGTACCGTTTTGAGTTTCGAGTTTTAGACTTAGGTCTAAAACATCGTGAGAATACCACCACGGACATCCATGTCCGAAAATGAGTTAAGAATATTATTCTAAACCCCATCAAATTATCTTTATTAAGTTGAGTGTAAGCTCAAGGTTTTGCGGTTTATTTTACCTTTCAACATGCCAGTCTTTAATTGTGCGTTTATCTTCATCAAAGCTTGAACCTATTGCTATTACCTTCTTGCCTGTCCCCGAGTACTTGTCTGCGTAGCCCTTTTCTTTTATTTGGTTTATAGCATCTTCGGCCGTTCCGTTTGAGGTGAGTTTAAATTCAAAGATATAAACCTTATCGCTGAATTCCACAACACAGTCAGCTCTCCCTGTTGCACAGCGGACTTCAGTATGCACAAACTGGTTCATAAGGGCGAAGACAAGATAGACGGCGGTCTGATAGTTTTGCTCACGCAAGGCCAGGTCTTTTTCTGTTAAGCTGTCGTAAGGGATACCGGATATTATTCCCTTTAATTTTTCCATAAAGCCGTCTACATCTCCGGCCTCTATTTGCTCGTAAAATTCCCAAATAGAAAGCCCTGTTTTATCGGTTCGTATCGGGGTGTAGGCCGGAAGTAAATTATCCAAAAAACCGTAACGCACCTCATCATTAGGAAAACCTAAGCGGAAAAGTCTTGAAAAGTCGTTATAGTCTTTGATTGTTAAGTAGCCCGATTGGAACAAAATAGGCAGGGGGTTGATTGCATCTGCCCTATAGGTTTCTAAACCTGCCTCGTTCATTTTTACATTTCCATCGAGGTCGGGAATATTATAATAGGCTTTTTTAAGATACTCAACCAAAAAGGTCGGGGTGCCTGTTGAAAACCAATAGTCCCGCATTTTCCCGTCGGCAAAAACATTTAACAAGCTAAAAGGATTGTACATATTTTTTCCGTCTTCTGAAAATTTATAACCGTCATATCTTTGTTTTAATTTTGCGAGGGTTTCCTCATAGGTCAAATCATTATTTTCGGCAAGGGCCTCAATTTCGGGTTGAAAATCCTTTTCAAGTTCTTCTTGGGAAATACCGCAGATGGCAGAGTAATCCGACAAGAGGCTTAAGTCCCTTAAATTATTTAAATCGCTGAATATGCTGACCTTACTGAATTTTGTAACTCCTGTCAAAAAAGCAAAGCGGAGATATTGGTCTGCACTTTTTATTACTCCGAAAAAACCTTTAAGAATTGTGCGGTAGGTTTCGTTTAAGGCTTCATCTTTCCACATAGTTTGAAGAAGAGGCTTATCGTATTCGTCTATGAGGATAACTGCCTGCTTGCCTGTTTTTTCATAAATCTGTTTTAAAAGATTTCTAAAGCGTCCGTCAGGAGATTCCTCCGTTTTTTCTATCTTAAATTCATCCTCCCATTCAGATAAGTGGGCATTAAGAATATCATTCAAGGCCCTAGTGTCGGCGTAGTTTTTGGGATTAAAATCCAAATAGAGAACGGGATACTTTTGCCAGATTTCTCTTTTGTCTTTTTCGCACTCCTCAAGTTTTTCGATAGCCAAACCTTTAAACAGCTCTTTTTGCCCGAGGAAGTAGGCTTTCAAGGTAGAAAGCAAGAGGCTTTTCCCAAAACGGCGCGGCCGGCTTAAAAAGTGAACACGGCTTTCGTTCACCAATTTCCAAATAAATTCCGTTTTATCTATATAAACAAAAGAATCTTTTCGTAGAACTTCAAAACTTTGAACTCCGATAGGCATTTTTCTTTTAGTACTCATAAATATAGTATAACATAATAGGCGGCCTAAAACAAGTTCTTGACCCTGCCCCATCTTTTAATTATAATCCTTTCAAAAAGCTTTTATTGAATTTTTATGGGAGGTCTCATGTACATAAAAAAACTTATCGGAAAAAAATGTTATCTCGCCCCGATGCGAATTGAAGATGCGGAAAAATATGCTGTTTGGGCAAACGATCAGGAAGTCGCCGAATATCTTAACTTTGCTTCTTCAATTATAGGACTTGAAACAGAACGCCTCATAATCGATAGGATTTCAAAGGAGCATAATTACGCAATCGTGGATGCAGTAAGCGATGAGCTTATAGGAAACATGGGACTTATGAAGATCAATCATTTGGATAGAACGGCAGAGCTCGGCATCTTTATCGGTAACAAGGCCTACTGGTCAAAGGGCTACGGTACCGAGGCTATGTGCTTACTCATAAACTATGCCTATCAAAAACTCAACCTGCATAACATAATCTTAAATGTATATTCTTATAATGAAAGAGCTATTAAGGCTTACGAAAAAGTCGGCTTTAAAAAAATAGGAGCAAGGAGAGAGGCTCTAATCCGCAACCGAAAAATGCACGACATAATCTTAATGGATATTATCCCTGAAGATTTTTATGCAAAGCATTCCGAGTTTGAACTATAGGCTATTTATAGCTTTATTTATCCGAAAACTTTACAAAAATAAGCGGTTATGAAAAAACAAAAACTAAGCGGGGCAGAAAGTTTTGAAACTTATTATCTTTCCGTTTTTGGAGAAAGGTGGCCTGCCCTCAAAGCCGCCCTGTTAGAAGAAAACAAGGCGGAAGCCTACAGCGAAAACCTCATACAAAATTACTATCTGGATTATGCAAGCATTCAAGCCGCCAAGGCAATGCCTCTTCTTGAAGAAGGAAGCTGCCTCGATATGTGTGCTGCCCCCGGAGGGAAGACCCTGGTTCTTTTAAGCAGGATTAGGGGAGACGCCGAAATACAGGCAAACGAGCTTTCGGCCGATAGACGGAACAGACTTATAAGGGTTCTCGATGAGCACTTAAGCGAAAACGACCGAAAACGGATAAGGGTTTCCGGCTATGATGCTTCCCGAATGCCCCGCTACGGTCAAGAGCTTTACGAGAGAATTTTACTCGATGCCCCCTGCTCTTCCGAAAGGCATGTGCTTCAAAACGAAAAATATCTTAAACAATGGACAGATGCCCGCATAAAAAATTTAAGCCAAAGACAATGGGCTCTTTTATCTGCGGCCTTTTTGCTCCTTAAACCTAGGGGCTATTTGATCTATTCGACCTGTGCTCTTGCCGATGAAGAAAACGATTTTTTAATCGAAAAGCTTATAAAAAAGTATAAGGAAAGAGTAAGGCTTGAAGAAAAGCCTGACAGCCTTGGGCCCGTCCTCCCCGAAAAAACAAAATACGGATTTCGTTTTCTTCCCGATAAGGCGGAAGGAGCAGGGCCCATCTATTTTTCACTCATTCAAAAAAAAGAATAGGGCCTTTCATTCCCATAATTTTTCAAACCTTAAACTTTTTTACTTCATTTGCAAGATTTTCAATACTCTGCTTATTTTTAAATGTTAGTTGATTTATTTCTTGAATCGATTGATTTATTTGTAATGAACCCGAAGTCATTTCATTTATGCTGTTACTTATGGAGCGTGTATGTTCATCAAGTTTGATCATTTCATCTGCAGCCAGCTTTCCTCCTTGAAGCATTTCTGTAGATCCTTTCTTTATTTCTTCAGCTCCATCGCTTATGTTTCTGACTGCACGCAATACTTCAAGACTACCCTTTTCTTGCTCTTTCATAGCTTCAAGTATTAATTCTTCTTGCTGAGAAATTTTATTGACAAGTTCATATACTTCAATAAATGTTTTTTCGGCTCCTGCTCCGGCAACAGTCAGATTATCTATAATTTCTATCGATTCTTTTATTACATCTGCAATCTGTTTACCCTGCATGTTTGATTCTTCGGCAAGTTTTCTGATTTCATCCGCAACGACAGCAAAGCCTTTTCCGCTTTCACCGGCATGGGCCGCTTCAATGGCGGCATTCATTGCAAGAAGATTTGTTTGGCTTGCAATATTTTGAATTATTTCGCTTGCTTCAAGAAGAGCAGCAGATTTTGCAGCTATTTCGGTTACAACTTCATTTGCCGTACGTGCACCCTTCTTACCGATTCTTGTTTGGTCATAAACCGTTTTTATAAATTCATTATTTTTTTCGAGCATTTTTGTTACCGAAGTTATATTTGCAGTCATCTGTTCAACTGCCCCGGATGATTCTGCAACACCGGAAGCTTGCATTTCTATACCGGAATCAAGTTGACTAAGATTATGCAGAACTTCTTCGATAGTTGCGGCACTTTGAGTTACGCCGGCACTTTGTGTTATGGTTTGCTGATTGATCGACTCTATATTGGTACTTATTTGTTGAACGGCACTTGAAGTTTCCGACATATCATTAGCTAACTCGATACCGATGTTGTTCATTATTTCGGTATTTTCATTTATCAAACGTATCGAAGAACCGATTTTATCCAGAGTATTATTAAAATGAACAGAAAGCTGGGTAAATTCGTCTCTGCCGATAATAGGCAGCCTTGCCGTAAAATCATCCTCGGCTACTTTCTTTAAAGTTATTATTATTTGTTTTATCGGCTTTACAATTCGCAGGCCAAAAATAGATGAGACAATTAAAAATATCACCCACAAAATAAGACCGATAATTATCATTGATTTTAAAATTTCATTAAACTCTTCAAAAACTTCATCCTTTTGCATAAAAGCAATTAACTTCCAGTCAGGTTCTTGAATACTGAACGTTTCTGTA
This sequence comes from Treponema sp. OMZ 790, assembly GCF_024181285.1. Lineage (NCBI taxonomy): Bacteria > Pseudomonadati > Spirochaetota > Spirochaetia > Treponematales > Treponemataceae > Treponema > Treponema sp. OMZ 790. Next base: position 550,526 of record NZ_CP051201.1, on the reverse strand, counting down.
ATCCAGTCACGGCCATCCATTTTTATGTTAAGAGTTCCCGAATCTATTTTGTTTAAATCTTTATAAGCATCCACTCCGGTTTCTTCCATTTTTTTAAAGTTAAATTCAGAATGCCGGGGATCGGCAAGTATGGTACCGTCTTTTTGGACAAGCATAAAATATCCTGATCGGCCGTGAGTTGATTTTGAAATCATTTCGGTAAGGCTTTTAAGAGTAATTTCTATACTGATGTTTCCTATGTGCTCGTTTTTTTTCGAGTATATTCCTCGTGAAAGACACACCACATGATCTCCGACAGTAGAATGGTAGGCATTGGTTATAATAGTGTTACCGCCGGCTTTTGATGCGGAAATATACCATTCCCTTTTACGAGGATCAAAGCCCGCATCCATCTCACCTTCAAAGCTCGTTGTAAAACCGCCCCACTTTGTACCCATAAAAATTTCCACATATTCCGGAAAAGCGGAATAAATTCTTTTAAAAAGATCAACAATGTTTTGTTCGGTCTCACTTTTTTCTATATCAACTAGTTCAACTTTTTTTGTATAATTTATATGGCTGTGCAGAGACTCATCGGCATTTATTACGTCCGGATGCTCAGCGAGCATTTTAAGCATGTTCTTCTTACTTTCGAAAAATAAATTTATTCCGTTTTCGACAAGTTTTGCATTGCTTAAAGTATTCTTATAGAATTGATCCATATTAGAGTCTCGTACCTGTAAACCGACTATTCCTATGACAAGCAAAATCAACGTTAAAATCACGAATGTGAAAACTAAGACAAGCTTTTTCCTAATTGAAAATGTAACACTCATAAATTCTCCTACACTATTATAAATAACATCCATCCGGCCTATCGGATCGACAAGCCGATTATACATTATTTTATCGGATAATACAAGAGAAAATTGAGATTATGGGTATAAATATTTTAAATTTACCTTCTATCCCGCGAAATTAAAATTAAGCGTAAGAGGTTTGCCATTGCAGTAAGGGCTGAGGCCACATAGGTTAAGGCAGCAGCCGACAAAACTTTTTTGGCACCTTTTAGTTCTTCTTGGCTTAAAACGGCATTGTGTTCCAAGACTTTTAAGGCACGCCTTGAAGCATCGATTTCAACCGGCAGGGTTATAAGATAGAACAAAACGGCGCAGGCAAAAAGAATTATACCTATGTTGAGAAGCAAATTCATTCCGAAGATTATACCGGCGAGGGCCAAATAGGGGCCGGCAGCCGAACCTATGTTTGCAACCGGTACCAAGGTGCTGCGCAAAACCAGCGGGCCGTATTTTTCTTTATCCTGAATGGCATGTCCTGTTTCGTGGGCGGCAACACCTACGGCTGCTATCGAGGTCTTATCGTAGACAGGATCCGACAAGCGTAAAACCTTGTGAGCCGGGTCATAGTGATCGCTTAAACTTCCGCCTACCCTTTCGATATTCACATCGGATATTGCATTTGATCTAAGCAAGAGGGCTGCAGCTTCTTTGCCTGAAATTTTTCTCATGGTCTGAACCTGAGAGTATTTTGAAAATGCAGCCTTTACCTTAAATTGAGCATACAAGGATAAAAGCAAAGTCGGAACAACCAAAACCAAATAATAGTAATCGAAATACATAAACTCCTCCAAAAGTTAGAATTTAACCTCAACGAAAATGGGGTCTCTTACACAAAGTAATTCTGAAAGGGGGATATCGACTGACCCCTTGTTACCGTCTTTAGAAGAATATCCGAAAGGAGTAATCTTTATACTTTTAATTTTTTTAGGACAGGTAATTGAAACATGAAACTTTGATCTTTTTAAATCGGAAGCTAGCTTATCTCCGTAAGCGGCCTTAATAAGTTCTTCATATTCAGCTGTTTCTATAGGCTCTCCCGTTATAGCCGGAGCCATTAAAAGTTCGATATATTCCCTGTCGTCTTCTGAAAGCAGGCTTACAAATTCTTTTATATTGTCGGGGCCTATACTCAACGACAAAAGACCGGCCTTCATATCGGTTTTGACAAAGGAGGTTTCACCATCCATGTCCTTGCTCATGATTTTGATTTTTGCATTTATGCCGGCTATCGAATTGGTAGTCATTTTTAAAACTTTTATCCCCTTGGCTTCAAGCTCTTTTTTTATTTCTTCCGTATTAAAGATTGAAGGACTTTTAGCCTTTTCTTCTGCGGTAAACTGAGCCGCATTTTCGAGAAGGGCATCTATTGTTTTTCCTGTTTGGATATCCAAGGTTACCACAACATCTCCCGACGGCTGAACAAAGACATCGGCCTTAGGCGCACAAGAGGTCAAAACAAGACCTGCAATCAGCATAAACATAATGGTTCTAATACATTTCACTTTCATTTCTCCTATAAAAACTTTTTACTTTTATAACGGATATAAATATAAAGTATAATAAGCTCAAAAAGTTTCAATTAAAAATGCTTATCAAAAAAGATACTTAAAATTCTTTTGCGGCAGAACGCAGCCAGTCAATCCATGCTTCCATTCCGTCTCCTTTTAAGGCAGATACGGGGAAGATTTTTATATCGGGATTGAGCTTCTTTACGTACTCGGTACATTTTTTCAAATCAAAATTAAAGACGCTTACGGTATCCATCTTTGTGATTAAAAGAACATCGCAAACCTGAAACATCGGAGGATATTTTAAGGGTTTATCGTCTCCCTCGGGAACGCTTAAAATCATAACATTTTTTAAGGCGCCCGTATCGAATTCTGCGGGGCAAATCAGGTTGCCGACATTTTCAAGAAAGATAAGATCCAGGTCTGAAATACCGAGGGCTTCCAAGCCTTGTTCGGTCATATCGGCATCCAAGTGGCACATTCCGCCTGTGTGAAGCTGAATAACCTTTGCACCTGTTTGCGAAATGGTCTCGGCATCTACGGCAGAATCAAGGTCGGCTTCCATAACACCGATTCTAAAATCTTTTTTTAAAGCTTCGATGCTTGCTTTAAGCAAGGTAGTTTTTCCCGACCCCGGAGACGACATCAAATTCAATAAAAACTTTTTCTCTTCCTTTAGTTTACTGCGAAGTTTTGCCGCATGGGCATTGTTTGTTTCGTAAACACCTTCTTTAATTTCGATAATCTTAAACTCGTTCATCATAACTCCCATAAAAACTTTTTGCAGGAAGCCTCAGCTTCCGAAAAAAGTTTTTTCACGTAGTTTTGCATTTTGCAAAACTACATACAATAACACGATGTTTTGTGCAAAGCACAAAACTCGAAGATAAACAGCGAGGAAGAATTCCTTCCGAGCTGTTTATCATAATTCCCATAAAAACTTAATAACATACAATTTCTTTTATCATAAATTCCCGGCCTGTAAGAATCTCATGCTCATTACAAGAACAGGAAGGGCATACGCCGTGATATTCTATCGGGTCAAAAACTTGAGTGCAACTGTTGCAGCGTACAGAAGCCTTTACCATTTCGATTTTCAGCTTTGTGTCTGCCATCCATGTCCCGTCTACGGCGGCAGGATAGCAGGCTTGAACAAAGTGAGGAACAACGGTTGCAATTTCGCCGATTTGTAAAACTATTGTATCGACCTCGCTGACATTGTTCGATTTAGCGATTGCATCAACACGGCGGACAACTTCCATGACCAAACTTAATTCGTGCATAAACTTAAATCCGGTTTTTATTTGCGCTTTGGAGAAGGTTTAAAAATCTTGTTAAATAAAATTCTACCTTCCCTTTTTACCATGTTTCTTATAACGACACCCTTAATCTTTTCGAGGGTACTCGGGCGAGCATCATAAACACGCTTTAAGCTGATGGCTCCGAAGCGGCAGCGCGTAGTACACATTCCGCAGCCTATGCACATATACTCGTCAACCTTGACGGCTCCGCATTTTAAACAGCGTTCAGTTTCAGCCTTGACCTGCTCTTCGGTTAAGGTCTTGCGTAAATCCCTAAAGGTCTTTTTGCCTTCTTCGCCGGAAGGTTCTTCCGCTCTTTGTCGGGGCAGCCGGTCAAAGCCTGCAAGCTCCAAGTTTTCACGGTCTAAGGGTTTATAATCCCTCTTTGTTCTTCCCATAACCAAACTTTGCCCCGGGTGTACAAAGCGGTGAATCGAAACAGCACCTTCCTTTCCCTGGGCTATGGCATCTATGGCGAATTTGGGGCCTGTCAACACATCGCCGCCCACAAAGATGTCTTTTTGAGCGCTCTGATAGGTAACCGGGTCGGCCTTTACGGTTTGGTTTTTGTTTATCTCGCAGGCGGAACCTTCCAAGATAGAGCCCAAATCGATTGCCTGTCCTACCGAGGTTATAACAAAGCTGCACTCGACAGTCATGGTATCGTTTTCATCATAGGCAGGGCTGAACCTTCCGTCCTTATCAAAAACGGAAACGCATTTTTTAAATTCCACTCCGCTTACCTTTCCGTCCTTAACGAGGATTCGTTTGGGGCCCCATGAGTTTGTAATCTTTATACCCTCTTCTTCGGCCTCATGGATTTCTTCGGGGAGGGCCGGCATTTCTTCCCTCTTTTCGAGGCAGAACATAGAAACTTCTTCTCCGCCTGCGCGGACAGCCATTCGGGCAACGTCAACGGCTACGTTTCCGCCTCCGATAACGATTACCTTGCCTGAAAGGCTTTTGGTTTCGTTTAAGTTTTCTTCCCTTAAAAAGTCCACACCGGTAATTACGCCGGCAGCATCTTCGCCTTCAATGCCCAAGATCCTTCCTTTTTGGGCTCCGATTGCAAGGTAAAAGGCCTTAAAGCCTTGAGCTCTAAGTTCATCAAGGCTTATATCCTTTCCTACCTCGATTCCGGTTTTAAAGTTTACGCCCAGTTCTCTTAAAACATCTATTTCGGCATCAAGAACTTTTTTTTCGAGCCTAAATGAGGGGATGCCGAATTTTAACATTCCGCCCAAGGATTTTTCTTTTTCAAAGACGGTTACATCGTAATTGTCTATTGCAAGATAGTAGGCGCATGAAAGACCTGCAGGACCGCCTCCTATAATGGCAATTTTTTTATCGTGATAGTCTCTTTTCTTTTTCGGAACATAGCGGTGCTCCGAATTAAGATCCTGCTCCGCTATAAATTTTTTGATATCGTCAACGGCAACGGCCTCATCGAGACCGAGCCGTGAACAGCCTTGTTCGCAATAACGGGGACAGACATGACCGCATACTGCCGGGAAGGGATTTTCGAGTTTTATAAGCTCCAAGGCTTCCCTGTATTTTCCTTGAGCTGCAAGTTTTATATAACCTTGAACACCTATATGGGCGGGACAGTTAGCCTTACAGGGGCTTGTTCCGGTCTTTACGACAACCTGCCTGTTTGTGCGGTAATCAGGATTCCAGTCTTCAGGCCCCCATCGGTGGTCTCGAGGAGTTTTTACGGTCTTTTCTTCGGGGATGGGCTTTGACGAGCAGATTTTTTGCCCTAGTCTTAGGGCATTAGACGGACAGTGCTCTACACATTCACCGCAGGCTACACATTTTTCTTCATCAATTACCGAAATATAATTTGAGCGAGAAAAATCGGGATTCCTGTACATAATCGCATTTCGGATTGCAAGGCAGCCGCAGCCGCAGCAATTACAGATAGCATGAGTTTTTCCCTCCCCGTCCAGGTTCGGAATATCGTGCATGAGTCCGTTTTCTTCAGCCTTTTTTATAATTTCAAAGGCTTCTTCACGAGTAATCTGCCTGGCTCTTCCGGTTTTAATATAATACTCGGCTCCATGTCCCATCTGAATACACATATCTTCTTTTAGATGGCCGCAGCCTTCTCCCATCTTTTCGCGCACCGTTCTGCAAGAGCAATCGGAAACACTGAAAATAGTATGCTGATTAAGGTAATGAGAGATTTCTTCATAGCTTGCATGATGGGTGTCGCATTCTATTGCACTTTCAATAGGGATTACCCTCATCGGGGAAACACCCATGGGCAGAATGCCGGGAGCTATTTCTCCCTTCTTTTTGCCGTAGGCATCGAAGGCAATGGTTATTTCGGGATGGTTTTCGGTGAGTTCCTTATTGTTGTTGATCATTTCCATAATGCCGGGAACCCAGATTTCGGTCCAGTACTTATTTACTCCGTCGATTGTGTTGGTAATACAGCAGCCCACATAGGCCAGCTCCCAAAGGATTTTTTCGGTTTCCTCTACGGTTTTTCCGCATAGAGGAGCTATATCCCGGGCACTCAGGGGCGTTCTGATTTTTAAAAACATACCGACCTTTGCCATTTCGTCCGAAACGATGTTTTCCATGACATAGTATTCGGGATCATCGTAGGTAATAGACCTTTTGGAACCCGGTTTTGTCCGGTTTAAATGGTTGGCAAAGTCCAAAAGAAAGGGACTCTTTCTTTTCGGCTTATAATCGACTGCATACAGGATCTTTTTAGGCTTGTCTTTTTTACTCATAAAGCATACTCCTTAAAAAACTTTTGCGGATGCACCGCAGGCACATATCTTGAATTTTATCATAAAGCCGGAAAAAAGTAAATGCAAAAATCACTATGAAAAGAGATAAATATAGTATTTAAATAGGGAGCGGTATCTATACCTTTTAAAATTATTTAATCTATGGTATAATACCGATAAGAAATGTACATCCTTGTACATTTCTTATCTTAGAGTTTTGCTTGCAGCAAAACTCTCCAAGCGTGGAACCACGGACATCCGTGTCCGATTATGAAATGTACATCCTTTCGCCATCCGCGGCGGAATATAAAAGTAGAGGGAGCGGTATGAGTACGGCAAACAGAAAATACAAAGATTCGGTATTCGTTGACCTTTTCGCAGAAGATGAAAAGGCTAAGGAAAACTTTTTATCTCTATATAATGCACTGCACGGTACAAATTTACAGTTGTCTTGCCCTGTAGAAAATATAAGGCTCGATAACGTTATGTACATGAACATTATTAACGATGTTTCCTGTCTTGTGGACAACAAAATAATCGTGCTTGCAGAGCACCAATCCACAATAAACGAAAATATGCCCTTGCGCTTTTTAGAATACATAGCAAGGCTCTATGAAAAACTGCAAGCTCCAACGGACAGGTATTTAAGAAAGTTATCAAAAATACCGACTCCCGAATTCTATGTCTTTTACAACGGTACAGACGATTATCCTGAAACTACAATTTTAAAGCTATCCGATGCCTTTATTACAAAACCTGAACGAATACCGCTGGAGCTGACTGTACAAGTGCTGAACATCAACAAGAACAAAGGAGCAGAAGTATTAAGCCGTTGTAAAACTCTGGAAGAGTACAGCCTCTTCGTTGAGGAAGTGCGAACCCAAACCCGGCTCGACAGCGAAAACGGCTTTACCAATGCGGTAAAGATATGCATAGAAAAAGGAATCCTAAAAGAATACTTAATGAGAAAATCACGGGAGGTAATCAACATGTTAATAGCAGAATACGATTATGATACCGACATAGCGGTACAAAGACAAGAAAGTCTAATGATTGGCATACAACAAGGTCTTGAACAGGGTCTTGAACAGGGTATCGAGCAAGGAATTGAGCAAGGAATCGAACAAGGAATCGAACAAGGCTTATATCAAAAAGCTATTGAAACGGCAAAGTTAATGATTTCTCATCAGTACCCTATTTCGGAAATTTGTCTTATGACAGGTTTATCTAAAGAAGAAATAGAAAAACTGTAAAGCCATCCACCTTCTGTCCGTGGCGGCCGCAGGCGTATCAGGTATACGTCGAGGACACTTTTTTGCCGTACGACGCAGGCGATGCCCATCGTTTCGAAAAGAGGAGGTAATCAACATGTTAATAGCAGAATACGATTATGATACCGACATAGCGGTACAAAGACAAGAAAGTCTAATGATTGGCATACAACAAGGTCTTGAACAGGGTCTTGAACAGGGTATCGAGCAAGGAATTGAGCAAGGAATCGAACAAGGCTCATACCAAAAAGCTATCGAAACGGCAAAGTTAATGAAGGGTATGAATTACCCGATTAGCGATATTTGCACAATATCGGGCTTAAGCAAAGAAGAAATTGAGAAACTGTAACAAAGTTCGAAGTTCAAATGTCGAAGTGCGAAGTGTGAATGCCGAAGTTCAAAGTGCAAACGCCAAAGTACAAAGTTCGCCACTCGACACTCGCACTTTGTACTTTCCCAAAAAAACAAATTACAAAAACTTTTCCCCTCAAACTTGTTATTCTCAAAAACTTGAACTATAATGTAATAGTATGAAGGGGAAAATAAACCGCTTAAACAGTATAACAAAAAGTTCTCAAAAAACCGTCAAGGTACTTGACAAAGCCGCACCCGCCCGCACAATTTCTCGGCACTCGGCACTCGGCACTCGGCACTCGGCACTCGGCACTCGGCACTCGGCACTCGGCACTCGGCACTCGGCACTCAGCACTCAGCACTCAGCACTCAGCACTCAGCACTCAGCACTCAGCACTCAGCACTCAGCACTCAGCACCGGCATAAAAGCTCTCTGCAGGGCAGCTCGCTTTTATGCAGCGAGTTTCGACGGCGCAGCCGGCGAAACTCGCGGATAGCCGGCTGTAAATTTACACTTTCGAAAAATCACACAAACAAGCATTCTCATATCAACGGCAATAGAAAAACGCTTCTGTTGTCTTTTTTTAGACACAAACCCCCGTAATCGGTTTAAAAACCGCACGTCCGTGTGCAGATAAGAATTATGAATTATTTATTAAGGAGAAAAACAATGAAAAACACAAAACAAAGAACTGCATTTTTAAGAAATCGGGCGGCAGTCCTTACACTTGCCGCATCGTTATTGCTGGTAGGATTGTTCACCGCCTGCCCCAACGCCGCAGGAGGAGGCGGCTCCGCCTATGTACAGGTAGCCTATACCGAGCTTGAAACCTACCTTGCAAACACCGCCTCTGTCGATAAGGTAAACTACATCGAAATAACCGGCATATCTAAAGACGGCCTTGCGGGCAAAGTCGAAGGCAGCAATGCTGAAGCGGGAGAACTGGGCAAAAAGATACAGGCTCACCCTGCTAAAAAAGTTGCCCTTAAACTGCCCGGCAAAGTTGCAGGTCTTGACAGTATGCTCGCGTGCTTTTTCGGCTGTACCAACCTTGTGTCCGTTGCAAACATACCCGAGGGCGTTACGAATATGGAAGGCTGTTTTGCCAACTGCACAAGTTTAACCGAAAGCCCCGTTATCCCCGCAAGCGTTACGGATATGGGCTGGTGTTTTGGCGGCTGCACACGTTTAACTAAAGCTCCCGTTATTCCTGAAAGCGTTACGAATATGTACTTCTGTTTTTCAGGCTGTAAAAGTTTAACTGAAAGTCCCTCCATTCCTGCAAGCGTTAGGTATATGGGAGGCTGTTTTTACGGCAGCACAAGTTTAACTAAAGCTCCCGACATTCCTGCAAACGTTACGGATATGCACTACTGTTTTGCCGACTGCACAAGTTTAACTAAAGCTCCCGACATTCCTGCAAACGTTACGAATATGCACTACTGTTTTAAAGGCTGTTCCGCTTTAAAAGGGGTAAAGCTTCTGTGTAATTATGACGGTTCGGAGTACAGGTTTATGGATGTCTTTGAAGGCTGCACCGCTTTGGAAGCAGGCGGCATAAAGGTAAAAAATGAGCACTATGACGCTTACACCGACCCGGCAGCTCTTGATAAAATGAAGGTTCCCGGCGATGACGAGGCGGCTAAAAAAGCAAAGTTCAGCACGTTTTAGGGTTTAAAAACGGGACATCCTGTCCCGTTTTTATGCCGATATAAAGCTTTTCCGCACATGGCATACAATCGGACATCGTGTCCGATTGTATGCAACGAGTTTGCCTTGGGCAAACGGTTTGCTCAAGGCAAACTCGCGGTATCTACGGCTGTTCCGGCATCCGTGCCGGGACTGCGAATGAGGGGGCTAAAGCTTTTCGATTTCTTCGACGGAAAGGCCGGTTCCTTCAGCTATTTTTTCAATATCAATGCCAAGCCGTTTAAATGCTGTTGCGTTTTCAAGCTTGGTTTGATACGCACCTTCGGAAAAGCCCTTATCCAAAAAAGAAATATCAATAGCAGCTTGATAAAACCGCATTCTTTTGGGAATATTGCGCTCCGGCATGGATGCCGGTGTTTCCAATAAAAGCGATGTTTTCCGATAGACATGGACGGATATCGGAAAACGGCATTTCAATGTCGTAAAACTTACCGTCTTCGGTTTGAACAAGGATATCGAATCGTACCGACTTTGCCTGTTCGTAGGTTTGTATGTGCTGTTGGGTTGAAATATATGCAATGTTACCGATAGTGTCCGATAATATCATTTCGATAAGTTCTTTGCATATATCTTCATTTTGAATAACTTTGCAGAACATAAAGTCATCGGCAAGTGTTAAATCTTCAAATCGCTTCAAGACTGTTGTACCCCCTTTATTCACAGTATAACACGAAATCGGGGAATTTTATAGTTTGCCGGACATCCGCTTATCGCCCTCGTACTTGCTAAATACTAATCACCATGTTATACTTTAAAAGTAAAAACTCTTTGGGAGGAAGGTATGATTGGCTTTTATATAATTGCAGCGGTGCTTGCTCTTTTAGGTATTTTAATTCATAAGTTTAAACTCAATTTTTTGATTGCAGGCTACAATATGATGAGTAAGGAAGAAAAAAAAGAATATGATGCTTCGTTGATTGGTAAGCATGTAGGCCTTACCCTCTATCTTCTTTCAGCCCTTTCCTTGGCTGCCGGCCTTTTTTTTCAATTTTTTCCAAGTTCCAAGCAAACCGAAAAGCTTGTAATAGTTTTATATATAATTCTTACCATGATTGCCGTATCAAGTCTCTTCATAAAAGAAAACAAAAAGAAACTAAATGAAATTCTTCCATTTGTCATATTTATCAACCTCATAGTGACGGTTATTTTGGCTGTGGTTATCTTTGCGGGGTAAAAGAATTTATATCCAATAATTTTAATTGACATACAAAAGGCTTATTTATATAATGTCGCATATGAAAGACAAAGGTTTAAGCACGAAGAAAATTCTTGAAAATTGGTACGGAAACCATCTTATAATTGCAGGAGAAAGTTTTATTGTTGGTATTCTTACAGGGCTTGCAATTACGGCATTTAGAAAGTCAATCGATTTTCTTTCAGGTTTACGGATTGATTTTTATGACAAGGCTGCAGGCGGAAATCTATTGAACCTTGCCGTTTTGATTTTAGCGGTAACGCTTCTTGGGATTTTTATGGGCTTTATAATAAAAAAATATCCGATGATTAAGGGAAGCGGAGTGTCGCAAATCAAGGGTAAGTTTATGAAAAAGCTTGACATGACGCCCTGGCCCGAATTACCTTTGAAATTTTTAGGCGGCGTTTTAAACATAAGTGCAGGTCTTTCAGTCGGACGGGAAGGTCCATCAGTTCAAATCGGTGCCTATGTAGGAAGCGCCTTTGAAAAAATCGGCAAGACCTCCCATATAGAAAGGATCTGCCTGGTAACAAGCGGAGCGGCAGCAGGACTTGCAGCTACCTTCGGGGCTCCCTTTGCAGGTATTGTCTTTGCAATAGAGGATCTTCATCAATATCTAAGCCCCCTCCTTTTAACCTGCGTAATGCTTGGAGCCTTTGCAGGAGACCTTGTAGCCTCGGTATTTTTTAAGCAGGGAGCCATTTTTAATTTTCACGGCCTTCAGCTCTTCCCTATAAAATATTTCGGCTGGCTCCTTTTGATGGGGGCTGCGGCGGCGATAATAGGACACCTCTTTAAAAAATCGATTTATACTTCTCAAAAACTTTACAAAAAGCTAAATATTTCTCCCCAATTTGCGCCCCTGATTCCCTATCTTATTTCGGTACCTGTCTGTCTTTTTTTGCCCCTTGCGGCAAGCGGAGGAGATCATCTTATCGAAGCCCTTGCGGAACACAGCCTTCCTTTTTTTATGCTCGTGGTGATTCTTGCGGCAAAGATAATCTTTACAGGCCTTTCGGCAGGTTCGGGAGCTATAGGCGGCATCTTTGTTCCCCTCCTTTCATGCGGAGCCTTAACAGGAATTATCTTTTCGAATATTTTGGTTTATTTTAATTTAATCGAAGCCCAATATGCAGTAAACCTAATGGTCTTTGCGATGGCTGCCTTTTTTACGACAGTAATAAAGGCCCCGGTTACAGCAATAGTGCTTCTTGCAGAAACAAGCGGAGACCTTTTCCACCTAGGCGGCTTGGTGCTGACCTCGGCCGCGGCCTACATTACGGCAAACATAATAAAGTCTCCGCCAAATGACGAGGTGCTTTTAAAGCAGATTTTAACCGGCGAAGACTTTTCAAATAAAAAAGAGAAGAAAGAAGATCACGGCAAGCAGGTTTTTGAAGTCTGCGTTTCTCCCGAATCCTTTTTGGACGGAAAGCCGATAAAGGATGTTACATGGCCCGATGAGTGTTTAATAGTAAGCATTGCCCGCGGCGAAGAAGAAATCATCCCCGACGGAAGCACTTCTATTTCGGCAGGCGACAGGCTCGTAGTCTTAACACACGGCCGCCATGTAGAATCCCATTTGGAACAAATCGCAGAGATGGCTCAAGTCGAAGGTTGAATTATCCAGTCTTTAATCGTTCGCTTTTCTTCATCAAAACTTGCACCTACGGCTGTAACTTTTTTTCCGGTGCCGTAATACTTATCGGCATAGTTTTTATCGTTGATTTGGCTTACTGCATTTTCTGCCGTTCCGTTTGATGTAAGCTTAAACTCAAAGATATAAACCTTGTCTTTGAATTCCACAATGCAATCGGCTCTTCCTGTTGCACAATGAACTTCAGTATGCACAAATTGATTCATAAGAGCGAATATAAGATAAACAGCCGTCTGGTAGTTTTGTTCACGCAGGGCAAGGTCTTTTTCGGTTAAGCTGTCGTAGGGAATACCGGAAATTATACCTTTCATCTTTTGCATAAAACCGTCCACATCTCCGGCTTCTATTTGCTCATAGAACTCCCAAATAGAAAGTCCTGTTTTGTCGGAACTTATTGAAGTGTAAGCAGGCATAAGGTTATGTAAAAAACCGAAGCGCACCTCATCATTGGGAAAACCCAAGCGGTATAGACCGGCAAAATCATTGTAATCTTTAATCGTAAGATAACCAGATTGAAAGAGGATCGGAATAGGCAAAATGGGATCAGCTCTGTAGTCATTGAGACCATGTTCGTCAAGCTGAATATTTCCATCAATGTCCGGAATATTGTAATAGGCTTTTTTAAGGTACTCTACCAAAAAGGTCGGCGTGCCTGTAGCAAACCAATAGCTTGAAAACTCGAGGGAAGCAAAAACATTTAATAGACTGAACGGATTATACATTGCTTTCCCTTTTTTTGCAAAAAGGTAGCCGTCATATCTTTGTTTTAATTTTGCAAGAGTTTCCTCATAGCTCAAGTCATTATTTTCTGCCAAGGCTGTAATTTCAGGTTTAAAGCCTGCTTCAAGCTCTTCTTGTGAAATACCGCAAATACCGGAATAGGTTGACAGAAGGCTTAAATCCCGTAAATTATTTAAATCGCTGAATATGCTTATCTTACTGAATTTTGTAACTCCCGTTAAAAAAGCAAAACGTATTACCTGATCGGCACTTTTGATAATACCGAAAAAAGCTTTGAGGATTGTGCGGTAGGTTTCGTTTAAGACTTCATCCTTCCACATGGTTTGAAGGAGAGGTTTATCATACTCGTCGATTAGAATCACGGGCTTCTTGCCGGTTTTTTCGAAGGCACGGTTTATCACTCCAAAAAAGCGTTCACTAAGAGCTTTTTCGGAATCTTTACTTCCGTAAATATCTTCCCAGCCGCAAAGATGATTATTTAAAAGACTTTCTAAACCTTCCTTTGTATCATAAATTCCTATGTTAAAATCCAAGTAAAAAACCGGATGTTTCTGCCATATTTCTCTTTTGTCCTTTTCACCCTCCTCAAGTTTTTCGATCGCCAACCCCTTAAAGAGTTCCTTTTGGCCGAGAAAGTAAGCCTTTAATGTGGAAAGAAGGAGACTTTTCCCAAAGCGGCGCGGACGGCTTAAAAAGTATGGGGCAGGATTTTTAACCAGATTCCATATATACTCTGTCTTATCAACATAGACACAATCGTTCGTTATAAGTTTTTCAAAACTTTGAATGCCTATAGGCATCTGTCGTATGGTACTCATAAACATAGTATAACAGAAAAACACAAAGTTGACAACAAAATGAAAATCATTCCTTTACATCAATTTACTTTCCAACACAAAAGCCCGAAAAGACTTTGTCGAGGATATCATCGGAGCGGACTTCGCCGGTGATTTCTCCTAAAAAGCTTAAGGCCTCTTCAAGGTCTTCTACGATGAGGTCTAGGGGGAAGCCTGAGACAGCGTTTTGATGAGCTGTTTCAAGCACATCCAAGGCCTTTTGAACGGCATCCCTCTGTCTCTCGCTTCCGAGGGAGGCTGTTTTTGAAAAACCTGACCTGTCGGTGTTTTTTGCCAAAACCGAGTATGCCTTTTCGGACAGGGCTTTGATTCCGCTTGAAGCCTTTGATGAAATTATAAGAGCATCTTCAATTTTTTCTTTACTTAAAATTTCTTTTAGCTTTTCTTTTGACTCGGCATCGAGGAGATCTTCTTTTGTGATGAGGGTAATTACGGGAGGCTTTGCATTCTTTACAAAGTCCAAATCTTCTTTGTTCAAACTACCCGAGGATAAGATATCTTTCGGATCGCAAAGGTAGAGGATGAGGTCTGCGTTGCGGCTCATCTCCAAGCTCCGTTCTACCCCGATAACCTCTATGGAATCTTTTGTATAGCGAATGCCTGCCGTGTCGTAAAGGCTTACAGGGATTCCGTTAAAATTTAAGGAGGCTTCAAGCCAGTCCCTTGTCGTGCCGTGAATGTCCGAAACTATGGCCCTGTCTTCTTTTAAGAGGGCATTAAATAGGGAGGACTTTCCGGCATTGGTTTTACCTGCAAGGACGACCTTAGCCCCTTGAATAAAAATTTTTTCTGCTGCCCATGAGCCGGCTAAATTTTGAAGAGGCTCTATCACCTTTAAAATCAAATCAGGCGAAAAGGCTCCTTCTGTAGTCTCCTCGTCTTCAGGGTATTCTATTTCGACATCGGCGGCTGCGATAACCCTTGTGAGATTTTGCTTTATTTCCTCTATCCCCGAAAAAAGATTTCCCGACAGGCGGCCTGCTGCAAGTTCTATATTTATATCGGTTTTTGAATTGATAATTTCGTTTACGGCCTCTGACCTCGTCAGGTCGGCCTTTCCGTTAGCAAAGGCACGGAAGGTAAACTCCCCGCCCTCGGCAGCCCTAAAACCGTTCTCGATTAGTAGGCGGTATATTTTTAAAACGACGGCAGTGCCGCCGTGACAGATAAACTCGACAGCATCTTCTCCCGTAAAGCTCTTAGGCTCCCTATAAACGCAGACCGTAACCTCATCAACTTCCTTTTTTGATTCGGGATCCAAGATCCAGCCGTGCAGGATAGTGTTGCCTTTAGCCTCTTTTAGTTTTTCGGGGCGGGAAAAAATTGCGGAAGCAAGGTCTATCGACCCCTTCCCTGAGGTGCGTACAATTCCGAGGGCGGCAGGACTTAAGGCCGTAGCTATTGCGGCTATCGGATCGTCTAGGGAATATTTACCTGTCTGCATTCTCTCCTCCCGAAAGTTTTAAACGGCAAAAGATTATCGGGGCTAAACCCGAAGCAACAGCTCCAACCGCAAAGAATTCCAAAAAGTGGTAGAGCCTATATTGAGCATAGCTTGAATCTATTTTTAAAAGATAGAAAATTAAAATCGGAATACATGAAAGAGCGCCCCCAATAATAAATCTTAGAAGCTTTTGAAGTGCAGAGCCTGAAGAAGCATCAAAATTATATTTTGAATTTTCTAGGATTCGGATATTTCCAAAAGCAAGCCCAAGGATAACGCCTGCCTCATTTACCTTTTCCTTCGAAATTAAAATGAGTATAAATGAAAAAATAGCCGTAAGCGTAAACCTTATTGAAGCATCTTTTTTGAATTTAATATTTTGCGGATCTTCTTCATCAGTCTTGTTTGAGGAAGAAAGCCTTGCTTCAACTACGGGAAGAAAAAACATCAAACTCAAAAAGATAAATGCTCCAAGAGCCCAGCCCAATAGGACATCGGTCGGATAGTGTACTCCGAGATAAACCCGTGAAAAACCTACCAAGAGAGGGAGGATAATTGCCGCTGCTATTTTTAGCCTAGATGAAGAAGTGCCCTTTGTTTCGGTACTGCCTGATTGGGAATCTTTCGATGGCAGTTTTTGAAAAGACTTATAAAACAAGGCTGCGGGGTATATAAAAGCGCTTATCGAAGAATGTCCCGAAGGCGTTGAAAAACCGCCTATGCTTTTAAGCATGATTTCCGGTGCATGGGTAAATGGCCTGGGGACTTTTAATATTCGTTTAATTCCTCCGTTAAGTCCTGAGGTAAAGGCGGCGGCGTAAGCAAGGTGAAGCCCTTTTTTGTAATCGATGCACCAAAGATAAAGACCTATAATAAAAACTACAAAGCCGTAGGTTGAAGCATCCGTAAAAAATTTTAGGATTTCGGTAAGAACCGGATTTGAAAAATTTTGTACGGCCCTGATTACTTCTATTCCCCATTGGTGTACGGCATGAAGCTCTTTTGAAGCAGCAGCAATTTCAGCCATTATAAGCCCTCCCCGTCAGGGCGCAGATCCAAGTAGCGGCCCGAATTATTCCAATAAACATAGCCCTCATCTATGGAATCCTTAATCCCTAAAATTTGGCGCTTTACATAATCTTCGTCATAGTACTTTTTATCGTATGAAACAGGAATAAAAAAGGCTTGAGCCCAGGGGCGCACAACCACCTTATTGCGTGCCATCAATTTGTTTCTATATGAACCTTGATGATAAATTCTGTAGGGTCTTTCTTCGGCAGGTTTATAAGCCAAAAAGCTTTGAGCAAAATGACTGGGATAAAACATCGGGCATATAACATCTACATATTCTGCAAGGAGTTCTACCTCCTGCCCTGTGCGGGCTCCCGTGCGATACCAGCCGTTTGCTCCGTAAATATCTATCGAAATAGGGGCCTTGATTCTTTCGCGCGAGTAGGCTAAAAAGGACATAAGAGCACTGACCTTGTCCATACCTTTTTCGCGAGCAGGATAGTGAGTATCCGACAAATTTAAACCGTCGGTAGGAAAACGGATATAGTCAAATTGAATTTCATCAAAACCCAGAGCGCAAAGCTCTTCGGCGATATCCACATTGTATTTCCAAACATCTTCGTTATAAGGATCCACCCAATGCTCCTGTATAACTTCTTTTTCTCCGTTATAAAAATTATAACCTTGCCAGGGCTTTCCGTTTTGTTTGTCCTTGACGGCATATTGTCCGTTATTATATACGTATAAATTTTTATCTTTAAATGCAACGATTCGGGCAATAAGATAAATATTTTCAGCCTTTGCTCTTTTTATAAATTTTTCAATATCGAGCGCATATTTTATTCCCTTATATTTTTTTATATCTTCATTTTTGCTTTCATAACGGACAAAACCTGCCTCATCTTTCATGTCTATTACAAGAGCATTGAGCTTATTGTCCTTGATTGTCTTGAGATGTTTTTCAAAGCTTTTTTCATCGCGTACCTGATGAGTAGGGGTATAAATACCTTTTTTTCCGTCAGCTTTTTTTAAATACGGATTCTTGTGCGTCTTTTTACCTTGCAATAACCAAAGTTCCGATAAGGACAAGTTACCGTTGAACAATGTCAAATTATTCGGAACAAAGGCGCTTAGATAGCTCGAATTTTTAAGATATTGTTTAACCTTATTATAATTTTTAAACACTTTTTTAGAAGTATAGACTTGAGTTTTAGGCATAAATAAATTGGTTTCAAACAAGCCTCCCTCAATAACTCCAAAAATCGTATTGTCGATTATATTCAAACTATCTGCACAAACAAGTTTCTTTTCATTTACTTCTTTTTCGTTTAAGGATATAAATATTTTTTTATTCCAATCGAGTTTATACATTATTTTTGAAAAGGTCTGAACACAGTAGATTTGAGAGTTTTTTGAGTTTTGATCAAAAACAATGTCGGCTACCTCTTCAACTCCTTCAGGCCCTTTTCTTAATCCGTCACTTATGTCGTTCCAAATTTTAGAATTTACATCTGGCTGTTTCCACGCTACTCCGGCTATGGAGTGAGAAACAAAAACCGTTAAAACTTTTTCGCCCCTTACATTGGGCATATCCAAAACGCTGACGGCTTTTATACCGTTCACTGAATGATTTGCTCCAATATCGGTCCATGTTTTTCCCGAATCGCGTGTGAGAAAAACACTTCCTGAAGTCGCAGTAACAAAAATATTGGGATTAAAAGGATGAACTTCCAAATCTTTAAGCTGAGGAATTTTTTCGATAAAGGTTTTATTTCCATCAGCATCTATATTTTTAATTATTTTTTTTGGAAGTTTATCGTTCAAATAGTAAAAGTCTTTTAAGTTTTTACTTGCGGCAAGTCCCTTGTCCGTCAAAAAAAGCCATTGGTTTCCGGCCCTGCATATCTTAAAAACAGCAGCATCGTTCCATATTTTTTTAGCTCTAAAATTATCTATTCTAAACAATCCCTCATAACTTCCCGCCATAAAAACATCTTGGGCATAAACAGGAATCATAATAATCAACAGTACAAAGCAAAGCCTTAAAGCTTTTTTACCCCAATAAAACATTTTCATATCTCACATAATGCCATAAATCGAAGATATATGCAAGCGGTATTTTTCCGCCTCCTTGACTACAAAATCTCATCAGGTCTTACATTTTTCGGTAAAATGTGATATACTTATAGAATATTGGAGTTTTATTATGAAAATACATTGTCCATGCGATGCAAGTTTTGAAATTGAACATAGTGCAAAAGTAAATCTGGATAAAGAACCGGAAACATTAAAAAAGATATCTGACGGCTCTTTCCTGACTTTTAAATGCCCGCAGTGCGGAAGAAAAGTCCGGTCCGAGATAAAAACAAGAATCGAATGGCCTTCAAAAAAGCTTATTTTACTCTTTGTACCGGAAGCCGATAGAATTGCCTGTCTTTCAAGCTGTTCGGGTTTAAAAGAAATAAACGAAAAAACAAAAAAGGCTGAAAAGATAGAATATGAAAAAGCTGATGAGACACCCGTTATAGGTTATTCCGAACTAGCTGAACGCCTTGCAGTTGTTGAAGCCGGTCTTGACCCTCATGCCATGGAAGTTTTAAAATTCTTTGTGCTGGACAGTGGAAAAGAAATAAAGGGCAAAAAGATAAAGATCTTTTTTCATTCGGTAACCGCGGACGGAAATTTTGAGTTTTATGTTTACGGGTTAAAAGAAGACCAAGTAGCGGTTATGAAAATTCCGGTCAAGCTATATGATTCTATTTGCAACGATATAAAAAACAAAAAAAAGTCTGAAGTTTTTACGGCTGTCTATTTGGGAAACTATCTTTCCTATCAAAATATTTTTACAGAGGGCAGGGATTCATAATTTATGCACAAAAAATATCTTTGTTTATTCTTTGTTTTTATTTTCGCCGCATTAAATTCTCAAAATACGGATCTACCTTGGAGTGAAGTCGCAGAAACTCCGGCTCCTCCGGCACCTTCGCAAGATAACGGAAACGCCCCGGCTCAAGGAAAAACGCCTGAAAATAATACGGAGCCCTCTCAAGGCGGTAACCAAGGTCAAACAGGAGAAACAACGGAAGCCCAAAACACAGAACCTCAACCCGATAATGCAAATAAGCAGCCGGAAAGCGGACAAGCAAAACCCGAAGAAACTAAAGTGAGCGCCCTTGTATTTGCTCAAGCCATGGCTCAAGCTGTTACAAACGATAAAACTCTTTATTCCCGTAACTCAAATTCAAAAGTAAACCGCCCCGAAGAAGATAAACTCCGCTCGGCCAAGGTCGTACATAAGTTTTCGGGAGGCGTTACCGAAATAATGAATTCCGGAACCTTACCCATATTTTTTGCGGCAGGAAAGGACGGTTTTGTTACAAGATATTCTTATCCCAAATTCGAGCCTGACACCTGGCAGCTTTCAAGTATGCCCATTCAAAAAATAGCAGTGCATCCGCAGGGAAAACTGATTGCCGTCTATGAAACAAACGGCTTTAGTGTTCATCAAGTTTCTCTTTGGGATTGGGCTAAAAAGAAAACCCTATTTTCAAAACGCTTATCCGATTCCGTAGTATCCCTTTCGTGGTCAGCCAACGGCACCTACCTTTTTGTAGGCAATAGATCGACCGACGGCATTACCGTATTGGATTCAAAAGGAATCGTACAAAAGATTTATCAAGAAGCCCCCGGAATAGTTTTTTTGGCGGCTACAGCATCAACCGAAAGGAGCATAGTAACCTACGGCGAATCGGGACGGCTTGTCTATACAGACATCGCAAAGAAAAAGAAGCTAAAAGAATTCAGGACAGAAAATAAACTTGAAAACACCAATCTTATAAAAAACTTTACCCGCATTATCGGGTATAAAGACAATAACGTATATGTAGTAGACGCCGTCACAGGAAAAACAGTTTCTAAACATTCTTCACGTTATGCCCTATTTGCTTCCAAAATTCAAGATTCGATTCCTATTTGGATTGAAAGAACAAAAAGAAAAAATGAATGGTGCATAAGACAGGGAGATGCAGCCTCAAAGGGATTTTACGTACCGGGAAACTCTAAAATAACGGCAGCCCGGCATATTAAAGATCACATGATAATCGGAACTCAAGACGGTTCAATTTACAAGATAGATCTAAATGAAGATTCATCCGTTAATCTTGAAAAGCCTCTTACCTACTCCGCCGCAAAAATTGACGATATTACAAGCGACGGTTCTATTTTGTATATATTAAAGAACGGAAATATTTATGCACAAAAGGGACCTGAAGACAAACTCGTTTCGATAGCAGAAGGACTTAAAACAAATAAATTTACATTCTATAATAATGGATTTTTGTTATGGTCGGATCTAAAAAAAGGCACGCCCATATCCCACTACTCCCTTGATACAAAGACACTAAAAAAAATTATCACACCTAAAGAAACGGTTATATCGGTTTCGGTTTATAAAAATTTATTTTTATATGTTGAGTCATTTAACGGAGTTACATTAGTAAATTTTGAAAACGGAAAAAAAGAATTCGTTTACAATGCGCCCGGCATTCAAAATGCAGTTCAAATAGACGACAGTACAATGATAGTCGCTAAAAGTGCTATAGGCAATTCTCAAAGTCCAGTGTTTATAATAAACACCGTAACCGAAGAAACAAGCCCCATTTCGATGGAAGGAAATTTAGCCTTTGCCCTTGAGCAAAATTCTTCACGGCCGAATAATCTTGCATGCTTTTTGATAGAAACAAATACTTCGCCCAAAACCGAATTATTGCATATCGGTTTAAACCGTAAGAATTTGATAGACAGTACTTTTAAACCCATCCTCTCATACAAGGAAGAAGATGTAGATGCCTTTTTGGAAATTACAGGAAACGACATTTTAACCAATTTGGGCAACAGCTCTCTTGTTCACTACAGCACATCATCAAAACAGGCCAGAAGGCTATCGCGTTCATACGGCTTTCCCAAAGAAGCGATAATTTTAAAAAAATATTTTATAAGCCTCAATTTCGGAGATACCGTTTCATGGTATGAACGCAAAACGGGAGCTATTTTAAAAACGATAAACATAGAGTAAGAGAAAATTTATGAAAAAATATATTTTATTTTTGACACTTGCAGCAATAATTTTTACATCCTGTGTAAAAAATGAAGAAGATAAGATAGCGGTTATCTGGACGGACAGAGCCGAGTTTGTTTCGTATTGTGAATTATTTAATAATTCGCAGAACGAACATAAAATTATCGTAGAATATAAAAAGGATCCCGTTGATGCCCTTATAAATACTGATGTTCAGCCCGACATAGTTATCGGAGCATGGCTTAAAGGTAAATCCGCCAGGGTAAAGTTCAGAAAAATAAATAATCTGTTCGGAGAAAAAAAGATAAACAAAAATGATTTTTATCCCGAGCTCTTAAACTTGGGAAATATTTCCGGCAATCAATATCTATTGCCGATAAGCTTTAACTTACCGATGATTATTTTTTCTTCTGCAAATAAATTTAAAACAAAGAGCGATTTTTCAATTTCGCCTGACGAGATAAGAGATTTTTCGATTAAATTCAACAAGGCTAATAGAGGAAATTATACCGCAATGGGTTTTTCGCCCCGCTGGTCAGACGATTTTTTATACATGAATACAAAGGGCTTCAATGCTTCATTTGAAGAAGAAAAAGATTTTTTTTCGTGGAACGACAAATCCCTTCAAAATGCAATAAATTATATACGGGATTGGAGCTCTGAGGTAAATACATCAGCTGCAGCCGAAGATGACTTTAAATTTAAATATCTGTACGATTCTCCCTATGTTCTTGTCAAAAACGGCAAATGTCTTTTTTATTATGCTTCCAGTGAAGAGCTTTTTTCTACACCTCAAAAACGGTTGGAAAACATAGATTTTAGGTGGCTTGCTTTTAACGGAAAGACTCCTCTAAAGGACGATATTTTATACGGAGGAATTTGCAGTAAGGCAAAAAATGCAAAAGCAGCTGAAGCCTTTTTCATTTGGTTTTTCCAAGTCAAAACCCAAGAGCAGCTTTTAAACCGAGCCAACGAGATGGACTTAATGATAAGTGCTTTCGGCCTTGCAGGAGGTTTCTCGGCCCTGCGCCAAGTAACCGAAAAACTTTTTCCCCGATACTACCCTCTTTTGCTGGCACACCTGCCTCAAACCCAGAGCTTTTATGCTCCTCATATTTTACCGAGCAACTGGCCGATGTTAAAAAAAGAAATCCTAATCCCCTATTTAAAGGATGCTTGTAATACATCTCTTTATCCTGCCTCTATTCCGTCACTTAACAAAAAAATAGCGGAATGGTATAAAAATCAATAAAAATGCAACCTTATTGAAGCTGGGTTGTCTTATTAAGTGGAAACGGGGCATACTTAAAAACCTAATGCCCTTGTAAATTTCTCACGGAGGATCTATGCAGACAATTGACGATATCGGGAAATACACATTTTCAGCCTTATTAAAAAATTCGGTCTTGAAATTTCATAACAGACCCGCTCTTTCATATGTATCCGGTACGCCCATAACTTATAAAGAACTAAACGAAAAAGTAAACTCAATAAAAGCACTATTGCATTCGTTGGGTATAAAGCCTCGCGATAAGGTAGCAATTTTCAGCACAAGCTCTCCTCAATGGGCTGTTTCATATTTTGCCATAGTTACACTCGGTGCTGTTGCCGTTCCTCTCTTGCCGGATTTTAACGAAAATGAAGCCTCTTCCTGTATCAAGCATTCGGAAGCAAAAGCTATTTTTGCAGGAGAAAAACTTTTGGCAAAATTAAGCAACACCGAAGAACTCGATATTATAATCAACATAGAAGATTTTTCCGTAAAAAAGGGAGAAATAAAAACGGATAGTCCTGTTCCCGAATATGAGTCAAATGAGGAGGATATAGCTTCCATTATTTATACATCGGGCACTACAGGCCGTTCCAAGGGCGTTGTCCTTACACATAAGAACCTTATTTTTACGGCTATTGCAGGCCAACACTGTCAACGCATAAACCAATATGAGGCAGCCTTATCAATCTTACCGATGTCTCATGTTTATGAGTTTACAATAGGCTTTTTAATGTTTATATTAAACGGAGCCTGCATCTACTATCTTGAAGGCCCGCCTGTTCCTCGGAACCTACTGCCCGCTCTTCAAAAGGTAAGGCCGCATTTTATGCTGACCGTTCCGATTGTAATCGAAAAAATATACAAGCAAAAGATTTTACCGGCTTTCAATGCAAGTCCTCTTATAAAAAAGATTTACGGCACAAAAATTGGAAGAAAATTTTTGTGCCGTAAAGCAGGAAAAAAGCTTAAGAAAACCTTCGGCGGACGTCTTAAATTTTTCGGCATAGGAGGCTCAAAAACCGATCCTGTAGTTGAGCAGTTTATGGTTGATGCAAAATTTCCTTACGCAATAGGTTACGGCCTTACCGAAACTTCACCCTTGGTAGCCTACTCCGCAGTTTACAAAACTATTCCCGGGGTAATAGGAGTTAATCTTCCCGGAGTCGAAATAATGATAGGAGATAAGAATCCGCAAACAGGAGTCGGGGAACTCCGGGTAAAAGGACCTAACGTTATGCAAGGCTATTACAATGCCCTGGATTTAACAAAAGAAGCCTTTACGGAAGACGGCTGGTTTAAAACAGGCGACCTCTGTGTTATGGACGATAAGGGCCGGATAAGTTTAAGAGGAAGATCCAAGAATATGATTTTAGGAGCTTCGGGAGAAAATATTTATCCTGAAGATATAGAATTTGTCTTAAACCAGCACCCCCTTGTGTCGGAAGCCCTTGTTGTTGAAGGCGAAAACACCTCTCTTGTCGCCTATGTCCGTTTGCAGGATGCGATAGGAGATGCAGTTTCCGAAATTTCCAATGCGATAATGCATAAACGAGAAGAGGTTTTAAACGAGATAAGATTTTTTGTCAACTCAAAGGTAAACAAGTTTTCAAAGATAGATAAAATCGAACTTGTAGATGAATTCGAAAAAACTGCAAGCCAAAAAATAAAGCGCTATCTTTATGCCCTCCGTCACGGGAAATCTCAAAATGAAGAAACAAAAAAAGAAGAATAAAAAAAGCCTCCCTTTTCGGGGAGGTTTTTTATCGTTTTCAAAAATAAATCATTATTTTAAAATTCTATACTTTCACTGAAGTTCCGTTTTTTTCCCGAATATTTTTCTAAAAAAAGCTTTTATGGCACGCCATAGCCTTACAAAAAATCCGGGATTTTTTAAACGGTTAAGACGAGTAAAGGCATTTAAAAGTTCTTCATTTGAAAACTGCTGTCTTTGAACATTCTCTTCGATTTCGATATCGAGAGCAAGGCTTTCATCTTCTACAGAAAGCACTCTGGCTTCTATGGTTTTCCAGCCCAGTTTTTTTGCAGCTTCCAATCGTCTTTGACCGGCGATAAGAACCTTATTTTGATCCACAATAATCGGATTTAAAAGCCCGACACGGTTTAAGCTCTCTGCCAGTTCTTCAATTTCTATAAATTCTTTTCGAGCTCTTTGCCTTAGTTTTATCTCATCTATAGGAATTTGCATAAATCCTCCTTGTCTCAAGGGATTTTATTTTGCATACCCCTTGGACATCTCTTCAATTTTCATCATAAACTCATCTTTGATTTTTGTCCACTCCTCAGCACTCATTTCGAGCACATTCACCCTGTCTTTAGGCATGTCTATCTTCTTTATAATCTTATTAGTGATAAGCATTTTTGAGTCAAGCTCAACGTCAAGACTTCCCCCGCCCATTTCTTTAGAAGAATTTAAGCTTATTTTATCAATACCAAATTCCACAGTATCGGCACTCTTCTTATTAAAGCTGCCTGAAACAAACATTTGCATTATTTCCATCTTATCATCATCATAACCTTCCTCCGAATATACGGGAACCATTTTTGGGAAAGCAAAATTCATTGAAGCTTTAAAATTATCCGACTGCTTTGTTTTATCTATCAGTATGGAATAATTTAGAGCTCCTAGTATCAAATCTTCACTCATCGAATCATTAGCAGAAAGCCACATATTTATCATAAAATCGGCTTTATTTTCGTTTGATTCCCCCCTGCTTGTAAATGTGATAGTATGGGAAGAAGAATCTACATCACTAAAAAGTTCTATACTTGCAATTAAATTATTTAAAACATAATCATAGTCTTCAATTTCGTAGCTTAATTTAGCTACAGGCCTATTTTCTACAAAAATTGTAAACATATCCTTCGAAATCAATCCGTCTTTTACAATTATTTCTTCAGTAATACGGAAGCCTTCAGGAAGAGTCATTTTTTCAGGCGAAATATTTTCTGAAAAACTATCCATTATTTCTTTTGTAAGAATATCTTCATACATGCTCAACATTAATTTTAAGCGGTTATCGTTTTTTAAGGCATACCAAATAAGAGAAGGAATTTGTTTTAGCTGTTCATTGTTAAAAGTAATTTCATATCCCGAATCGGTCTTTTTTATATCGGCTTTTTTATAAAGAGCTTTTTCGGCATTTAAGTATCTTTTTTTAGAATGTCTGTCAAGCTGCATTGTCATCATGTTTTTCATTTCATTATAGGAAAAATCCATATTAAAAAATGAAAGGAAATTTTTCGGAGAAACAAGAGCTAAAAATTTACCTATGCCGTTTGACGGTATATAAAATGTACTGTCCTTAAAAAAGGGACTCGCTGCTTCAATATTTTTGTTACCGAATTTCATAACAAAAATAGGCAATTCAGACATGCCCGGACCTACTTTAACACCATAAGAATAAAAAAGGGCTTTCTCCTTTTGATCATTGATAAAGGTAAAATTTAAGCCGACTTTGTTTTTGATAAGATTCTCAATAGAAGCAGCGTTGAAAGGCTTTTTGCTATCCGAATTTTCTTTAAACGTATTTTTAAAGTTTTTAATTTGGGCATCAAATATAACCGAACCATTTTTTTCTATATCTCCGGTCATAAAATATTCGTCTTCAAATTGCTTAATGGATTTTTCGGCTCTTTCTGTGGACAATTTTTTTAATGCTATAATATCCTTTTCGTCTCTATTTACGCAAGACATTATAAGGACGGGCGCAACGGTACCCAAAAGGGTAAATAAAATAAAAGATTTTAGATTTTTCATATAGTACCTCACAAAAAATAGTATAAGAGATTAAAAACTTTTTGTCAATACTATGTAGCTATATAACCATAAAACCCTAAAATAATTCTTTTGTCAGGAGAAGTTCGGGATCGGCAGGAATTTCGTTTATCCGCAGTTCCCAGTGAAGATGAGGGCCTGTAGAAAAGCCCGTAGTTCCGATGTCGGCAATTTTTTCGCCTTGGCTTATAAAATCGCCTTCTTTTACGTGAATCTTGTTGAGATGATAATAGATTGTGTAAACGGCAGGAGCGTGTTCCATCACAAGCGTCCATCCGGTGACAATCCTGTTTTCTGCAAGCACAACCTTTCCAGTGCCGGGAGCAAAAATCGGCGTTCCGATAGGAGCAGGATAATCGACTCCCCAATGCCGGCTTACAGAGGTTTTTCCGTCAGTGTATTTTGAGGTACGCTTTTCGGCAAAGGTTGAGCTTATTCTTTTGATTTTAAACGGCATCTTAAACGGGCCTTTAAAATAAAGGCTTTCAAAGTTTTGCACCTTTAAAACTTCTACAAATCTGTTTCTTTGCTCTCTTTTTTTCGGGCTTTTATCTTTTAAAATTTTGGTATTTTTGGCGCTTAACTTCATTACAAATTCCTTAAATTCTTTTTCCAAAACTTCAAAATCCCTATCTTCCTCAAAAAGAGCTCCTTCGATTATAAGATGAGTGCGAATCTTCCATTTACCGCTTTTCCACCAAACGGCAACAACGGCAATAGCAGCCCATTCTTTTTCCGATTTATCGACAGGAAAGGCATTGATGGTTTGTACTTTTTTTTCTTCGGAATTATAAATAGTAATCCATGCTTTTTCTATTTTTCGTGCGGCTTTAAATTTAACGTTAAAAAAAGAACCCTGCTCTCCGCTTACCGGCATTGAAACAATATAGAGAGGTTTTTCGGATTTTGCACCTTGCTCGTTTTCTAAAACCTCTGTTTTTCCCGATGCATAAAGACCAAACAGAAAACAAAAAAAGGTAAACACACACAGCTTTTTTTTTAACATTTTATCATCCTTAAAAATTATGTTAATCTATTTTTTTTAAATCCCGTATTACCATTTTAGGAGTTACGGCTCCGTTAAAATAATTTTTGGATACATTGAATACTATATCGGCGTAGTCTCCGACTTTAAATTCCGTTCCAAGTTTCGCGGCAGACTTCCAATAAAAAGCATTCCACTTATATTTTCCGCATTCCAAGTTAAAGCGCAGATGAAGGGGCTCGGCCTTGCCTATAATGTTTGCATTCAAAATCTTTACCCTCTTTGTCATAAAGGTCAAGGCCGGAGAATTGCAGCCGTAGGGTTCAAATTTATCGACCAAGTTTAGGATCTCGGGTTTTAAATAATCATGCGGAAGCTCTGCATCAATTGTAAGCGTTTCGGAATTTGAATCATTTTCAAATTCCATTGCCCCGGAAAATTCCTTTAACCTTTCCAAAAATTGTCCAAGTTTTTCCTGCTCGATGCCGAAGCCTGCCGCAAAATTGTGTCCGCCGTAATCCAAAAAAAGATCGCTGTATGGCTCAAGAAAATCCAAGAGCCGGAAACCTCTGGCTGACCTTATGGAGGCTACGGCACTGCCGTCAGGCATCAGACAGATAGCAAGGGCCGGAAGTTTAAAGTATTCGGCCAATCTTCCCGCAAGGATTCCGGTAATCCCGCGGTGAAATTCCGCACTGACGGCAACTACCAATTTTTCGTTATATTCCTTTAAGCTTTTTTCGGCCAGAGGCAGGGCAATTTCCCAAGCCTTAGAGCCGAGAGCTTTTCGATTTTCATTCATTTGAAATATTTCTTGGGCCTTAGCAGTTCTTTCCCCCGAATCTTGAGCAAGAAAAAGCTCGATAGCCGTTTCGGGCCGGCCCATCCTGCCTGAGGCATTTACCAAGGGCGAGATGTTCCAAGCTATGTCTTCGGTGCCTATGGGTGCTCCCAATAGTTTTTGCATGGCCATTAGGTCTACAAGACCGAGTCGGGGCTTTTTGTTTATCTCTTTTAAGCCTTGCTTGACTATGATGCGGTTTTCCCCGGTTAATTCCATGAGGTCGGCAAGGGTCGAAAGAGCAACCAGCTGAATTTCGGAAGCCTCGCGTTTTCCGTAAAAATTGTTTTTTTGCTGAACAAAGGTTATAAAGATATTTTTAAAGGTTTCAAGTTCCGATTGGGCTTCTTCGTAGTATTTTCCTATAGTAGAAAATTCCTTTAAGCGTAAGAGGCTCATGTCTCCCATCTGCGGAAACTGTTTTGCAACCTCGCTCTGAAAATCAAAAAAATTAAATTCGATTCCGTTTCCGAAGATGTTTTTAAGCTGCTTTTTTTGCAAGGGGGCATCCCACACAAAGATCTGCTGACCGTTTAAAAAAGAGCCGAGCCTTGTTTCAGAAAAAGAAAGCATTCCGGGAACGATGGTTTCGGTAATTTTTCCGATTTGAACCATGTTTACAAGTTTTACGGCTTCAATCGAATAGGCGTCATTTACGGGTCTTACATTTAAAAGAGAAACCTGCTGTTTATAAAAGGGCTGCATTCCGAAGCGGAGGGCGGTGATGAGCTTCCACGCCGTTGCACAGCCCGACAGGTTTTCGTGGGGGTAGCCCGAATCGGGAACCTTACAGTTTATTATTACGGCTGCATCCGGTAAGGTCTCCTGCGGAGTGTGATGATCGACCACGATTACATCAATGCCTAAACTATTGGCTTTTTCTATTTCCTTAAAATTGGAAATGCCGCAGTCCACAGTGATGATAAGAGTTCCGTCATTTGCAGCATGTTTTTCTACAGCTTCAATAGAAAGACCGTAGCTTTCATCCCCGGTAGGGATGCGCCATGACACATCAAGACCCAGATCTTTTAGGGCTTCATAAAGAAGGGTTGTGCTTGTAATACCGTCAACATCCCTGTCGCCGAAAATCAAGATCTTCTCTCCTTCTTCCTTTGCATCCAAAATACGGTCTACAGCATCTTCCATGTTCTTAAAGAGGAAGGGACTGTAAAGATAGCGCATGTCCTCTTCCAGATAGAATAGAATATCCTTCCCTTCTATAATTCCTCGGCGCACCAAAATTGCCGAAGTCAGGGGATCACAGCCGTATTTTCTTCTTATTTCGTTTACCAGTTCGGGACCGATTTCCTTTTTTTGCCAGTTCATTTTTTTCTCCGCAGCGGGCTTTCAAATTTAAAGATCTTCTTGTTTGATAATTTTAAAAATAAGATTATCCTTTTGCGGAGCTTTATCGGAATATGCCACGGCATTTTTCAATATGGGCATCGAAGCGGAAACGGAAGCCGAATCCTTTCCGTAGACCCTCATTATAAGATCGTCTTTTTTTACCGAGTCTCCCTTGTGCTTTAAAATTTCGACTCCGGCATCGGAACATACGGGATCGGTGGTTTTGTTTCTCCCGACTCCGAGGTTTACGCCGGCCATTCCGACCTCAAAGGCGTTTATGCTTTCGATAAAGCCGTCCTCCTCGGCCCTCAATTCTTCAAAGAATTTGCTTCGGCGGGTTTTATATTCGGCCATGAGGGTCTTAGGATTACCGCCCTGAAGTTCTATGTTTTGCATAAAAAGCTCCAAGGCCTTGCCTGAACTTACGGCTTCTTTTGCAAGAGCAAGGCCTTCTTCTTCAGCCTTTGCCTTGCCGCCAAGGATGAGCATGTGGGCTGCCAACTGTAATGTGAGCTCGGTGCTGTCGGCGGGACCTTGCCCTTTTAGAATATCTATGGTTTCTTCTATTTCTAAAAAGTTTCCGGCCATGGTGCCTAGGGGTTCATTCATATTGGTTATAAGAGCCCTTGCCTTTTTTCCCATCGCCTTAGCCGTGCCTACAAGACTCACTGCAAGAGCTTCCGCATCGTCCAAGGTCTTCATAAAGGCGCCTTTTCCGCATTTTACGTCGAAAATGAGAGCTTCGGAGCCTTCAGCAACTTTTTTTGAAAGGATGCTCGAAGTAATAAGCGGAACCGATTCGACCGTGGCCGTAACATCCCGCATCGCATAAAGTAGGCGGTCGGCAGGAACAATTTCCTTCGTCTGCCCCGTCATCGCAAAGCCGGTTTTCTCTATAAAGGATCTAAATTCGGTTTCCGTAAGATTAGTACGGTAACCTGTAACGGCTTCAAGCTTATCGAGGGTTCCGCCCGTATGCCCAAGTGCCCGGCCGCTCATCATGGGAACCTTAATGCCGTTTGCCGCAACAATGGGTGCAAGTGGAAGAGAAAGCTTATCCCCTACCCCTCCGGTAGAATGTTTATCGACAAAGGGTCCTTCAAGGCCTGAAAGCTCCATTACCTTCCCCGAATGAAGCATAACATCGGTAAGAATTGCAGTTTCTTCAAATGTCATTCCGTTAAAATACACGGCCATAAGCCATGCCGAAATCTGGTATTCGGGGATTTCTCCTCGTACATAAGAATTTACAATAAATTCTATCTCTTTGCGGTTTAAGGGCTCAAGATTTTGCCCCTTTATTCCGCGTTTTTTCATAATAATATCTGTTGCTCTCATGTGTTACTCCAATAAAAACTTTTTGTAAGGATTATTAAATCCTGAAAAAAGTTTTTTCAAGTGTGTGCGGAAAGCACACACATACAATAATCCGAAGTTTTGTACCCTTGGGTACAAAACTCGCCGGATAAACAGTGAGGCCGGATTCCTGCCGAACTGTTTATCATACCTCTCATTTTTGATATTAGTATGAAAGGGAATAAATGTCAAGTCAGCCGAATTTTCTTCTATAATTAGGTTGATAATTGACAACTAATGATTTATATTGTAGAATAACAAATGTGCAAAATCTATGTAAAACTTGTGGATAACTAAGAATGAAATTTTACGATATAACCGATAAGAATATTCAGGTTTCCTTTAAAGAAGCCGTACTAAGAGGTTTTAACTCCGAAACGGGCGGAGTTTTTATGCCCGCAGAGCTTGGAAAGATAAGTTCTGCCATGATTTACCGAAATCCTCCTTCTTCTTTTAGAGATACCGGCTTTGAAATTATAAAAAACTTTTGCGGAGAAGAGATTCCTGAAGGCGATTTAATGTCAATCATAGCCCAATTTTATCCCCACAGGCTTCCGATAAATCCTATAGCACCTACAACCTATGTTTTGGAGCTCTTCCACGGCCCCACATGCAACTACAAGGACATCGGAGCCGGTTTTTTAGCCTATCTTTTAGAGTATTTTAACAAGGACGAAGACGGAGAGATTAACCTCATTGCAGCTGCATCAGGCGAAAGAGCTTGTGCCATTGCCTCCGCAGTTTCGCAAGTCAAGGGAGTCAATGCAATTCTTTTATATCCGCAAGGCTCACTAACGGAAATACAGGAAAACGTCCTTTCTTCAATGCCGAAAAATGTCTACCCCATTTGTGTGGATGGAACGTTTGAAGATTGTGAAAATCTTGTGGATAAAGCGATAAGGGATGAAGATTTACTTAAAAAATTAAAACTCGTCTCAGGCGGAGTTTTAAACATAGCTCCTCTTTTACCTCAAATTGCTTTTTTTGTTTATGCGGCTTTAACCGTTTTATACCGGAGCGATTACGATAATAAAATTGAAAATCCTTCAATTGTAGCTTCAGTGCCTTCAGGAAGTTTTTCCGGGCTGACGGCAGGCTTGATTGCAAAAAAAATGGGAACACCTATCAAGGGCTTCATTTCGGCCGAAAACGAAAACCATGCTCTTTCCGATTGGCTGACCCTTGGAAATTTTGAAAAAAGGACAGCCGTTAAAACCAATACCCCCGCTTTGGATATTCCCAATATGACAAACTTTAAGCGAATGCTTCAAATCTACGATTTTGAAGAGCTAAAAAAGCTTATAATTCCTTATTGGCTTGACGGTGCAGGAACGGTAACGGCTGTCAGGTCTTGTAATGAAAGGACAGGCTATATAATAGATCCTTATGGAGCTATGGCTTGGACAGCCTGGCAGGATATCTACCACGGGGCATTAAATTCATTAAGAAGAAAAACTTCGGAAAACGATGAAGAACCCGGAATACCTTCAAAATATGCAGATGTAGAAACATGGGCATCTTCGATCCGGAGAAACAACATGATAGGGATGATTCTTCAAACCTCCCACCCTGCAAAGTTTCCAGAAATTATGAAACCGGCCATAGGAAGACCGCCGTCCTTGCCCGACAAACTTGAAAGCCTTCAATACAGGCCTTTAAAAGCGGTTAATATCCCGCCCGGCTATTCAAAATTTAAAGAATGGGCCTTATCTCTTTAAAGGCTTAAAAGTAAAAAGAGTAATCCCCTACTGCCCCTTGTATTCTTCGAGGGAATCGGAAATATGTTCTAGGATTATGCCGGCCTTTTTAAACATTTCGATTGTGTCGGCTGAATCGTGGTAGCGTTTTTCGGCTACAACACGCACAATTCCGCAGTTAATGATGAGCATGGCGCAAGTGCGGCAGGGGGTCATCTTGCAGTAAAGGGTTGCTCCGTCTATGCTGATGCCTCGTTTTGCTGCCTGACAGATGGCGTTTTGTTCTGCATGGACGGTTCTCACGCAGTGTTGGGTAACGCTTCCGTCCTCGTGCTGAAGTTTTTTAAATTGGTGCCCCACATCATCGCAATGAGGAAGGCCGGTGGGAGCTCCTACATAGCCGGTAACAAGAATTTGGTGATCGCGTGCAATAACACAGCCGGACCTGCCGCGGTCGCAGGTAGCTCTTTTTGCAATCGCTCGGCAAACATCCATAAAGTATTCATCCCATGAAGGGCGCTTATATTTTTCTTCATTGTTATTTGTTGATACCATAAACTTCTCCCATAAAAACTTCTTTACAAAATTCAAATAAAGCACCGGTTTGAAGTTTCCAAATCGGTGCTTTTCCGCATTCAAAAAATAGGATTAAAGAATTCCCATTTCTTTGCCGACTTTTTCACAAATTTTTACGGCTCTGTCAAGCTGCTCTGTGGTGTGGCCTGCAGTAACCATACATCGGACTCGGCCTGTTCCCTTGGGAACTGTGGGGAATACGATGGGGCCTGAGAACATACCGTTTTCAAAAAGCTTTTTGGAGAATTCCAAGGTCTTGGCCTCATCTCCGATGATAATCGGGGTGATGGGGGTTTCGCTGCGGCCGATATTGTAGCCGAGCTTTCCTAAGCCCTCTTTAAAGTGCTTGGCATTTGCCCAAAGTTTGTCCGTATGTTCGGTCGATTCCATGAGCATCTTAACGGCTTCAATGGCGGCTCCTACTGCTGCGGGAGGAAGGCCTGTCGAGAATAAGAAGGGGCGGCCTCTGTTTTTAAGCCAGTCGATGGTTACCTTTTTTCCGGCAACATAACCGCCTACAACACCGATAGCCTTTGAAAGAGTTCCCATTGCAACATCAACCCTTCCGTGAAGCTTAAAGTGGTCTACGGTTCCGCGTCCGCTTTCTCCCAAAACACCGCTTGAGTGAGCATCGTCAACATAGGTTAGACAATTATATTTTTCTGCAAGAGCAACAATTTCGGGGAGCTTGGCGATATCTCCGTCCATAGAGAAAACACCGTCGGTTATAATCAAAACATTGTTGTAGCTGTTTCTTTTTTCTTTTAAAACTCTTTCAAGGTCAGCCATATCCGAGTGCTGGAAAACAGCCTTATCGGCCTTTGAAAGGCGGGTACCGTCGATGATTGAAGCGTGGTTAAGCTGATCGGAGATAATTAAGTCTCCCTTATCTGTAAGGGCCTGAATAACGCCCGCATTACAGTTAAAACCTGATTGGAAGGCTAAAACGGCTTCTTCTCTTTTAAATTCGGCTAAGAGTTTTTCCAAGTCGTCATGAATCTTCATGTTACCGATGATGGGGCGTACGGCTCCGGCTCCGGCTCCGTATTTTTCGATTGCTTCGATAGCGGCCTTTTTAAGGCGAGGATGATTGGCAAAGCCCAGGTAGTTGTTGGATGAAAGGTTAATAACTTTTTTTCCGTTAATAACACATTCCGCATCGCTCGGTCCTTCAAGAGTAACAAGCTCCTTGTATAAACCCTGCTCTTTTAATTCTTGAACTTTTTTTTGTAAAAATTCCATATCATGGATATTCGACATAGGTTCCCCCTAATAAAATATTTAAAATTCTTAAAGGTAAATAGCCTTTAATATGAAGATATTATTTATCTTTTTGGCGATATTGTCAAGAGCCGAGAATTATTGTATAATCCGCCGACACAGCTTGAATGCTTTACGGTACAATCATTTGCCGATACGGCTTTTGAGGTTTTTATGCAAAATGAAGTGAGAATTTTATTTGAGGATAATTTTTTTGCCGTGGTTTTAAAAAACTGCGGAGACAATTCCCAGACTTTTTTTAAAAGAGTCTTTGGCGAAAAAAAATATGCCGAGGCCGTAAACCGATTGGATAAGCCTGTAAGCGGCTTGGTTCTAATTTCTTTTTCTCCTCAAATGCATACAAAATTGAATAATCTTTTTAAAGAAAAAAGTGTAAAAAAAGAATACTGGGCAGTTTGCAAAAAAAGAGAAGAAGCCAAAACTAAATCCCCCGCAGCCGATTCTGAAATAAGCTCTAAGTCTTTGTACAAAAAAGAATTTTGCGAAACCTATCTTGAGTTTAACACCAAAATACAAAAGGGCTTTGTAACCGAATCAAAACAAAGAGGAAAAAAAGCCTCGCTTTATTGGGAGCTTGCAGGCATAGGCGATAACTATAATTTTTTACGCGTGTTTCCCGAAACAGGCCGCACCCATCAAATCCGCATTCAGCTCGCCCATTTGGGAATGCCCATAAAGGGTGACATCAAATACGGCTTTGAGCGCACCGAAAAATCGGGCGGAATAAGACTCCATGCCTACTCCCTAAAATTCTGCCATCCTCAAACCCAAAAGCAAATAGAAATTTCAGCCCTTCCGCCCTCTCCCGATAAGTTGTGGTCGGCCTGCATTGAAGCATGTTTGAGGGCAAAAGAGCTTGATGAATAGATTACAGCTTTTCGATTTCTGAACATAAAAAAAGCGGATATTTTTCCCGTAGGAAAGATGTCCGCTTATCAGCTAATTTTTATTTGAGCGGCCGTAACCGCCCAGCTATTTAAAAATTCAATTTTTAAATAGCTGAGGCGAGTACTAGGAGCCAATAAAAATTAACCGGAGGCGTGCTTTTTGCACGTTGAGGATTAATTTTTATTTGAGCGACAACGTAATCGCCAGGATATTTAAAAATTACTCGGCCATACGCTTATACCGTAAATACCTTTCCTTTGCGTCTTCCTCTGCGTGCTTGAACAAGACTTCCGCAACATCGGGGAAGGTCTTTTTAAGCGAGGTGTAGCGGACTTCGGAGTTGATGAAGTCTTGGAATGAGCCTGTCGGTTCCTTGCTGTCAAGCTGGAAGGGATTTTTGCCCTCGGCTTTTAAGCGGGGATCAAAGCGGTATAGGTGCCAATAGCCGGCCTCAACAGCCTTTTTCTCCTGTTCGACGCTTCTTCCCATTCCGGAGCGGAGTCCGTGGTTAATACAGGGAGCGTAACAGATAACGATAGAAGGTCCGTCATAGCTTTCGGCTTCTTTTATAGCCTTTACAAACTGGCTCATATTGGAACCTATTGCAACCTGAGCTACATAGACATAGCCGTAGGTCATAAGCATTGCACCCAAATCCTTTTTGCGGATTCGTTTTCCGCCTGCCGCAAATTTTGCAACAGCCGCTGTGGGTGTCGACTTTGAGGACTGACCTCCCGTATTGGAATAAACTTCAGTATCGAATACGAGAATATTAAAGTCTTCGCCCGAAGCCATGGTGTGATCAAGACCGCCGTAACCGATATCGTAGGCCCATCCGTCTCCTCCGAAGGACCATACACTCTTTTTGACGATAAAGTCTTTGAGCTTATAGATATACTCCAAGAGCCTGTCAGCCTCGATATTTCCCGTATTATATTTGAAGGTGTGGCTTTCGGGAACGGGAAGATAATCGGCTGAATCCGTATTCTTTACGGCCGTATTCCTAGGCGGCTGATGAGCATCAAAGAGGGCCTTAATCTTATCGCAGGTTAGAATATTGGCTTCAACATCTTTTTTGTTTTCGATCCATTCTTTAAAGAGCGGAGTAAAATCGGTTCCGACATTGAGCTCGATAAATTTTTTCATATAGTCTTCGGCTTGTTCTCTCAGCTTGCGGGCACCGAGGGCCATTCCGTAGCCGTAGTTTGCATTGTCTTCAAAAAGGGAGCTTGCCCAAGTGGGCCCCTTACCTTTTTCGTTATAGGTAAAGCCTGCAGTGGGATAAGAACCTCCCCATATTGAAGAACAGCCTGAAGCATTTGCTATCATCATGCGGTCTCCGAAAAGACGGGTAACAAGGGTTGCATAGGCTGTTTCGCCGCAGCCTGCACAAGCTCCGTGGAATTCCAAGAGGGGCTGCTTGAATTGGCTTCCCTTAACCGAGAACTGATCCATGAGGCCGTGCTTTGTAGAAACATTGTCAACTGCATAGTCCCAGTTTTTGGCCTGAGCTTCTTCCTCTGCCAGAGGCTTCATAACGAGGGCCTTGTTCTTTGCAGGACAGACATTTGCACAGTTCGAACATCCGGTGCAGTCCATAACCGAAACCTGCATCCTGTACTCAAGACCTTCAAGCCCCTTTCCGTTGGCCTTTATTGTCTCAAAGCCCTCAGGTTTTGCCTCTCTTTCTTTTTCGTCAAGAAGGAAGGGGCGGATTACGGCGTGAGGACATACGAATGAACACTGGTTACACTGAATACAGTTTTCCTTTATCCAATGCGGAACTTCAACTGCAACGCCTCGCTTTTCATATCGGCTTGTACAGTTAGGCATTCTTCCGTCTTCAACACCCTTAAAGGTACTCACTCTTAGAGCATCGCCTTCCTGCCTGTTGATAGGAATAAGGACATTGCGTACATAGGGCGGAAGATGAGAATTTGAAATAGCAGAATCCTCTGCACTTGCCCAAGCAGCAGGAACGGCAACCTCGTGAAGAGAGGCGACACCCTTTTCTACTGCCGCATAGTTCATGTTTACGATGTCTTCACCCTTTTTACCGTAATCTCTTACTATGGATTTTTTTAAACTGTCAACGGCTTCTTCAATAGGAATAATTTCTGCAAGTTTAAAGAATGCAGACTGCATTATCATATTGATTCTTCCGCCGAGACCGATATCCTGAGCAATACCTGTAGCGTTTATGGTATAAAACTTAATTTCATTTTTTGCGATAAAGCGTTTCATCTCACCGGGGAGGTTGGCTTCAAGCTCCTCATCCGACCAGAGACAGTTAAGCAAGAAGGTTCCGCCTTTTTTTAAGCCCTTCAATAAATCGTATTGATGAACATAGGACTGTTTTGAACAAGAAATAAAGTCGGCATCGCTTATAAGGTATGTTGACTTTATCGGCTGCTTTCCAAAGCGGAGGTGAGAAATTGTTACGCCTCCCGATTTTTTACTGTCATAGGCAAAATAGGCCTGGGCATACATACCCGTGCTGTCGCCGATAATCTTGATGGCGCTCTTATTTGCACCGACAGTTCCGTCAGAACCGAAGCCCCAGAATTTACATCTGATTGTTCCGGCAGGTTCGGTTTTAATTTCCTCTAAAACAGGAAGGCTTAAATTGGTAAGATCGTCTTCGATTCCTACGGTAAAGTTATTTTTAGGTGCATCGGCTTTAAGATTATCGAATACGGCCTTTACCATTGAGGGGGTCGTATCCTTAGAAGCCAAGCCGTACCTTCCGCCCACGATTAAGGGCTTATTGGGTACATCAATGTAAGCACCGAGTATATCCAAATGAAGGGGTTCATAAAGAGCGCCTTTTTCCTTTGTTCGGTCAAGAACGGCAATCTTTTTAACCGTCTTCGGCATTACATCAAAAAGATATTTAGGCGAGAAGGGGCGGTAAAGTCTTACCTTAATAAGACCTACCTTTTCTCCCTTAGAAACAAGGTAGTCAACCGTTTCTTCGGCCGTCTCGGTGATAGAACCCATGGCGATAATTACTCGTTCGGCATCGGGTGCTCCGTGATAGTCGAAGGGGCGGTAAGTTCTTCCTGTCAAGGCAGAAATCTGCTTCATATAGTCTGCAACTATTTCTACAACGTCTGTGTAGAATTTGTTGGAGGCTTCCGAGGCTTGAAAATAAACATCGGGGTTTTGAGCCGTTCCCTTTGTAAAGGGGTGCTCGGGATTCATGGCTGTGGTACGCCAATCGTTTAAGGCCTTCCAGTCAAGCATTTTTGCAAATTCTTCGTAATCGATGAGTTCGACATTTTGAAGCTCATGGCTGGTTCTAAAGCCGTCAAAAAAGTGGAGGAAGGGAACTCGGCCCTTTATTGCTGCAAGGTGAGCAATACCGCCGAGGTCGATGATTTCCTGAACCGAGCCTGAGGCAAGCATACCGAAACCTGTTTGGCGGCAAGCCATAACGTCTTGATGGTCGCCGAAAATAGAAAGGGCGTGAGCCGAAAGAGCTCTCGCCGAAACATGTAAAACACCCGGCAAAAGTTCACCGGACATCTTGTACATATTGGGTATCATAAGTAAAAGCCCCTGACTGGCTGTAAAGCTTGAAGCTAAGGCTCCGGCAGAAAGGGCTCCGTGCATTGATCCTGCAGCTCCTGCTTCGGATTCCAATTCCGAAACAAGAACGGTTTGACCGAAAATATTTTTTCTTCCGTTGGCAGCCCATGAGTCAACGAGCTCGGCCATATCTGATGAGGGCGTAATCGGATAAATGGCAGCTACATCGGTAAAGGCGTAGGCTACATAAGAAGCCGCATTGTTACCGGTCATTGTTTGTGTTTTCTTTTGCATACTCTTTTTTCTCCTTGATATTTAACGTAGTATGTAATATGTTTTCCAGCATTTTATCTGCCGGATCTATAATTTTAATTGAAGTGTGTTTTTGAAGTTCGTTTTTTATGTATGGAAAATGGGTGCATCCCAATATCAGGCTGTCTATTTTATAATCGTTCATCTCGATATTTTCAAGATAAGACAAAAAGCCTTTAAGGTTTAAAAGCCTCACTATTTCGGAGGGAGCAAGACCTTTTTCGATGAGCTGTACTATGCTCATGTTTCCTATGGGAATGGTATTTTTTTCTTGGTTATATTTTTGAATAATTTTATCGATTGTGTATGCAGCTAATCCGTTTGCCGCTAAAATAGCTATGTTCATACAATCTGCAGGTAAATTTTTATATGTATCAAGAGGACTGAAAATTTCAATATTTAAAAGTTTTTGTATTTTTTCGTAGTCTACGGCAGCACTTAAAGAATTACAATATATAACGATAATATCCACTCCCTTTTTTATAACCTCATTCGACTTTTCAATAAAAAGATCTTCAAGAGCTTCTTGCGAAAAATACTGTAAATGTGACTGTTCTTCACAGGTGTTTGACATGGGAACGGCAATAGCCTCTATACTTTTTCTATTTAGAAGTTCTATTCCCATTCGGGTATCAACCGTGGTTCCGGCAAATACGGCCGCTTTCAAAAACAAGCCCCTTCCATTTCAATACGGACAGGTGAAAACACCTGTCCGTTTTTTAATTAAGACTTATTTAACAAGCTTATCTAATGCTTGCTTTAAGTCGGCAATTATATCTTCCGCATCTTCAAGACCTACGGAAAGGCGAACCAAACCTTCAGCAATATCCGAGGCAGCTCTTTCTTCAGGCGTATAAGGAGAGTGGGTCATACTTGCAGGATGCTGGATGAGAGTTTCGGCATCACCTAAGCTTACTGCAATAGTTGCAAACTTAACCGAGTTTATAAGAGTTTTACCGGCTTCCAATCCGCCCTTAACGGTAAAGGCAATCATGGCTCCGCAAAGCTTCATCTGTTTTTTTGCAAGCTCATATTGCGGGAAAGACTTAAGCCCGGGGAAGGCAATTGACTCAACTGCAGGATGTTTTTCCAAAAACTCTGCGACCTTTTGAGCATTGGCACAGTGCTTTTCCATTCGGATATCGAGGGTCTTCATACCTCTGCCGATTAAGTAAGCTTCAAAGGGTCCCAAGGTAGAACCAGTCATGTCCTTGACGCCTACAAAGCGTACCTGATCGATGAATTCTTTTTTTCCTACAACAAAACCTGCAATAACATCTCCATGTCCGTTTAGGTATTTTGTTGCAGAGTGAAGAACAACGTCTGCACCTAAATCAAGAGGTCTTTGTAGATAAGGTGTCATATAGGTATTGTCTACGATTACCTTACATTCGGGATTATGAGCATGAGCAATTTTACTTATTTCTGCAATATCGCAAAGATACATGTTAGGGTTAGCAGGTGTTTCCAAATAAACTATTTTTGTATTCGGTTTTAAAGCCTTTTTAACGTTTTCGGGGTCCCGTGTATCGACAAAGCTTACCTCAACACCGAAGCGCGAAAGACCGTGATTTAAAAAAGCAAAGGTACAGCCGTAAAGAGTTTTTCCTGCAACGATGTGGTCTCCTGCATTTACGATTGACCAAATACATGAGGTAACGGCGCCGATACCCGAACTTGCAGACATACATGCTTCTCCGTTTTCGAGGCAGGCAAGTTTTTCTTCAACAACTGTAGTTGTAGGGTTTCCCAAGCGGGTGTAGATATAACCTTCTTCTTCCAGAGCAAATCTTCTTCCGCCCTGCTCTGCGGAATCAAATGAAAATGTTGAAGTTTGATAAATAGGTGTAGCGAGAGCACCGTATTTGTTCTTAATGCTTCCTGCGTGAATCTGCTTTGAAGCAAATCCTAATTTTTCCAATTCTTTTCTATCCATATCTTCCTCCAATTGAGATACATATCTCAATAATTATAAGCCATTTATTATATTAACGCAAGTGTAAAAAGCTAAAAATCAATCCTTATTTGATATTAGATTTCCATCTTTATCAAAATGTCTTTCATTTATTACATTTCCCGATAAATCATATTCTGTCTCTTTTTCAAGGTTTCCGTTTTCATAAAACCATTGAGCAAGACCTTGACGACGATGATCTTTAAAAAAGCCGGAAGATTTAAGATTACCGTTTTGATAAAACGTCTTATATTCTCCGTTAAATTTTCCCATAACAAAAAAAGCCTTTTCTTCAATCCGGCCGTCTTCATAATAAGAAGTGTATTCCCCATCAGGATAGCCTGATTTTGCACTTCCGCGGCTTACAAGAACAAGTCCGTCAAAAGAAGAAAACTCTTCCCAAGGACCTTCTATATACCCATTCTTTATTTCGGCTGTTGTGTGATAAGGATAGTCATCCTTATCATCAATAACCGCTTCCCGCGTAATTTTTCCCGTAAAGGGGAG
This sequence comes from Treponema sp. OMZ 790, assembly GCF_024181285.1. Classification (NCBI taxonomy): domain Bacteria; kingdom Pseudomonadati; phylum Spirochaetota; class Spirochaetia; order Treponematales; family Treponemataceae; genus Treponema; species Treponema sp. OMZ 790. The sequence goes on along the minus strand of NZ_CP051201.1, from coordinate 508,472 downwards.
CATGTTTTTTAGTTCGTAGATTCTATATATATTTTCACCTTCTTTTTTTTGATACAAACGGCAAGCATCGCTCGAAACAAGAACACCGTTCTCATCGTAGATTCGGGTATCTCTTAATGAGCCGTCCTTATTATAAAAAAGCCATTTTCCGCAGCGATAGACCCTGTGTTCAAAAAAAACAGGCATATCTTTTAAGGGTTTTAAATTACCCTCCATTTCTTTTTTTCCGTCAGGATAATAAAAAACGGAATAGCCTTCTATCACACCGTTCGACCAAACCGCTTCATGATGAAGAATACCTGTGTCCGGGTTGTAATATTTAAATAAACCTTTTTTTATACCGGCAATGGTCTTCCCTTTTGCGTTATAATATTCATCATACACACAGACAAGTTCTTCAAAATCTACCGGAATGTAGTTTTTTTTTATGAATCTTATGCCTCTCGGAATTAAAAGAATAAAGACAGTAATTATAATGGGCGGAATAGCATGAAAGGCAGAGCCGGTAAATTTATGTGCCGAAAAAAATGCAGCAACTACAATTATGACAGGAATTAAAAGAATAAAAATTAAGGGAGCTCCAAAACTGACAGGCCCTGTAATTAAGCGGTTTAAAACAATAAATATGACTGCGAGAAAAATCAGATAAAATAAACTGTTTAATAAATAAAATTTAATTATAACACTCATACTTGACTTCATTACCTTGTAATTGTATCATACTTAAAATCAAAAGTCCATACTAAAAACTTATGGAGAAATTATGACCAATAAACTAAAATCATATTTGGCTGCCTTGACTGCCATCGTTTTTTTTGCTTCTTCTTTTCCGTTTTCAAGATTTGCTTTAATGCATTTCGGCCCAGAAGCATTAGGTTTTTTAAGATGCTTTTTGGCAAGTCTTGTTCTTTTAATTATGGGAAAGTTTAATAAGCTTAGAGCACCTTTTAAGCTTAAACACATAGGACTATTCTTTTTATCGGGAGCGCTCGGCTTTGCCCTGTATCTTATAGTTTTTAATATCGGACTTAGAACCATCACGGCCGCAACCTCAAGCATTATCATTGCAACAACACCTATACTGACTGCTGCAACGGCTTCAATTCTTTACGGGGAAAAAATAAGCAAACTAGGCTATATTTCTATTTTAGCGGCCTTTTGCGGAGTTTTAATTATTATTTTATGGAAAGGAATTTTATCGATCAACATAGGCATTTTGTGGACTGTAGCGGCAGCGGTTTCTTTTTGCGGATATAATGTTTTAAGCCGCAAACTTGCAAAAATGGGATATACTTCAATAGAAATAGTAACTTACAGCATGATTTGTGCGGCTATTATCTTATCGCCTTTTTCTGTCGAAGGTTATAAAGAACTTGTTTCCGCCGACTTTAGATACATAGGGAGTCTCTTATACCTAGGAATTTTTACCAGTGCATTAGGTTATTTTTTCTTTAATAAGGGAATAGAAATCGCCGAAAAAACAAGCGATGTTACAAATTTTATTTTTGTTAACCCGTTGATTGCAAGTATCTTAAGCTATTTTATCTTAGGTGAAACTTTAAATGCAGGAACGGTAATAGGCGGAACAATAATCATAGTAAGCATCATAGTGTTCGCTCTAAAAGGTGAAAAAAAGAAAACACTTGAATCAACAACCCCCGACGCAGAGCATCGGGGTATGTTGTTCTCATAAGGTGGTTGCAGTCGGCTTTAATACCCTTTGTTACGACGCAGAGCGTCGGGGTATTAACCCCTCCGCACGAATAAATAAAAATCCCAAGATTCAACTTATTTGAATCTTGGGATTGTGTTTTAGACTTTTAGTGCAAAACTTATTTTGCTTTAACAGCCTTCCACTCTTCAAAATTCCAAGGATGTTTTTTAATGTATCCGTCGGCAAAGGGGAAGAAGATAGAAAGAGTTAAAAATACAGCCAATAAGAGCTGGTACCACAATAGCGGTATAACACCTACAGGATTTACAAGACCGTTTGTAAAGGAACAGGCTATTAAAAGCTGGGCTCCGTAAGGAATCAATCCCTGCATTACACAGGAAAAGGCATCAAGAAGAGAGGCAGACCTACGCGGATCAACCTTAAATTCCTCACACATTTCCTTAGCTATGGAGCCGTCAATAATAATTGCAACGGTATTATTTGCTGTTGCAGCATCGGTAAGAAGAGTTAAAACACCGATACCGACCTCTGCCGATTTTTGCCCTTTTACCATACCCTTTATTTTTTGTAAGAGCCATTCCATACCGCCGGCCTCTGTTACCATATAGGCAAGACCTCCCGTTAACATGGAGAGTAGGAATATTTCAAACATTCCGTTAAAACCGTCGTAGATATGGTTAGTCCACTGCAAGGGATCAAATGCGCCATAAGCCATTCCTATAACACCTGAAAATACAATTCCTCCCAGAAGAACAATAAAAACATTAAGACCGGCAATGGCTGCAACCAATACAAATATGTAAGGTAAAACTTTCACAATATTGAATTCCAATGATTCTATTTGAGGCGGAACTTCCGGTCGGCCGAAAATCAAAAGTAAAATTATGGTTAAAATTGCAGCAGGTAAAGCTAAAGTCATATTAACCCTGAATTTATCTCGCATATCAACATCTTGAGTTCTTGTAGCGGCAATAGTTGTATCGGAAATAATGGATAGGTTATCACCGAACATGGCACCGCCTATCATAGAGGCAATCATGAGAGGCATTGAAATACCGGCCTTCTCTGCAAAACCTACGGCAATAGGACCTACGGCAGCGATTGTACCGACACTTGTACCTGTTGCAATAGACAAAAAGCAGCAGATTATAAATAGACCTGCCGTAACAAAGTTGGCAGGGATTAGGGTTAAGCCTAAATTTACGGTAGAGTCGACACCGCCCATCTGTTTTGAAACAACAGAAAAAGCCCCGGCCAAAATGTAGATGATACACATCGTAATGATGTTTTCGTCTCCGCATCCTTTAATCAAGGCATCAAATTTTTCATTCATAGCCCCTTTGTGCATTAAAAAGGCTGCTACAATACCTACAATTACGGCAATAGGCCCCTTAAATCCATAAAATCCCATCGGATCGCCTTTAGCAACAAGTGTTACACCTATTCCCAAATAAACGACAACAAAGATGAGAAACGGCAACAGAGCTAAACCATTAGGCTTAAATTTAGATTTTTCCATACAACGTCCTCCAGTTAGAATAAAACTTACTTTAAAGCAATAAACACAAAACGCACTTATAACTCAAACGACTACTAAATTATCGCATAGGTTTTCTGCCTTGTCAAGAAAAAAATTTAAAACTATTTATTTTAATAAAAAACAATGATTTTCACCAAAAACTTGACAGATAAAAATTTTCATGCTACCATTTTTCAGTTAAGTTCGCAATTTTTATAAATTGCAAAAAAAAACGGAGGTATATATGATTAATCCTGTAATAGTAGCTGTTGTTGTTATGACGGTACTATGTCTTCTCAAAATCAATATTTTGATTGCGATTATGGTTTCCGGCGTTATCGGCGGATTGGTTGGAGGTTTAGGTCTATCCGCGACTATAAGCACTCTTATTTCGGGTATGGGAGGCAATGCCGAAACTGCCCTATCTTACATTCTTTTAGGTACATTGGCTGCGGCTGTAAGTCAGACAAATATTGTAACCCTACTTGCAGTAAAACTTTCAAAGAGCCTTAAAGCAAAAAGCATTCTGTTTGTTTTAATAATTGCCTTTGTAGGATGTTTTTCACAAAACCTTATTCCCATCCACATTTCATACATTCCGATTTTGATTCCGCCCCTATTGGTCGTTATGAATTCAATGAAGCTCGACCGAAGAGCCATGGCTTGCGGTCTTACATTCTCCGTTAAGTGGCCCTATGTTACCTTACCTGTAGGTTTCGGTCTTATCTTCCATGGAATTATTGCAAATTCTATGACACAAAACGGAGTACCCTTTGAAGCAACAGATGTATGGAAGGCTATGTGGATTCCCGGCCTCGGAATGCTTTTAGGATTGTTTATTGCAGTATTCTTCTCGTACAGAAAAAAACGCGAATACAAGGATTTACATCCTGAGATGAACCTTGAACAAGACGTAAAATTCACATCCCGTGAATGGTTTACACTCTTGGCCATTCTTGCAGCCTTTGTAATTCAGATTTTGACCGGTTCAATGCCCCTCGGAGGTCTTGCAGGTATCTTAATTTTAATGCTTACCCGCGTTATCAAGGTTAATGAAGTCGACAGCACAATGGCAGAAGGTATAAAACTCATGGGCTTTATCGCCTTTGTTATGCTCGTTGCAGCCGGTTTTGCCGAAGTTATCAAGGCAACAAAGGGTGTTGATGCTTTGGTAGTTTCAAGTGCTAATCTCATCGGAGGAAGCAAGCTCCTTGGTGCCGTTATAATGCTTTTAATCGGTCTCGGTATTACAATGGGTATCGGAACATCTTTCGGTACAATTCCGATTATCGCAACCATCTATGTTCCGCTCGGCGTAAAGTTAGGCTTCAGCCCTGCCGCCATCGTATGCTTACTCGGTACTGCAGGAGCCTTGGGCGATGCAGGTTCTCCCGCATCCGACTCAACCCTCGGACCTACAGCAGGTCTTAACGTAGACGGACAGCACGACCACATCTGGGACACCTGTGTTCCTACCTTCTTGCACTATAATATTCCGTTAATTATATTCGGAACCATAGCTGCAATGTTCCTTTAAAAAAAACACCCCCGCTTAATCGGCGGGGGGTATCAACTTTCTCCTTGACTATTCTTTTGTCACAAAAATTCCATATGCAGCACTATTCCCATGAGGAAGAATGGTCTCTTCAACGTCGGTTAGACCTGTCACAGTCAAAGGCATTTTCCAATAAACGGCATTGCCTACATCACCTGCAGCATAGATTGAGGAGCCGTAGACTTGGAATGCATTAACTGCTCCGTCTTTATCGCTTAATTCTATCCTTGTAAATGCGCCGTCTTTGCCCTTCCAAATACATGGTTTACCGTTGACGGAAGAAAAGCCGCCTATAAAAACCGAGTCCCCGGCAGTACATATTGTGTTTGCTGCACTTAACGAGGTTTCAAGTACCGTAGCGGATTTAACAATTAGACTTGGCTCTGTGTTAATCTCCCATACCACAGCCTTATTTTCTGAATTACTTCCTGCAACGTATATGGTTCCGCCAAAAAAACATACCCCTTTTGCATCGGGCACTCCTCCTCCATTATCCAACACTGTTTCGGTTGGAACTTCATTAAGAGCCGTGTTTATTGTCCATAAAACGCTTGTTTGAGTATGGTTTTGATTGTCTATTGTTCCTGCCGCATAAATGGTGTCGCCAGAAGCACATAGCCCATAGACTAAAACATTATTTTTTGTTGAATCTTTCTTATTTAAAAGAGCAATGATCGGTGCATCTTTATTTGTTATATCTGCAATGGCAGCGCCTTTATCCGACCCTGTATCCATTTGTCCGGCTGTGTAAAGCGCAGATCCTTCATTTAAAACAGCAGTCAGCTTAGTAAGTTCACCTTGGCTATAATAAGGGTCATTGCCCTTCCATACTAGGGCGCAGAGTTTTCCTCCTTTATCTTCATGCCCGGCAATATATAATTCGCCATTTTTACCGGTAATGGAATGCGCCTCCCCTTTTCCTTCAGACGAAGGCAGTGCAAACCCCGTAGAATCTTTCCAGTAGCACGCAGAAGTACCCATTTTACCTACAAGATAAACGACAGTATTTTCCGTGTTTCCGGCTCCGGGAGATGTCCCCCCCCCCCGCCTTTACCGGTATTAGGACAGCCGATAAACAAAACGCTTAACAATAACGACACAGCAAGTAACGCCGTCCAACTCATAAAAAATTTGTTTTTTGTATTTTTCATATTTTCTCCTTATATGTACATTATATAACGGTTTATGTCAAATAACAAGTTTTTTTATGAATTTTGGAGTTTTTTTGCATCTCTCCGCCTTGAATTCAAAAAGAATCTAAAGTATAATAGTCAACCAATAAAAACTGATGTTTTTATTGGTTGACTGACGAGTTTTTCATAAGGTAGACTTATGAAAAACGTCGCAAATTAAATTTAAAGTTTTTGCGGGGGATTATTATGAAGCTAAAAGACCTTGATCTTTATTTTACCGAGCTATTAAACATAGATGCCTTTGCATCTCAGGATTTGTCGCAAAACGGTGTACAGGTGCAAAACAGCGGAAAAGAGATAAAAAAGGTGGCCTTTGCGGTAGATGCCTGCCTTCAATCCATAAAGACAGCCGCCGAGAGGAAGGCCGACATGCTCTTCGTACACCACGGTCTTTTATGGAGCCGCTCTCTACGGATTATGGGAAATCATTACCATAGAGTAAAGGCTCTTTTGGACAATGATATTGTGCTTTATGCCGTTCACCTTCCCCTTGATGCTCATCCTCTTTACGGTAACAACATCGGTCTTGCCCGCCGCCTTGAGCTTGAAAACTTAAAAGAGTTCGGAATGTACAGGGGTATAAATATCGGTTTTTACGGCAGCCTTCCTGCAAAGGGGGGAGCGGAAGAAGGCTTGGAGATAGACGAGATTGTAAATAAACTTTTTCCCCAAGGAGAAAAACCTGCAAACATTCTTCCCTTCGGACCTAAAAAGATTAAAACCGTGGGAGTTATTTCGGGAGGAGCCGCTTCGGAAATAGACGATGCCATAGCCTTAGGACTCGACTTATATATCACGGGCGAAATAGAACACATTACCTATCACAATGCCCTCGAAAACAGAATAAATGTTATTGCAGGCGGGCATTACCAAACGGAAACCGTAGGCGTTCAATTGGTTGCAAAAAAGCTTGAACTTGATACAAACCTCGAAACCTGTTTTATCGATATTCCGACAGGCTTTTAAATTTTTAGAATTAGGATGAGTTTAAGCCGGATATGAAAGAAAATAAAAAGCGGATTTTGATTTTAGGAGCAGGGTTAATGCAGGGGCCTGCAATAAGGGCTGCAAAGGAATTGGGCTGTGAGGTTATAGCTGTCGACGGAAACCCGAATGCGGTTTGTGCAAAAGAGGCCGACAAATTTTTTCCGATAGATTTAAAAGATATTCCTTCCCTCATAGACCTTGCAAAAAAGTTAAAAGAAGAAGGCGGCCCGGCCGATAAGGGCATAGCCGGCCTGGACGGGGTCTTTACTGCAGCTACGGACTTTTCAGTATCGGTTGCAGCCGTTGCAGAAAGTCGGTCTCTTCCCGGGCACAGCTTGGAAGCAGCCCGCCGCGCAAGCGATAAGGTCTTGATGAGGGAGTGCTTTGAAAAGCATGGAGTACCTTCCCCTAAGTTTACCCATATTTTTAAAAACGAAATCGATGAGGCTCTTCAAATCTTAAAACAAAAAACCATTCCCTTTCCTATTACGGTAAAACCTGCCGACAATATGGGAGCCCGCGGCTGCCGCTTGGTCTACTCCCAAGAGGAGCTAAGACCGGCCTTAGAAGATGCCGTAAACTTTTCGCGGAGCGGAAAGGCCATCGCCGAGGAGTTCATCGATGGTGAAGAGTTTTCGCTTGAAGCCCTCGTTGTAAACGGAGAGATTTTTTTAAACGCCCTCGCAGACAGGCATATTTTTTTCCCGCCATACTTTGTCGAAATGGGGCACACGATTCCGTCTATTAAGGGCAAAGAAGAATGCGATGAGCTTATAAGAGTTTTTTTCCTAGGCATAAGGGCCTTGGGGCTTACAAACGGAGCGGCCAAGGGAGATATTTTTTTACGAAAAGCCGATCCTAAAAAGGGCGGCAAACGGACTGCCTGTGTAGGCGAAATCGCAGCCCGCCTTTCAGGGGGCTACATGTCAGGCTGGACGGTTCCCTACTCTTCGGGCTTTAATGTAACTAAGGCCGCCGTCAAAATCGCCCTAGGCGAACCCGTAGATGAACTTCCCATAGGTGAGGTTTCCGGCTTTAATTCCGGATGGGCCGATTTATTCACTTTAAACAGAGCCGCCCAGTTTAGTGCTGAAAGGGCCGCCCTTTTTAGTGCTGAAAGGGCTTGGATTTCGGTGCCGGGCATAATAAAAAAAATATATGGGCTTGAAGAAGCAAGAAGCACAAAAAACGTAAAAGATGTTTTACCCCGCCTCTTTGAAAATGATGAGACTGTCTTCCCCAAAAACAATGTAGAAAAATGCGGCAATGTCCTAAGCTCTGCGGAAAGCTATGAGGGAGCAGTCAATGCAAGCATGGAAGCAGTCCAAAAAATCTTTTTGCGCCTTGAAAAGGCAAACAGCAAAACAAATCTTTTTTTTGAAAAGACAAACCCTTCGATAGCTGAGCAAAATAATTATCCGCCGAACTTTTTTAAATTTCCTGAAGATGTGTACGCAGACAAAATTAAAAACAAAAGCTTCGATGAATTATTGGAAAATTCTATTTTGATAGAAGAAGATGAAATTCTCTACCCTTCATTTTTTAAAGATTTTTTAAATACGGCCTTTGATGTACACGGCCTTTCTATTCGGGAAGCAATAAAAAAATCGTTTGACCTTGAACCGAAGCTAAAAGAACGGATGCTCAAGACTCAAAAAACAGGCGGACACTTAAGCCCTCATCTTGTTTTATGGTGGAAATACTTTATCCGCGGCAGCCGCCAAGGACTGATTTACTATTTTGACACCGAGCTTTGCGGTTAAAATTACACCGAAATAACAGATACTCCGTCGGATGTTTGGCAGGCAAAAAATGAGGCGGTAAAGCCGGTTTGTTCCGTGTACTCCTTCCCGACCCTTTCGGCAAAGTCTTCAAAGCCGTCCTTGTGAACAATGGCGATGGCACAGCCCGAAAAGCCGGCACCTGTCATCCTTGCACCGATACAGCTTTTTTCTTTTATGGCTGCAAAGAAAAGAGCATCCAGTTCTTTTCCGGTAACCTCGTAATCGTCTTTTAAGGAAAGATGGGATTGGTTTAGATACTCGCCCAAAAGTTTTAAGTCCTTATTTTTTAAGGCTTCAGCACTCCGCCTTACCCTGTTCATCTCGGTAACGCAATGCCTTACCCTGCGGGCAATTTTTTCTCCCAAATTGGAAGTCAAGCCTTGCTCCAAGCTTTCAAAATCGGAAACGCTTAGATCGCACAAAAAATCTATATCCCTTTCTTTTTGCAAAAAGGCAAGGGCTTTTTCGCATTCTTCCTTTCTTTCATTATATTTCGATTCCGTCAATTTGCGGGGCTTATTTGAATTCATAATTACAATTCGGTAAGGCTCGGTTTCGAGAGGGATGTACTCATACTCCAGTGAGGAAGTGTCTAAAAGCAGAGCCTGATTTTTTTTGCCCATTGCTATCGAAAACTGATCCATAATCCCCGACTTTAGACTTAAGAATTCGTTTTCGACACGCCTGCCGGTTTTAGCAAGTTCAATTCCGCCGATTTCAAAATCGAAGGCATGAGAAATAATTTTGCCGAAACAAAGTTCCAAGGCAGCAGAAGAAGATAGGCCGCTGCCTTGAGGAATATCGCTTGTAATTAAAAGCTCAAAACCGGTACCGGCCTTTAAGCCCCTTTCTTTTAAAAACAAAAACATTCCGTTTAAATAATTTGCATAATCTTTTTCTTCATCAAAGGCTAAATTTCCGTCAAGCTCAAATTCAAAAACTTTTTCCGATTTAACCGAGCGGTAAATTATTTTTTTATCCCGCCGTTTACGCAAGGCAATCCTTAAATATAAATTCACCGACGCAGGAAGTACAAGACCTCCGTTATAATCTATGTGTTCGCCTATTATATTTATGCGAGCAGGTGAAGCCGCAAAAATAATTTTTTCTTCCGAATTCCCGTAAAAAGAAATAAAGGCATTTTTTAATTCTTGTAATTGTATATCGTCTGTTAAGTTCAAAGTTTTCTCCTCCTTCATTTTATATATAATGCTTACATGGATGCCGAGAGCATAGTAATTTATATTCTAGTCATTGTTAATTCATGTTGTAAGGCTTTTTCTATTTCCGCTACGCTTGTACCTTGAAATGTAATAACATCACGAGTATTTATAACATCTCCATGTAGTATTTTTGCTTCCGGATCGTATTCTATTTTTCCGATATATCCCTTATATTCAATCATTTTTTACTCCTGCGTTTTCTATAAACGGGTAAATTTTAAAGATTCCTACTTCTCGGCATAGATGAGGCTGCTTTGGATGTAGGCTTTTATTTCCAAGCCGTGGCCCCATTTTTTGGCATACTCGTCGGATACCTCTTTTGAGCTTATGTCGATATTTTTAAAGCCGATTTTTTCGAAGGCTGTTTTGATCTGCTCCGCAGACCAGGCTCCTCCCACTCAGGTTTTTACCATATCGGGATCGGATACCCACTCTTGGGGCAGGGCTTTTTTTAAGGTTATATCCGAAACAGCTGTTCTTCCGCCTTTGCGGAGGCAGCGGTAAATCTCGGAATAAACTCCGTATTTATCCGTAGACAGGTTTATTACGCAATTACTCATGATAAGGTCTAAGGAATTATCGGGAAGAGGAATGTTTTCAATCTCGCCCAAAATAAATTCGCAGTTGGTAAAGCCGTTTTTTACGGCGATTTCCGAGGCCCGGCTTATCATGGTTTCGGAGCCGTCAAGCCCGAAGACCTTTCCGTTTTTACCCACTGCCTTTGAGGCTATAAAGCAGTCAAGCCCTCGTCCGCAGCCTAGGTCAAGAACGCTTTCGTTTAAGCGTGGCTTGGCCGCCTCTTGAGGATTCCCGCAGCCGAGCCCTAAGTCTGCCTCCTTAGGGATTCCGGCCAGGTCGTGAGCGGCATAGCCTATTGAGGCAGTTATCTTTTCGGCTTCTCCGTTTACCGCAAGATTTTCTTTTGCCAAATTTTCGTAATGTTCTTTTACGGCATCCTTAATCGCATTTTTATCGTAAGCACTTTTATCGTAATTGTTTTTATCGCTGATCATTTAAATCCCCTAAGACTTATTTTTTCTTTAGGTATTTTACGCTGTCTAAGGCAACAGCTGCAATGATGATAAAGCCCTTAAACACAAACTGCAAGTTGGTGTCTATTCCTAAAAATGTTAAACAGTAGGTTAAACTTGTAAAGATGATAACGCCTATTACGGCACCGCTTATCTTTCCTATTCCTCCGTTAAATGATATACCTCCTACAACGCAGGCAGCAATGGCATCAAGTTCATAGCCCTGTCCCGTTCCGGCACTTGCATTGGCTCTAAAGGCTTCAAGGAAGGAGCCTACACCGTAAAACACACCGGCCATAATAAAGACACCCATGGTAACCCTAAAAACGCTTATTCCGCTTACGGCAGCCGCTTCGGCATTTCCGCCTACTGCATACATATTTTTCCCGAAGACGGTCTTATTCCAAATAAACCACGCAATTACAATCGCAACCAAGGCAGGGATTATAAGCTTAGGCAAGGTAATCATCTCGTTATTTACAATTCCCAAAATCCACCTACCACCGAGTAAATCCTTTACCTCGTTATCGATTGAACCGACAGGGGTTCCGCTCGTGCCGAAAAACAAAAGACCGTAGATAATGAGCTGGGTTGCAAGGGTCGAAATAAAGGGATGAATCTTAAGCCGGGCCGAAAAGACGCCTGCAAAGGCACTAAATAAAACGCAAAACAAGATTGAAAGACCGAGCGAAAGAATGAGGCGCCAAACCATAGGCATGGCCGTAAAATCCCAAGGGCCGAGGCCGAAAAAGGTTACTATGTTAAGACCCGGATGTAAAATCAAGCCCGTAATAACCGAGCCGAGGGCGACCATTCTTCCTATACTTAAGTCGGTACCCGCCAAAAGGATAAGACCTGCAACACCGAGGGCGTAAAACATTCTTGTTGAAGCCTGCTCCAAAATCGTAAAGATGTTTGGAAGAGAGAGGAGATTTCCGTTTCCCGATATGGGAGCTACAATTATACAGACAATAAAGAAAACCAAAATTGCAAGATAAAGACCGTTGCTCAACAAAAAGCTTGAGAGCTTAAACTTATAAACATAATCTTTAAAATTTAAAATCATGTTTTCTTTAAAATTTGTTCTTCCGTTTCTTAAAGATATATTTTTTTGAACATGATCGATGTAGGCTTGATTTTTTGCTTCTTTAGAAGCGGCAAGGGCATCCCTATACTTGTTCTTTGCCTCAGCCAATGAAGACTTAAGCTGAAATTTTAAAACATTTAATTTGCGGTTAAGCTCTCCCGAATCCTTTGTTTCGGCAAACCCGTCATAGGCTTCTTTTTTTGCAAGTTCATTTTCCTGCATAATTGAAGCGGCTTGGTTTTCATATTCAGCCTTGTACTGCTCCTGCTTTTGGTTTTCGGATTTTATAAAATCCTTTATATTATCGTTAAAAAGCTTATTCGAATAGGCAACAGCTTCGGCAGCAAGTTTTTTCTCTGAAGCTTTGTTTTCAAGAGCAATCTTTTTAGCTTCTTCAATTTCTTTTTTGTATTCTTCGATATAGGAATCTTTTACCGAATCATCTATCAAGCGGTTCTTTTTAAGGGCATAGATATGATTTTTCAAAGAAGCTATCTTATCGACCCCGTCCTTACGGAGTTCATGAAGAGCTTTGCCGTACTCTGAAAGTTTTGCATCTTCATTAAAAAAACTAAAATCGATGACTTCTATCTTTTTATTGCCTTTTTCATTATCTTCCATAAAACTAACTCCTTAAAAAAAATAATTCTTACAAATACTTAGCCGAAAGTCTGAGCAGAGTTTCTTGATCGGTTTCTTTTGTGTTTACAATACCTGCAAGACGGCGGTTGGACATAACGGCAATGCGGTTTGTGATGCCTAAAATTTCGGGCATCTCGCTCGAAACAACGATTATGGTTTTCCCCTCTTTGGCCATCTTGATAATGAGCTGATATATTTCGTACTTGGCCCCGACATCTATACCGCGGGTAGGCTCATCCATCAAAAACACATCGGGAGAACGCTCCAGCCATTTTCCGATGATAACCTTTTGCTGATTACCTCCGCTCAAGGCAGAAATACTCTGATCGGCTGAAAGACACCTCGTCCTCATCGTCTCAATTTCCCTGTTTGCGGCTTCACGCATTTTACGGTTTGACAAGACACCCATAGTTTTATAGCTATTCAAATTGGTAATTACCGTGTTAAATTCGATTGTGTCCTTGCCGAACATTCCGTTTAATTTACGCTCCTCTGTTAAAAGGGCAAAGCCGTAAGCCATAGCCTCTTTACTGCTTTTAAAATTAAGATATTTATCGTTAATACTTATGCTGCCCGACTCTATGGTGCGGATACCGAAGAGGGCTTCCAAAAGCTCGCTCCTTCCCGCACCTACGAGGCCGTAGAGTCCTAAGATTTCTCCCCTCCTTACGGTAAAGGAAATATCTTCCAAAACGGGTGCATATTTTGTTTTTAAGTTTTCTATTTTTAAAAAGTCTTCTCCGGGGACATTATCCACATCGGGGAAACGCTTATCCAGAGAGCGGCCTACCATAGCCGAAATTATCTCGTTCATATCGGTTTCGGCGATGGGCTTTGAAAGAATCATCTTGCCGTCCCGTAAAACGGCAATCTCATCGCAAACCTCAAAAACCTCATCCATCTTATGAGAAATATAAATAAATGAAACACCTTTTTTTTGTAAGGCTCTTATTATCGAAAAAAGTTTTTTTACTTCCCTTTCGGTTAAAGAAGAGGTAGGCTCATCCAATACGATGAGCTTTGCATCATAGGAAACAGCCTTCGCTATTTCGACCATCTGCCGCTGCGAAACGGACATGGTGCGCATTATTGTTTTGGGATTGACATTCATATTGAGCGAAGAAAAAAGAGAACTTGCAGATTCAAACATTTTTATTTCGTCAACAACACCTAAGTTGGTCGGATAACGGCCTAAAAATAAATTGTCGGTAACGGTTCTGTCAAGACAAAGATTAAGCTCTTGATGAACCATAGCTACTCCGCTTTCAAGAGCTTCTTTAGGATTTTTAAATTCGATTGATTTATTTAATAAAGAAATGGTACCCTCATCCCGTGTATATATACCGAAAAGGCACTTCATCATGGTGGACTTTCCTGCTCCGTTTTCTCCCATGAGGCCCATTACGGAGCCCGGTTTTACGGTTAAGTTAATACCGTCCAAAACCTTATTTTTTCCGAAGGATTTTGAAAGGTTTTTTATTTCAAGAACTACATCACTCATCCCAAAGGTCACACTCCTTTAAAAGCCTCTGTTCCATTTTAAGGCAAGAGGAAAATCTCCTGCCTTAAAAACCATTAAAGACTAATACTTTAACTTATCGGTGTAGTTTGAACCTGAGTTCGTTTTTACCATGTTTACGGCAAAAGCATCAAAGTTGTTCAAGTTTGTAAATTTATCTAAACAGCTTGATTCGTTTTGTCCGTCTCCCTGAACGATTGTCAATTCAATGTTCAAAAGAGGTGCATAGTATTTTAATGCAGGCAAGTATGAAGAAGAAAGGAAATTATCGCCCGAGTTATAAATGGTTAAAAGGACTTTCTTTTTGGGAGCATTTGTCTGCTTTACTCCGGCATCGCGTGTTCCGCCGAGGTAGTTCTTATAGTTTTCCATGGTAACGCCTGAATTTGCAGCCATAACAGCCTTTACATCAGCCCAGTACTGAACGGGAGCCGAAATTTTGTTGCCGTAAGAATCTGCATCTGTAATACCCTTGGTGTATACATCAGTTCCCTTTAAACCGTCGAGCAAGTTGCGCAAAACCTGTAAGGTTGCAGTTGCCTGAGCATCAACGTTTTGAGAAACTGTTCCTGTAAGAATCCCCTTACCTACAGCTTCGATAGCATCTGCATTTGCATCATATCCGAAGATAGGAACACCGACAGGATAGTTTGAAGCCTGTAAACAGCCCATTGCCATACCGTCATTGTTTGAAACAACCATGTCGATCTGATCGGCAAACTTTGTTGCCCATCCGCCCATAGCCTCAGTTGCAGCATTGGCATTCCATGTAGAACCGTCTGTTCCTGTCATGGCCTTTCCTTCAAGCTCGATAACATCGAAGGTCTTACCTGCGATTGTTACTGAACCCTGCTTTGTTTTACCGGGGTCGGTAGAACCTGCCCAAGTTCCCAAGGCCTTTCTGATTCCTTCAGTTCTGGCCTTTGAATCGTTGTGTCCTACATCGCCGATACAAAGAACATAACCGATGATGCCGTCTCCGTTTCTGTCAAGTGAAATCTCTGCCGAAGCGAGAAAGTCTGTGATAAGCTTTCCTTGAACTGCACCGCCGCCTGCAGCATCAAAACCTACATAGTAGGTCTTGTCGTTCCAGTTCATAGAAGTCATATCGATTTTTCCCGTTGTCGGATCTGAAGGTTGTCTGTTAAAAAAGACTAATGGTTTGTCCTTATTAAGAACTGCATTTCCGCTTCCGCCGCAGCTTACAACAAAAACAGCCGACACAATAAGAAGCCCAAAAAAAACTACTTGTGCAAATTTAGATAAAGATCTCATAAATACGCATCTCCTAAAATATAATTGAGTGTGAGTATATTATATTTTATAAAATATGTCTATATAGGGTTAAAGCTCTTCCCTAGAAACAATTTTAAAAAACTGCTATAATCCGGCCTATGATAATAGACAATAAATACACCGTCCGTCATAGGATCCTAACAGGAAACATAGACGGAAAATGCAGGGCTACGCCCATGGAATTTGCTCTTTTAGTTCAGGAATTGGCAGCAGGGCATTACAGTACAACGGGGCTTTCTATCCCTCACTTACAAAGAATGGGAATGACCTGGGTTATAACAAAACAACATTTTGAAATTGCCGAATATCCCCTTTGGATGGATGATCTAATCGTTCAGACTTGGGCACAGCCGTCTAAGGGCTTTTTTTGCTTTAGGGACTGTGCCTTCTTTTATGCCAAAAACGGAAAAAAAACTTCCATTGATGAGGCCTTTGAAGAAAAATTCCGTATTGAAGAAGGGAGAGAAAAGAACTTATCCATCGAAGAAGAATTTAAAGAGCTTAAAAAGCCTATTTTTAGGGCAAGCTCATGTTGGGTAATATTGAACGCTGAAACGGGACAGCCTGTAAAGCCTGACGAAAAAACTATGAGAAATTTAAGTTTCAATGATGAACATCTTGAAGGTAAGGTATTTGCAAAGATTCCCCTACCCGAAAAATGGGATATCGAAGAAAATTTCTGCCCCACCCTCTTGGATATAGATATGAATTCCCATGTAAACAATTTGAACTATATAAGGTGGATTCTTTCATACATGGATGCGGACTTTTGCAAGGGAAAACTATTAAAAACCCTTGATACCAACTTCATTTCGTCTGCCATGTATGGTGAAGAGCTTATATGCAGATCAAGCCTTTCTAAAAACGTCTGTATTCACTCCATAGTGAGGGCCAAAGACGGAAGCGAGGTTTTCAAAGCCCGTTCCGAATGGGCTGACGAAAAAGAACTTGCACGTGAACTAAAAGTAAAAGGCTAAAATAAACTGTGCAATCTGAACATTTGAAAAAAAGCCGCATAAATTATGCGGCTTTTTACTTAAACTAAATTTATTTTACCAAACCGAAACGAGCTCTGGGAAAAAGAATCAAATTTACTGTTCCCAACATCCTCGAAGAATGAATATAGCGGGGGGCCACATTTGTTACAAACATCATCGACATGGGATCATCCTTGTTTAGGGCTTCCAAGTGGTATTGATACTCGTGCCTCATATCAGTGGAATTAAAGCGGTTATCCCCCATCATAAAGTAGCAATTTTCGGGGATGTACTCTTCTTCCCCCTTAGGAAATTCATCCATGTTTCTTTGAGATGACAAGGCCAAATAGTAGAGGTACTCGCCAAGCTCGTTTATAATAGCTTGACGCTCCGCATCAGAAGAAAAAGCTGCCTCGCTAACATTTGCTTTATAAAGCTCTGCGTTTCGTACAAGGAGCTTTCCAAAACTAAGCTTAATAATAACATTGAGCCGGGCATTTCTCATCTCATACAGATTAAAGGAATTTTTTTCGGCAGATTTTTTCCATGAGGTTAAAAAATTTTCAAACCACATAAGTCCGCCGTCAGTCGTCAAAATCTTTGAAGCTATTGCCTCGTTATCGCGGGCCATTTGGGTAACAAGATATTGGGCCTTGTTTAAAAAGTCCTTGGCCGAAAAGACCTTATCGGGCTTAGATTTTATTTCCTTCATCTTTTTAACAAGGGTAAGAGCTTCTTTTTCTGCCTCATCAAAATTTACCCTTGCCCTCCAAGCTTCCACCGATTGAAGCCTGTTTAGGTCTTGGGTATTCATTTTTACGTCTTTTACATATTTTAAACTGGATTGAGGAAGTTTGGATAGATCCCAAACGGCGTAGGCACTTTCATCAAAGGCCTTAAAATCCTTTTCGCCGGCTTTTTTTATATAAAGAACTCCGTCTACAAGCATTAACTTTTCTCCGCCCACACCCACGATTCTTTTAACTAAGGGATCGGCCTTTATTCTTCCACTTTCATCCTTGTTAATATTTACCATAGTTAGAGTCAGGTACTGAACCAGTTGAGAGGTAAAAAATTTAAGCTCGTTATTCGGATCATCTTCATAATGAGGATTCCTGATTATGACTACATCTCCCCTCTTATAATTATAAATTTGAGGAAAACGGAACGATGAAAGAGGAAAGGTCGGCCCCGAAGCAGCCTTAAAACCTGCAACCCTGTCTCCTACCATAAACTGCTGAACCATGGATTCTGACGGGATAACATAGAGCTGCAAAACGAAAACGCTGAAAAGTAGTACTATACAGGCAGCCTGTAAAATTGCGTCAGCCCAGTCAAAGACTTCCGATATGACGGAACGCTTCTTTTTAGGGATTTCGGGCAATTCGGGAAAGTACTTGGATAATCTTTTATCTTTTAATCTAAATAAAATGACCCTATTGTAAATAACCAGTATTATCCAATGAAAAGCTAATATTGCATCAAAGATAGTTCTATCTTGCCCGGATTGAACGGCCCTCGATATAATAAAACAGGCCATAAAAACGTAAGGCACATATTCCATACTCTTCCGCATTATGAGCATTGACCTTACAGTCTTTTTTTTGAAAAAGGAATAAGTACAAAAGGCAGTCCATAGCGAAAAGGCTGAACCTAAAAGCAAGGCCGCTGCAGCAAGACCTGAGCCGTTTGTTACAATCAATAAAATTGAAAATAATAGACTTAAAACCGATTCTGAGTAAAAAAGAACTGACATGAAAACTCCTAGTAATTCCTATATTAACTAACGGATAAACAAAATAAGGACCGATAGGCAACAGAGTATATCATTTTTTTGTACTGCTGTCAAACCTATTTACAGATTCTCTATTTCTTCTCGGCTTAAGCCCGTAGCTTGAATTATTTTCTGAACAGAATCACCCAATTGTCTTAATATCTTTGCTGTTTCAATTTTTGTTTGATAAGCACCATCAGCAAAACCTTGAACCATACCCGCATGGAGGGCATCCATTTCCAAGGCTGAAATAAAACGGTATTCGCTTCGAGCTTGTTCGGTATTTTTTATTTTCTCTATCATCTTTTCTATCCTCCCTGTAAACTCTGTTGTTACCTTACCTGTTTTTACGTATTCCAAAAACCCGCTTAAGTTTTTGTCTTTTTCTTTTTCAAATGCATTTGCATTTATTATAATCTTTTTTGTTCCATCATTCAAAAATATTTGTCTGTCTTCAATACATATATTTTCAAATGTATAAACAGATTTATCTTTCCCTATTGAATCAAAAAGACACAGAAAGATTATATAGCTGTCGTTGAGATCGCTATAGTGCTCTCCTTTATCCAAAAATAGAATATCTAATGCCGCCTGATAGTAGCGCATTCTCTTAGGAATATTATGCTCATTTACAGCCTGCATTTCAATATCATAAGACTTTCCTGTCTCATCTTTTACCAGAATATCGAGACGTATGGATTTTGCTTCCAAACCGGTGATTATTGCATTTTGAGATGACATATATGCAATTTTTCCGATTTTATCTGAAAGAGTCATTTCCAGAAAAGTTTTACACAGATCTTCATTTTGCATTATTTTACAAAACATAAAATCATCTGCAATTGTTAAATCGTCAAAATTTTTACGCACTTTTATCGCCTCCTTATAATTGGATTATAACACAGAATATATTATTCTTCAATTGTCAGCTGTATCAAGTGTTTAGGATGGTTGAAAACTTAGCCTATAGATTTTTTTAAGCAAAAGCGGTACAATAATTTTTTTGGAGAAGTAATTATGAAGATGACGCAGATGTACATGCCTACCTTGAGAGAAATCCCGAATGAGGCTGTTGTTGAAAGCCATAAGCTGCTTTTGAGGGCAGGAATGATAAGAAATTTGGCCAACGGGCTTTTTGCCTATCTTCCCCTCGGCTTAAAGGCCTTTAGAAAGGTCGAAAAAATTATCCGCGAAGAAATGGATGCGATAGGCTGTCTCGAATTTAAGCCTCCCGTAATTGTTCCGGGTGAAATTTGGCAGGAATCGGGAAGATGGGATTCCATGGGGCCTGAACTTTTGCGCATCAAAAACCGGTTAGACCAAGAGTTGGTAGTAAGCCCCACGGCCGAAGAAGCCTTTACAACTCTTTTAAAGAACGAATTATCCTCTTACAAAAACTATCCGGTCTTAACCTATCAGATAAACACAAAATACCGAGATGAGATCAGGCCTCGCTACGGGCTTATGAGAACCCGCGAATTTACGATGAAAGACGCTTATTCTTTCCATACAAATGATGAAAGCTTAGACGAAGCTTATCTCAGCTTTGAAAAGGCCTATGTAAAGATTTTTAAGCGCTGCGGTCTTACGGTAATAGGCGTAAAGGCCGATTCGGGCGCTATGGGAGGAAGCGGCTCGCAGGAGTTTATGGTAGAATCTTCCGTAGGAGACGACACCCTCCTTATCTGCCCTTCTTGCGGGTACGCAGCAAACGAAGAAAAGGCCGCCTGCGCACCCGACAAGGAGCAAGGTTCGGCTTCGGCAAATAATATAGAAGAAATCGATACACCCAACGTAAAAACGATAGAAGAACTTGCAGCCTTTTTAAAAACGGAAAGTTCTTCCTTTATAAAAACCTTGATTTACCGCGTAGAAAATTCCGAAGTTCTCGATAATGCGGAAAACGGTAAAAAACGTGCGAAAAACGCAGAGCAAGAAGCTCTTTTAATTGCCGTCTGCATAAGAGGAGACTTGGAGGTTAATGAAGCAAAATTAAAATCTTCCCTTAAAGCCTCGGAAGCAATCCTTGCAAGCGATGCCGAAGTCGAAGAAGCAACAGGAACGGTTGCAGGCTTTGCAGGCCCCGTGGGCTTAAAAAACATTCCCGTAATCGCCGATGAAAGCGTTATGCTAATGCACGATGCGGTAACCGGAGCCTTAACAAAGGACAAACACCTCATCCATGTGGAGCCTTCAAGAGATTTTACCCCCGCTCATGTCTTTGACCTCCGCACGGTAAGAGAAGGAGATAAGTGCTCCGTCTGCGGCACTCCTCTTTACACTAAAAAAGGCAACGAGCTAGGCCATATCTTTAAGCTGGGCTATAAGTATACCAAGTCGATGAATATGACCTACCTCGATGAAAACGGAAAACAGCAGCATCCCTCGATGGGCTGCTACGGCATAGGGCTTGACCGCCTTACAGCCTCCATCGTTGAAGAACACCACGATGAGGACGGAATAATCTGGCCCATGAGCGTTGCTCCCTTTCAGGTTGCAATAGTTCCCATTAAATACGAGGGCGAAATGCAAAAGGAAGCCGACCACCTCTATGACGAGTGCAAAAAAAGAGGAATTGAAGTTCTCTTAGACGACCGAAAAGAAAGAACCGGCGTTAAATTTAAGGATATGGATCTCATAGGCATCCCGATAAGGCTCGTAGTCGGCGAAAAAAATCTTCCCAATATCGAATTTAAGCTGAGAAGCAGTTCAGAAAACAGCTTAGTCAATAAGGATGAAGTGATGGATTTGGTGGAAAAAACCGTAAAAGAAGAACTTGCAAAATTAAGCTAGAGGCTTTTTAATATGAAAAAGATTTTAAGTTTAAAGTTTTTAGTTTTTTTTCTCATGACGGCAGCAGCTTTTAACCTCACCGCCGAAAAAAAATCTGCATGGGAAGGAACGGAATCAGGGGATTATGTTATATACCAAGACCTTTCATGGAAGGAACCCGCTTGGGCAGGTTTTTTATATTACAACGATAATACGATAGGCAGTTTCCTATACACCTCAAACGGAAAAGTCTTTGCAAAGGTTCTTTTTAGCGGAGAAATTTCAGATGGAGAATTCGTAATCACAGGCCAAAACAATATTTCGGGAGTCAACACTGACCCGGCCTACACCTATGCGGTAAACTACCTTATGGGAATGCTCCCAAAACTCTACTCGTGGAAAGCACAAAAATTAACTCAAAGCCTTGTAATAAAAACCGGTTCAAAAACCGTTAATGAGGAACAATTCGGCGGAGAGTGTGAAGTAAGAGTCAACTCCTACATACCGCTTTTTCACATAAAAGACATTTCGGATTCTCAAAAAAATAGGGTCTTTCAGTTGGCTGAGATGGGAACAGTAAAAGACGAAAAAATTTTCTTTGAGTTTAAACCGATAAAAGAAGCACAACCCGGTAAATCCGAATTCGTTTTAAATTCAAAGGCAAAAAAAGAAGAACGGATTGTTGATGATGTCAAACTTTTTTTGGACAGCCAATGGAAGCAGATAGCAGATAATACCTTTTTAATGGGAAATGAAGCCTTTTTAAATGTAAACACAATAAACTTAAAAACAATCCCCGATGCAAAAGGAAAAGAAGAAGATTTTTTGATAAAATATTTTTCGTCCTCAGGAAAAGCATCCAAAATTATTGCAAGTCATACGGACATCCGAGGTGCAAAACAAAAGTTCAATATCATAAACAAAGTCTACGATATTGAAACAAAAAGCTTAAAATATGATATTAAGCTGATAATAAAAAGAAAAAATTCAAAATATACGGTGGTAAGTCTAACAGTCGATAATTTTGCATATGAAAAATACAAAGATTATTTTGACGGTTTATTTTAAAATTTATGGAGGCTCAAGATGCAGCAAACTTTAATGGAATATATTAAAGATTATTTACCTGAAATTGCAAAACACACGATGGATAATCAGGAGGTAACGCCTGAAAACGTATTACAAAAAGGTAATCCTGCCCTATCCAAAATTCTTGACAGGATTGTAGATGAACTCACCCTCGAGAATTCGGAGTTCAGACATCCGGAACACTTGGAAGAATTTTTGGATGAGGTAAACAAGGGTAAAAAAGGAATAATTCTTGCAGAACATTACAGCAATTTGGACTACCCTGCTTTTATGCATTTAATGAAAAAAACGGGACCGAAAGGAACAGAACTTGCCGAAAAGTGCATAGCAATGGCCGGTTTAAAACTGGGTGAAGACAATCCCTATGTTGCAGCCTTTGCAGGAGGCTATGACCGCATTTATATCTATCCGAGCCGTTCGATACAATCCATTAAGGATCAAAAAGTATTGGATGAAGAATTAAAACGGAGCAAGGCCATAAATTTGGCTTCCATGCGGGCTCTGGAAAAAGCAAAAGAAGAAGGCAGGGTTGTCATGGTTTACCCGGCAGGAACCCGATACCGCCCCGGAAGGCCCGAAACAAAAAAAGGTGTAAAAGAGATAGATTCCTACATAAAAATGTCAGACATAATGCTTTTGGTATCTGCCAACGGAAACTGTCTGCGCATTTCCGATTCCGGAGACATGACAGAAGACACGGTTTGGAAGGATAGGCTAATCTTTGATGCAAGCCCCGTAATCAGCTGTGAAGAATTTAGAGAAAAAGTAAAGGCAGAACATGAAGGCCTCACAGGTATAGATAAAAAACAGGCTGTAGTCGATAGGGTAATGGCAGAACTTGAAAAGATGCACGAAGCAAACGAAATCGGCAGACTGAATTAGGAGAAAATTGTGACACATACGTTTTATGTTGAGGTAAGAAGCTACGAGCTTGATGCTTATAATCATGTAAACAATGCAGTTTACCTAAATTATCTGGAACATGCCAGAATGCAGTTTTTAAAAAAGATAGGGTTTGATTATGTTGGAATGATCGAAGAAGGATACATGCTTTATGTATCCCACATAGATATTAAATACAAACATTCGGCAAAACTTTACGATAAACTGGCCATCGAAGTTACTCACGTTGAACTCGGCAAGGTTTCCGGTTCCTTTTTACAAGTCGTAAAAAATGAAGCCGGACAGGTTTGCGCCGAAGCTAAGGTAACATGGGCCTGTGTCGACAGCACCGGCCGTCCCGTTAAAATACCCGAAAAATATTTAGTTCCCGGCTTAAAACCATAAAATAATTTATATTTTTATTGACTTAATTTAAGCACTGTATTATATTCTATTCCGACTTTAAAAATTTACCTTAAGGAGGGTTAATATGAAGTCTATTTTAAAAATTTGTTTGTTTTTTATCGCATTTTCCTCTTTAAACGTCTTTGCGATGGGAGCAAAAGATATGCCGGATAACGGTAAAAAAAATGTTGCCGTTACCTTCGATGCGATGAAGGAACTTACCCAGGCTGTTGCCGGAGATAAGGTTAATATTTCGGTAATTATACCGCCCGGAATGGAAGCCCACGATTTTGAACCCAAGGCAAAAGACCTTGCCTTTTTGTCAAAGGCCGACATCTTAGTATACAATGGTTTAGGTATGGAGTTTTGGCTTGAAGATGCCGTAAAAGCAGTCAACAATAAAAAACTGATTATGGTTGAAGCAAGCGCAGGTATTGAACCGATCAAATCCGGACACCATCACCATGATGAACACGGAGAAGATTGCGACTGCGAAGCCTGTGCAGGAGAGCACGAACACGGCAAGGGTCATGAGCACTGTCATCACGGGGAATTCGATCCTCATACTTGGCTCAGCCTGTCCTCGGCAAAAATTATGGTTAAAAATATAGAAAATGCTTTAAGCAAGGCCGATCCCGAAAATGCAAAAATCTATAACGAAAATGCAAATAAATACATTGCCGAGCTTGATACACTTTTAAAAGAATACATCGAAAAATTTTCTAAAGTTAAAAATAAGCATTTTGTAACGGGACATGCAGCCTTCGGCTATCTTTGCCGAGACTTTAACTTGGAACAAAATTCGGTAACCGATATTTTTAACGATAATGAACCTAATGCAAAAGAACTTGTAAAATTGGTAGAATATTGCAAGAAACACAATGTAAAAGCCATATTTACTGAAGAAACGGCAAGTCCTCTCGTTTCAAAAACTCTTGCAACGGAAGTAAAGGCCAAGGTCGAAAAAATTTACACAATTGAAAGCCCTGAAGACAATATGAGTTATCTTGAACGCATGAAAACAAATTTAATGCGTATCTATGAAAATTTAAAATAAAAGCTTTAAGAAAAAAAGCCGAGCGGTCTTTAAATTAAAAAAAGACCGCCTCATCCTGCTATTGGAGAATAAATGAGCCGTTACTTTAAAAATATATTCCGAATTAAAAGCACCTTTGCCCTAATGTTCTTATCTTTTTTTTGTATATTTTTATCTGTTTGCAGAATTTTTATCGCAGAAAACTATTTTTTACTTTTTTTAGTCTGGAATTTATTTTTAGCCTTTGTTCCTTGGTTAATTTCTTCTATTTTATACCTGTCAAAAAATATAAACAAAGCTGTTTTTATATTTTTTGCCGCCTTCTGGCTTTTGTTTTTTCCGAACGCTCTTTATATAGTAACCGATTTTATCCATTTAAAGACCGCAGCCTCAACAATGCGCTGGTATGACCTGATTCTTCTTTTTTCATATAGTTTTACCGGACTTTTCTACGGATTTATAAGTCTGGATTTTATCGAAACAAAGATTAAAAATCTTTTTAAGTTAAAATACCCTCAAATTTTTTCGATAATTGTTATCTATCTTTCAGCCTTCGGCATCTATCTCGGCCGTTTTTTACGCCGGAACTCCTGGGATGTGGTAACAAATTTAAACTCCATCCTTTCAGACCTTTTTTTACCCATAAAAAATCCCTTTATCCATGCCCGCACCTGGGCCTTTATCCTATTACTGGGAACGCTTTTTAATTTGCTTTACATATCATACAAGAGTTTTGACGAAAAGAAAATTTAGATTTTTACGGTTATTTCACTTGACAATTCCAATACTTGTGTTACAATTAAAGTAAGAGGGAGATGTGAGTATCCGCTCTTAGGCGGTTCAAAGCACAACTCCCATAAGGGGCATGACTTCATGCCCCTTTTTCTAATTCTTTAATTCAGCGAGATAGGCCGTCAAGAACTTCCATACACGCTCCACAGAAGCGATTTCCATGTGTTCGTTAGGCGTGTGAACATCATGAAGGTTGGGGCCGAAGCTGACAGCGTCGACATTGGGGAGGGTCTTCTTTAAAAGGCCGCATTCAAGCCCTGCATGTATTGCCGTAATAACGGGCTCCTTTCCGTTAAGTTTTTTATAAACATTAACTGCCGCATCGCGTACAGGCGAATCGGGGCTGTACTCCCAAGCGGGATATTCCGAAGCTTTTTTAAATTCCGCCCCGCAGCGTTCAGCTAAAATTTTAAGGACATCCACAATTTCGTCAAGGGCGCTCTTTACACTGCTTCGTACAGAGGTCGTAAATTTGATTCTTCCGTCGATCGCTTCCAAAACGCCGTTATTTAAACTTGTTTGAACAAGCCCGGGGATCTCCATACTCATGTATTGAACACCGTTGGGGATACCGGCCATAAAGTCTATAATGTTTAGGGTAAGTTCTTTTGTAAACATTTGGCCGGAAGGATTTTGAGCTTCGGCGGCGGTAAGACTTAAAAGTTTATCCACGGCTCTGTACTCGCTCTTAAAATCGGCAGCCGTTTTTTCGACAATCTTCAAAACGGCATCCGTATTTTCAACTGCTATTACTGCATAGGCATCCTTTGCAATTGCATTGTGCTTTGAGCCGCCTGAAATTTCTACAATATTGATTTTTTCGTTTTGTTTGATGTTGTACAAAACACGGCCCAAGAGCTTGATTGAGTTTGCCCTCTGCTTGTTTATCTCGATACCTGAGTGCCCTCCGAGAAGACCTCCAACGGTAATTTTTAAGAATTTACCATTTGCGGCTTCCTTCTTTATATCGAAAAAGACATGAATATTGGCTCCTCCTGCACAGCTTACCAAAAATACGCCTTCTTCTTCGGAGTCGATATTTAAAAGGCGTGTTCCTTGAAGATGCTCATCGGTAAGGGCCATCGCACCTCCCATTCCTGTTTCTTCTTCAGTTGTAATTAATACTTCAAGAGGCGGATGGGGAATATCCTTTGAATCTAGAACGGTAAGAGCGTAGGCTACGGCTATACCGTCGTCTCCGCCGAGAGTGGTCTTATCGGCATAGAGCATTCCGTCTTTTACAACGAATTTAATCGGGTCTTTTAAAAAGTCGTGGTTTGAAGAAGTATCTTTTTCGCAGACCATGTCCATGTGTCCCTGAATAATAACCGTCGGAGATTTTTCATATCCGGCAGTTCCGCTCTTCTTTATGATAACGTTCATAGCCTTATCTTGATGTACTTCAAGATTTCTATCTTTTGCAAATTTTACAAGAAAATCGCTGATAGCTCTTTCATTTCCCGAACCTCTCGGTACCTGAGATATCTCGTAGAACCATTTAAATACTTCTTTAGGTTCGGTGTTTTGCAATGGGTTCATTTTTGCCTCCAAATTATTTATGTTTTAGGCTATGAGTATACCAGCTATTACAAATTTAGTAAAGCCCAGTTTTTAAAAGAATTTTTCATCCAGCCGGCTACATCCATTCCGTAAACGGCTTGTAAAATTTCTCCGGTTAAAACCGCTTCTTTTTTTCCGAATGAGGCTATCTTTCCGTCCTTTAAAAAAAGGAGCTTATCGGCAAATTGAAGGGCTAGGTTTATATCGTGAAAGACTCCGATTACGGCCTTGTTTTCCGTTTTATAGATATCTTTTAAAAAATAAATCAGCTCGGTTTGATTTTTTAAGTCCAGATGATTTGTAGGCTCATCCAAAAGAATAATCTCAGGCTCTTGGGCAAGGGTTCGTGCAAGATAGACCCGCTGAAGTTGACCGCCTGAAAGTTCATCTATTTTCTTTTCGCGCAAATTCCAAACATCTACAGCCCTTAAACATTTTTCGACATAGGCCCTATCCTTTTTTGAAAAAGAACGGAAAGACGAGTTTTCAAGGCGGGCATAGCGTCCCATCATAACTGTATCGTAAATGGAATATGAAAAATATATCGAAGAAACTTGACTTAGAACAGCTATTTTTTTTGCTATATCTATACGTTTCATATTTTTTAAATTTTTACCGTCTAAAAGAATTTCGCCCGAATAATCGATAAGACCTGCAAGGCTTTTTAAGAGAGTCGTTTTTCCGCAGCCGTTGGGTCCTAAAATGCAAAGGCTCTCACCCCTTAAAACCGAAAAAGAGATACCCTTTAAAACGGGAGTCTTTGAATATCCTGCATAAAGCGATTTTGCTTCTATCAGAGGATGCTCCATAGAAGTTAAGCCCTCCTCCGGCCTTTAAAGTAGACGTAGCAAAAAAACGGGGCACCTGCGAGGGCGGTAATTGCTCCGACCGGAAGCTCTTGGGGCGACAAAATTGTTCTTGCAATCATGTCGCAGAGCACCATACCTGTGCCTCCTACGCAAAAGGACATGGGTATAACCATCTTATGCCTTGATCCGAAGAATTTGCGCACAAGGTGGGGAGCTATCAAATCGATAAAACCGATTATGCCCGCAAAGGAAATTACGGCCCCCGTAAGGGAAGAAGCCAAAAACAAAAGACTCCATTTAATCTTTTTTGTATTGACGCCCATGGTTCCGGCCTGTTCCTCTCCGAAGGTAAGAAGATCCATCTCGTGCGAAAAAAGGCTAAGAATCAGGGTTATGCCCGCACAGATAGGCAGAAGCACATTAAAGTTTTTTATGTTTTGGCTTGCAAAGCTCCCCATCTGCCAAAATATGAGCCTGGCCATTCCGTCCCTGTTAAGGGCGATTATAATGGTTATAATTCCGTTTATAAAAAGAGAAAAAACTATACCGGCTAAGATAATCGTCGAGTTTTCAAAATTCCTATCAACCAGGGCTGCAAATTTAACCGAAGCGTAGACCGTAAAAAGACCCGAAATAGTTCCTGCAAGGGGAAGGGTAAATGCCGGTATCAGAGGTAGATGGAACCCCGTCAAAATTACCAGAGCGGCTCCGAGGGCAGCCCCCGACGAAACGCCCATGGTGTAAGAAGAAGCCAAGGGGTTTTTTAAAATGCTTTGCATGACTGCACCGCTTACCGCCAATGCTCCGCCTGCCAAAAATCCTACCAGAACCCTGGGCAGTCTCACATTCCAGACTATTGCAATAAAAGTTTCTTGAATACTTAAAATTTCTTTTTGAGCTATTTTTGAAAGGATGATTTTAATGATATCTTGGGGCGGAACAAAGACCGAGCCTATTCCAATCCCCAAGATGAGAACAAGAATGCAGACCGTTATAAAACCTGCAAGCTTGAATTGAATTTTCATTATTTGTAAATTTCGGGATAGACGGCTTTAGCCATTTCTTTTAAGGCCTTAATAATGTTGTGGTTAGGCCTTGATGAGGAATTATTATCAACAGCAAAAACCTGTTTACCCTTTACAGCCTTAAGAGTCCCCCAGCCCGGCCTAGCCATTATTTCATCGATTGGGTTAGGTATATAGCTTACATTGGTTAAAATGATATCGGGATCTTTCGATAAGACCATTTCATCAGAAACGGCTATCCAGCTTTTTTGATCGGCAAGAATATTTTTTGCTCCTATAATTTCAATCATCTCATGAATGAAGGTTCCGGTTCCCAGACTGTACATATAGGGTGCGGCTCCGATTTCAAAGTAAACCTTTTTCTTTTTGTCTTCGGCAATGGAAGCGCCCTTCTTCCGGATAGCTTCAATTTCTTTTTTCATGTTTGAAATAATTTTTGCTCCCATTCCTTCTTGTTTTACAACAGCAGCAATGTATGCAATATCAAGATAGATAGCTTCTATGCTTGAAGAAGAAGGAATGCTTATAACACAAATACCTGCATCAATTAAGGGCGAAAAAGGAGTGTTTCCCTTTGCATTTGACATACCCGAAATAAAAACTACATCCGGCTTTAAGGCGATGAGTTTTTCGGCATCGGGTTTCATCATATCAAAATAGGGAATATCTTGTTTTAAAAGCCCGTCCTTTTGCGTGTTGGTGTCTCCCGCAATAATCTTATCGGTAAGGCCCAAGTCGATTAGAATTTCGGTAGCAGACGGAGCCATCGAAATAATTCTTTCTACCTTTTCAGGTATTACAATGGGAATTCCGGCCCTATCCGCATTTAAATCAATCGAGGGAAGATTTGACTCTTTTGCTCCTCCTGCAAAAACCATGGTACCGGCAGCCAAAAGCAAGCTCAGCACAAAGAAGATTTTCTTAACGTTTTTCATATTGTCCTCCTAATTTAAAAATAAACTCAAAGATAAACAGAGAAGCACTATTTGTGTATCTCTGTTTATCGAAACTCTTAAAAAAGTGAGGCAAAATAAATCTCACTTTTTATTGGTTACACAAAACAACTTATTTTCGATTGGCTAAGGCAACGATTCGGTTCATCTCGTTATTGATGATCATGTAGCCTTCGTCAACACCCATACCGGGTTTTGCAAGCTGCTGGGCAGCACCGGCTGCAACAGAGCAGTTTACGATAACTTCGGCCGAGCGGTTGGTTTCGTTACATGTACCTCCGCAATAGGCTCCTACTCCCTTTTCCTTGCAGTAAAGAATGGCTTCGATTGTGTTGTTAATTCCTCCGAGATCAGGGGTCTTAATCTGAATCATGTGGCCTGCGCGGTTATCGGCAAAGTACTGAATGTCTTCGAGGGTGTTGCACCATTCATCGGCAACAAGCTCTACATTTACGCCGTTATCGTCAAGGCTCTTTGTAAGAGCTGCAAGCACCTGCATCTGTTTTTCTCTGTCGCCCATATCCATGGGGCCTTCGATTCTTAATTTGAAAGGAGAAGCAGCTTCTTCCAAGGTTTTAAGATAGGCTGTCATCTTGGGAACATCGTTATTTGTAAAGTCTCCGATTGTGCCGTATACGTCAATATGGAAGATGGGATTGTAGTCCTTACAAGTCCTCATGGTTTCTACTCTTGTTTTGAGCCACTTAACATATTCCAAAAGTTTTTCGCCGTTTTTACCGGTTTTTTCTTCAACATTGTTAAATAGACCGTGGGGGAGAACTTCAGCCTGCTTGATAATCATCTTATCGGCATTTAAATAGCGGTCGTCGCCCGACTGAGTGAAGATCGGGATTCTCTTTATTTGACAGCCGGTCTTGTATTCGTCTACAACAACTTCAGCCATCGTTATGTGCCGGGCCTTTGCAACTGCATCGAGAATAGCCTGAGAAATACCGTAGCGGAGAGCCGTGTGCATTCTCTTTCCGTTTACCTTATGCTCTTCAAAGGTTTTTGCCATTTCTCTAAAATTGGTAATCTCTTTTCCTACAAAGAGGGGCTTTATGTCCTTTTCGATTACGGGAATAAAGTCCTTTGCCAAAAAGAGGGGATCGCGTCCGCCTGCTCCGGAATACTGTACAGCAGCACAGTCACCGTATGCGACCTGACCGTCTTCAAGAACAAACATAACGGAAATAGCCTCACCTGCCTGTCTGATTGAGGTAAAGCCCTCGGTTACGGGTTTTCCGGTATAGAAAAATCCGTCATGACCTGCGCCCATCTTGATAGCCTTTTGGTCATCAAAATAGAATCCTGTTTTTCCTTCTGCGCAAACAACATCAACAATTTTCATCTTTAATACTCCTTATAACACGATAACATGGAGACTTGTATTTCAAGTCGAAGTGTTTATCAAAACTCCTATAAAAAGTCTTTTGAAGGATTATCAGAGCCTTATGGCTCTGTTCTGCAAGGAAATTTTTCATCGTATCCGCTAAAGCGGATAGCGAATCAAATCCTGAAAAAGACTTTTTTCAAAGTAGTTTTGCTTATGCAAAACTACATATAAACAATGCGATGTTTGCCTGAAAGGCAAACTCTTCAGATAAACAGTGAGGCAGATGTGCCGAACTGTTTATCAAAACTCCTAATATAATTTTAGTGTTTAGCGGGTCTTCCTACGAGAACACCGGAACTTACGGCATAAACATCATCAACCGACATCTGGAAGTCAACGGCCCTGTTGTCGGCCTTAGCCCTCTCTTCAAGTTTACTCCTGTTAAAGTCGAGAATATCCTTTGTGAAGGGAAGATTTCCCGGCATGAGGTAGCGGATACATCCGTCATTGTCGCGGGCAGGCATTACCTTTCCGGCATTGTACTGAGAAGGCGCAAATGGAATGTCGATTACTCCGGCTTCAAAGGCCTTGATAGTGCCTTCAACCAAGTCACCGCCTCCTATCTCATAGACCCTGTCCATAATACACTTTGTTTCAGCCTTGATAAGTTCAATTTCTTGAGCGAGAATTTTTGAATCGGGATAGCGCTGGCCCTTTAAGAGGTTTAGAACCATCTTGGTTGCCTTGATGCCTCCTGCATTGGCTTCCTTGGTAGGAATACCGAAAGCTTCATGCGGTGTTTTGACGATTACCTTTGTTGCTCCTGAAAGAGCAGCTGTTGTGCTTCCCAAAGAAATAAGACCGTAAGCCCTGGACTCGTCTGCAGGGAAGCCTCCCATCCATTGATGGAAAACGGTGGTGATGCACATGTCTTTGTAGCCGAACTTTTTCATATAGTCTTTGGTAATTTCTCTTAAAGAAATTACGGCAGCAACGTCCTGCGTCATGTTTCCGCACATACCGTAGCCTACAGTGATGCTTTTGACGCCCTGCTCTGCTGCAAGCAAGGCTTCAATAACGCCTACTGCAATGGCAACAGAGGGAGGAACGAGGGTTCCTGTAAGAGGGCCGAAGGGTTCTCTGTTTAGGTGGACTCCGTTTTCTTCATAAAAACCTACAAGACGGTCGGCATATTGCCAGCACATAATACTGTGTTCGATTGAAACGGCCTTTGCGTAGGGAACGTTATAGCTTATTCCTCCGCCTTCGTTGGAGGTGTAGCCTCCTGCGTGGATAATCTCTGAAAGTAGACGGGCATCGGGGGTTCCGTGTCTTGCCTGCAAGGGAAGGTTTACGGCTTCCAAAACTTGGCGGCAGGGTCCCACTCCCCAGTTTACGACAGGGAAACCGTTCATTAAAGAGCGGCCGGCCCTCTTTGAAGCCTCAATACCGGCCTCACCCTCTTCATATCTATTTTGGCGCGTATAAGCGTCAATGGTACTCGGTAAAAAGTCGGCACCGCCCTCATCCTGTAAAAACTTTAATAAGTTGATGTGTTCGTCCAATAGGGGAACACCTGCACGAGGCTGCGCCGTAGTAATGCCTTCTTTATCAGCTTGTTCAAGTTTGATTGCAAAATTCTTTTCAGGCGGGATTTTCTTTAGATAATCGATAGACTCTTTTAAGTCAACATCCTTTCCCGTGGGCCATGTTTGGAGAATCTCTTCTCTCATCTCCATAAACTCTCCCTCAGGGATTTTTTTATTCTTCCATCTCATACTCTTGCTCCTAAAGTATAGTGGTGCTATTTTATCACAAAGAAGTATTCAGCTTCAAGTGGGGGAAGAGGTTATAACCGAAACACACAAAATAAAAGAAATAAAGATGAGAGCTTATGTCCTCGAATTTTTTAATAAATACATGCTCAAACCGAAAAAAATCAAAATAGGTGTCCAAGCTCCTGCAAGCGGAGATATGTATTCCCATTTTGCACTCAGCATGGTAACCATTTCGGTAACATAAAACAAGGTTGCTATTCCTAAACTAAACAAGATACTCATCAACAGAATATTCTTTTTAAATTTGCCGCCGAGTGAAATCGAAAAAAACAGTACTATAAAAATAGTAAACGGAAACGAAAAACGTCTGTGATATTTTGAAAGAGCTTCATAATACGGAAGACCGTTTTTTTTAAGATTTGCAATAAATGCTTGAGCTTCAGAAATTCTCATTTCATCAACGGAACTCAAATTTTTTTGAAAGTTTGAAGGCGGCTCCGAAAGGATTATATCATCCGGAATATAATTTAGCCGGCTTACAAGATTTTTTTCATTGAAACCGTAAACTTCAACATCATCCGTTCTCCAACGGTCATTCTCCCAAACCATATAGGAGCTTTTGATGATAAACGACAAATTTCCATCTTCATCACGAATTATTATATAAGCATTTGAAAGGGTTTGTGCTTCAGCATTAAAATAATCGGCCGTGTACACAATTTTTCCGAGTTCGGATAAAATTACCAAATCCTGAGTATCTAAGCTTTCTTCTTCTTGTAAAAGTTTTTTTGAAAGCTTTGTTTTTTCATAAAAATATTTTATAACGATATAGTCTTCAAAAAAAATCATTCCTACAGAAAAGAAAAATCCCAAAACCAAAAGAGGAAGAGTAAAGCGGCCCAAAGATATTCCTGCAGAAAAAATAGATGTTAGTTCATTCCGCGCATATAAGTTTCCCATAGTATATGAGCCGGCAAACAAAATAGCCAGAGGCACGGAGTAAGCAATACATTTCGGAATATAAAGCCACATAACTTTTACAATGTCCTTAAACTTTGCTCCGTTTTGAAGATAGGCCACTATGTTGGCAAATAAATCTCCCAGCTGTAAAAGCAATATAAAAAAAAGCATTGCAACAACGAAGGTGGGTATAAAAAGTCTAAGTAAATATCTTTGAATCAATTTCATTTAAAAACCCTTCTTATTGCAAGCACTGCCGTACAAATCACCAATAGAACATTTGGGAACCACATTACAAGAGCTCCGTTGATATCTATCCCGGACTCAAGGCAGAGCATTTGTCCGCCTATCAAAAAGGCCCAATAAGCCACGGAAATTAAAAGGCCCACTATAAAGCCGGTGCTTTGATCATAGGTTTTTCCCGATCTGCTTATCGCAAAAGCCAAGAGTACAAAAAAGAAGGCGCCGAAGGGAACTGAAAATTTACGATGCAGTTCCATAATATATATATTTAAAAGACGCGGACTTGTATCCCCTGCTTCTTTTTTTTGCCTTATATCCTTTATAAGATCATACGAGGTCATCTTATCCGGACCTGAACTTGAAATAAATTTAGGGGCAACATCCTTTGCAAGCACATTGTAGGTTATACTTTCTCCGTATACAACATCGAATTTGGAAGGTTCATTTAAATCCAAATTTACAAGGCGGGGATTAAGCATTTCAAGCTGCATAATAATCGATATATCGTTGGATTTTTTTACATTGGTTTGGGATGCGGACAAAAATCTTTTTGCTCCGCGTTGACTTGAATCGATTATCAATAGATCATGGATGGAGTTGTCTTTTATTAGACCTGAAACAACTATAGAATTATCGTTCCGTTTTACCGTGTAAGACTCCAGTTCAAGAGCCGGAGTCGAAGAAGCTATATTGTATAAAATCTCATTAAATCTTATGGTTCCGCGGGGAATTAAAATATCGTTGGTTATAAACGAACCTACCGAAACCAAAACTCCAAGAGCAAAAATAGGAATCAAAATAAAAGAAGTGGAAACCCCTAAGGCATTCATTGAAATAAATTCGTAATCGGCTGAAAACCGGCCCAAGCACATCAAGGTTCCAATCAAGGCAGCATAAGGAGCTGTTGTTGCTATAATGAATGGGAGAGAATAAAACAAGAGAAGCAAAACATCCTTTAGAGGTGCTTTTTTTGATAATATTTCTTCAGCCATTAAAAGAATTTGATTTACAAAAAAAATAAAAAAGAAAAATAAAAAAGAAACTATAAAATACAAAAGGAGTTCTTTAAAAACATAGACAAAGATTGTTTTATGATTAAATGATGGGCATTTCATAAGCTTAAGCTCTTTTTAATCATGCTATTCCCGTAGAGCCGTACCCCCCTGCTCCGCGCTCCGTATTGGATAATTCATCTTTTTGAACAAAATCCGCTTGAATGGCTTGAGCAATAACGGCCTGTGCAATGCGGTCTCCGTTTTCTATCTTAAAATCTTCAGCGCCGAAATTGATTAAAAGCACGGCTAATTCTCCCCTGTAGTCCGAGTCTACCGTACCGGGAGTGTTTAGGACGGTAACACCGTATTTTAGAGCAAGCCCGGAACGCGGCCTCACTTGAAGCTCAATTCCTTTAGGCAGTTCAACCGAAAGACCTGTAGGAATTAAGCATCTTTGCATGGGTTTTAAGATAATGGGTTCTTCGATAAGGGCTCGCAAATCCGCTCCTGCAGATCCGCTCGTTTTGTATTCGGGTAAAACTGCCCCATCTTTTAATTTTGTAAAAACTTCCACCTATCTTTTCTCCCCATTTTAAGATATTTTGCTTGCGAGCTTAAAGCCCGCAAGTTTTAGTTCACGGGTCAGTTACCGCTTGTTCTTATTTGGAACGCTCCTCAAGAGCATCAACATAAGAAAGGTTGAGCCTTCCGAGTTTGTCGATTTCCAAAAGCGTGACAGGGATTTCTTGTCCTTCTTTAAGCACATCCGAGACCTTTTCTACTCTGGAACGTGAAAGCTTCGAAATATGGCAAAGTCCTTCTTTTCCGGGAAGGATTTCGACGAAGGCTCCGAAGTCCATAATCTTTTTTACGGTTCCATCATAGATCATTCCGACTTCGGGATCGCTTGTAATACCCTTGACGATGAGCTTTGCACCCTTAAGATCCGAAGTTCCGTCCTTGCCGTAAATGGTTACTGTTCCGTCATTTTCGGTATTGATTGTTACGTTATACTTATCGGAAATAGCTTTTACGTTCTTTCCGCCGGGGCCGATTAAAGCGCCGATCTTGTCTTCGGGGATGGTCATCATCTCAACCCTTGGAGCATATTGGGAAAGCTCTGCATTGGGAGCTGAAATACACTGATTCATGATTCCGAGAATGTGCATTCGGCCTTCTTTGGCTTGAGCAAGGGCATTTTTCATAATTTCAGGAGAAACACCTGCAATCTTTATGTCCATCTGGAAGCCCGTAATTCCGTCAGCCGTACCTGCGACCTTAAAGTCCATGTCGCCTAGGTGGTCTTCTTCTCCGAGAATGTCGGAAAGAATGGCGTAGCGGTCGTTTCCCTCGGTGATAAGGCCCATGGCAATACCTGCAACGGGTTTTTTCATGGGAACGCCAGCATGAAGCATGGAGAGGGTTCCCGAACATACGGTAGCCATCGAAGAAGATCCGTTCGATTCCAAAACCTCAGAAACTACACGTACAGTATAGGGGAATTTTTCCCTTTCGGGAACCATCGGATATAGGGAGCGGTGGGCAAGGTTGCCGTGTCCGATTTCTCTTCTTCCTGTTCCGAGCCTTCCTACCTCTCCTACCGAGAAGGGCGGGAAGTTATAGTGAAGGATAAAGTTTTCTCTTCTGTCGCCTTCGATATCGTCGTATATTTGCTCATCAAAAACCGTTCCGATTGTTACGACACCCAAGGACTGGGTTTCGCCTCGAGTAAAGACTGCCGAGCCGTGGGGACGGGGAAGAACTCCGATTTCGCAGGTTATGGGACGGATGTCCTTAGTTCCTCTTCCGTCAACGCGCAAGCCCTTGTCCAAGATGTTTGTTCTTAAAATATTATATTCCATCTCTTCGAAGAGGGCGTTAAAAAGTTTAAGCTGAATTTCGTCTTCAAGCTGTTCGGCATATTTTTCGGCCAATTCTTTTTTTACCTTGTCCGATTCTTCGCGACGCTCCATCTTTGTGGAAAGATAGAGGGTTTTGCTTAAGCGGGGGAAGGCTTCGTCATAAATGGCCTGTTTGTTTTCAAGCTCAGCTTCGAGGGGAACGAGTGGAAGTTTTTCTTTCCCTGCAAGTTCGCGCAAGTCTTCCTGCATCTTGCAAAGGGCCTTGATCATTTCATGGGCCTTTTCCAAGGCTGTGAGCATAACCTCTTCTGAAACCTCGTTGGCGCCGCCTTCGACCATGGTAATGCCTTCCTTTGTTCCGGCAACTACAATTTCCATATCGGCAGTTTCAATTTGGCTAAAGGTCGGGTTTATAATGTATTCGCCGTTTTTATAGGCAACACGTGCAGCTGCAACAGGGCCGTCAAAGGGGATGTCCGAAATATGAACAGCCGCAGAGCTTGCAATAACTGCAAGGATGTCAGGCGGATTTATCATATCGGTAGAAATGCAGGTCGGAACCAGCTGAATCTCTCTTCCGAATTCTTTTTTAAACAAGGGGCGCATGGGCCTGTCTATAAGGCGGGATACAAGGATTTCTTTGTCCTTGGGTCTACCCTCCCTCTTTATAAAGCCGCCGGGGATTTTTCCGGCTGCATAATATTTTTCGTTATAGTCAACCGTTAGGGGGACATAGTCTAAACCTTCCTGAGCCTGTCCCGAGGCACAGATTGTAGCTAAAATTGCGGAACCGGCATATTCCGCATAAATAGAACCGTTGGCTTGTTTTGCCAAATAACCGGTTTCTAAAATTAAATCATGTTCGCCGATCTTATAAGTTACTCTTTTTTTCATGTTCTTCTCTTTTGTTAAAATTACAAGTACGGCCTCTAAAAACTGAAGTTTTTAGAGGGTTTCCTTAGATATTTTGCGATGTTTTTCATAAGTCAACAGATTATGAGCTCATGAAAAACTCGTCGGTAAGCTCTAAAAATCTAACAAAGTTTTTAGAGCTTACCATGTACAAGGAAAAGTCATCAGACAAACTGCCCTTGTACCTTATCAAACTACTTTCTAAGGTTAAGTTCTTTAAGAATTGTTCTATAACCTTCAATGTCTGTTCGGCGATAGTATTTAAGCAAGCTGCGCCTGTGACCTACCATGCTGATCAAACCGCGTCGGCTGCCGGCATCTTTCGGATGCTCTTTGCAGTGGTTTGTCAACTGGTTGATTTTTTCGGTCAATAGGGCAATCTGCACCTTTACATCACCTGTGTCTT
The DNA here is from genome assembly GCF_024181285.1 of Treponema sp. OMZ 790. Classification (NCBI taxonomy): domain Bacteria; kingdom Pseudomonadati; phylum Spirochaetota; class Spirochaetia; order Treponematales; family Treponemataceae; genus Treponema; species Treponema sp. OMZ 790. Next base: position 470,395 of record NZ_CP051201.1, on the reverse strand, counting down.
TTTCGCTTGCACCGAATTTCTTTACAATCGATGCCTTTTGTTCTTTAGTAACTGCCATTACCTACTCCTTACAAATAAACTCTATGGTGTCAAAATTATCAAGGTCTTTTAAGTCAAAAGCTTTTGAAGTCTTTTCGGTAAAACACAAGAGCAATCCCTCTTCACTTATGAAACAATGAGCTTCTTGTTTTTGTCCGTCGACTTTTTTTATCAAGACCCTATACTTTCCGCTTTGCGGAAGAATCTGCGTTATGTATGCTTTAGGAGCAAAAATATTATTCTTGTCCTTTACCTCCCACGGCAAACTTATGAAATCAAATAAAAAAGGATAACCTAAAAGATCTTTTGCAAGGGAAAAATCCCCTAAACCTACAGCCGTCCTGATAGCGCTTGAGCTGACCTTAACGGAGCCGTTTACATTTACGGGATCAATGGAATCAAAGCAAAAGCCTTTCTGAGGGGCTATTTTTTTTAAATCTTCCGCCCCCAATCCCCGGCGATATCCGCATAAAAAGTCGCTGCCTACAGCCAAATACTTCATACGGATAGTCTTTATAATAATATCAAAGAACACAGTTCCCTCTATTTTAGCAAATCCTGCGGAAAAGTCAATAAGTACAATGAAATGAAAACCTAATTCTTGAAACTTTTTTAATCTAAGCCTTAATGATGAAACATCCCCGGAGTAAGGTTTATTTTTAACTGCTGCCGGAGAACGGAAAAAAGTAACAAGCCCCGGAATAAGAGCATTTTCGGCTGCATAGCCCAAAACCCGTCTTAAAAGTTTATCATGGCCTTTGTGGGGACCGTCAAAACCGCCCACACTAATCGCTGTTTCTTTTCCTTCGGGGAAAACATGCGAGCCCGATTCAACAAGCTCCTCCCACGAAATTATCTTAAACTCATCCATTACTACAGATAGGATTATAGCCTTTTTTCTCTTTTGTTTCAAGTGGGGCGAATTATACCTTATACTTATCAACTTCTTTTAAAAGATTGTCGATACTCTCCTTGTTCTTTTCGGTAAACGATCTTACCTCGTAAACAGCAGAACTTATCTGCACAAAGCCTGAAGCTATTTCGTCCATTTGACTTTGAACATTTTGAGTTATCTTATCAAGATTTTCGGTTTCAGATGTTACTTTTTTACTACCCTCAAGCATTTCATCAGAACCGCGTTTTACGGCAACCGTAACTTCATTTATTTTTTGCATCGATGTCAAAACATCCGTGCCGGCGTTAGATTGTTCTACCATAGCAGAGCTTACCAATGATGCAGATTCTTTCACTTCATCAGCATGAAAAGAAATAGCGGTGAATTTTTCGACAGCTAAATTTGCAGCCTTAGCAAGAAGCTCGATTTCGGTGGTGATTGTTTTTAAAGTTGCGCTGATGGTCTTTCCTTGAGTACTGGACTCTTCGGCTAATTTTCTTATTTCATCGGCAACAACGGCAAAGCCTTTTCCTGACTCACCTGCATGGGCCGCTTCAATGGCGGCATTCATTGCAAGAAGATTTGTTTGGGAAGCTATGTTTTCGATAACGTTTGAAGCTTCAATCAGGTCTCCTGACTGTTCCGCTATCTGTTGAGAAATCGTATTGGCTTCAATCAAGGAATTTTTTCCATCTATCGTAGCTTCCGAGAGGCTTGTAATGGAATCATCGGCTTTTTTAACGCTTTCGGTAACAGAGTGAATATTGGCTACCATCTGTTCAATAGCGGCAGAAGATTCGCTTACACTTTTAGATTGAACTTCAATTTCGGAATTCAGTTTTGTTATTGATTCAATAATTTGTTCAATTGCAGCCGAAGTTCCCGTTACGCTGTCAACTTGTTCTTGGGTTTTAGAATGAAGATCATCTATGGAGTCGGCTATTTTGTTTACGGAATCTTCAGTTTTTTGCATTTCGGTAAAAAGGCCGTCTCCTACGGAATTCATCTTATCGGATTCGGTCTTAATTTGGCCGAAAGAATTTTGCATGGCTTCCGCAGTCGAATTTAAATATTCGCCTATCTTTCCCAGCTCGTCTTTTTTATAATTCATTCTAACGGTAAAGTCCCCTTGGGCAATGTGTTTAAATATTTTACCCATTTTAACTATACGCTTGGATATTCTTCTTATTCCTAATACGACTCCGATTACAACCAAAATTAAAACAAAGATAGTTACAAAAATAGAATCCTTTGCAATATCAAATGTCGAAGGTAAAAAATCTTTGATGGGAGCTATAAAAACCATTTTATATGGGAAGTTACCTGCTGCCTTTTTTTCGGCATAAATCATTTTTCCTTTTTCTTTATCGCTCCATGTTTTTATATGAGAAAATCCTTTTACGTCGCCCATTTCGGATGATAAATAATCCGATAGGTTTTTACCGAAAACATCATCTTGAGAAGAAATAACGATGTTTTTATTTTCATCGACGAGACACAAAACGGAATTTACACTTGGCAGAACCTTTTTTAATTGATTTACTGAGGCATTTAAGTCTAAACCGATTCCTGCAATTCCCATAATTTGCCTATTTTGATCAAAAACTTGCGAATTTATCCACAAGCCCGTTAAACCTGTTTCTTTGTTTTCATTGATAAAAAAAGTTGTTTTTTCCTGCAATTTTATTGTCGTAAAAAACCATTCATCTGAAGGATTCTTTTTATCCAACCGCCCTACCTGTATAACTCTATTTGCATCGGACATATAATTGGTCTTACTGCCAAGGCTGGCAATAAAAACCGATATGATATTACTTCTTTCTGAAAGATTTTTAAATTTGCGCATAACATTAGTTTTAAGATCTCCGGCTTCTTCACCTTTTTTAAGCCAATCAATCAGTTCCGAATCTTCTGACCAATTTTGTGCATACAAAAAACCCTTGATAAAATTCGATTCAATGTCGATACTGGCAGAGTCCAAAATGCCCTGCGTATTTTGATAAAACGTTTGTTCAAATTTTGCCTGCACCGATATAACACTAAAAACACTGCAAAGACCTACAGCCAAAATTACAGCCATCAATGTAAAAAATGTTAGTTTAAAGCGTATCGTCATACTCTCCTCCATAATTACTTTTAGTTAATAAGTATTTATTCTATCTACATTCTCCAATAATGTCAACCTAAAAATAATTTTTATATATTTGTTTATTTTCACTTCTCCTGTGCTTGCAAAACTATAAAAAGTCTTATACTATATACAAATGAAAAAAACGATTTTAATTACCGGCGCTTCGGGCTCCATGGGCTCTGAAGTTTTAAAACAAATTGCCGAGACGGGTAAGTATAATATAACTATCCTTTTACGCGAAAAAAAAGCAAACCGCCGCTTGGCAGCATCCTTGCAAAAAAAATACCGTGAAAACTTAAAAACTATCTTCGGAGACCTGTCGATTTTTGCCGACTGCGAAAAAGCCGTTCAAAATGCCGATTATATAATCCATTGCGCTGCAATAATTCCACCCGTAATCGATCACAATCCGGATGCAGGCTATAAATCCAACTTTTTAGGCACTTTAAATTTGATAAATGCCGTAAAAAAACTGCCCCAAAACGGCAGGGTAAAATTCATCCATATAGGAACGGTCGCCCAATACGGAAACCGCACCTTTAAACACCCATGGATAAGAACAGGAGACCCGCTTTTGATTTCAGCCTTCGACTTTTACGGGGCTACAAAGATTATGGCCGAGCGGGAGGTAATAGAATCGGGCCTAAGCTATTGGGTTTCTTTAAGGCAGTCGGGAGTTTTATACGACGACATCATGCTTAAAAACATGGATGACGGCCTCATGTTCCATACAGGCTGGAACACTCCCATAGAATGGGCAACAGCCCGCACCTCAGGCCTCATGCTTAAAAACCTCATCGAAAAAGACATGGACGGCAGCCTGCCTGAAGATTTTTGGAGAAGGGTTTACAATATAGGAAACGGAAAAGAAGCCCGCGTAACAGGTTACGAAACTCTCGACAGGGGCTTTAAGCTCATGGGCCGATCTGCAAAGGATGTTTTTAAGCCGCATTGGAACGCAGCCCGAAACTTTCACTGCGGCTGGTTCTATGATTCACGCGTTTTAAACGATTATCTTGACTTTCAATATGAAGGCTTTGAAGACTTTTTTAAAAAGCTCGATAAAAAGTTTTGGTATTTTAAGCTGGGAAAACACTTTCCCCGCCTTATTAGAAAATTTGCCATAGAACCTCTTTTAAAGACGAGCAACGCCCCTCTTTATTGGGTTAAACATAATTTTGAAGGAAGAATAAGGGCTTTTTTCGGCTCAAAAGAGAGCTTTGAGAAAATCCCTCAAAACTGGGAAGACTACAAGCTCTTATGTGAAAACAAAAATCCCGAAACAGGCAAAAAACTAAACTATGACGAATTAAAAGAAGAAAGCAAGGCTTCATCTTTTTTGCTTAGTCACGGCTATGATGAATCAAAAAAAGAAAGCGAACTCGGAATAATCGATGTCAGGGAGGCTGCCCGCTTTAGAGGAGGCGAATGTTTAAGCACCGAGATGAAAGAAGGAGACCTTTACACTCCACTTGAGTGGCAGTGTGCCTGCGGACACAAGTTTAAGGCAAGCCCCTTTCTTGTTTTAAAAACCGGCCACTGGTGCCCCGAATGTGCATGTCCTCCATGGAATTTTGACGAGCAGGCAAAAAAATCGCCCTTTTACGCTCAAATTTGGTATGATGACCACAGCCCCGATGAAGCCAACTTTTATGATAAGGACTGCTTTAGGGATATTTTAAATTGAAGAGTAAACTAAGCCCTCAATTAAGGATTTTTATATCAGTTTTTTCTTTTTAAACCAAGCTAATCCTAAAACAACAATTACAACACTCAATATTATTACGGAAAGATAGCCGTACTTCCACGACAGTTCGGGCATGTGGGTAAAGTTCATACCGTACCAGCCTACTACAAGAGTAAGGGGAAGAAAGATTGTAGTTACAACCGTAAAAATTTTCATAATCTTATTTAGGTGCAAGTCCAGCTGGGCTTGATAGGACTCCCGCAGCTGATTTGAATACTCCCTCAAAATACGGATATTTGCTCCGTAACGCTCTACCCTTTTTGAAAGAAGATTTATAATTGTCAGCTCTTCTTCGGTAAAAATATCGTTTTCGTTTTCGGCCAACTCTTGGCAAAAATCTTCCAGCTGATCGTAATAACTAAATAAGGTCAAAAGCTCGTTGTTTATATTAGAAAGCTCAGATTCAAAGTGGCTGTCTTCTTCAATCTTTTCCCAAACACGCATTTCAAGTTCCGCTATTTTTTTTCTAAAACGGTGATAGACACCTGCATGGGACTTGATGAGCTCTTTAAAAAAGCGGTTAAGAATACGCGGAATGTTTCTTTCACGGGCTATAGTTTGCTGTAAGGCTGTTTCAAAGGCTTTTTGAGTGGAATAGTCCTTGTCTATAATTTCTATAGCCAAAAAAAGATTCTTTGATATATAAAGGCCTATAGTGTCGCGGTCTTTAAAAATGTTTTCCATTTCGACTATGTTTATAACGCCGAAACTGTAGTCTTCCCAAACGCCGAGGGTGTTTTGCTGGGAAAAATCGCTGCACTGTTCGATAAAGAGAGGGTCGAGGTCTAAAAGGCTTTGCAGCTCGATAAGTTCCTTAAATTTTATGTAGCCTGCAACAGGGCCCGTTATTTTTTCTGTCCGAGGATCAATCGGGGTTAATTCCGCATCTAATTTTACAAACATAGCTTAGCCTATCATATTTTTTATATTGTATCAATAATTTAGCTCAAATTTGCGTTTATTGCCTCCGCAATTTTTAAAAGCCGATCCTTGGTATTTTGTGAAGGATCTTCGAGTACAGCTTCAAAGAGCTTTTGCAAAATTATGCCGAGTTTAGGCCCTGCCTTAATTCCAATTTCCATTAAATCCAGGCCGCCTACAGCCAAGTCTTTTAGGCTGAGGGCAGAGTCTTCGGCTATAACCTTTTCAAGCCGTTTTTTAAAAGAAACCAAATTGCTCAAATCGGGAGCCCTTCCCGTCATTCCGAAACCGTCGGCATGCCTCAAATCGAAGAGGTTCGGAATATTTTCTACCCCGGCTCTTACGATAAATCGGCGGACGGCAGCATCGCTCCAATCTTCGGTATAATGGAACATGTGAAGCCCCACGAGGTGACAAACCTCTTCAATTTCCTTATTAGAAAATTTTAGACGCTGCATGATTTTTTTGACGAGTCTTTCCGATTCTATCTCGTGCTTATAAAAGATGTAGTCGCCGTACTCATTTTTTTCCCTCGTGCTCACCTTCCCTATATCGTGGAAGAGGGCAGCCAAACGCACAATAAGATTATCTTGCGGAGCGGCATCGCAGCTTAAAAAACTGTGGTCAAGCACATCGAAGGCGTGCAACCCCTTTTGCTCTACCCCGCGGCAGGCTGCAAGCTCAGGCAAAAAGGCCTTTAAAAGCCCGGTATCTTCCAAGAGTTTCAAAGAAATTATAGGATGCCCGCTTAAAAGCATTTTTACGAATTCGTCCCGAAACCTTTCTATCGAAACTTTTTTGCAAACCTCAATACTTAGAGGAATCGCCTTTAAGGTTTCTTCTTCTATTTTAAATCCCAGCTGAGAGGCAAAACGGATTGCCCTGATAGGCCTTAGACCGTCTTCGCCAAAGCGGTCAAGGGGAGCTCCTACGGTTTTAATAGTCTTTGCTTTTATCGCTTTGACTCCCTCAAATGGATCAACTATGGAGCCGTCCTTTAAAGAAACGGCTATCGCATTCATCGTAAAATCTCTGCGACTTAAATCCTCTTCGATGGAGCGCACATAGCTGATACTGTCCGGCCTCCGGCCGTCCGAATAATCGGCTTCGCAGCGGAAGGTGGTACATTCTATTTTTTCGCCCTTATACAGAATCGTGATTGTGCCGTGCTCTATCCCCGTCGGAATTGTCTTGCGGAAAAGGGCCTGCACCTCCTTGGGTTCGGCATCGGTCGCTATATCGTAATCCTTGCACGGCTTTCCTAAAACCCAATCCCTCACGGCTCCGCCCACAAGGTAGGCCGAAAAACCGGCACTAAAGAAGATATCGGCAATTTCACTCATTTTTTTTGAAACAGGATAGCGCATAGGATTCACTCATACATCGCAGGAACTAAAAGATTAAACTCCATAACTTCTTGAGAACCGGGACTTGTAATTTCATACACCCCATGCTTTAATCTTTTAGTAAAATTCACCTTTGAAAGGTTTACGTTTTTTATGCAAAAAACATCATCGACATATATTTTTTTTCCGCCGTATTCGGGCAGAATTTGAATAAATCTTTTTTGAAAAACGTCTTTATCTACTTTTTTTACCTGAAAAACAGGAACGGATAATATCATATCTTCTTTTTGAAACAACAATACGTTTAAATCCAAATCGGCTGAAGAATACTTACGTATTTCGGAGGCTTCATTTAAAAGGCCCTTTGACTTTTGCTTTAAACAGCGCTCTAAAAGACCGCCTTTTTTATTTTCTAAAAGCACAGCCTTGTTTTCAATTAAAAGAGAAATTAAAAGATTCTTAGACTCTGAGGATAGTTCAGGTGAAAAAGAAAACGGAATAGGCTTTTTTGCCAAAGCTTCCTTGACAGCCGACTCCAAATAACCTTCAGCCTGAGCCTTATAAAATTCTTCTATGACTGCATTCGGGAGGATACTTTTTACGGCTTCAGAAAAAATTTGAGGAGCAAGAATCGATGAGCATAAAACAAACAGGTACGACAGGCTTCCATCAGTTTGAATATAAGCATCAATTACTACCGCTCTAGCTTCTACGCAGGCCAAAGAAATTCTCATGCGCAATACGGCTCCCTGCTCGCTCATAAAATTTTCTTGAACGGCAAAAAATTTTAAACCGTAAAGGAATTCTCTGCGCAAAAGTGAGTTGGTTAAAACCGAGAAATTTGAATTTTCATATTGTCTATATACGGAAACCATCGATACAATTATCGGTGATTTTTATAAAAAGCATTACAAACTTAATTGCGGAGTTGAATACAAAAAAACTGCGTCCTGCCGCAGGTACGCCATAGGCATGCCATACGATAAGACGCAGTTTTCCATTTAGCGGCTGTAAGTTTCCTTATGCCGTTTTAATTTCGATTTGTTTAGGCTGGGTGTCCGGTTTTCTCGGAATATCCACAACCAAAACGCCGTTTTCAAATTTTGCAGAAACCTCATCGGAGTTTATATCCTCAGGCAAGGTAAAACGCCTAATAAAATGTCTTGAGCTTCGCTCTTTTAGAATATAATCGGCTTCCTTATCTTCGCGTTCTTCATTCTTAGAAGACGAAATTGTCATGAGCCGATCTTTTAAGCTAATCTCAACATCTTTATCCGTATAGCCCGGAAGATCTACTTCCATAATGTAGGATTTTTCGGTTTCGCGGATATCGACACTGGGCATTCTGCAATTTGCACTCTTAATCGGAGCAAAAACTCCAAAATTCGGAGCCAAACTCCTATCAAGGACATCAAATACGCTGTCCGTAAAAGACGGACTAAAAAGACTTAAACTATTCATAAAGCACCTCCTGCTTATAATTTGTTTTTAAGCCGTTTAAAAAGCCTGCTTTTTAAACGCTCACTTATATACAAGCAATTTTAATGCTAAGCTAGACGCATATTTTGATAAAATTTTGTAAGTTCATATTGGATATAGAATTAAAAAAATAGAAATAAGGCGATTTTTAAGTTTTTAAGGCAAAGCTTTAAATTAAAATATGACAAAAAATACTATTGTGCCAAAATTTCATATTAAATAGAGTTATTTTGACACAGTAACATCTGCACAAAGGTTTTCATATGCCACTTTTGCTACAGACTGTTCGGCTTCTTTTTTTGTTTTACCTGAAAGAGGGCCGTAAACCTTGCCGTTTATTGAAACCGAGAACCAAAAGGTACGGTCATGGTCGGGGCCGCTTGTCTTTTTCAGCTCATACTTTGGAACGGTTTTAAACTTCTTTTGAACAAATTCTTGAAGGAGGGATTTATAATCGCTTATAAATTTTTTGTTTAAAACTGAATTTATTGTCGATTCCAGAACTTTCAATACGAATTTTTGTACGGATTTAAACCCTGAATCAATGTAAAAAGCCCCTATCACAGCCTCGAGGGCATCAGCAAGGATGGCTTTTTTTTCTCGCCCGCCGGACATTTCTTCGCCCTTCCCCAAAACGAGATACCTGCTTATGTGTAAATTAACGGCAACTCTGGACAAAGATTCCTCTGAAACTGAAGATGCCTTTATCTTTGCAAGTTCCCCTTCAGGCTTATCTTCAAAAGACTTATAAAGATAAGAGGCAACAACCAGCCCAAGCACTGAATCTCCCAAGAATTCCAGACGTTCATTATTTGCGTGAAAATTATTATGTTCGTTAGAAAAAGACCTGTGATGGAAAGCAAGATCAAGCAAGCGTAAATCTTTAAATTTCAATCCCGCCTGCTTTTGAAACTCAAGGAGCTCCTGCTTCCTTTTAGGTTCAAGACCGCTTCTGATCGGAAACAAAGAGCCCCTCCTTAAAAACAAAACTTATTTTTGCTGAGCTTTGATAAATTCATAGGCGTCGCGGACAGTTTCAAACTCATTTGCCTTTTCGTCCGGGATCTTAATACCCATATCCTCTTCAAGGGCATAAACAAGTTCATAGGTGTCAAGACTGTCGGCACCTAAATCCTGTCGGAATGAAGAATCTAATGTAACCTTATCTTCGTCAATTTCCAACTTTGCTGCGATTAACTGCTGAATTTTTTTGAATAAATCATCCATAAACTATCTCCTTTAGTCTAATTTATCGGGGTTAATAACTTGCTTGCCTTTATAAAACCCGCATTTGGGGCATACATGATGAGGCATAATCAAATTACCGCATCCGGAACACTCAACAAGATTTGGCGCTTGTAAACGCATATTAATACCGCGTCGGCGTCTTGTTCTAGCCTTTGATGTATTCGCTCTTGGTACAGCCATACTCAATCCTCCACTACAAAATATCTAAAATTAAAAAGCGGATCCACCGCAACTGCCGCACAAGTCTGCGGCTCTACCATATATTTAAGGGCTTATGATACACTAAAACTCACAAAAAGTCAATACAAAATCCAAAAGATGATAAAATAGTATAAACCGCAAAATATTCTTAAATAAAGATAAATTTACAGCAGATGTTTTTTCATTATTCTTATCGCCATATCGGGGTTTTCGGTAGCCAAAAGCCCCATAGCCGACAAAATATACTCCTTGTCAAGAAGAAACTGGGGATTTTTAGGCTTTAGGCTAAAAGGATCATCCTCGCGGAACTTACAGGCTTCCATAATTTCCTTATAGTTAGGGTTATAAACCAATATTCCACCTGTACCTATTATATATCTAAGATCGGTTAAATCCTTTCCTTCTTGTTGAAAGCTGGCACCGCAGCCCGTGTAGACAGGGGTTAGGACTCCCACATGGCGTCCCATAGAAACATCTGCACAAACCTTAGCGACGGCACAATCAAAGGCTAAATCTTTTTCGTTTTCAGAAATAAAGTCGGTATGCTCGTTTCTTTTTTTTACTTCGTCTTCAATGTTGAATTTATACTCTTTGGGAAGATAGTGTCTAAGCCCATGGGGGCCTTGTACCTCAGCCACTGTAGGAAGAGAGTATCTCATCCCCAAATCTCCTTCAACCGTACGCTTTAAAAAGGCTTCAGGAAGTCCATAGAGAAAAATCGAACTTTGGGTCGGATCTCCATCAGCAGCCGAGTGAACATCGGTTGTAGCCCCTCCAATATCCAAAACGATTATATCTCCGAACCCGTCTTCATTATCTGTTCCTTCCGAAAGTGTCTGAGCGGCTTTTAGAACAGCAGCCGGAGTAGGCATAAGAATATTGTCGATATTGCTTTCGACATGGGTCATACCCTTTGCGTGCACAATATTGCTCATAAAAATATTGCGGATTGTTTCCCTTGCACTTTCAACGTTCAGCTTGTTTATCTTGGGCATTACGTTTTCGGCCAGATGAAAATCCACTTTATCTTTAAAAATTTCGATGATTTCGTCTTCGGCGCTCTTGTTGCCTGCAACAACAACCGGAACCTTTACGCCGTAATCCGCAAGCATTTGTGCATTGTGGATTATACATCTGGAATCTCCGCCGTTTGTGCCTCCTGCCAAAAGGATGATATCGGCGTTGGAATTTACTATTTCTTCAGCCTCACCCTTATTGAGATTATGGCTGTAAGTATGAATTACCTTAGCCCCGGCACCGAGGGCGGCCCGCTTTGCTGCCTCGCTTGTAAGCTCAGGAACAAGGCCGATGGCTATAATCTTCAAGCCTCCTGCTGCAGATGAGCAGGCAAGGCTTTTTACTACGGTATAATTTTTCCCGACTTTTTGATTTAGGATCTCAAGAGCATTGTTGTATCCTGTCATAACGTCGGTTTCAACTGTGGTATAAGCCTTTGCCGTGCCTACGATATCTTCTTTTTCGATATCCACAAGAGTTATTTTTGTATTTGTACTTCCAAAATCAACAAATAAATAGCAGTTCATTTTTTTAAGTTAAGTTTCAATTTCTGTTTAAGCTCTATGCATGATCGGGGAAGTCTGCATGCAGATCATTGATAGTGGTTTCAACCGATGTTCCCGGCGGATATACATGATCGAAGCCCATATCTTCAAACCTCTTTTTTACCTCGGTAAAATCCTGTTTACCTACAACTATGTTTCCTCCGACAAAGAGCTTGATGCCTTTTAACCCGGCTTCGTCGCATTTTTCTCTCAATCCCTTGCAGTCCAATTCCCCTTGACCGTAAAGCGAGGACACCAAAATAGCATCCGCGCTCGTTTCAAGAGCTGCATTTATAAAGTCTTCCTGAGGGCTTAAAACGCCTATGTTTGTTACATCAAAACCTGCCTCGGTCAATGAGTAATCCAAAATTTTATTTCCGACAGCATGACAATCAGAGCCTATTACGCCCAATACAAGTTTAATCTTTCTTGCCATATTCCGCCTCCTCAAATTTATCGTGTTGGGCACAGTTTATTACTAAAAGAGAGCTATGTCAAGAGCACGAAAAATTTGAACACCTTGTAAAAATTATAAAAATTTATTATAGTGTTAACTATGTCGGAAATTACAGACTGGGAAACAATAAAATTTAACGAATTATTCGATGATGAAATAAGAGTTTTATCCCGGCGAAGGGAAAATTCTAAAGACTGCTCCATCGAAGATCTGCAAGGCACTTTGGATGCTCTTTATATATTGGAAGGAAACAATATTGACGGAAGAAGCAAGGTTCACGAAATCGCTCTTTCGGCATCTATCGCGGCCTATGAAAAATTTATAGAGGATTGGAAAAATGAAAAATAGAAATAGCAATTTTTTCTTATTTAAAAATACCATGCTTGTTTTGGTAGTTCTGTTAGGCCTTATTTTTTCTTCTTGCTCAATAAAAAAGATGGCATATAATTCTGTCGCGAATGCCATGGCTCCTCTACCGGAAAAAAAGATAAATATAAAACCGGATCCCGATTCTCCTAATCCTATTACGGCTTTGACCGAAGAAGACGATATTGAGCTTGTGGGAGAAGTTTTTCCTATAATTTTAAAGCTTTATGAGGGAATGCACATAGCTAACCCATCCCATCGGGGGCTTGCTATTATGACCGGGGAACTTTATATAATGTATGCAAATGCTTTTATTGAAGGACCTGCGAATTATCTTTCGGATGATGAATACGATAAAAAAGATAAGGCTTTTAATAGGGCAAAAAAATTTTATAAAAGAGGATATACCAAAATTCTTTACGCCCTGGAAACAGCCTATCCCGGATTTACTGAAGCCGTAAAATCGGATAACCCTGAAAAGATAAATTCGGCTTTAAAAAACTGCCAAATTTATGATGCGGAAGCCCTGCACTGGGCAGGATCAGGCATTTTGGCAGCATTTTCCCTTGATCCGCTGGATATTCAAAGCCTACAGGCCGTTCAAGGAGCAAGAGCAATGCTTGAAAAGGTTTGTAGTCTTGATCCCAAGTATTCCGAAGGTAGCACATGGGAAATTTTGACCAAATTTTATGCTTCGGCTCCGGATAATTTGGGCGGAGACATCGAAAAGGCTCATAAGGCCTATCAAAAAGCTTTCGAGCTCTCCGGCGGGAAAAATCCTTCGGTTTATGTAACTTATGCTCTTTCTTTTTGTGTACCTAAACAGGATAGTAAAGGTTTTGACGAGGCAATAAAAAAAGCTCTGGCCGTCGATCCGGAATTAAATCCTGATAATAAGCTGGTCATCGGTATTTCGCAAAGATATGCAGCCTGGCTTAAAGAAAATAAAGAACTTTTTATATTGGGAGAATAAAAATGAAGAAAAAATTATTGTTTATCTTTTTTGCATTTATAGCAGTTTCGGGTATTTTTGCTCAAAAGAAAGTCGTTTTGAAAATTGCAAGCAGTGCACCTGCAAGAACTCCATGGGATATAGAATTAAAAAAATTAGCTCAGGAGTGGAATAAAATAACAAACGGACTTGTAAGTGTACGGTTTATGGATATGACTGTTCTCGGCGGAGAAAAGGCCGGAGTTGTAAAGATGAAGCCGTCCCGGCCCGGACAAAGGCCTCAGATCGATGGAGCTATTTTGACTCCTGTAGGTCTAAACGAACTTGCACCGAATGCAAAAATTTTTACTCTTTCTCTCCCCTTCTTAATACAAAGCCAAGACGAGCTTGATTTAATTTTAAATAAATACGGTTATGTTTTTGAAAACGAAATTCAAAAGAATGGATGTAAACTCATAACATGGTCAAATGTAGGCTGGCTTTCTTTTTATACAAAGGATTCATACTCAAGTCTAAATGAACTAAAGAAAATCAAAATGATCTGTTCAAATGACACAAAGGACTTTATTGATGTTCTAAATATTTCAGGCTTTAATGTCCTTCCTGTAAACCCTGCAAAATTCACTCAAGAAATGAAAGCGACAGGCGGAGCAAGGAGCTTTGCATCAGTTTCCATTTTAACCTATACTCTAAGACTCAACAAAGATGTTTCTTATATGCTTGATGCAAGACTCTGTCCCATAATGGCAGGTTTTGTTATTGCAGATGAATCATGGGCTCTTATACCTGAACAATACAAACCTGCAATGCTCGCAGCAATGGATAGAACAACAAAAAACCTCAATGCAGCCCTTGAAGATATGGAAAAAGATTATGCAAAAAAAATGAAACAAGAAGGACTTAAAGTAATAAGCCTTACCTCGCAACAAAAAAAGGAATGGGCACAAGAATTTCATATGGATATGAAGAAAGTTCAAAAAGCAATTCCAAGTGTCATAAATGCCGAAATATACGAAAAAATTGTAAAACAGCTTGAAGCATATAGAAAATAAGTATATTATGGTAAAATGAGAAAGATAGTTAATGGTTTTATTTTAGCTTTGACGGCAGTACTTATTGTACTGCCTTTTATTCTTCATGTTGCCGGCAATTTAGGAAAAAGCAGTCTGGAATCGGGTCGCTTGATTGTTCAGCTTGTTTTTGTCTTTGCATGTCTTGCCGGTATAATAACTACCGCGGAAAAAAAACAGCTCAATATAGAAGTTTTTACTTCCAAATTCGATAAAAAAATTCAAGACATCATACAAAAGGTTGTGGCCTGTTTAAATATTGCAATACTTACGGCTATATTTCTATCGGTATTCCCAAATTATAATATGATTTCTTCAGAGGATCACATCCTTCACATTCCCATAATGATTTTCTTTTCAGCTCTTCCGCCTATGTACCTAATCATGCTCGTACTCGAAGTAAAAAGAAGCAGGTGCATAATTATAAGTATCGTAGGCTTACTGCTTGGGATGCTAATAAGTACCGGTTCCATTTTAGGCCTTTTAAATTTGATATTCAGTTCATGGTATCCTGAAATAAACGACTCCGGCTTTGCCGAGCTTTTAACCAATATATTTAACTTTATGCAAATTTTTTCGGAAAAAGCTATTTGGGGAATCGTGTTGATATTGACGGCTTTCAGCCTTTTCGGTATGCCTCTTTACATTGTACTTTCAGGTCTGGCATATTTTGCATTTATGACTACAGGCGGATATGTAGAAAGTATTCCGATGGAAACTTATAATATTTTAACGGATACCTCAATAGCGGCCATTCCTATGTTTACCGTGGCAGGATATCTTTTAGCCGGAGGAAGTGCAGGAAACCGGCTTTTGAACTTTGTAAAAAGCTCTGTCGGATGTATAAGAGGCGGTGTCGTAATTGCTTCCGTTCTGGTTGCTACATTTTTTACAACTTTTACAGGAGCCTCAGGAGTAACTATCTTGGCGCTCGGAGGTATCTTAAGCGTAATTTTGACAGGATCAGGATATTCCGAAGATGACTCCGAAGCTCTTATAACCGCATCAGGCTCTATCGGACTATTGCTGCCTCCTAGTTTGGCAGTTATAGTTTACGGTGCCACTAATTTTATGACGGTAAACATATTTGACTTATTCAAGGGCTCAATTCTTCCGGGTATCCTTTTAGCCTTATCAATGATTACTGTGGGAATTATAAAGGACAAAAGCTCAAAACGAATCAGATTTTCACGAGAAGCTCTTTTTGAAAGCTTTAAATCGGGATTTTTGGAACTGCTTTTGCCAATCTTAATAGCCGTTTTTTATTTCGGGGGCTATTTTACGCTTTTTGAAACTGCAGCTTTTACAGTTCTATATTCATTTATCTTGGAAGTATTTATCAGAAAGGATTTCACCATAAAAAAATCTCTTGCCGTTATTCTTCAAAGTATACCGATTGCAGGAGGAGTTCTTGTAATAATCGGAGCGGCAAAGGGACTCGCTTTATTTTTAGTATATGCAGGAATTCCTGAAACCCTTTCCGATTTGGCTATAACATTTGTGGGTTCAAAAATTTTATTTTTACTTCTCTTAAATATTGTTCTTTTGATAGTGGGATGCATTATGGATTTGTATTCGGCAATTTTGGTAGTATCTCCGCTGATTATACCCGTTGCCGAAAGTTTCGGTATACATCCTGTCCATACAGGAGTAATTTTTTTAACTAACCTGGCTCTAGGTTTTTTAACTCCGCCTATAGGAATGAATCTATTTATAGCAAGCTATACATTTAAAAAACCGGTAATAAAAATAGTAAAAAATATATTACCCTACCTTGCAGTACAGTTTATTATTTTACTTTTGATTACATACATCCCATGGTTCAGCATGATCTTTGTAAAATAACAAGCGATAACTGACGAATGACAGGAGTCAATAGGCATTTGTCATTCGTCAATCGGAATTCTTTTAAACGCGGCTCTTATCTTTTACTGCGATGATAGCACCCAAAATCATTAAGTGTCTTGACAACTGAGAAAGATAATTTAACACCGACATGGTGCTTCTAAAAATATTACCGTTTATCGGACCGATAATATCGATTAAAACGATATTGATAATCCATAAAATCATAAAAATTATAAGAATTATTCCGGTTAGACGTATTTCGGCTGAAAAAAATTCCACAATTAAAAACACCCCGGCAATAAGCTCTGCCACTGCCAATGTTATTATAATGACCGTGGTTACTGTTTGGCTTTTAAAAACTGCATCTAAAAGAGAAATTGCCTGCCCCAATTCTCCTGCACTTGAGCGGATTAAACCCAAAACACCTGCAACAATCAAAAAGAAAGCCAGTGCAATCTGTAATACTACAAGACCTACAGTTCTTTTCATAAGAACCTCCATAAATTAAAATCGGAGCCGTAAGACAGCCCTTTTTATTGTATCGGAATAAGAAATGCTTTGCTGTAGAGATAAATTAGATTTTAACCCGTAGTTCCTTTTATCTCAGCCTCAATTGTTCCCTTTGAAGGCTGAATTAAAACCCGCTCTCCTTCTTTAACTTGCAAAAAGGAGCGGATGGTTTTGCCTGTTTCGGCATTGCGCACAATGGAATAACCCCTGTCCAAAATAGCTTGAGGGTTTGCTCCTTCCAAAATCTTGTTTAAAATTAAAAGCCTTTGCTTAAAATCTCGGCACCTATCCTGCATGCCTGCAAGGATTTCTTCTTTTGCGGTGTCGAATCTTGCAAGAAGGGGCTGCTGAATGTTTCTAAAGCGCAGTTCCAAGGAATCGGGCTTAAAATTATTCAGCATGAGCCTTATCCTTTCAATTCGGTTTTCGATGTTTTGTGTGAGGTCCTCGCGGCTTACGGCGATGGAATACATTATATCGTTTAAGATGGGAGCAGCCAGCTCTGCGGCAGCAGAGGGAGTAGGAGCCCTCATGTCGGCGGCAAAGTCCGATAAAGCCCAGTCGATTTCGTGACCTACAGCAGAGATGACGAGAGTTTTGCAGGCGGCTATTGCCCTGACAAGTTCTTCATCCGAAAAGGGAAGAAGGTCTTCCAAAGAGCCTCCCCCCCGCCCTATTATAATGACATCGCCCAATTTTTTTTCATCTGCAATTTTTAGCTGTCTGATTAAGGCGGGAGCGGCCTCTTCCCCCTGCACTATTGCAGGAAGAACAACTATATCTATTTTTTCGTTCCGTCTTTTTACCACATTTATGATATCCCTGACGGCAGCTCCGGTGGGGCTTGTAATTACTGCAATGCGGTTCGGAAAAGGCGGCAAGGCTTTTTTCCTTTCGGAATCGAAAAGCCCCTCGGCGGCAAGTTTTTGTTTGCGCTCTTCAAGCATTTTTAAAATATTGCCCTCGCCTGCAAGACTCATCTCTTCGATAATAATCTGATAAGAACCGCGCTGCTCATATACCGAAATTGCTCCTTCCGCTTTTACGGTCATGCCGTCCTTGGGAACAAAGCTCAAAGTGCGGGACTTTCCCTTAAACATCACGGCCTGAATTGAAGCCTTGTCATCCTTTAAAGTAAAATAGAGGTGGCCGGCAGCTGAGGGGCGGAAGTTTGAAATTTCGCCCTCAATCGAAACATAGCCGAAGCCTCTTTCCAAAAGTTCTTTTATTTGCAAAGTGATTTCATATACGGAATAAGTTTGTACCATCTTAATTTTTCCTCAAAGAAATTTCGTTGACCTTTTTGTAAAACTCTTCAAGCCTTTGAGAAATCATCCAAGTGTACATCTCTTCTTGAAGGCCCGATAAAAGTTTTATTCCTTCATCGATCGTCTTTATTGTCCAAATATTAAACTTACCATCCTTTACGGCTTCTTGAACTTCCTTGGATAAAAACAAATTGTTTTTATTGCTGAAAGGAATCATAACACCTTGAGTGCCGGTAAAGCCTAAAATTTTACAGGTATTAAAAAAGCCTTCAATCTTTTCGGTGATACCGCCTACCGGCTGAACCATGCCGTGCTGGTTTAAGCTTCCCGTAACGGCTATATCCTGCCTCATCTCAAAACCGCCGATGGCAGAAATAAGGGCTAAAAACTCGGCGCAAGAAGCGGAGTCTCCGTCGATGTAGCTGTAGGACTGTTCAAAACAAATACTTGCAGAAATTGAAAGAGGAATATCCTTTGAGAATTTTTCCCGCAAAAGAGAAGTTATGATAAGGTGGGCCTTATCGTAGATTTCGCCCGAAAGGCCGGCTTCCCTTTCTATATTGATTATGCCTCCCGTCCCCGGGGAAGCTTGGGCCGTAACCGAAACGGGCACACCGAAAGAATGATATCCCCTTTCCTCTACGGCGAGGCCGTTTATTTTTGCAAGCTTGGAGCCCGAAACATCTATTAAAATTTCGCCCAGCTGAACCATCTCTGCAAATTTTTCTTCAGGAAGAGCATGAAGGTAGTGCCGCTTTTCGATTGTGTCGTTTAAGACGGCGGCGCAAATGGCATTCTTGTGTTGCTGCTTTGCATTAAAATCTGCTTCGATAATAAGGTCCGAAATTTTAGTGAATTGAGCCGTAAGAAGATGGCGGGAACCTGCAAGTTCAGACGCATAGGAAATCAGGCGGCTGTATCCCGAATCATCGAAGCTGAGAGCTTTTTTTTCTTTACAAAGGAACTCGGTCAAATGAATCAGGGCAGCAATGTTTTTATCGTTTTTTTGCATTACCGAATCAAATTCGGCACAGACCTTAAAGAGCTTGTAAAAGTCGGGGTCTTCCTGATAAAGAATATCGTAGGTGTATTCTCCGCCTATTATGATTATCTTAAAATTTGCAGGGAGAGCTTCGGGTTTAAAAACACTCGGAGTATGGTTCCCCGACGGGGGCATCTGTATTTCGATTTTGCCCGACTGCAAAACTCTTTTTAAATAGGACCAAGAGTCGTCTTCTTCAAGCAAGTCGTGAAGCCTTACTATAAGATAGCCGCCGAAGGCCCTGTGGACGGCACCTTCCCTTATGCGCAAATGCCCGTTAATTTCGGGAGCATCCGAATCGGAATGAGACTCGATAGTGCCGAATAAATTCGTAAAGCTGGGAAGATTTTCATTTATTACGTAATTTTTATCTTTATTATTTTCACAAATAAGATTGATAAGGTAGCGCCCGAAAAAGTTTTTCTTTATCCTGGAAGATTTAAATTCCGCACTGTAGATATTCATTCTGCTGATTAAATCTTCTTCGGCCTTTTTTAAAAATAAAAGAATCTTTTTATTGTCTTCGATCTGTTTGGGGTTATCGGATTTTGCCGTATAGGAATCGACCAGCTTTCTTAAAGGTTCGAGGGCTTCATTAATTATCGGCATAACGGAATCTTTTTGATGTTTTAGAAGGCTTTCGTCCATTGCAATCCTCTTATCCCGTAAAAGAGAAAAGAGCTCGGACATTTCATCGAGAGAAGCATAGTATTTTTCACGCAAGGCAGCCAGCTCTTGTTCGCTGAATTTTTTTCGGGCAGCCCTTGATTGAAGTTCGCTAAAAGAAACTTCCTTTCCCTTTATGATGGGAATTAAATCCAATGACTGATTGTTTTCATCTTTTATCTGCAATACCTTAAAACCCGTATGCAGCATCTTGGTCTCGAACTCCGTTATAAGCAGATTTTCTTCATTGTCGGTTTTGGTAACGATTTTTTTTTGCTCGGCCAAAAATCCTTCGGATTTTAAAAGAGCGAGAGTCTGTGTATGAATCTTACCTATAGCTTTTTTTATTTTATTGCGGAACAGCCTTCCCTCTCCGGCAGGAAAAAAAAGGGCTATAGGTTCAATCGGCCGGCTGAAGTTATAAGCATAGGCTATATCTTGAAGTTTTGCGGAATTTGGTTTATAATTCCGCAAGAGAGATGCTAGGACGGTTCTTCGGCCTGTTCCGGGTGCACCCATAACAAAAATGTTATAGCCTTCACCCTCTATGCCGAGTCCCAGTTCGATTGCCTTTAGAGCACGGTCTTGCCCGACTATCGCCGAGTCAAGCCCGTTATTTTTTAATTCCCTTATCTTGGATTCGGGAAAGGAAAATTCCAGTTCGTCAAGGTTTAATTTTTCTGCAGAACCGTTCATCATGTAAGCTCCTTAAATTGTACTTGTGAGGATATTATGTCTGATTTTTTTGTCAGCGAAATACTTGTTTTAATTTTACTGATTCTGCCTTTGATTCGTCCTTTTTCAAAAGCTCTTAAAACAGCCGGTGCAATCCCGCTTTTGCCTTTGGTCTCTTTTATAATTTTAATCTTTACAATCATGGGCCAAGGTTTAATCTTTTCTCTAATACCCGCAGTACTGATAGTCATAATCTGTATTATAACAGAATTTGCAAGATTTGTAATGTTTTTAAGGCAAGTTCCCAACAATTTTTATGCAATTCCCTCAATTTTGTTGAGAATTTTTCTCCTTATCTTGCTGGGCGGAGCTTTTTATGCAGCTTTTTATTTTTCCCCTGAAAGAGAATATGCAGTTTTTACTTCCGTTGCTGAGGCAGAAAAAATTTATTTTACCGATGATAGTAAAAAAACAGCAGGGACTTACTACAAGCCTGAACCTTGCAATAAAGAAAATGAAGCAATTATAATAGTTCCGCCCTTCCCGGCTGAAGAATATATCGGAACCTTTGACCGCTATCTTCTAAACGAAGGCTATAAGATTGCAAGTTTATCTCTTCCTAAAAGTAAGGGGTATAAATACAATCTCAAACACTCAGAACTTTTTTTTACGGTATTAAATTCCGTTTTAAAAAATAAAGAAGACTATTCCGAAAAACTGCAAGAAGAGGAATTAATAAAAACTTTATCTAAACTTACCGATTTTTTAAAAAAAACCGAACTATTTTTAATTGCAGAAGGCCCGCAAGTTCAACCTCTTTGCGATTATTACAATAAAAATCAGAATGCTTTTTCGAGAGCTTTTTTTATTGTCTCCGAAAATGAACCTCTGCCTAAAGGTTTAAAAGACGGATCATACATTATATTAAATGAAAAAGATTTAAAGTTTTCCGAAGACACGGCTCTTTTCCCTATATGTATCTTTATTCAATCAAAAGAAAATTTACCCGGTTTCGGCGATTTAAGAGGAAACGATATTCTTGCAAGTCTTTTACTGGGTGCAGAGCGTGATTTGGGAAGACAAGACAGAATAAAAACCGTTAAGGCCTTTGAAAAGTGGCTTAATCTTAGGTCAAGCCTTACGATAAAATAAATTCTTAATTTATGAGCATTATGTGCCGATAATTATTTTTGAGGTGGATTTTTATGGATGATTTTGTTGTCTGGGATGCCAGCTATGATTTGGGAATAGAACAAGTAGATAAGCAGCATAGAAGATTGGTAGAGCTGATAAACGAATTGTATCATGCCTGTCTGGGCGAAAAAGGAGCCTTGGAAGAAAAGTTTAAACAGGTAATGAAAGAACTTGTAGAATATGTAATGATTCATTTTAAAGATGAAGAAAGAATGATGGAAGAAATCAATTATCCGAACATCAAAGAACATAAACAAAATCATGAAGATTTTGTAAAAGAAATTTTACAATCCGTAAATGACTATCGCAACGGAAAACAATTTGTTCCAAATGCCTTTGTGCGGTTTTTACGTGATTGGCTTTTTAACCACATCCTAATCACGGATAAAGAAATGTCCCGTTTCTATTTTGCACATAAAAAATAAATAAAACCGCCTAAGCAAATTGCTTTTGGCGGTTTTTTATGATTTACTTCTTACCCTGCAATAAAATTGCAAAGGGATTGTATTTGGTTCCGTCATCATCCTTGCGGGAGCGGGGTTCGCCGACTTTTCTGTCGCCTCGATGGGCAGGAGACCTTTCACCCCTTGCTGCGGGACTTCTTTCTCCTCTTTCGGAAAGTTCCTTGCCTCCCTGCACTGCCGGTTTTCCGGCGGCGGTTTTAACGGTAAGGGTTTTGCCGTCCTTTGTTTTTACCACAAGCTTTTTAACCTCACTCTTTTGCTTTGCTGTAAGACGGGCGGTACCTCCGGAGCTGCCTTCTCCGCTTTTTCGGCTCAAAGAAATTCGGCGGCGGTCTTCATCAAGCGAAATAATTTTACACTCTACAATATCGCCTACTTTTACAGCCTCAAGCGGATCGGAAATATAGGAATCGCTCATCTCGGAGATATGTAAGAGGGCAGTTTCCTTTATCCCCAAATCTACAAAGGCGCCGAAGTCGACTACGTTTTTGATTTTTCCCTTTACGGTCATTCCGACTTTTAAGTCTTCAAATTGAAGAACGCCCTGCTGCATTATAGGCTTGGGGCAATCTTCACGCGGGTCGCGGTTAGGCTTTTTTAACTCTTCGATGATATCGTTTATGGTTTGATCTCCGATATTGTACTTAGTTTTTATCTCGCTTCGGAGCTCTCCCGATACTTCTTCATTTTTATGAATTATATCATAGATGATTTTTCCGGTTTCATAGTTTTCGGGGTGAACCCAAGAATTATCTAAGGGGTTGGAGCTTTCCGGGATTTTTAAAAAGCCTGCGCACTGTTCAAAAGACTTAGGCCCCATTCCGCTTACCTTTTTTAATTGTTCCCTGTCGGTGAAGATCCCTTCGGTCTCACGGCGGGCAACAATCTTTTTTGCAAGAGAGGAACTTACGCCCGAAACGTATTTTAACAAAGAAGCACTTGCAGTATTTATGTTTACACCTACATTGTTTACAACCGAACCCACAACGGCATCAAGCTCTTCGCTTAATTTTTTTTGGTTTAGGTCGTGCTGGTACAATCCGACTCCTATGGATTTCGGATCTATCTTTACAAGCTCAGCAAGCGGATCCTGCAATCTTCTTCCGATAGAAATTGCGCCCCTTATCGTTAAATCCAAATCGGGGAATTCTTCGCGGGCAACATCGCCTGCAGAATAAACGGAAGCTCCGTCTTCATCAACTACAGTAAACAAAACATCGGGACAAGATTCTTTTATAACTGCGGAAACTATTTCCTGTACCTCGTGGGAGCCCGTACCGTTCCCGACAGCGATGAGCTGAACATTGTATTTTTTTACGGCTTCCAGAACCAAGAACTTTGCTTCTTCAGTCTTGTGCTGATGCATAACAAAGGAGCCGAGGTATTTTCCCGTCTCATCGAGAGCGGCACACTTAGTACCTGTCCTTATACCGGGGTCAACTCCGAGAACTCTGGTACCTTTGATGGGCTGAGTCATCAAAAGATGCTTTAAGTTTTCACTGAAAATATTTATACCGTGTTCGTCAGCCGTATCGGCAAGATCGCTTCTGATTTCGCGCAAAACGGCAGGAGAAAGCAACCGCACAAGACCGTCAGCGACGGCTTCCTTATGGTAATCGTTATGAATGGTATAAGAGTTTAGTAAAAGAGAAATTGCATCTTCGATACTTACATCTATTTTTACTTCCAAAACGCCTTCCCTCTCTCCGCGGTTAATCGCAAGCACACGGTGAGGTTTAATTTCGTTTAAGTTTTCTGAATAATCCCAGTACATCTGATAAACTGAAGTTTTTGCAGCCTCTTCATCTCCTAATCCCTTAACTTCAAACTTTCCTGTCTTTATAAAATAATCGTGAATAGTTTTGCGGTTTTCGGTATCCTGAGAAATTTCTTCGGCAATTATATCGGCAGCACCTTGGAGAGCATCTTCAACAGTCGGAACATTGAGTTCTTCCGTTTCGGCATTTGTAACGACAAAGTCTTTAGCCTTCTCTTCAAGAGGGGCGACTTCAAGCTCTTTCATTAAATCGGCTAAGGCTTGTAAACCTCTTTCAACGGCAAGCATACCGCGGGTTTTCTTTTTCTTTTTGAAGGGAAGCCAAATATCTTCAAGCTCGGTAAGAGTGGCGGCCTTCATTATATTTTCATAAAGAGAGTCGGTCAACTTTCCTGCTGCAAAAATTCCGCGGACAATTTCAAGACGGCGAGTTTCCAGATTTGTATAAGATTTAAACAGACGGTCGGAATCCCTTACTTGAACTTCATCAAGAGAACCGTGCATTTCTTTTCGGTAACGGGAAATAAAGGGGATGGTGCATCCCTCATTGACCAAACTTATAACTGCAGAAACTTGAGCTGTCTTTATGTTCAGCTCTTCTGCAATACGTTTCATAATATCTACCTCGTTTACACTGAGGCCTTCAATAAACTCATTTGTAAATTCCATAATAAAACGAGTATATACCATAAAAAAAAGAAAATCAAGGGCTTAAAACGGGGCTGCAATTTGAGAGTCCTATTTTAACTCTCCGCTTGTAACAGAAAATACATTGTCTTCTTTTTTTGTTTGAACCTTTATATCGCCTATCGGATTCCATTGAACCAAAAATGTTACTGTGGGTACAAGTTCATAGCGGTTTCTTCCTCCGGTCTTTCTTAAAACGGGTTTTATTGAATATGAAAACTTCATAAGCCAATCTTTTAAATAGTGAGTTAAATCAAAGTTAAGAGATTTTAATTTAAATCCAGACTGCAGTCTTGACCTCTCATCCCAAAAATAAAAAGAATAAGCCAAATCTTTTAATATGTTTTTTTCTCCGGGCATGACAACAGGCAGATTGATAACATCTTGAAAATATCTTGCAATAACATCATTGCGGGATAAGGCACTAAAGCTTATATCTAAAAATTCATGTATTTTAAAAGTCAATTTAGGAGAAAACGAAAAAGAAGAATCCGTAACACGTATTAAATTAAAATTAAGAGAAGAGTTAAACGAAAACTGTAATTTAATTCT
This sequence comes from Treponema sp. OMZ 790, assembly GCF_024181285.1. Taxonomy (NCBI): domain Bacteria; kingdom Pseudomonadati; phylum Spirochaetota; class Spirochaetia; order Treponematales; family Treponemataceae; genus Treponema; species Treponema sp. OMZ 790. Next base: position 445,298 of record NZ_CP051201.1, on the reverse strand, counting down.
GTTTTTCCATGCATAAACTTCAATAGGTTTGGATGAATTTGAAAAATTTAGATCGAATGAACGGGGAATAAATTTTTTATAGGGTAAGGCTTTCCATCCCGAAGAGGGTTCCAATTTATATGGAGTATCGTAACTCATTGCATAAACTGCCGACATATAAGTCCATGAAAAAGATGCAGCATATTTTTCACTCCGCTTTTCTTCGATGTTATAAACATATGATTGCCCCAATGAAATATTATAAGGAAACGAAAAACTTAGATTGACATCAAAGGGATCCCAATACCATTTTTTTAAAGCATTTTCTTTTTCAAATAATTTTGTGAACAAATTAAGTTTTCCGTAAGGAAAAGAGAAGCCTCCCGTAAAAGAATAAGCTTGTAAAAGCGGACTTAAATTTATGGATGAACTAAGTAATTGTGTATAGCCTTTTATATTGATACCCAAACCTGCAGAAAAAGCATGAGTCTTGATATACTCTTTATCCCATTTTGCTCCTATATTTTTCCATTCAGGTTTTGCAACAGTGCCTTTGAATTTACTTTGAAGAAGAACTTCCGAAATAGACCATTCCAAAAAAGTCGGTTTAAACAATTCGTTCGAAATAAAAGGATTTAATTTTAAACTGTTCGTATTATTCAGCGTATAAACATTCAATTTATAATTGTTTAACTGTAATTTATCTTGTTCTGTTTTGTCCTTATGCCATGTATGTTTTTGATGATTACCATTCAATTCGAATGAATTGGATAAATTCAAAAAACCTTTATTGTACGAAAACCGGCTGTCGATCTTTGCTTGTCCTGTTAACTTATAATAATTTGAGGAGAAATTATTCCAGTTGATATCAAAAGGCTTTTTCCATTCTTTATGATCAAAGATTAAATCTTGAAAAAATGAACCGCTTAATTTATAGGTCAAATCATAATCTATAAAATTTAAAGCCCGCTCGGTTTTTACTCCGTCAATTTTATAGCCGGGAAATAACTCGCTAGAAAAAACCGGAACTTCATCTTTTTTCTTTTCATCATTATTTGCTTTATCGTTTTTATCATTTTCCGTATTTGTACTGTCAGGTTTTTCTTCGAAAGGATTTTTAATACCTGCAATATCTTGTTTTTGTTTTTTATCTTTTTTTTGTGTCAGCATTGATGTAGAAAAAATTGTTCCCCCGAGTCCGGCCCTTAGTTCCGGGAGAATATTTTTAGGATAATAAAATAATCTGTCGGGAGCATACAAAGAATCATTTCCCGTAAGGCTTTTATTTTCTTTAGATTCAAAATTCACTTTTCCCGAAAAAGACTCAAGCGACATATAAGTTATCCAAGGACGCAATACGGGAAAACTCGGATTTATCGAGCTGTCAATTTTCCATGAATAGAAGGGTTCACCGGCAGGACTTTCTTCGGCAGCTATTTTATCTTTATTTAAAAAGTATTTAAACCAATTCATGTCCTCACTTCTTCCCATAAAATCTTTTTTAAAAAAAGGATCCGAAATAAAAGGAAAAGAAATTGAAACATTAAAAGGGCTTTTTGTCATGCTCATGCTAAAATTAAAACTGTATCTAAAAGGAACTATTTTGCCGAAAAAGTTTGCCTTATTGACGGCTTTTTCTTTGCCGAGATCGCCGTATTGACTAAATAAAAGGCCGTTCCCCGGGTATAAGGTATAAGAAAATCCTAAAAGGCCGTGAAAATCAATTTGTTTCACATATCCTTTTTTCGGAATAAATTTTCCGTCGATACCTGTCATATATCCGAGACCGGAATAAGCATCGGCTATAAGCTTTAAATACGAATCGCCTGTATCTGAAGCCGGTTCATCCAGTTTTTTAAAAAACAAGCCTTCAAGTTTTTGCTTTTTTACCGTATCGCTTTGCATAAAATTTGAAAACGAAGTGGCTTCATCGCTTTTAGGAATAGGTTTACGTCCAAGAAGATAAGTAGTCGTTTGTACAAAAGCTCCTTCCCTATTTTTAAATCCGAAGACAGGATGAAAAAGCATCTCATCCGAAGGATAATAAAAAAACGGAAAATACATTACGGGAACAACACCCACCGATAAAAAGCCGTTAAAAAAAGCCATTTCGTTTCCGGGTAAAATCCAAAGACGGCTTGCTCTAATAGACCACAGAGGATATTTTTCTTTACTGGTCGTAAGCAGGGCATCCTTAAAAGCTATGGCTCCGCTTTCATTTCTTCCTGCAAGCCCTGTGTGAATTCTAAAAGGGTCTTGCCCTTTTTTTGCAGGAGCCTGTTCTATAATTCCGTCAACGAATACGCCTTCAAGTTTTTTAATATTAAAAATCAAAGCTTCGCCGTTAAAACTTTCACCTTCATCGGATCCTATCTTTCGTGTATACACAACATTTCCAATTGCAGTCAAAGTTTCCCGTGTTTTATTGTGAATTATCTTATCTGCCGTAATAGTAGAAACGGAAGTCTCATCAGCGACCGAAATTGAAACGAGCCCGGTAAAAATAACCAGCTCATCTTTTTTTTCTTTTTCGGGTTTAGCCTCATCGCTATCCTTTTTGGTCTCAGCGCCGGCAGCTTCAGTTCCCTTATCAATCGGCTCGGTTATTGGGGCAGCCGGCACCTTCACATACTCGGTAAGCTCTGCAGAGTTAATCGTAATTTTTATTGTATTTTCCGATTTTTCTTCGGCCTTTAAAACATTTGCCGAAAAGAGAAATACAAAAAAGATTAACCCCTGCAAAACTTTTTTCATTATTCCGTCTTACCTGACTCGGTCAAGCATTTCCTTTATGTAATATCCCGTATAGGATTTTTTTATCTTTGCAACTTCTTCAGGGGTGCCCTCGGCTATGATCTGCCCTCCGTTGGTTCCGCCTTCGGGGCCGAGGTCGATAATCTTATCGGCTTGCAGGATAACGTCAAGATTGTGTTCGATCATAACGACGGTGTTTCCCTGATCGATCAGGCGGTGGATAACCTGCATGAGCTGCTTGACATCTGCAAAGTGTAAGCCCGTTGTCGGCTCGTCCAAGATATAGAGGGTCTTGCCCGTAGAGCGCTTGGCAAGTTCGTTTGCAAGTTTTACACGCTGAGCTTCTCCGCCTGAAAGGGTAAGGGCCGATTGCCCCAGCTTTATATAGCCCAAACCTACAGATAAGAGGGTTTGAAGTTTTCGGGCAATGTGAGGAATGGGAGCAAAAAATTCCGAGGCTTCCTCGATGGTCATATCCAAAACGTCGGCAATGTTTTTGCCCTTATAGCGGACATCGAGGGTTTCCTTGTTAAACCTCTTTCCTCGGCAAACATCGCAGGCTATATAAACATCGGGCAAAAAGTTCATCTCGATTGTGAGGGTTCCGTCTCCCTGACAATGCTCGCACCTTCCGCCCCGCACATTGAAAGAAAAACGGCCGGGCTTATAACCTCTCGCCTTCGATTCGGGAAGGCTTGCAAAAAGATCCCTTATCCCCGTAAAAACGCCTACATAGGTTGCCGGGTTTGAGCGGGGCGTTCTTCCTATGGGGCTTTGATCGATATTGATAACCTTGTCTATGTGTTCAAGGCCGTTTATCTTTTTATAGGTTCCTTCAGGAATGGAGGAACGCATAATCTTGTTTGAAACTGCAGGATACAAAACATCAGTCAAAAGGGTGGACTTTCCCGAACCCGAAACTCCGGTAATGCAGGTGAAGACTCCCAGGGGAATCTTTATCGAAACATCTTTTAGGTTATGCTCGCTCACGCCTGAAAGCTCCAAGGCCTTTCCGTTCCCCTCACGCCTTTTTTCGGGGATATCCATTTTAAGGGTACCTGCAAGATATTGGCCGGTTAAACTGTCTTTTACCCTTGCCACTTCCTCAGGCGAGCCTTGCGCCGTAATGTTTCCACCGTGAACGCCTGCCCCGGGGCCTAGGTCTACAATGTAGTCGGCCGTGCGGAGAGTCTGCTCGTCATGTTCTACAACGATGAGGGTGTTCCCCAAATTGCGCAAATATAAAAGGGTATCGATAAGGCGCTGGTTATCCCTTTGATGAAGTCCTATCGAAGGCTCATCCAAAATATAAAGAACGCCTATCAAGCTTGAACCTATCTGGGTCGCAAGCCTTATGCGCTGAGCTTCCCCTCCCGAAAGGGTTGCAGCCTTTCTTTCGAGGGTCAGGTAATCGAGTCCGACGTTTTTCATAAACTCCAAGCGGGCCTTAATTTCTTTTAAGATTTGAGCGGCTATGTGTTCTTCCGTTTCGGAAAGTTTTAGTTTTTCAAAAAAATCGATAGAATCCCCGACCGAAAGGCAGGTGAGCTCATGAATGTTTTTATTCCCCACCTTTACGGCCAGCACTTCGGGCTTAAGCCTCATCCCTCCGCAGGTTTTGCAGGGTTTTATCGACATAAATTTTTCGTAGTACTCCCTGACAGAGGCCGAGTAAGATTCGTTATATTTGCGGTTCATGTCGGCCATTATGCCGGGCCATGGGCGGTTATAAGAGTACTTGCCTGTTCCGCTTTTAGCCGTGTACGAAAACTGAATCTTCGTGTCGCCCGAACCCTCCCAAAGGATGGCTTGAATCTTTTTGGGGAGCTTATTTAGGGGCGTATCAAGGGAAAAGCCGTATTGGGCCGCGAGAGCTTCAAAGCGCACCCTGTTCCAGTCCGATTCGGGGTTATACGGAACAAAGACGCCCTCGTTAAAAGAAAGGCTCTTATCGGGGGCTATGAGGTCCTGGTCAAAGTGCTGCGTCATTCCGAGGCCGGTACATTCCGGGCAGGCCCCTATAGGGTTATTAAAAGAAAAAAGGCGGGGCTGTAATTCGGGCATCGAAATCCCGCAGTCCGAGCAGGCATTTTTTTGCGAAAAGAAAACCTCGGTTACAGGAGAATCCTTGGTGTCCTGCCTTGTAGCAAGAAGGGTTCCGCCCGAACTTTCCAAGGCAGTTTCCACGGATTCGGAAAGCCTCTTCCTTACATCGCCCGACAGTTGAATTCGGTCTACGATTATTTCGATTGTGTGCTTTTTTTGTTTGTCGAGCTTTATTCCGTCTTCAAGGTTTACGAGAAGTCCGTCGATGCGGGCACGCACAAAGCCTGCGGCAATCGCATCGCTTACAATCTTTTGGTGCTCTCCCTTTTTTCCCTTTATGATGGGAGCCAGAATCTGAACGCGGGTTCCTTCAGGCCAGGCCATAATGGTGTCTATAATCTGGTCAACCGTCTGCTCTTTAATCTCTTTTCCGCAAGAAGGACAGTGGGCGTGCCCCGTACGGGCAAAAAGGAGGCGGTAGTAGTCGTAAATTTCCGTTACCGTGCCGACCGTGGAGCGGGGGTTACGGTGAGTAGTCTTTTGTTCGATAGAAATAGCGGGAGAAAGACCTTCAATGTAGTCCACATCGGGCTTATCCATCCTGCCCAAAAACTGCCTGGCATAGGCAGAAAGAGACTCGACATAGCGGCGCTGCCCCTCGGCAAAGATGGTATCAAAGGCGAGGGAGCTTTTTCCCGAACCTGAAAGACCCGATATAACGATGAGCTTATCGCGGGGAAGCTCCACATCAATGTTTTTTAAGTTATGTTCACGGGCACCCTTTACGATGAGCTTATTTAGGTGTCCGCCTTGGTTTTGATTTTTCATAAGAAAATATTATACACAAAAAAACGGGTTTTGGGAAGATGAAGAGGAAACGGAACAGGACTTACGCATAAGTAGTAGGAGTGCCCATTAAAATCTTTTGACAATTGAAAAATACGCTGTCTATGATATAATCGACTTATGGGAGATGTAGTCATGAGTAGTCCAAACCGCAAATACAAGGACTCGGTTTTCGTTGATTTGTTCAGTGAAGATGAAAAAGCCAAGGAAAACTTTTTATCGCTCTATAATGCCTTACACGGTACGGAGCTTAAAGATACAGAGCAGTTAAAAAACATCAGGCTTGCCCAAGTTCTGTATATGACATTCTATAACGATGTATCGTATCGTGTAGATAACAAAATAATAGTTCCGGCTGAACATCAGTCGACAATAAGCCCCCAATATGCCCCGTCAAGGAATGTACTTCCGTGTACATTCCTTGACTGCGACTTTGCGTACCGCAAACATCGCTTTTGTATGGAACCATCGCCATCCTTTATTGGAAAACTGCAAAACGATGTATGAGTACACCGTGCGGAAGAACGAGAAATAGCCTTTATTCTGCAAATGACAGGACTGTCCAAAGAAGAGATCGAAAAACTGTAATAAAGGACGAATGTCGAAGTGCACCTCGTCACTTGGACTTAGTACTTCCCCATTCGCACTTCAAACTTTAACATTTTTCTCTTGACAGCTCCGCCCCTTTCCCCTATAATATTCGCATGGTACAAAAATTTATTGCACCGAAAAAAAATTAAACTTTTTCTCAAAAACTACTAGACAAGATAGTAGTAAATACTGTATAGTACCCCCCCCCCCCCGAATTTTTTTGGAAATATGCGGACACCTACTTCCTTAGTGCAAAAAAATTAATCCTCAAAATATTAAAGATACGTCTGCGGTTAATTTGCTCTTGCGGTTTGTATCTGCCTCGCCTATTTGCAAAAAAGATTATCACAACATTACACAAGGAGCATTACGGGGAAGACGGTATCTACTTGCCGCTTCCCCATAATTGACCGGCCGAATAATGGGTAATTACTAATTACACAAGTTTCCAAGTTTCTTTCTTACCAATTAAAAATTAAATAAAAGGAGTTTAAAAAATGAAAAAACAAAAAAAACGTTTTTCGATGAAGAATAAACTGTTAATAGTATTCGGTCTGCTGATCTTTATAGCCGGAATTACACTATCGCTTTTCGCAATACGTGTCGCACGCAGAGCTGTAATGGAAAAAATAGAAATACACCTAAAGGATAAGGCAACAGACACCGCAGAAATTATTGATGGAAGAATAATGGCAATGTTTCAATTCTTGGAAGGAGTATCACGTATGCCTCAAATTCTGGATCAATCGGTTTCTTATCAAACCAAAACAGATATACTCATCAAAGAAGCAAAATTTAACCCGGCGTTAGAAGATTTATATATTGTTGATATTACGGGTATTCAATTTTACTCTAATGGTAAACAAGAAGACTATTCAAAAACTTATTGGTTTCAAGAAGCGTTAAAAAAGAAAAAAATTATTACCGAACCTTACAAAGGAACATATAATGAAAAAATTTTTATCACATTTTCTTTACCTGTGTATGATGATAGCAATAATATAATAGGAGTATTGGGAGCAGATATTCTAGCAAAGCAACTCTCCGATCAGATTGACGACATTGTAGTAGGACAAACAGGAGAATGTTATATCTTAGATAAGTCTGGAAGTACTGTTGCCGATAAAGATTTCAGTTTAGTCGAAACACGATCAAATGCCTATGAAGAATCTAAAACCGATCCGGCTCTTGAATCTTGCGGTTTATTTGAAAAAATGGCGGTTGAAATGAAAAAGCCTTCAGTAGGATATTTTGAATACAAGAGTGTAAAAAAAATAGCTTCGTATGCAAAGATGAAAAATACTGACTGGACAGTAATCGTTGATGCCCCCATAGAAGAATTCATGGGAACAATTGCTGAACTAAGGCTTGAAATGATTATAATAGGCTTAGGCATTTTGGCTTTAAGTTTGATTATTATTTTTATTGTTGCACACCGCATGATAAAGCCTATAAGCCTTGTAGTACGCGCACTCAAAAACATAGCTCAAGGCGAAGGAGATTTAACCGTCCGTCTTCCCTTAGTCGGTAATGATGAGATAACCGACTTGTCTGAATATTTTAATCAGACAATTAGCAAAATCGGATCTTCCATTAAAACAATAGGAGAAAACAGCAACGAAATGACCAACATCGGTACAGAGCTTGCAAGCAATATGACCGAAACTGCCAGTGCTGTTCATCAAATAAGCGCCAACATTGACGGTGTAAAGCAACAAGCTCTTACCCAGTCTGCAAGTGTAACTGAAACGGCATCCACAGTTGAAGAAATTATCCGCACCATAAAGCAGCTTAACGGAAGTATCGAAAACCAAGCCGCATCAGTTGCAGAATCTTCTTCAGCTATCGAACAAATGGTAAGCAATATAGCTTCAATTACTCAAACTTTGGATAAAACAAATGATGTAGTAAAAAAACTTGCTTCAGCCACTGCTGACGGAAAAGAAACGATTGGCGAAGCAAATAATGTTACTCAACGCATAGCAGAAGAATCAGGCGGACTTTTGGAAGCCTCAAATGTTATTCAGCACATTGCAAGCCAAACAAACCTTTTAGCAATGAACGCCGCAATTGAAGCCGCACACGCAGGCGAAGCGGGCAAGGGTTTTGCCGTTGTCGCCGATGAAATCAGGAAACTCGCAGAAGAATCCAGTACTCAAGGCAAAACTATCACCTCAACACTAAAAGTACTGTCGGGTGAGATTGAAGCCTTGTCAGCGTCCGCAAAAACGGCAGAAGAAAAGTTCAACGCCATCTTCGCCCTTTCGGAACAAGTAAAAACTATGAGCCAAAACCTGATGGACGCTATGCGGGAACAGGAAAACGGAAGCAAGGAAGTTTTAAGCGCAATCCGCGACATAAATATGGTAACAAGCCAAGTAAACGACGGTTCTGCTGAAATGCTCAAAGGCGGCGAGAATGTGGCACAAGAAATGCGCAAACTTGACGAACTTACCCGAATCATCACCGACAGTATGAACGAGATGGCTTCGGGAGCCGTGCAAATCAGCAACGCCGTCCAAGATGTAAACGAGATTAGCAAAAAAAATAAACACAGCATAGAAAATCTGTCAACAGAAGTCGGAAAGTTTAAAGTTTAGCAAAAACACTCAAAGTCCAAAAATGTACAAGGATGTACATTTTTGGACGGCACTTGAATTTTTCCTTTCTTTTCTATAAAATATTTTTCGTCAATTTTGGTAAATTTATCAGGTTAGTTGGAGTAAAATATGGCTTATCCTTTTAGCACAATAGAATCTAAGTGGCAAAAATATTGGGAAGAAAACAAAACTTTTAAAACAATTGAGGACAAAAATTATCCTAAGGATAAGAGGCTTTATATTTTAGATATGTTCCCCTATCCTTCGGGAGACGGCCTTCATGTAGGACACCCTGAAGGATACACTGCAACGGACATTTACAGCCGTTTTTTACGCATGAACGGGTACAATGTACTCCATCCGATGGGCTTTGACTCCTTCGGTCTTCCTGCAGAAAACTATGCAATCAAGACCGGAGTCCATCCCCTTATCACCACCCGAAAAAATATGGAAACCTTTAGAAACCAGATAAAGTCCATAGGTTTGAGCTATGATTGGGACAGGGAAATTTCTACAAGCGAAGAATCCTATTATAAATGGACCCAGTGGATCTTTCTCCAATTATTTAAAAAGGGCTTAGCCTACGAAAAAGAAGCCCCCATCAACTGGTGCCCTTCATGTTTAACAGGCCTTGCCAATGAGGAAGTAAAAGACGGTAAATGCGAAAGATGCGGGACTCAAATCCAACGCAAAAATTTGCGGCAGTGGATTTTAAAGATAACCGAATATGCCGAACGCCTCTTAGAGGACTTGGATGAACTCGACTGGCCTGAATCCATAAAAATCATGCAAAAGAACTGGATAGGCAAGAGTACGGGAGCCGAGGTAGATTTTGCTCTAATCGATAAGGAAGGAAAAGAAACAGGGCAAAAGATAAAGGTTTATACAACTCGCCCCGACACAATCTTCGGAGCCACCTACATGGTATTGGCCCCGGAACACGAGCTTGTAAAAAGCATAACAACAAAGGAGCAATCAAAAGCCGTTGCCGATTATATAGAAGAGGCTGCAAAAAAAAGCGACCTTGAAAGAACCGACCTTGCAAAAAACAAGACCGGCGTTTTTACGGGGGCCTATGCAATCAATCCATTAACAGAGCAAAAAATCCCGGTTTGGATTTCCGACTATATTTTAATCTCTTACGGAACGGGAGCAATTATGGCTGTTCCTGCCCACGATGAAAGAGACTTTGAATTTGCAACTCAATTCAATTTGCCTAAAATCAAGGTGGTAGCCGGAGTAGAAGAATGGGAAGGCGGAAAAAGAGACTTCTCTGAAGAACCCAAGACTTGTACAACCGAGGACGGCTATTCCGTCAACTCAAAAAAATTTGACGGATTAAAAACCGAAGAAGCCAAGACAAAGATAACCGAGCATCTTGAAACTCTCGGTATTGCAAAAAGGGCCGTAAACTATAAGCTCCGTGACTGGATCTTCAGCCGACAGCGCTATTGGGGAGAGCCCATACCCTTGGTACACTGCCCATGCTGCGGCATAGTTCCAATAGACGGGCATGATCTTCCCCTAACTCTGCCGCAAGTAGAGAGCTACACTCCCACAGGAACGGGAGAAAGCCCCTTGGCAGCAATCGATTCTTGGGTAAACACAAAATGCCCCAAATGCGGGAAAGCAGCAAAACGCGAAACCAATACAATGCCCCAGTGGGCAGGCTCTTGCTGGTACTACCTCCGATACACAGATCCCAATAACAGCGAAGCTTTTGCCGACAAGGCAAGGTGCGATTATTGGATGCCGGTTGATCTCTATGTAGGAGGAACGGAGCATGCAGTTCTTCACCTATTATATGCGAGGTTTTGGCACAAGGTCTTATATGACTTAGGCCTTGTGTCTACAAAGGAACCCTTTACACGGCTTGTAAATCAGGGAATGATAACCTCCTTTGCCTACATGCGAAAAAACAAAAGCCTTGTTCCGGCCGATAAGGTTAAAAAAATATCCGAAACCGAATTTGAAGATATCGAAACAGGCGAAAAACTTGAGCAGGTAATAGCCAAGATGTCCAAGAGCTTAAAGAACGTTATCAACCCCGACGATATCATAAAGGAATACGGAGCAGACACCTTGCGCCTCTACGAAATGTTCTTAGGCCCATTGGAGGTTTCAAAACCATGGAACACAAGCGGTATAATGGGCGTGTTTAGATTTTTGGAAAAAATCTGGAACCTGTCTGACAGGGAAATCTACAAAACTCCCGTCAACGATACCTCGACTCCTGAAACTAAGGCCTTGACAGTTCTCTTAAATAAAACGATTAGAAAGGTAACCGAGGATACGGCCTCTCTTAACTTTAATACGGCCATAAGCCAGATGATGATTTTTATAAACGAGGTTTCAAAGCACAAAAAGATACCCCACTATGTTTGGTATAATTTTGTAAAACTTTTAAACCCTTACGCTCCCCACTTAGCTGAAGAACTTTGGCAAAAGATGGGGAATGACGAATCGATAGCCTATTCTCACTGGCCGATGTTTGTCGAAAAATTCTGCGTTGACCAAACATGTACGGTTGTAGTACAGGTAAACGGCAAGCTCCGCGGTAAGTTTGAAGCAGAAGCCGGAACTTCGAAAGAGGAGTTAGAAAAACTTGCGCTCGCAAATGAGGGTGCAATCCGCAACATTGAAGGCAAGGAGATTAAAAAGATAATTACCGTGCCGGATAAGCTTGTAAACATTGTAGTGCAGTAGGGAAATTATTTAATAGGGGCTATTCTTTTTCGGCATGTATACCGGCTTTTTTTAAGGCGTCATTTACCGCCTCTAAAAAAGCCTTACTTGTGAAGGTAGCCCCGGCCACAAGATCCACATCCGTAGAATCTTTTTGAATAACCCTCTTAGGCAGGTACTCAAAAACTGTGTCGCTGTAGCCGGGAGTATCGGCATACTCAAGCACATCTATATTTTTAATTCTATTTTTTTCTATCGTAACTCTTACGCTCATAGTCCCTATCAAACCTTGTGCTTCGCCCTCAAAAATACCCGAAACAAGATTCTCATTATTTTTTACATAACAAGAAAACAAAAGAAAACTCAAAGCAAAAATTGTAAGCGTAAAACAAATCTTTTTATTCATAACCGCTGTGATTATAATATAGAAAGCCTAATCTTGTAAAGCACTAAAGGCTATCGTCCTAAAAAATATCCTATGTCTCCCCAAAGGGCAAAAATAAAAACTATACCTATAAATGCCATTCCTATAAATTGAACATAGTACAGGACTTTCGGATGAATTTGCCTTCTAAAAATAAATTCGATAAAGGCAAAAAGAATTAAGCCCCCGTCCAAAATAGGAATCGGCAATAAATTCATTATAAAAAGAGAAATTGAAATTATGCTTACAAAGTTTAAGATATCTGAAAGCCCGATTAAAAAACCGGCCTTAAAACCTTGGGCGGCGACATCGCCAAGCATGTGGGTAATGCGTACCGGCCCTGAGACCGCCTGCCTCAAGTCAACGCCTTTAAACAAGAGACTTAAGCTTTTAAACGTTAATATAAAACTCTTATGGGTTAAAACAAAACCGTTCACTATGCTTTTAAAAAAGCCTGTTCCGGGGATTTCAACCTTGATAGTTTTCATATTGAGCCCCAAATCTACACCTCTTTCGGTTCGGATAAGGTTTACGATTTTTGTGATTTTATTTCCGTCTCTTAACACAGCTAATTCGGCAGTTTTTTCAGATATTCTTTCCAGGGCACGGTTTAAGTCTACAGTATTGGCAACTTCAATTCCGTTTACAGATACAATAAGATCGCCTTTTTTAAGCCCTGCAAGTTCGGCCGCAGAAGAAGGTTTTACTCCTTCTATTTCAAGAGGAATAAAAGAATAAAAGCCTATTATGCCTGCACCGGTTTTTGGGTCGAGCTTGGGCTTGAGTTTTTTTGTAAGGATTCGGCCATCTCTTTCTATTTTTAAGGTAACCTCTTCCTTTGCTTCAGGCACTATGAGCCGCACAATGTCGGCAAAGGTTTCGGTTTTCTCGCCGTTAATGCTTAAAATCACATCCCCCATTTTTAAATCGGCCTCGCGGGCGGGAGAGTCATCAGCTTCGTTGTAATAATAAACGGGAGCTATCTTGTTAGAGCTCGTATAATAGCTTGAACCTATGGCACTTACAATCGCAAGAGCAAGAACTGCACTTATATAGTTTGCAAATGGGCCGGCAAAGGCAATTATAATCCGCTTAAAAGGATGCACCCCGTAAAGCTCGCCCTTCTTTTTAGGAATTGCAGAGAGATTTTCTTCGATAGCTTGCTGAAAGGCTTTTTCGCCCTTCATGCCGCAATAGCCGCCCATGGGAATTGCAGAAATTCTATACTCGGTATCTCCCCTCTTTTTTTTAAAAAGAACAGGTCCCCAGCCTATCGAAAAAGTTTCGACCACAACGCCGCACAGCTTTGCGGCAATAAAATGTCCAAGCTCATGGATAAAGACCATGATACTCAATATAATCAAACCTATTAAAATCTTAACCATAAATTATTCCGTTTTACTTTTATTGCAAGCCGTTTGCTCTGTCAAGTATCCTTGCCAAAGCTATCGCTCTTGCTCTGTTTTCATAGTCATAAACTTCTTCATAAGAAGAAGGTTTCATAGTCCAATCCGAATTTAAAACTTCTTGCGTAATATCGGCTAAATCCGTAAAGCCTATTTTTCCTTTGATAAAAGCATCAACGGCTTCTTCATTTGCAACATTAAAGGCTATAGGATAGGCGCCTCCTTTTCCAGCCGCTTCAAAACCCAAAACCAGCATAGGAAAATCATCGGTTCTGGGAGGCATAAATTCCAAGTTTATAATTTGAGAAAAATCCAAGGGCCTTAAAAAGCTTTCAGGCATCTTCGGAAAACTTAAAGCATTTAAAATAGGATTTTTCATATCGGGAGGAGAGGCTTGGGCAAAAATCTCTCCGTTTTTACACTGCACCATCGAATGGATTATACTTTGAGGATGAACCGTAACTTCGATTTTTTCAGGCGGAAAAGAAAAAAGCTTTACGGCCTCGATTACTTCCAAGGCCTTGTTTGCAAGGGAGGCTGAATCTATCGTAATTTTTCCGCCCATCTTCCATGTAGGATGCTTTAAGGCATCTTCAAGCTTCATTGCGCCGAGCTTTTCCTTAGGCGTGTTTAAAAAGGGGCCGCCTGAGGCTGTGATTATAATCTTTTCGATGTTCTCCTTTTTGTGGGCATTTATAAGCTGAAAAATCGCAGCATGTTCCGAGTCGACGGGAATTATTGTACTGCCCGACTTTTCGGCATCTTTAAAAATGAGCTCGCCCGCCTCAACTATGGTTTCTTTATTGGCAAGGCCTAAATCCAAGCCGCTTTTTATAACCTCTGCAGAAGCCTTTAAACCGGCCGAACCTGCTATACCGTTAATGACTATATCGGCCCTTGATTTTTCGATCAGCTGTCTTACAGCTTCTACATCTATTTCGTGTTTTAATTTTGAATCCGTTTTTTTTGTAGAAACAAATTGTGCATTCGTAAACTCGGCCTGCATTTTTTGGGCAAAGTCTAAATTAGAATGAACGGAAAAACCGGCAAGTTCAAACCTATCAGGAAATCTTCTTATTACTTCTAAACTGTTTTTTCCGATTGAGCCTCCGGCCCCAAGTACCAGAACCCGTTTCTTTTTCATCAAACCCCGCCTAACAACAGAGCGCAAAGGCTATAGAAAACGGGAGAAGCAACGAGTAAGGAATCGATGCTGTCAAGGATACCGCCTCTGCCTAAAATAACTTTACCCGAATCTTTTAAATCTGCAGAGCGCTTTAAAATCGATTCTATTATATCTCCGATGATTGCAAAAAGAGCCGTACAAAGAGCTATTATTATAAGTTCTTTTAATTTTCCGTTAAATTGTTTGTTAAAGAAATAAAACGAAGCAGCTGCCGCAGCCGTAGAACCGATAAAGCCGCCTATAAAACCTGCAATACTTTTTTTGGGGCTGGCCTTAATAAACCCGCGGTTGCTTTTCCCGAAAAGCATACCAAAAAACCATGCCAAAGAATCGCATCCAAAGGTCATAAGATAAAACATTATAATTAAAGCCCCTGCATTCGGTAGTCTTGTTATTGAAGATAAATAAACCGATAAGCCCCAAGGATAAATAAGCATAAACATTCCTGTCGTAAAACGGGACATACTATTGGTAAAATTTCCGGAAAAGGAAAAAATAATTTCCATAAACATTGTTATAACTATAACACAACCTAATACAAAGAAAATATAGCGGAAAGGAATAATATGTAATCCGCTCAAGTATGAGCATCCCAATAAAATTAAGCCGAAAAAGGCAAGTATATTTTTAGGATATGCAGGCGACCTTTGGGATAAAATATTATATATCTCATAATTTGCAATCAGAGCTGCAATAAATAATTCGATATGATAAACTAAAAAATTATAATGAGGTAAAAAATAAATTGAAGCTAAAACTAAAGGTGCACCTACAAAAAATATTATCAGCCTCTCAATAATTTTTCGAATTTTCATTTTATTTCTCCCTTTATTACATTAGGCATTTCCGTAACGCCTGTTTCTTTTTTTATAGTCTTCTATTGCTGCGTATAAATCTTCTACGGTCCAATCGGGCCATAAGATATCCGTAAAATAAAGTTCTGCATAAGCACTTTGCCAAAGCAAAAAATTACTCAAACGTTTTTCTCCTCCGGTTCTGATAAGCAGGTCTACAGGAGGAATGGAGCCTGTATCCAGTTTTGAGGAAAAGGTCTCCTCATTTATAGAAGCAAGCTCATCGGAATTCAGTTTCTTTATTGCCCTTAAGATTTCGTCATGAGCTCCATAATTTATACCAAGCACAATCGCAGTACCTGTATAAGCGGCAGTTCTCTCTCTTACCGAATTAATTTCATCTTGAATATCTTTGGGCAGTCCGCTTAAATCGCCTATGTGTTCGATACGCAAATTATTGTCGGCATAAAAATTAAGCTCGGCTTTTAGATGCTGCTTAATAAGCCCCATCAAAAAGCCTACCTCCGTTTCGGTTCTTTTCCAGTTTTCGGTAGAAAATATATAAAGCGTTATATAAGAAATCCCCAAATCGGATATGGCCTTTGTTATCCTTTTAACCGTATTAAGCCCTTCCTTATGCCCCATAGATCTGGGAAGACCTCTTTTTTTTGCCCATCTGCCATTGCCGTCCATGACAATGGCGATATGTTTTAAGTCATCGGACATTTAGTTTTCCATTATTTCCTTTTCTTTTGCTTCAAGTACCTTGTTTATTTCGGCAATGTAAGCATCCGTGGATTTTTGGAAAGCATCCTCAGCAGTCTTTAACTGATCTTCGCTTATTTTTCCGTCCTTTTGTAATTTTTTTGCCTCGTCGATTCCGTCACGTCTGATATTACGGACTGAAACGCGCGAATTTTCGGCAATGGTTTTTGCCTTTTTTGCAAGATCCTTTCTTCTTTCCTCGGTCAGCGGCGGAATTGCAATGCGAATGACCTTTCCGTCATTTGTAGGATTAACCGACAAATCTGCCTGTAAAACGGCCTTTTCAATTTCGACCAATAAAGATTTATCCCAAGGCTGAATTACTACAAGCCTTGCTTCGGGGATAGAAATATTGGCAAGTTGATTAAGAGGGGTAGATTCTCCGTAGCAGTTAACTCTTATTTTATCAAAAAGAGCAGAAGATGCTCTTCCGGTTCTTAGCATATTGAATTCTTCTTTTAATGCCGAAACCGTCTTTTTCATTTTTTCTTCACAATTTTTCTGAACTTCTTCTATCATGATTTTGCCTCCGATTTATTTGTGCAATAATTAATGCCGCAAGGAAAATTCCTCGCAGCACTAAAAAAAGGTCTTAATTTACATACCCAGTCCTAACTGAAAAATTATAAGCTTTGACAAGCTCAAGGAGCCGCCGGCTTCTTTGCCGACCTCTGCCATTTTCTTTGAAACGGAAAGCTTATCATCCTTTACAAAGGCCTGCTCAAGGAAGCAGATTTCGGATAAGTGTTTTGAAATTTTTCCCTTAACGATGCCTTCTTTTACGTTATCGGGCTTATCCAATTCGGCAACTTGACCTTTAAAGATTTCTTCCTGCTCTTTGATATAAGCTGCATCTACATCTTCTTTTTTAACATAGAGGGGCATAAAGGCGGCTGCATGCAAACAGCAGTCATAAGCAAAATCTTGTACCGCAGTCTTTTCAAAGATTTCAGGCTTATCCGATTTTAAAACTACAATAACGCCTGTTTTTTTATCGGAATGGATGTAGCGTGAAAGGTATTCGTCTGCTCCGGCCTTTACGCTGATTAAGCGTGTAAGGTTCATGTTTTCGCGTACGCGGGTAGCCAAATCCAAGAGCTTATCGTTAAGTTCGGGTGTAACCTCAGCAATGTCCTTATCAAAGGCAGTATTTGCAATGTCGTCTCCGACAGCGATAAAGTCTGCATTTTTTGCAACAAAGTCGGTTTCGCAGGTCATTTCGAGCATAACGGCTTTTTTATTGTCGTTTTTGATAACGATAATACCTTCACTTGTTACCCTGTCGGCTCTTTTTTCGACAGCGGCCAAGCCTTTTTCTTTTAAATATTTTTCAGCTTCTTTTGCGTCGCCGTTGCAGTGCTGTAAGGCTTTTTTACATTCCATCATACCTGCACCGGTCTTATCGCGTAATGCTTTTACATCAGATGCTTTAATGTCCATAAATTTCTCCTATAAAAACTTTTTGCAGGAAATGTCAATTTCCGAAAAAAGTTTTTTCAAGCAGTTTGTTTACAAACTGCATAAAATATAACAAAGTTTTGTGCGAAGCACAAAACTTGAAGATAAACAGTGAGGCAGGATTTCTGCCGAACTGTTTATCGAATCTCCTGTTTATTTGTCGTCGTACAAATCCTCATCGTTTACGAGAGAATTTTCATCTTCATCCTCATCACTGCCTGAAGCTTCATCTTTGGGAGTGTAATTGGAATAATCTGTAATTTCTTCTTCTCTGTCCTGATAGGGATCAACACCTGAATCACCGGATTCTTCATCTTCTTGAAGGTTTTCGATGATTTTAAGACCGTGTTCGTTGTCGGCTTCGATAACTGCATTAGCAATTACGCCCGTAAAAAGCGAAATAGCTCTGATTGCATCATCGTTTCCGGGAATCGGATAATCGATGCCTTCAGGATTGCAGTTGGTATCTACAACAGCGATGATGGGAATGCCCAATGAGCGGGCTTCTCTGATAGCAATTTCTTCTTTTCGAGTATCGATAATAAAGAGGATTCCGGGGAGGTCCTTCATTTCTTTAATACCGCCCAAGTTTTTTTCGAGTTTTGACTTTTCTTTCTGTAAAGAAGCAATTTCTTTTTTTGTCAAGTTATCGAAAGTTCCGTCAACTTCCATTTTTTCGATTTTCTTAAGACGAGCCAAACTCTTTTTGATTGTGGAAAAGTTTGTGAGCATTCCGCCGAGCCAGCGGTTGTTAACATAAAACATTCCGCATCTTTCGGCTTCTTTTTGAATTGTCTGCTGGGCCTGTTTTTTTGTTCCTACAAACAAAACCGATTTTCCTTCGGATGTTGCCTTGCGGACAGCCTCATAGGCCTCACGGATTGCAACGATTGTTTTTTGCAAATCGATAATGTGAATTCCGTTTCTTTCCGAAAAAATGTATTTTTTCATTCTCGGATCCCAGCGTTTTACTTGATGGCCGAAATGTACGCCTGATTCAAGTAAGTTCTTCATGGTTACTACTGCCATGTGTTTCTCCTTTGGAGCTAAAAAGCTCCTGCCTTCTCTATTTCTCGGAACAGACTACCGGCCGTTAGCGGCCTCAAAGGCCGTCCACGCCGGACATCCTTCCGGATATTTACCGTAAAAACGGCATGAGCTTATTATATAGTTTTTTTAAGATTTTGTATAGTGCTTAGACAGCTTAAAAGAGGTTTATAAAAACTTTTTCGGACAACAGCTCATAGAGCTCCCTGACAGGCAAACCAACTATCCCGGTATAAGAGCCTTCAATTTTTTCGATAAAAAAGGAAGCTTTCCCTTGAATTTTATAACCTCCGGCGGCATCATTCCATTCTTCTGTTTTAAGATAGGCTGAAATTTCCTCATCGGAGAGGGGTTTAAAGAAAACCTTAGAGATATTCTGTTTTTCGCTTATCCTGCCGGTTTCACAGTCAAGGAGGCAGATTGCACTCACAACAAAATGAACCGAACCGGAGTGGCTTTTGAGCATCATTTCGGCTTCTTTTTTGTTTTTTGGTTTACCGAAGATTATTTTTTCGTTTGGGATTGTTGTATTTTCGGCAAAAACAAGGGTATCTGCCGCCAATATGAGCTTTTGCGGATTATAGTCATTACCTTGCTTCAAGACTTTAAAAAGACTTTCGGCCTTTCCTCTTGCAGTTAAAATGCATTTTTTTATAGGATCTTTTTCTGTTATTGAGGATTCATCAAAATTTGAGGCATTTACACAAAACAAAACACCCAGCGAATCGAGTATCTCTTTTCGTCTGGGTGATGCAGAAGCTAAAATAAGCTCTTTCATTTTATTAAAAAAAAGTAATTTTTATTTTTTTCCGCCTAATATGGATTTTAGAACTTCCATAGCTCTGTTTCTGACAGGAGTTATGTAGTTAAAATTATTGGCAATTCTCAAAATACTTTCAGTCATTCCTTTTTTATTCTTTACTGTAGGAGCCAATTTTTCATAAGCATTAAGAACTTCAAGAGCCAATGAGCTTGTAGGGTTAATAATATCGAATTTTCGATTGATAAAGTTAATCATATCTACAACTTCGTCATTATTGTTATATCCTAATTCACCTAAAGATTTAACGGCTTCCATAATTACAACCGGTTCATTATCGGTATACATAACCGTCATAAGAGATTTCTTAGCCTGCTCATTTTTAATCTTACCCAAAAGGCGGCATGCTTCTCTTCTTACATCGGGATAGTTATTTGCAACCCTTCCGTTTTCACGCACAACCGTGGTAAGACCTATAGTTGCAAGAGAATCAAGAGCTTCCTGAAGCTCGGGAGTTACCCTTCCGCCGTCAATAGCTTCTTCAACTACCTGCAAGGCTACAAACTTAGCATCACGTCCTTCACTGGTAACCATCTCTCTAAGAATTAAGCCTTCCATAGAATTAAGATAGGCCTCTTCAACTGTCATCAAGGAATCGGAATCTTTATCTTCTGCAAAGACAAAGGCTGTTCCCAATAATAATATCATCATTACAAAAACTAAAGACTTTCGTCGCATTTCAAATTACCCCCTTAGTTTGGTACATTACCTTTATTTTCAACCATTTTCATTGTAAAGTCAAGTAGTAAAAGCCGCTTTTTTTGTTTTTAGCGATATTTTTAAGTCTTTACGGCACTAAAAGCCACCTGTCGCCTATTTTTTCAAGATTATAAAATATCAAATTTTGTTTAGCCGTAATTTTTAAAACTCTAACCTTTGTCGGAGTCATATAAACGATATCGTCAACCCTTCCGTTTTGCCTTGAAGGAACAAACACATAGTAAAAATAATCTTCTATGCTTTTTAATTGTTTTCCTTTTAGATGTGCCGGAAGCCCTTCGCTGGTTTTTTTCAAAACCTCAGTCTTTGAAAACTCTTTTATATACTCTTTTGAAAGCCAGTATCTCCAGCGGCCGTAATCTTTTTTTGCCGTTATATCGTTTAGCTTTTTTACAACCTCTTCGATTTCGGATTTTGCTATTTCCTTATCTTTTTTGGTAATTGACACGCCTTCAAATTGGGCAACAACCTCTTCATCTGCCGACTTGGGCTGTTCCATTTTGGGTTTTTCCGTTTCGGCAGGCATTTCATTTTCAGTCATCTTAGGTTTTTGAGCGGTCATGGGTTTTTCTTCTTGTATTTCCGTTACGGTCATCGGTTCTGCCGTTTTTTCGGGCATAGAAGTACATGAACCCAACAAGACCGGAATAAAGCATAAAGTTAAAAAATATAAAATCTTTTTCATGGTATAAATAATACATTTATTTTCATCTTACGTCAACTCAAATTTTGTTTCTTTTGTAAAATCAATTAAAAAGATTTCTAATGCTTTTTTTTTATATGCCGATACTGGGATTGAGGAGTAGATTGTTATGGAGAAAAATTCGATTGCAGCAGACATAAAGAGCATTTTACATGAACAAATCGATTTGATAGACAATATCTATAAATTGCAAAAGGCTATGTATCAAGGCGTTTTGGACAGAAACTGGCAGGAAAGCGAAAAGAACTTAAACTGTCTAAATGACGCTTCGGTAAAATTTTTAAATTTGGATAAAAAATTATACGGTCTTTTAAATGCAGATGAGTCAAATTTTCAAGAATTTGACTTTCATTTGCAGACAAAGCAGTTTGCTTCATCAGATAAAAAGAAGATAGATTCTCTATATGAGAAACTAAAAGAAAAAGTTTTCTATTCTAAAATAGAAAACGATGTATTTTCCAACTATGTTTCACATGCTCAAGCTCTGGTCAAAGGAGTAGTCGACATTATTTCGGAGGACAGAAATGGGAAATGTTATACATGTACCGGAAAACGCATTAATACGGATATTAAAAGCCTCGTTTTAAATGAGGTCTTATAGAAAAGGAGGTACGATAAACAGTTCGGCAGAAATTCAGCCTCACTGTTTATCTACCGAGTTTTGTGCAAAACACAAAACATCGTAAGTATTATATGCGGTTTGTAAACAAACCGCTTGAAAAAACTTTTTTCGCAAATTGATTCGCTATCCGCTTTAGCGGATACGATGAAAAATTTCCTTGCAGAACAGAACTGCAAAGGTCTGATATTTGCTGCAAAAAGTTTTTATGGAGGTATAGATGGCGACATTTGATGCGATAGAATTAGGAAAAAGGAGTTTGTTTGCTCACCGGCAGTCGATTCAAACGGCAGGCCATAACATTTCGAATTCTTCAACAAAGGGATATACGAGGCAGAGAGTAAATCTTGAAGCCTTTGAGCCCATTTACAGACCCGATTTAACCAGAGCCGAAACTCCGGGACAAATAGGACAGGGCGTTACCATAGGTTCAATTACCAGATTACGGGATGAGCTTTTAGACCAAAGAATAGTCGGAACTACCGATGACCTAGGTTATTGGGAAACAAGAAATTCCTACATAGCACTTTTAGAACAAGTTCATAACGAACCCGAAGATATTTCGGTCAGAAGCCGTATGGATCAATTTTGGGAAGCATGGCAGGAGTTGTCGCTCTACCCTGAGTCGGATGCTGCCCGTCAGGTTGTGCGTACCCGAACGGAAACCTTAACCGATGCCATTCATCACCAGTTCCGAGGCTTGCAGGGCATAAGGAACATGGTTCACGGCGATATAGAAGCGACCGTAAAGCAGGTAAACGACGTAACGGGCCGTATAGCCAAACTAAACGAAGAGATAGTTAAGGTTAAGGCTATGGGAGACAATCCCAACGATTTAATGGATAAAAGAGACCTTTTAACCGAAAAACTTGCCTCACTCATAGACATTTCCGTAGATAAGAGGGATGAAGATGAAACCTATGTAATTCATACCGCAGGTTTGGAAATAGTGCAGGGAAGAACTCACAGAACCTTTGACTTTAAGGCTTCGCTTGAAAACGATAAATATGCTGATGTGGTTTGGTCCGATTCAGGCAACTTGGCTCATTTTGAATCGGGAAAACTGGCAGCCTTGATTGAGCTGAGAGATGTGGATATTCGGGACGAAATCAGAAAACTCGATACCATGACAATGAACTTTGTCGATCTGGTAAACGATGTCCACAGAAATGCCATGAGCCCCAACGGAAAAACAGGCATCGACTTTTTTAAAGAGCAATACTTTATAAACAATACCCTCGGTAACTTTGACAGAAACGGAGACGGAGAAGAGGATTCTTCCTATATTTTTAGAATTACGGGCACAAACATCCTTGATCCTCGAGAACAAATAGGATTGGAAGGAACTTTGACCCTTTCTTCGGGAGACGGCCTTGTGCAGGTTCCCTATTATTCGACGGACATGGTTTCGGACCTTGTAGAAAGAATCAATAGATCCGGTTCCGAGGTAGCGGCCTACCTCGATCAAAACAATAAACTGGTTTTAAAGGGAATGACCAGCCTCGACAAGGAAAACCCCGACTTTGTTATCAGACATATCGAGGATTCGGGAAGATTTTTGGCAGGCTATTCGGGCGTGCTTTCTCAGGCAGGGCCGGAAGGCGCCTACGACTGGGGAAGAACAAACGCTGTTGACGTATTAGCCGGAGCCCAATATGCGGTTTCTCCCATAGCCCATCCTTCAGGCTGGATGGAAATGAACCCCGTAATCAAAAGCGATATACAAAATATAGCCGCAGGTTATAAGGGCCCTGAAGGTGTCGCCTATCCGGGAGACAATAGGGCAGCCCTTGCAATAGCCGCAATCAGAAATACGCCTGTTATGGTAGGCCGCTCAGCCACCTTTGACGACTTTTTTGCCGACACCGTAACCGAAATCGGTCTAAAAGGCGAGCAGGCAGAAATGACCTTAAATACACAGATAGCTATTGTAAAGGAATTACACGATATGAGGGATTCCGTGTCGGGCGTAAACATAGACGAAGAACTATCGGATATTATCAAATTCCAGCACGGATATAATGCATCTGCAAGGTTTGTTTCGGTCATCAACGAGATGATCGATACCGTTATAAACAGGTTGGGCGTTTAGCCTTTTTGGAGTAAAATATGATGAAAAGAATTAGTACAAATATTCAGCATACGGACAGCAATTTTTCGATGAGGAATCAGGAATCGAGGCTTCACAATCTGAACAATCAGATTCAGTCTCAACGAAGGATAAACCAGCTTAGAGACGACCCTGTTTCTGCAGGCCACTCGGTAAGGTACAAGTCCTTCCTCGCCCGCCTCGAAAGGTTCGAAAAAAACACAAAAACCTTGCGCGATCAATATATGTCGGCCGAAACCTATATGAATAACTCCCTACAAGTTATTCACCGTTTGAGGGAGCTTTCCGTACAGGGAGCAAACGGAACCTATACTCCGGACGACTTGAAGGACATGGCAGCCGAAGCCGACGAACTTTTAAAAGAACTCGTGCAAAACGGAAACGCCGTCAATTCCGACGGAGTCAGAGTTTTTTCGGGAACCAAGAGCTTTACCGAGCCCTTTGAAACCGTAATGGGGGATGTGGACGGAGCAGGTTCAGCCCTTATAACTCAGGTTAGATATAACGGCACAGTCGATTCAAAAGAAGTTGAAACCGATGAACTTTCTTTTATGAGGGCAGATCAGGCCGGAAACAGGGTATTTTGGGCCGAACAGCAAATTCTTATTTCGGAAACTGATGCAAGCAACTTTGTCATAAAGGAAGACACAAGCATCGAGGTTGACGGGGTTGAAATTCCTTTAATTGCAGGAGACAATGTTCATGCAATTATCTCAAAGATAAACGATTCGGGAGCAGCCGTAAAGGCAAGTCTAGACCCAATTACAAGCGGTTTAAACTTAACAACCACCGATGCACGCCAGCTTTGGCTAAGAGATGCCGAAGGAAGCACGGTTTTATCGGAACTGGGCTTGATAAAGGCCGAGCAAAGACCTCCCTATAATTTGGCAAATTCGGTACGCGTTTCAGGAGGCTCTATTTTTGATGCAGCAATTGCCGTGCGCGATGCCTTTCTTTCGGGCGATCAAGAAGCCTTGGGTGGAAAGATTTTGGGAAGTCTCGATGAGGGTATACATAATCTTACTACAAGAATGGCCGAAACAGGTTCCAAGTATGCAAGGGCTGAGGTCATATTAGCCCGAATCGACACGCAGACTTTAAATGTAACTGCAGCAGAATCCAGAGAAGCTGACCTTGACATTACAAAGGCTATCACCGACTTAAAGATGTTTGAACACACTCATCAAGCTTCTTTAAGCGTATTGGGAAGGCTTTACAGAGATTCTCTTTTAAACTACTTACGATAGGATGGAATTTAAGATGGAAATTAAGACAAAAGCTATGGGGCTTGTTGAAATTCAAGATGAACAGATAATTGAATTGGTTGACGGATTTTACGGATTTGAAGAATTTCATAAATATGCCCTGTTGGATTCAGGAAAAGAGCCTTTCTTTTGGGTGCAGTCTCTTGATGATGAAAATTTAGCCTTTATCGTTATTGATCCGTTCTTATTCAGACCCGATTATGAGCTGGACATAGACGACGAATTATTAAAACCGATAAAGGCAGAATCGCCCAAAGACCTCTTGGTTTTTGCCCTTGTTACAATTCCGCCTGCGGGAGGCCCCATCACAGCAAACTTGCAGGGCCCTCTCATCATAAACAAAAAGAATAAAAAGGCTTTTCAGGCTGTCTTAAATGACGGAAAATGGAATACCAAACACGATATTCTTGCCGAATTGAACGCGGCGGGGAGGAACTGATGCTCATACTTTCCCGTAAAACAAATCAAAAAATACTTATCGGCGACGATATAGAAATCACCATAATCGACATTCGGGGCGATCAGGTAAAAATCGGAGTGGATGCTCCGGCTTCAGTCAAGGTTTTCCGTGAAGAAATCTACCAAGAAATTCAAAACGAAAACAAGGCAGCCTTGGTTAAAGATGCCAAGCCGAATCTGCCTGAACTTCATCTCAAAAAGAAATAGAAAATTTTAACTTAACCGCTAAGCTCGCCAAGGACGCAAAGGTTTTGAAGGTATCTTTAGTAAGAAGGTCGCCTTTGCGTTCCCCCATTTTCATAATCATATTTGATTAACGGCATGTTGATTTCTATAATGAGTCTATTTCCTCTTTAGATAGTCCCGTAATCTTAGAAATCAGCTCAATGCCAAGATTTTCATATCTCATCAATCTTGCCGTTTCAAGTTTGGTTTGATAAGAGCCGCTTTCTTCACCCTCGGCGAAAGCTATTTCTCGTTCTTCTGCACGCTGTACTGCGATATCCGTATCATAATCGTATTCTGCTATTAACATATTGATTACCTCCCGTGATTTTCTCATTAAGTATTCTTTTAAGATTCCTTTTTCTATGCATGTCTTTACCGCATTGGTAAAGCCGTTTTCAGAATCGAGTTGTGTTTGCTTTCTTACCTCTTCTACAAAGAGGCTGTATTCTTCAAGCGGTTTACATGCAGCCAGAACTTTATTTGCTTTATCCGTATTGATGTTTAAAACCTGAACCGTCAGCTCCAAGGGTAGGGGGACGGGCCTTGTAATAAAGGCATCCGACAACTTTAATGTTGTAGTTTCAGGATAATTTTCAACACCATTGTAAAAGACATAAAATTCGGGTGTCGGTATTTTTGACAATTTTCTTAGATATTTGTCTGTTGGTTTTTGAAGCTTTTCATACAGCCTTGCTATGTACTCTAAAAAACGTAAAGGCATGTTTTCGTTGATTGTGGATTTATGCTCAGCCAACACTATGATTTTACCGTCTACAAGGCATGAAACGTCGTTTATGATGCTCATGTACATGACATTATCGAGCCTTATATTTTCTACAGGACAAGAAAGCTGTAGTTTTGTACCATGCAAGGCATTATATAGCGACAAAAAGTTTTCTTTGGCTTTTTCGTCTTCGCTGAACAAATCGACAAAGACCGAATCTTTGTATTTTCTATTTGCCGTACTCATAGCCGTTTCCTCACCTGTTGTATTATATCATAGATCAGCAAGTTTTGTAAGGGTATTACCATTTTTCTGCCGGGCTTGATTTTTTTCGGCTATACCATTAAAATACCCGGCTATGAAGACAAATAAACTATTTACACTAATTTTTGCTTTAACATTATTTATCGCAAGCTGTTCAAAAATCAATGATTTTTTTGAACAAGATAAAAAGGATTTACCTGACCGCACCGCAGCTGAAGCAGGACCTCGTGTTATTGCAGGCACCATGTCCATAGTCGAAATTTTAGACGACCTCGGTTATAAAAACGTTGTAGGCGTTCCTTCAAGCCGCCATCCTATGCCCGAGCTTTATGCAAAGACCGAAAAAATCGGAAAACCCATGCAGCCGGATCTTGAAGTAGTTAAAAGGCTGAATGCCGAAATTTATCTCGCCTCCCTGGGTTCAAAACCGACATTGGATAAGCTCTTTCAAAACCAAAACATAAAAACGGAATATATCGATTTAAATTCTTATGAGGCATGTTTAAACACAATCAGACAGTTGGGAGAGCTGACTTCAAAACAAAAGGAAGCCGAGCATGTAATTCAAACCATCGAAGCTAAAACCCTTGAAGTACGCCGCTCAGTTAACGGCAAAAAAAGCCCCAAGGTATTGATGCTTTTAGGTTCTCCCAAAAAACTGATGATGGGAACAAGAAACTGCTACACCGGAAGTCTAATGGAAGTTTTGAAGATTCACAACATCGCAAACGGTATCGGAAACTTCGACAAAACCTATGTTCCCGTAAACATAGAAGAAATCGTAAAACATCAGCCCGACGTAATCATAAGATTAACCCACACAAAGGCCGAAGACACAGCCGAAAGCCTCAGAGCCGAATTTGCCAAAAACGAAATTTGGCAGAAGGTAAAGGCCGTAAAAGAAGATAAAATCTATGACCTGGACAGTAATTTATATACCGTCTCACGGAACATCAAAATAATGTATGCTGTCGAGAATTTAAAAGAAATAATCTACGGAGAAACCGAAAACTAAATTCTAAAAGGTAAAAAAAATGCTGGAAGAACGCCGAAGAAAAATGCTCATCTTTCTCTTTATTTCTTGTGTTCTTCTGGCAATATCCGTTTTGGCCGCAATCTATTTCGGCAGCACAAAGATTCCCGTTCATGAGATTATAAAAATCATATTCTTTAACGAAGCTTCCGATTTTGCAATAATTATTTGGGACATAAGAATTCCAAGAATTATTTTAGCCCTCATAGTCGGAGCCAACCTTGCAGCTTCGGGAGCTCTTCTCCAAGCGGTTATTCAAAATCCTTTGGCAGACCCCGGGATAATAGGCATTTCGAGCGGAGCAAAGTTAGGCCTCTTACTGGCCCTCTTGATTTTTCCGCAATTTGTTACGGCAGCCCCCCTCTTTGCATTTATAGGAGCAATGGGTGCGGCAGTCTTGGTTTACCTCTTGGCATGGAAGGGCGGAGTAAAAACCGTCCGACTTATTTTGGCAGGTGTTGCAGTCAACGCTTTTTTTGCGGGAGTAAGCTACCTTATCACAATCTTAAACAGCGACAAGATTCAAAGCATAATGCTCTGGCTTAGCGGAAACCTTTCCGGGCGCAGTATGTATGACGTGAAGCTCATCTTGCCCTACTCCCTCATAGGCCTTGCCGCCGCCCTTGCAGCCATACGCCCCGCCAACCTCCTCTTATTCGGAGACGAAAAGGCAGGCAGTTTAGGTTTGAACATCACAAGGAGCCGAATTTTAATTTCGCTCACGGCCTCTTTTTTGGCGGCTATTTCCACCTCCCTTGTCGGGGTCATAAGCTTTGTAGGCCTTGTAATTCCCCACATCGTGCGGCTTATCACAGGCCCCAACTACAAATATCTTTTACCTCTTTCAATATTAAACGGAGGGATATTTTTGCTCATCACCGACACCTTCGCCCGCACAATAGCGGCTCCCGTCGAACTACCCGTCGGAACCCTGATGGCCCTGGTCGGCGGTCCTTTTTTTGTCTATCTTTTAAGGAGGAAGTAGGAATACCAGCCGGAAACAAAAAATTTATATATTGCTTTGACTTTTTCAATAAAATGCATTACATTTAAAAAATGAGTATTATATTGAATTTTCCAAATTTCTTACCTATTTCGGATTCTATGCACAAAGAATTATATCCTCTTTTGAATAATTTATCGGATGGCATTTCCGAATTCACATTTATTAGTCTATATTTACACCGTCTGAAATACGGTTATGAGATAAGCCGATTACCATCCGCAACCTTTGTGGTCACAGGCTGCGATGCAAAAGGAAAATTTTTTCTTGTTATGGGAGGTATCCCTCAAGAGAAAGAACTATGCTTTTTACTTGAAAATTATGGCAGGTGGAAAAATATAAGTCAGACTTTGTATGATAAGTTTTCAGATTATATAACAAAACTAGGTTATGAACCATACGAAGATAGAGACAATGAAGATTATTTATACACAAGAGAAAGCCTTGCCTTACTTGCAGGAAAAGCATTACATAAAAAAAGAAATTTTGCAAATGGGTTTGAAAATGCTTATGCTTGGGAAGTACGTCCTTTAAATGAACAAAATAAAGTCGATGCCTGTGCTGTTTTAGATGAATGGCATGCAAACAGAGGCGAAAACCAAGGTTCGGATTATGATCAATGTATTGGTGCGCTGGAAATGCTTACATTTACAAACCTGGAAGGATGGATTGTTTATGTTGATGGTAAACCCGCAGCATGGTCTCTAGGCGAATATATTGCAAATGGTAAAATGTTTTTAGTCCATTTTGAAAAAGCCATAGATACATACCGCGGTGTGTACCAGTTTATAAATAGAGCAACAGCACGAGCGCTACCTGAAACAGTAGAATTTATAAACCGAGAACAAGATCTAGGTAACGAGGGGCTGCGCCAAGCAAAAATGACCTATCGGCCTTGCGGTTTTGTAAAAAAATATTGCACACCTCAAAAAAAGTTAGGATAACAGCTTATTATGCTTTTTTCCATACGGTTTTTCCGCTATAAATAGTTTCCAATATTTCTATTTTATCGAGTTTTTCAGTCGGATAATTCATGGGGTTATCCGATACGATTACAAAACTTGCTTCTTTGCCTACCTTTATGCTGCCGCGTTCATTTTCCTCAAAACCAATATATGCAGCATCAATCGTTACCATTCGTAGAGCTTCTTCTACAGTGATTCTTGATGCAGGAACACTGTGATTAACAGCTGCATGAATACCTAACATAGGGTTCATTGAAGTTACAGGAGAATCCGAACCTCCTCCTACCTTTATGCCGCGATCTAAAATCGGACGCAAGGCACATTTCATTGCAGCCCTCTCAGGTCCAATATGCGGCAGATAATTTTCATACGGCCAATAATAATCAAATACGGGCTGCATACTCAATACAACATTCAGATCTTTCGCTAAATCCATCAAATCATACGAAGACACTTCAAAATGCTCAACCCTGTGACGATGATTTTCTTTGGGGAATTCATTTAAGACTTTTTTGTATGCTTTTAATGCTTGCTCAATAGCTGCATCACCGATAGCATGCATACAAATTTGAAGACCGGCTTTATGAGCCTCTCTAAAAAAGTTTTCCAAACGCTCTTGTGTAAAATAAAGATTTCCGTAATTTTTTGGATTATTGGTGTAAGGTTCCCTAAAAGCAGCAGTTCCGGGTTCTACATCACCATCCAGAATACAATTAAAACAGCCTCCAATTTGCTTTAATCCCCGTTTTACTACTTCATTAACATTAGTCGTTTGGTAATAAATTCTAAGATGAAACGGTATTTCATCCTTATCCTTCAAAAGAGAATCTACAGCAGGATCATCTACAGCGCTCCATCCTTCAAGTGTATGAACAGCAGTTATTCCGTTACTGACACATTCATGAATCATCTTAGCTCTGGCTTTTTTCTTTTGTTCAGCCGACATCCATTTAGGCGCAATTGAAAAAGCAAACAAATTTGCCTCATTGCGCAAAAATCCTTCTTTTTTATCCTGGTCACTAATAATAAGATTATTTTTTTCGGCTTCTTTAGTAACCAGTTCCAAGCCTTTGGAATTTACCAATGTACCGTGAGTTCCTGCAGTACGGAGAAATAAAGGATTTTCGGGAACAGCTCCATCCATTTCTTTCAATGTTAAAAGACGATCTTCTTTAATAGGTGTACCCCCATATCCATTAACAAATAGAACATCGCCTTTCGGTAATTTAGAGGCCTCATCTTTAAGTTTTTTTAAAACACATTCAACAGAGCCAGCTTCAAAAACCGTTGGGAGAGTCATCATTTCTCCCGAAAAACTCATATGGCAATGAGAATCAATAAAACCGGGTAAAAGAGTTTTTCCTTTAAGATCTATTAGTTCAGCATCGCTGTAGTTTTTTTTTGCTTCACTTTCAGTACCTACAAATAAAATTTTCTCATTTTCAAAGACAACAGCTTCTTGAGCTTCTTGTTTTTCCATGGTCAAAATGGTGCCGCCAAAAAACATTTTTTTCATTTTATACCCTCCTTTAGGATTTATATAAATAACTCCTACACTTTATTTTTTGCTATACTTTTCTGCATAGTTTCTGATCTCACCGAGCCGTTTTAGTCCTATTTCTGGAGCAATAGTGCAATCCGCGCCGATAATAACGCCTGTAGTACCGGCTTCTTTTATCAATTTCTCAACGCAGTTTTCAATCTCGATATCCGGGCCTACATCAATAAGGGTACCTCTGTTATTATCAAAGCCGCCCAAAACACAGGCATTTCCAAAGAATTTTTTTCCTTCTGCCAAAGAAAGTTTTTCCGTATTTACAGCCCAGTTATAAACCTTAGCTTTATAATCTTTATAGAAAGATAAATTATTTGTATAATCGGCATAACCGCAGATATGAAGAATGTTATTGTCCCAAAGAGCGTTTATTTTATCAAGAACTTTTTTATCGGAAGGCAAAACATATTTCTGATGGAATTTTAGATCTGCATCTTGCGACTGAACACTTTGAACACTGTAATAAATTCCGTCAAGTTTTGTTTTGCTTTTAAGCTTATCGGCAAGAACAATCAAATCATCTGCAATTGCTAAAGAAGCATTCAGCACAGCATCAGCATCTTCAAAAAAAAGTTTAACAAACAAATCAGGTTGCTTTTTATAGCACTCTGTATACAATCTGATATAGTTTAACGGAGCAAAAATATTATAAAATGCGGCAACTTCTCCATCAAAGTGATCTAAAATTTCATTAACCATATCAATTTGTTTATCATACCAAGGAGAGGCATTTCCTATAGATTTGATCTTTTTAACATCAGCAATATTGTTAATATCATTTTCCATAATTGACGGATGACCGAAAAAACCATCAGACATTATTTTTACCATATCAGGTTTTAAATCGTCATACATTTTTTTTGTACCGTCAATTGTTGCTTGAATAATCCCGTCATCCAACAAACCGCGAAACTGCCTGTACTCATCAGCAAAATGCCACCAAAAACCAACAGGAACCCTGTGAACCTCTTTGTTGCTAAAAGCATCCAAAATCAATTTTCTTTTTTCTTTCATTTTTTCCTCCATCTATCATAAAATTATTTAATGCTTTGAATATCAAATATCCGGCATAAGAACCGCCGTCAAGAACACCGATGCTTTTTTCTGCATAATAAGCGGCTCGTCCATGTACCGACTTCATATTACGAGTTGCATCTGAACTTTCTTTTGCAATCTGCTCCGCGCTCTTTATAAGATCCGTATTTGAAATTTTTCCTACATTTTCACGAATATATTTTTCGGTAGGAACAAGAGTATCGACAATAGTTTTTTCTCCGGGCTTAGCCCCTCCCTTGTTCATAATCTCTTCGTTAAATTTAGAAAAACCCGAGACAAACTCTTCCGAAGTCAGCACCTTTTTTCCTTTAAAAGTTTTTCCCATAGCCATTAATCCGAATGATAATATGGTACCTAAGCTTGAAGGAGCTTTTTCGTTAAAAGTCATCGCAGCTTTGAGAATACCAAGACCGATATCTTCTCCGGAATCGTCTTTAAAAGCATTAAGTGCAGCGTTGAATCCGGCACTCATGGATATCCCCAAATCACCATCACCGTTTTGCTGGTCAAGCTCAATGAGGTAATCTTTTTCATCTTCCATAGTTTTTGCTATTTCAGATAATACATTCAGAATTATATTTTTTGTAATCATGTCGGCTTCCTACTTTTTATTGGCATTAGTATAAAAGGGAGTATTTGCATCATGGAAAAGTAAGGTCTTTAACTCATTATCCAATTTCATAATCGTAATTGAAAGCCCTGCCATCTCCATGGAAGTTGCAAATTCTCCTATGTGAGGGCTCACTACTTTTACCCCCAATCCGTCTAAAATATTAAATAAATCCCGATAGATAATAAACAACTCTTCAAGCGGGGTAGCACCGAGACCGTTAATCATTACGGCAAGCTCATCACCGCCCGAAAAAGAAAGCTCTGTTGCAATTTTGTCAAAAATCATTTTTGCAACCTCGGCTGAAGTTTTTATCTTTGAAACTTCTATACCTACTTCCCCATGAATGCCCATTCCTATTTCCATCTCATCTTCATTGATCGAAAATGTAGGCTTACCTACTTCAGGTACTATACATGGAGATAAAGCTATTCCCATTGTACGCATGTTATCAAGAGCTCTTTCGGTAACCGAAATAAGTTTTTCAAGGTCATAGCCGTTTTGTGCTGCGGCTCCGGCAATTTTATAAGCAAACACCATTCCGGCGACACCCCGCCTTTTATCCTTTGCCGTAAGCGGTGAAGAAGCAATATCATCCATTACTCTTATTTCTTTTACTTCTATACCATCCATTTCGGCCATAGACATAGCCATTTCAAAATTAAGCTTGTCTCCTCCATAATTTCCGTATAAGCATAAAACTCCCTTACCAAAGTTACAGGCTTTAATCATCTCATACATTTTATTTGCGGAGGGAGAAGCAAAAACATTTCCTACAGCACATCCATCCAGCATGCCATCTCCTACATAACCGAGAAAGACAGGTAAGTGACCGCTTCCGCCTGCAGTAACTATACCGACCTTGTTTTCTTTTTTTGTTTTGTTTACGATGACCCTCTTGTCCCCATTTAGTGCAGTTATCTTATTAGGATAAGCATGCAAAATTCCTTCAATCATCTCATCTACAAAATCTTCAGGTTTATTTAATATTTTTTTCATAGGAGCTCCTTAATCTTTTTTCTGTTTTATTCTAATCTCACATATTGAATCGCCTTTTGCAATTGTTTTTCCGAGTTTAAAATCAAAACCTAAGGTTTCACATATTCCTCTATCGCCATCCATTGCAATATCGCATAACATAGGTAACTCTTCATCAAATGCTCCTATCTTTTTCCATGCCGATACCAAAGGACAATAGTGAAAGTCTACACTCAAATTTTCTCCGTCACACTTATCTTCCATTTGAAAAATTTGCTTGACATTGTCATTCACAAATTCTTTGTGAAATATCTCGAAATCATCAGAATGCGTAAATTTATTCATTCCATGAAAATTACCGCATTTTCTTATGGCGCATCTAGCAAATTCATCCGTTAACCCTCGTTTTCTTGCTTCTTTATATAACAAGTAAAACCATGTTGCCCTATGTTCAAAAGCATTTCGCATATCTTCAATATGCTGATTCTTAAATTCGGCTTTATTTTTTATCATGACTAATTCCTCCTTACAATAATTAATCTTCAATACAATCTTTCATCATGCAGATAAGCTCTTCTAAAATACTAATCTCAGCCGCAAACTTTTCTTTCAATTCATTTTTTTGAGTTTCAATCTCTTTTTCAAGCTTAGCAATAACATCCGTATAATTTGTTGCGCCTTCATTTCGTAATTTTTGAAGTTCCCTTCCGATATTCCACATATCGGCTATAGTTGTTACTTTACCTTTTGCCCATGTAAAAGGTGCAGCTTCTCCGAGAACTTGGTCAACCAATATATCGTAAACACGTTTATCAAAATGATAACCATACCAACAAAGATCGACACCTCTCAAATCTTCATCCATAGCTTTTTCTATGTTACCGACTTTAAGGCTTTCGATGGCAGAAGTCAAATAGTGAATATTATTTTGATTACGTATATGAATAAAATTATATTGCTCGAACCAATCAATTCCGAATAATTCGTTAACTATTTTAGAAAAAATTCTACCTACTTTTTTATTATACTTTTTTGCTACACTATCTATTTTTGAGAAAGAATCATTTTTTTTCTTTAAAACTACGGCAGTTTCTTTTGCTTTTAGAATTTTTTCACATAATAATTTCGAATCAGCAATAATTTTTCCATCGACTTCATCAAGCATTTTGTCAAATAAAGCCGTAAAATCCAAAGGTCTCACAGGCAGTTTATCGAATTTCTGTAAAATAGTTCCATACAAAATATGAGAAGAAAGAAAAACTTCATCACTATAATCATTTACATCTTTTTGATCCGAACTGGAATGATATGATGGCCAAAAATTAACTCCTTCATAAAAACTTTCTATAGTCGGGATTCCAAGACATGCATACATATAACTTTCAGTCCATGTCCACATCGGACTATAAGTACCGAAAGGATATACATTACCTTCAATGTTTTTACCCAGCTTTTCAATGCCTTCGACCATTTCATATGATGTTCTTACCTTAACAGCAGAGGCCGTTCCATTGATTAAATTTCCATCTAAATTTACCAGCAAAAATCCGTTGTCACCCCACTCGGGATGTTTATGTACAAGCATTGTTGCACCTCGAGCCCAGTCATAACGAGTTCCTTCAATTCCCCATTCTTCCGCCCCGTGTAGACAAATGCGTAAAGTTCTATCCGGTGTATATCCATCTTCAACTAGAGCTTTGCATATACCCATTATACAGCCGATACCGGAGGAATTATCTGCAAAAGCGGTAAAATAAGCATCATAATGGCCAATAAGATATATTACTTCATCAATTTTTCCCGGAATTTCACCTATTATGCAGTTTGTAATTCCATTGTTTACTACATTCACATCTGCATTCAAGATTGCCTCTATTTCTCCTCCTTGAAGTTTTAACTGTTCTTTAAGAAGTTCAGCTTCACGGACAGTCATTGAAAATGCAGGAAGGTCACAGGTCGTAGAAATATCTTGTACACCCAATGTATCTTTCGACCACGAACAATAACCTCCTATTTGAACTACAATAACGCCTTTTGCTTTATTTACTTTAGCTTGAGTGATCGGCCAGTTAACCCACCAATCATCCACCATATTGATATCGATTAGAACGTATTTACCTTCAACATCGATATTTTCATAATCGATATCCCTGCCCTTATTAACATAAACAATTTTAATCTTTTCGTTCTCAGCTAAGCACCTGGCTTGAAAACTTGACATCAAAAATTTTCGTGTAATTCCATTTGCCATTTTATATGAAATATCAGCACGTTTAAATTCAAAATTATCTACAACAACAGCTTCTTTGTGCACATTTTTCAAACCTATTCGTTTCATTTCTTCATGAAGAAAATCCCCGGCTGCTATTTCTGCTGTAGAACCTGATGTGCGATATCCTAAATCAGGATTACTCTTAAACGATATAAGTTTTTCCATTAAACCAAGTGTATAGTTTAAATCCAAATGTTTACTGAATTCTGCAATCATATTCTCCTCCTACTAAATTTTTTTTCTTCATAAATAATATTTCCGTCAAATACATTCATAAGTACCTTTGTATCAGGTATCTTCTCTTCATCAATACAGAAAAGATTCTGATCAAGTATTATGATGTCAGCCAATTTTCCCGCTTCTAACGTACCTAATTCATTTTCACGATTTGAAACATAAGCACCTCCAAAAGTATAAGCCCTTAAGGTCTGTGACATTGTTAATTTTTCCGAAGGATTAATACCAGTGGGTTTTCTATCATATCCATGCCGTGTAACTGCGTAATATATAGTTTCAAAAGGATTAAAATCAACAACAGGATAATCAGTGCCCAAGGCAATTATACCTCCGGATTCCAAAATAGATCGGCACGGCCATTCCCATTTGCATCTTTCTTTACCCAGACGTACAATCTTTTCATTTGCATCAAGAGCAAGATGGCGAGGCTGCATTGAAGCCGTAACACCTAACTGCTGAAACCTTGCAATATCGTCAGGATGTATATTCTCGATATGTTCTATCGAATTACGAATACGACTGTTATTATTTATTCTATTGGATTTTTCAAAACAATCCAAAGCAAATCTTACAGACCCGTCGGCAATACAATGAAGTCTCACACCCAAACCGTATTTATTTGCATTAATAATACATTGTTCATAATAGGTTTCCGTATCGTTTATAAATCCTCTAGTACCAGGTCTATCAGAATAAGGCTCAAGCAAATATCCTGTATATGTAGAAGTTACACCGTCTATAACTCCTTTCAAGCCGGTAACTCTAAGTTTATCCGAGTTATACTTTTTTCTAAGTGCATTGATTTCCTGCTGCCCCATATCAAGCCC
This sequence comes from Treponema sp. OMZ 790, assembly GCF_024181285.1. Taxonomy (NCBI): domain Bacteria; kingdom Pseudomonadati; phylum Spirochaetota; class Spirochaetia; order Treponematales; family Treponemataceae; genus Treponema; species Treponema sp. OMZ 790. The sequence goes on along the minus strand of NZ_CP051201.1, from coordinate 408,269 downwards.
AATGGATGGGTTCAAATTTATCCTTACAATTAATTCATCAGCTTTATCCATATCTTCCAAAGTATCATATTTTACACCAGGTAAAATTCCTGATACATCACAGAAAGTTGTGATACCTACTCTTGCAAGTCTATGCATCAAATCTCTATTAACTTCTTCACTGATTGAATCCGCAGGTACAAAAGTTTTACTTGAAGCCAAACGAAACCATGCACTCTCTCTCAAAATTCCGCTGGGTTCTCCATTAGGTAAAAGTACAATATTTTTGCCATATTCCAAATCATTTCTGTCTATACCCAATTCATCCAAAGCCTTACTATTCAACCAGCCTGTATGAGCATCGGCGGATGCAAGATATACAGGACGCTCAGGAACAATTTCGTCCAATGACATTTTTGTAGGCAATTCGGCATCATTCCAATTTGCAGGAAACCAACCTTGGCCGATGATGCTGTCATATTCAGGATGAGCATCTGCAAAAGATTTTATCATGGCCACACATTCTTGTTCTGAATGAGAATACAATATATCATTGATAAAATACTTACTGTCATATAAAGCGCCCATGGAATAATGACCATGAGCATCGCAGATACCGGGCATTATGAGACAATCACCAAACTCATATTTTTTTGTGTCAGCTCCGCAATAAGAAAGAATATCAGTCCTATTTCCTACAGCAAGAATTTTATTTTCTTTTATGGCAACTCCGCCCGGAAACGGTAACTTACCGTCTCCGGTAAATACGGCATTACTTAAAAAAATTTTATCTGCGATACTCATATTCCCTGCTACCCAATAATAAATCCGGCAATCACAAAACAGATAGTCGTCAAAATATAACTTATCAAAGCATATGGAAAAGTTCCCAGCATTTGATAATACGGTTTTATTTCAATAGCACCGGAAGTAATCATAATAGCATCGCCCGCGACAAAGGTCGTACTTCCAAGGGTGGCAGCACAAACCAATGCCATACAAGACAGAATAGGATTAACACCCAATGCTACAGCAATAGGAACTACAATAGGAGCAAAAATCATGGAACCATCCCAGAAACCTCCGGCAAAAAATACATAGGCCCCGCAAAATGCAAAGACGATTGCAGCAAATATTGATCCGTTTAAAAGAGGTGTAAGAACATCTATAACATAACCGGTCATACCTGTAACTTTATTTATTTCAACAAGAGTTAAAGCAAGCGCAATCGTAACATCAACCATCAGCATACTCGCTATACCTTCAAAAGCGTTGGTAAAAATTTCTGTAAGTTGTAATTTTTTTTCAATAAGTATTATCACAACAACAGTTGCAATAGCTCCCATACAGGCAACCATAACATTTTGAGTTATCAATGTTACGGTAACGATAACGACCATAGTAAAGAAAAATTTTAAAGGATTATTTTTGATCATAGTATCAGAACCGGTGGAATCATCTGCATATAATTCTTTACCTTCAAGATTTTCTTCTTTTGAACAAACTATGCCTGTTTTCATGGCTAATTCATTATCTTTCTTTGTAATACCGATTAAAGGGAAAACACCGATTATTATTAAAAAACAAATTAATAACAGTAGGACAGGATAAAATAAAAACGGCATGCCGGAAATATAAGCACCTAATCCGGTACCATTTACCGTCACACCGTTCTCCTCAAATAAACCGGCATAAAAAACAGCCCAAGTCGAAACAGGAATCAAAACACAAACCGGAGCCGCCGTACAGTTTACCAAAAAACCGAATAAAGTACGCGGGATTCGATGTTTATCACAAATTTTTTTCATTGCGGTCGATACAGCCATATTATTTAAATAATCATCGACAAATATCAACCATCCAAGAATAAAAGTGATAATCATAGCTTTCTTGCGGGTGTTTGCATATTTTCCTAACCAATTTGCAAATTCAAGAGCATAACCGGATACATCCAAAAGCTTGATTAATATACCGAATAGTGAAAGCATTATAATTAGGTATCCGCATGTTCCGGCGGCCCATGCAGCCTGAAGTTGATCCAACCACACTGATGGAAAATTCAAACCTCCAATCAGAACCGCACCCACAAGAGTTGCTGCCGTAAACGACAGAATCATCCTCTTAGTCCAAAAAACAAATACAAACATCACAATTGTGGGGATTAATGAAATAAACCCTAAATTCATAGTTTCCATAAAACAGCCTCCTCTAATTATGTTTATAAAATACCACTAATATATTACCAATATATCATACGAATTTAAAAACTGTCAAGCAAAATATTTTATTTTTTTTATTTTTTTTAAATTTTAAAAAATAATAAGTTAAAATTTTATTTCTACTGACTATGAATATTCAAAAATATATTTACAAATGATTATTGTGATAATTGCCTTTATTGGGCAAAATATGATATACTAATCGGCGGTAATAATTAAAACCTCTAAATTAGTTCACTTAAGGTAAAATATGATAAACGATAAGTTAAAAACAATGAAAACATCATTAAAGCAAAATGCTTATGTAAAAATTTATGATTTAGTCATGGAAAATACAATCACTCCGGGAGATATTATTAATCTATCTGACCTAGAGAAATATCTAAAAATAAGCAGAGCCCCAATAAGAGATGCTTTGATAGAACTTTGCAGTGAAAATGTCTTTAAGAGTATCCCAAGATATGGATATGAGCTGATAACTCTCAAAAAAGAAGATTTAATAGAAATGTTAAATTATCGATTAGTGCTGGAATGCGGTTTTTTGGAAAAAAACTGGAAAGATGTAGCTGCCTGTGATCATGCCATATTAAACCATTTACTGGACCATACTAGAAAATTGAGCAACACAAATGCTGTAAGTGAGTGGCAAAATAACTCCGTATTTCATATAGGCTTATTCAAACTACATAATAATTCTCATGCTTTATTCAGTTTGGAGCATACAATGAAAAAAATGACCCGATTTTTTATTCAAAACTATAGGGGAAAATGGGAAGAAATAACAAAAAAGACTTTTAGCTCTCACCATGAGAACATAATTTATGCCATAAAAGATAACGATAAGGCAAAAGCTCTAAAATACTTGAGCTTAGATATAGGCGGATTTAAAAGATAAAATTATGATATATTTACCACTACAAAACCCAATATTCCACTTGCAAATTTACAGCTAAACATATATACTTAAAGAAGCATTTCAATTAGAGGAGGATTTGCATGAAGAAATTTTACAAAATTTTTACGGCAGCTGTTGTATTCTTGCTTGTTGCATCGGCAGCTTATGCAGGAGGTTCTAAAGAAATTGGAATTAAAGAACCTACAGAAAAAGAAAAAGAGGCGGGTTGGCGCTATTTTAAACATATCGGATTTAAACTGCACCGTCCTGCATTCTTTGACACCTACGGAGACAATGTTAATGCAGACAGCAGTGTCGGCGAAGAAGACAAAAAGACGGATGAGGTTATATACAAGGTTTATTTGTATGAATTTACTTCTGATGAGCTGAATGAAAAATATGATGCAATCGTAAACGACAAAAAATTAAGCAGAGAGCAAAAAATCGAAAGAATAACCAAGGAAGTAGACCCAAACCTTAAACCTATTTATAAGCTCGTTGTTTTGCGTACACCCTTAATAGGCAAAAAAACTCTCGCCGAGCTTACGGGACTTCCCAATAATGAAGTAATCAGAGAGACAAAAGATTTTACTCAAATTCTAGCTATTGCCGATTTTAATGCCGACGGTTTAAGCGAAAAGTCAGCTAAAATTTATAAAGAAATGATTTCGCAGGTTAAACCCATAATTCCCACAATTCATTGTACGGATCCTATTTCTGCTGAATCCGGTATGATAAAAAGCGTAAAAGGCTTAACCTTTAATACCATTGACCTTGAAGGTAAAAAAGTAACAAGCAGCATCCTTTCAAAATACGATGTTACGATGATAAACATTTGGGCAACTTGGTGTCCGCCTTGTAGGGCAGAATTACCCGAAATCGCTAAACTTTATGAAGCATTTAAGGATAAAGGATGCAATATAATCGGTCTTACGGGAGATGTAAGCCCTCAAGAACAAGACGCTCTTGCTAAAGCTAAAGAATTAACTTCTAAAGCCGGATGTAAGTACACTGTAGTTCAATACAATGACACATTCAAAACTTTACGAAATAATCTTGCTGCTTGGCCTACAACCATATTTGTAGACAAAAAAGGTAATATCATAGCCTCATCCGTTAATGATATTATAGTCGGAAGCCGGGATCTTGCAGAATTTACCGAAGCCATGGAAAAAGCTTTAAAAGCTGTAGGAAAATAAATGAAAAAGAAAATAGCGGCAATACTTATTATGATTTTGGCATTAAGCCTTACTATCATGGGAATATACCGCGGCGAAGTAGCGGTAGTTTTAAAAAAGGCTATAAACATTTGTACGGAGTGTATAGGAATTGGCTAACCAAAAAAAACAAAAAACACTGAACAAAAAGCGTCATGCAATTCAAGCTTTAGGCATGTTGGCAGTAAACGGAAATCTCATAGGATTTTTAAAGGGTCAAATTTATAAAGGCCCCATGAAAAAGGTATGTATGCCGGTTTTAAATTGTTATTCATGCCCGGGAGCTTTGTTTGGATGTCCTATAGGCTCAATACAGGCGACCATTGGAAGCAATAAATTTAGCTTTGCTTTTTATGTAGTAGGTCTATTGTCGCTATTCGCAATAGCCGCAGGAAGATTTTTTTGCGGCTATATTTGCCCTTTCGGATTTTTCCAAGACCTCTTGGATAAAATCCCATTAAAAAAAATTAAAGTACCTCAAAAAATAAATAAAATTTTAAAGTATCTAAAATATTTTATACTTGCCTTTTTTGTTTTTGTACTCCCTTTTGCCATGCAAGACAAATTCGGCTTAAGCGATCCGTATTTTTGTAAGTATATTTGTCCCTCAGGTATTCTATTTGGAGCGATTCCGCTTATATCGGTAAATCAAGCCCTTACCTCCTCCTTGGGAGCTCTATTCGGCTTGAAATTCACGATTTTAGCAATCATTACAATGCTTTCAATGATATTTTACCGCCCCTTTTGCCGTTATTTATGCCCTCTAGGAGCCTTTTTAGGTATCTTCAATCCTATAAGTCTATACCGCCTAAAAATAAACGATAAATGCATAAAATGCAAAAAATGCGAAAAAACCTGTAAGCTTGACATTCCGACATATACAACCCCAAACAGCCCTGAATGTATAAGATGCGGAGAATGTATAAAGGCCTGTCCCGTAAAAGCCATAGAACACAGTTTTCTTTTCACGGAAAAGACAGCAAATACAGCCTTAAACGCAAAATAAAATAATAAATTTTCACAAATGCCTTGATTATTCGATAAAGTCTAAGTATATTTTTGAATGACAAATTTAAAACTACTTTATATATAGGAGTTTACAAATGAAGAAGTTGAATTTTTATTTGCTTATAGCAATCTTTGCAAGCCTATTTTTCATGTCTTGTACAAAGGCCGATGCAAAGGGAAACGAAGAAGCAAAAACATCTGAAGCTGCAACTTCAGCAGAAGCAAAAACCGCAGACGATGATCAAAATCGTCTTATTTTCTCAACAAAGGATTTGGATGGGAACCCGGTTACCAATGATATTTTCGAAAAATACGATGTTACATTGGTAAATATTTGGGGAACATTTTGCGGCCCCTGCAAAGTAGAGTTACCGGATTTGGAAGCAGCTTACAAAGCCTATGCCGATAAAAAGGTAAACGTTATAGCTCTTACAGCAGACCTTCAAGAAGGCGATGCCGAAACTTTAACCCTTGCCAAAGAATTATGGAAAGACGCAGGCTGCACTTTTAAAGCACTTGTAACCGTTGATAATTTCCTTCCGATTTATGAGCAAATTACAGGCGTACCCACAAGTTTTTTGGTAGACAAAAACGGAAAACTCATTCCCGGAACTATTCATACAGGAAGATTGAACAAGGCCGGTTTTGAAACACTTTTCGACACAGCACTAAAAGCCGTAGCTTCAAACTAAGTAATGTCCCTAATTATCGCCGGGGCAGGGCCCGGAAATATAGAACTTTTAACCCAAGAGGCTGTGCGTGAAATAAAAGAAGCTGACATAGTTGCCGGTTTTGAACGTATAGCCTTAGACATAAAATGCTTAAGAAGCGATGTAATAAGACTCAAGAGCATTTCTGAGATTCTTGACCTTCCGATAGAAACTAAAAAAGTTTTAGTCCTTGCTTCAGGCGACCCTTGTTTTTTCGGCATTACCGAATTCATCAAAAAGAAAAACATAAAAATAGAAAAAGTCATAACAGGCATCTCTTCGATGCAGTATCTTATGAGCAAACTTCAAAGACAGTGGCAAACCCTGCTCTTTTACTCCTTTCATGGGAGAGATGCAGATTTTAGGGAAATGCACAGCAAGGATAGTTTTTTTATTCTTACCGATAAAACAAACAATCCCGACACAATTTCGGCGCGCTTAAAAGAAGAAGGTTTTAACGGAAAACTTTTTGTAGGCTATAACCTCTCATATCCTGATGAATCTATAGAAGAATATGAAATAGGTGATAAGATTATAGTAAAATCTTTTTTAAATACGGTATTGGTTCAAAATGAAAAATATTAAAGATTCCGAATTTATCAGAGGCGAGGTGCCGATGACCAAATTCAATATCAGAAACCTTTCTCTTGCACATCTTCAAATAGAAAAGGGAGATAAATTCTTGGATATCGGAGGAGGCACGGGGTCTGTATCGATTGAGGCGGCTTTGCAGGGAGCGGAAGTTTCCACAGTTGAATTTAACAAAGAAGCTTGTTGCCTTATAACAGAAAATGCAAAAAAATTCGGAGTCAAAATAAATTTGATTACGGGCAAAGCGCCCGAAGCTCTTTTATCGGACGAATATAAGGAATTACACTTCAATAAATGCTTTATAGGCGGAAGTGGAGGCGAGTTAAAAAATATTTTTGACTATCTTAAAGACCATTTAAAAAATGGCGGAATAATCTGTGCAAATTTTATTCTTATAAAAAATTTAAACGAATTTTTAGAGCTCCTCCCGAAATATGGATATACCGAAATTGAAGCCCATCTTATTCAAACCGCCTCAATGGGAAAAGCAGGTTTATTCAAAAGTGAAAACCCGATTTATATTGTAAGGGCTTGCAAAAACCCGGATACCGGCGCAAAAGAATGCTGTTGATTAGCTTTAAAAAAGCCTTTCCTTTAAAAAAGTACAAAAACTTGCTATAAAAAAAGCTATCGGAGCACTTTCAAAAATCAGAGAAAGAATGGGAAGACGCCCGATGGTAAAAAATTTGGCGTTTATAAAGCCGAAATATATGAGCGTGTCGGTTAAAATCGAAATATACATCAAAAACACACCAAGCACAAAAAGAATCATAGAGACCTTCTTAGTTTTGCTCCATACTATAATTCCGAAAAAAACGGCGGCCGCTCCTAAAAATAATTTCGTAAACAATAGAATAGGATAACCTTCCGATAAAAATTTAGCTAAATCATTCATTATTTAATCCTTGCATATTTAGTTGAGCTTTTAGAAAATTTTCAAGCTCGGTGTATACCCTTATTTTCGGCAATATCGACGGAATAGTAAAATAAGGAGACAAAAGAATATGAGAATCTAAGGCAGATTTAAAAAAATCCTCATATTTTTCTTTATTCAACTTTGAGAAAAGATAGGGGCCTTCCATATTCCAAAAATTGGAACAAAGCGCTTCTACCCTCCTATAAGATTTTATGTTTTTTGCAAGCTGCTCTTTTTTCTTTTTTCCGCGGGCCGAATTTATCAGCTCTTCATCCGAAAGTTCTTTTTCCTGCTCTCTCAATTTAATAATTCTTATCAAATCGAAAAAAGCCTTTGCTAAAACTTCCTTTTCGGCTGCAGAAACTTCACAAAACATAATAGGAAGAGGATTTTTAGAAACAAGAATTTTTATTGAAGAGCAAAACGGAGGATTTACAAAAAAGGCTGTTTTTCTCTTTAGGTTTTCGGATGAGGGCAAAAAAGGCTTCCAAGTATTTTCAATAATAAAAGCTTCGGAATCGATTTTATTTTCTTCCGTTTTCAAAAGCGAAAGAGCCGAGTTCCATTCCGAAAGGAGGTAAGAATAAGGATGATCGGGAAAAAGGGAGTTCAAAGCTTTTTTAAGGCGGTAATCACCCGAAGATGGCAAGAAAGCATTGAGGCCCTTATCTATGCTTTGTTTAAAAACCAATGGAGCTTGATTTTCTCTTCGGCCCAATATCGACATTCCTCCATCCAAGTACATATCCAAGAGTCTTATATTTTTTTCGGTATAAAGGTAAAATCTGCGGGCCCGTTTTATGTTTCCGTACCGGCTTCTTATTTCATCATAAAAATTCATTGTTCCTCATTTTCGCAAAAAAAAGCCCTTTATACAAGGGCCTAAGATAAAGTTTTTGATAGGCATCATTACTATTTTCCCTATAAAAAATGACTTTCGGCACTTTTATTTTAAGCAAAATCGATTAAAATTGGGGCATATCAATCAATGAACTTCTTATGGAGGTGTTTTATGAAAATATTGGAAGTTAAGGATGTATCAAAAAAATACGGAAAAAAGCAGGTGCTTTCAAACATTTCTTTTGATATTGAAGAAGGCGATATGTTCGGGCTTATAGGTCCTAACGGTGCCGGAAAATCTACCCTGATAAATATAATAACGGGGATCTTGGATCCTTTAAGCGGCGAGGTGCTTATAGGCGGACACAGTATCAAAAAAAAGCCGATAGAAGCAAAGAAGCTCATGGGCCTTGTTCCCCAAGAGCTTGCCTTATCGGAAGATATATCGGCAATCGACAACCTCAATTTTTTTGCAAGCCTTTACGGCCTTTCAGGCAAAAAACTAAAAGAGGCTGTAAACGAAGCCTTGGAAGTTGTCGGCCTAACCGAAAAGAAAAAAGAAAAGGTGAAGAAATTTTCGGGCGGTATGAAAAGAAGGCTAAACCTTGCGGCAGCCATAATGCATAAACCCCGTCTTTTAATCTTGGATGAACCCACGGTAGGTATTGACCCTCAATCCAGAAACAATATCTTTGAGTATTTGCGCAAAATAAATTCACAAGACAAGACTACAATTCTTTACACTTCGCATTACATGGAAGAGGTTGAAGAGCTTTGCAAAAATATCTTTGTAATAGATGAGGGCCGAGAGATCGCCTACGGCTCCCTTAATTCCGTAAAGGAAAAGGCCAACGGAACCGTAACCCTCGAAATAAGAGCGGACAATATAAATGAAGAGCTGATGGAAAAAATCCGCCTCCTTGACGGAGCCTTAAATGTAGAGCAGACAGGAGACAAGCTAAATATCCTTTATGAAAGAGAGAAGGTAAATCTTGATGAGGCTATCAAGATTTTACAAACATCAGGAGCCGTAATCAAGGCCTTACAAATAAACGAGCTCAATTTAGGTGAAGTTTTTTTACAGCTTACCGGAAAAAAATTGCGTGAATAAATTTATTAAAAGTTTTTATAGGAGAAAAGATGAAAGCATTTTTAAAGATTACGCTTATAGCGATAAAAGATAACTTCATTACATTTTTTTTGGTTTACCTTTGTTTGCCGATAATTTTTGTCGGCTACAACGGTTTTTTGCAAAAAGATAATTTTAAGGCCGAGACTAAAGAACAGGCTATTTCAGTTTTTTTAGATGATGAAGATAAAAGCCGATTATCGGAACAGTTGACCGGCATTTTAAATTCGGATATCTTAAAAAACTTTATAAAGATTGAAGATGAACAAAGTGCAAAATACACAATTAAAATTCCTAAAGGCTACCAGAATTCGGTAGAAGAGAACAAAGCCTTTGATATTTTAATTATCGGAAAAGAAAAATCTTCTGCAGCAATTACGGCTTTATCGAATATAATTAAAAGCATAAGCAGTTCCATTAACGGAAATCATAAGATGACTAAGGCTATTTCGGCATCTTCGCAATCTCAAGAGCTTATGGAAAAATATCTTAATATTCAAAAAGAAAGTGCAAAGCCTCTGGGAAAAATTACTATACACCCTTCCCTGCACAGTATGTCAAGCTATGAAGCTTATGCAATCTCTATAAGCATTTTTTTATTCTTTATGTTCATCATGGAGCCCATTACTCTCGCTTATAAGAAAAAAGCTGTGGGACTCGCCTTACGTATTAGTTCGATACCTAAGAGCTCTGCCTATATCTTCAATGCTCAAATAATCAGTATTGCATTAAAAGCTTTTATTGCCATCACAATTTATATTTTAACCTTCAGATTATTAAAGATTTCTTTTATGGGCAGTCCTGTTCTTCTTTTTATATACGTCATAAGTTTTTCCCTAGTAACAGGAATCATTGCATGTTCACTTGTAACTTTTAATAAAAAAGAAATTGTATATTCTATAGTTATAACTATATTTTTCATATTCGGAGTTCTGAGTACTGTTCTATTTACGGTTCCGAATAAAAACAAAATTGCCAAAATATTTTCAAAGTATAACATTTCCCAAATTATAACTAATCCTCTTAGAGATCTTGTTACGGAAAATTCTTTCGGAGGAATGGTAAGCAGTTTACTTATAATGTTGGCTTTGGGTTCGGCATTTTATATTTTGGGTTTGCTGATGGTAAACTTTAGAAAGACGAAAATTTAAGGAGAAGAACATGAAAAAATTCTTGATTTTATTTTTAGCACAGTTAAAAAGAATATTAAAAAATACGGCAAATATGGGAATGCTGATTTTTTTCCCTTTTGCGATGATCATACTGATTCTTGTAATAGGATTTATTATTACCCCAAAAAAGAAAGAAAATTCGGAAAAGAATACCGAATATACGGTTCAAATGCATGAGGTAGGATATTTTGTAGATGACGCCGGAGACCTTTGGGAAAATTTTTTTTCGGGTTCCGAATCTACGGTTCGTCCTGACAACAGAGAAGAGGAGCTGGAAAAACTTAAAGAAAAACTTGCAATAGGTAAAATACCCGGCCTTATAATTATACCTAAAGATTTTTCTGAAAAAATTTCAAAAGGAGAAAAGCCGGAGCTTGAAATTTTAAAAACCGAAGAAAGCGTTGTTCTTGATAATAGAATTCAAGCCTTGAATTTAAGCATCAATGCTTATCTTTTAGATAACTTTATTAAAAACTCGGATCTTTCCGAAAAAAAAGACAGTCTTTTAAGTAATAATATAAATGTAGTATTTAAGACGCCGGATAATGGAAACATCATAAGCCTAGGCTTAAAAATAATGACCTTGCTCGTATTGTACATCATACTTTTCGGGTCAAATGCAATTGCTATGGATCTAATAAAATTCAGGGAAACAAAGATGCTTGCACGTGCGATCATAAGCCCGAATTCCGAATTTAAAATTGTGGGAAGTTTTTTATCGGCCTTTGTATTTATTCAGGTAGTAATAAACATGATAGTCTTTGTTTTTGCAACAATAGTATTTAAACTGGAGATTACAGGGCTTCCTTTGATATTCTTAGCCGTGGTTTCAACAAGTTTTTTTGCCCTCTCCATATCCATTTTAGTCGCGAGAATTTTTAAAAAGGAATCTCAGCTGCCATTGGTATCAAATATGACAAGCCTGATTACAATAGTAATGTTTTTCCTTGCACTAATTGCTGTCATGCCTTTTGTTTCGCTTCCGTCCGTATTTAAAAATATTTCCATGTTATCACCCTTGTATTGGTTGATGGAAATGCTGGATAAAGAAAAACTTTTTCCGAATATATTGATAGTTTGGGCGATGAGTACCGCTATCTTTACGGCCGGCAGTTGGAAAATTAAAGAATTTAACAGCGAGATAAACTAATCAAAAGGAGACATTTTCTGCCTCCTTTTGATCAATGTTAATCTTGCAAAAACTTGATTATTATAATATAATCAGATTTATGAAAAATAAGTTTTTTATTTTTATCCATTATTTTTTAATAGCATCAAGCTTTATTCAAATAAGCATGAATGGAAATAAACTTAACGGAGTTCAATTTTTATTGCATATTTGTTTTATTATTTTATTTAATATCAGAATTTTTTATATAAATAAAAAAAGCTCTCTTTTTTTTACTCTTTGTTTAACCGATTGGATTCTTTGTTTTTTATTACATATTAGCGATGCGGATATTCCGTTTCTCCTGTTTTTAATTCCGTTGATTGACAGTTTTTATTATAATTCAAAACCTTATACCTATATCCTCGGCATAATCGGACTTGCAGTCTGTATATTCTCATTAAGAAATTTCAATATGGGAACGATGGTAAACTATACGGCTTTTTTCATTTTAAGCGGAGGGGTTTTAGAATATTTTAAAGTCAATCAAAATAAAATTATTTCTTACCAAAGTAAAATAGAAGAGCTTGATATCCAAAAAGAAGAGCTTTTAAATTCCATTCATGATTTGGAAATATACAATGAATCTATAGAAGATCTTGTGACCTTAAAAGAAAGAAACCGCATATCACGGGAAATACATGACAGTGTAGGACACGGACTTTCTACAATGATTATTCAGCTAAACGCGCTCTATACTGCCGCAAAGAATAATAAAGATAATTTACCCCAAAAAATTTTAGATTTAAATTCCTTTGCCAAAAAGAATTTAGAAGAAGTAAGATTTGCTTTAAGAGAATTAAAACCGATAGACTACAACAAATATGAAACAATAATTTTAATTCATAACCTCATAAACGAATTTAAAAAAATGACAAATATCAATGTGCAATTTACCTTTTCAAAAGACATTTGGAGTTTAAACGAAAAAGAAAGCCATGCGCTATATAAGGCAGTGCAGGAATTTTTATCCAACTCTGCAAAATACAGCAAGGCTTCAAAAATCATAATTCATTTTTCCTATACAGAGACATCTCTTATAGTAACCATGAAGGACAACGGTATCGGATGTATCGAAATCAAAAAAGGAATAGGCTTAAAAGCTATCGAAGAAAGAGTAAAGGAAACCGATGGAACGGTTTACTATGAAAGCCTCCCTGCCGTAAAAGGCTTTTTTATGCGGCTGGTGTTTTTTAAAAATAGAACTCTTTAAAACCTGCCGCCGCCTTTTTTGCCCTCTTAACATTTTTCTTTTTTTTGATATAATTATCTTATGGTAACACTTATAACCGGCGGATCAAGAAGCGGAAAATCGGCCTATGCCGAAAAACTTTTAGACGGAATAGACGATGTGGTCTATATTGCAACCGCTGAAATCTATGATGACGAAATGCGGGAAAGAGTAAAAAAACATATTGCAAGACGCAACCCAAAGTGGCGTACATACGAAGGTTTTTTAAATTTAGAAAAGGCCGTCAAAGAAGAAAAGTACTATTTACTTGACTGCATAACAAATTTAATCTCTCGAGTTTTTTTTCAACTAACCGGAGAAAAAGAAATGCCGAATGAAGAAGATATTCAAAAAACAATAGAAGCCTCACTAACGCAAATCAAAAATCTTATTTTAGAAATAAAAAAAATAAACGGTTCCTTAATTCTTGTAACAAATGAGGTAGGCTCATCCATTGTCCCCATGCACCCGGTATCAAGAGCTTTTTCGGATATTCAGGGAATAGTAAATGCAAAAGTTGCAGAAATTGCAGATGAAGTAGTACTCTGCGTTTGCGGTTTACCTATAAAAATAAAATCTTAAATAAAAAAGAGAGTATCGATATGAAAGGATTTATCTTAGCCTTGCAGTTTTTTACCCGTATCCCCATAAATATAAATGTAGACTTTAACGAAAAAAATATTAAAAGGGCTTTTTATTTTTTCCCTCTTATAGGGGCTCTGATTGCAAGCCTTGTGCTTATCCCAATCTATTTTCTTCCGCAAAAATATCTTGAAATATCGGGATTTCTCAGCTTACTCCTATACTTGTTTTTAACAGGTGGCATTCACCTTGACGGGGTTGGAGACACCGTAGACGGCTTTTTTTCTGCAAGAAAAAAAGAAAAAATATTGGAAATTATGCAGGATTCAAGAGTCGGAACTTATGGAACAATAGGCCTCAATGTTTTTTTGCTTCTTAGATACATAAATTATTCTACCATAATGCCCGAAGCAGGGCTTCTTATATTAGCCGGAATAATTTCGCGGGTTTCAGGTTTGACGGTTGTCGTTTTCTCAAAACCTGCAAAGGATACGGGTCTCGGAGCACTCTTTCATAAATCAGCCTCCAAGTTCAGTTTTTTCTTTTGGCTGATTATTGTATGCATCCTTTCTCTTTTTGTTCCTGAGATATCAGTCTTTTCAAAAATTCAAGGAACATTTATTTTAACAGAACGTATAAAATATTTAATCTTTCCTGCAATCGCACTAATTTTAACATTTATCGTAATAAGAATTTCATACAAAAAAATCGACGGCACAACAGGAGACGTAAACGGCTTTATTGTAGAATTAACGGAGCTTGCAATTTTAAGTACAAGTTTTTTTATCACAATCTAAGGATAAAATATGAAAATAGTTTTAATAAGACACGGAATAACGGTAACAAATAAAAAAAAGATATTCAGCTTGGATGACAGTCCTTTGGCAGAAGAAGCCTATCCAATGCTTGACGAGTTAAAACCCAAACTAAAAGATTTTTCTTCTTTTAAAGTTTATTCGAGTCCGTTTAAAAGAGCCTTGCAAACAGCCGAATACTTAGGGCTTAAAAATATTCAAACCGATAAACGGCTTCAAGAATATAATTTCGGTATTTTTAAAGGCTTAACCTTTGAAGAAGCTCAGGAAAAATATCCTATTGAAGCAAAAAACTGGATCGAAAAGAACGATACCATAGCCCCTCCTGAGGGCGAAACCTCCTTTGACCATTTTAAAAGAACCGCAGAATTTTTAGACGAAACAGTCTTAAAAGATGAAAACATCATAATCGTAACACACTACGGCACAATAACTATGGCTCTCGCCTGGGCCTTGGATAATTTTTCTTTAAGAAATAAATTTGCCCCTAAAAATTCGGCAATCAGCATCTTAGAAGTTTTTTTATCGGATAGTAAAGATGAGATTGCGTATAAGGGCATTGAAACGGTTAATGCGTTTTAATCTCCCCTCATTGAAAATCTTATAAAATAGTGATAGAATAACTCTTATGGAGAGTAAATATGAATATAGCAATCATCTATGGCGGAAAATCCAGCGAGCATGAAGTCTCTTTAAAATCGGCTTCT
This sequence comes from Treponema sp. OMZ 790, assembly GCF_024181285.1. Lineage (NCBI taxonomy): Bacteria > Pseudomonadati > Spirochaetota > Spirochaetia > Treponematales > Treponemataceae > Treponema > Treponema sp. OMZ 790. The sequence continues at coordinate 393,090 of NZ_CP051201.1, read as the reverse complement.
TCAATTATAAGAACGATAGATAAAAAACATAAACTTCACTTAATAGGTATTTCAAAAACAGGAGCATGGTATTTACATGATGACAAAGAAAGAGAACGCATCATAAAAAATGAAAAGGCTGTTTTAAAAATAAAAAAAGATGAAACAAAGAGAGTAACCGTTATTCCGGGCGGAGGAACAAAAAAAGGCTTAAAAGCAGGAGACAATTTTTTACCCACTGATGCGGTCTTTGCAGTTTTACATGGAAGATTCGGAGAAGACGGTACAATCCAAGGTCTTTTCGAAATGGCAGACCTTCCCTATGTAGGCGGCGATGTAATGTCCACAAGCATATCTATGGATAAAGAAAAAACCAAGATGATTTGGGATTATTCGGGACTCCCCATTGTTCCCTATGCAGCAATAAAAAAACAAGACTGGGATGATCCCGAAAAGAAAAAAACTCTCTTGGCAAGAGCCGAAAAAGATTTGGAATATCCTCTATTTATAAAACCATGCAGAGCAGGAAGTTCGGTTGGGGTCGGAATGGTAAAAAACAGAACAGAACTTTTGGAGCAGGCAGAAGAATCTTTTTTGTGGGATAATAAAATTTTAATAGAAGCCTGTATCGAAGCTAGAGAAGTAGAATGTTCTGTTACGGGAAACACAAAAACGACAGCCTACATTCCGGGAGAAATAATTCCTACACACAAATTTTATGACTATGATGCAAAATACACAGACCCCAACGGAGCCGAATTAAAAATCCCGGCCGATTTAACCGAAAGCCAAAGAAAAACAATAAGAGAAACCGCCATAAAAGCTTACGAAGCCTTGGATCTGACAGGTCTTTCACGTGTCGATTTTTTTATCGATAAAAAGAACGGAAAAATATACTTAAACGAAGTAAATACTATTCCGGGATTTACCTCAATTTCCATGTTCCCAAAAATGTGCGGAGCTTCGGGGCTTCCATATAAAGAACTTATCATGCACCTGATAGAACTTGCAATAGATAGATTTAAAACAGACAGAAAACTTAAAACCGGAAAGCAGTCTTAAAAATATATAGGAATTGAAAACGGCTATATGTCAAAAAAGAAAAAAGAAATATTCTTTTTAAACTTAGTTTTTATCCTCATGATATTTTTGATAATTATAATGCCGAGATTTTTACCCAAAAATAAATCCATCGCTTTTAGTTTTAATATAATTTGTTATATAATTTTTCAAATATTGTTTTTTGCCGTTTATTTCTTTTATTTGGATAAAGAAAAATCAAAGATTCAAAAATTTATAAACGGCATTAAAAAAAACTTTAGTGATGCACTTATAATTTCTGCAATAAAACTGTCAGTTATTTTCTCTTTAATTTTTTTACTAAGATATTTTTTAGAAATAAAAACATTTTTCGGATATTTTTTTTCCATCATAATTATTTTTATATTTTTTATATTTGAATTATCGCTTTTTTGGTATTATCCGATAACCGCATGTCAACCAAAAAATAAAAACAAAATAAAAAATATAAAAAAATCTTTTGATTTATTTTTAGCACATCCCTTTTTGACATATAAAATATTTTATCTAAGTATTTTGCAGTTTGTTATTTCTTGTTTTTTCTTACTTCTATTTCCCGGCATATCAGGAATCATATTTTACATAGCTGAAAATTACAAACAAACGATGGAGGAAAATATATGAAAAGACTTTCAGGAATTATTTTACATCCGGCATCATTACCAAATGCTGAAGGTATTGGAACAATAGGTAAAGAAGCTTTTAATTTTATCGATTGGTTAAAAAACATCAAGGTAGGAGCTTGGCAAATGCTTCCTCTAGGTCCCACCGGCTATGGAGATTCACCTTATGCTTCATTTTCTGCCTTTGCAGGAAACCCATATCTTGTAAACCTTGAAGAACTTTACAAAAACGGTTTTTTAGAAGAAGGTGAATTTAAGGAATACAAAAAAAATGTTCAAGAAAATACAAATCCCGAAAGAACAGACTTCGGCTTCATCCATTATCACAAAATGAGAATTTTAAAAAAAGCGGCTTCCTTTGTATTAAATAAAATAAAAACGGATTCTTTTTTAAAAACCCAAGTTGAAAATTTTTATCGAGAAGAAACTTTTTGGCTAAATGATTTTGCGTCCTTTATGACAATTAAAGAAAACTACGAGGAACGGGCAAAAAAAGAAAATTTATCTCAAGGTATATGGAATGAAGTTTGGTCAAAAGACCTTGTTATAAATAAAAAAGAAAAGGTAAGTGAATTTATAAAAGCTCATTGTGAAGAATATGAAATCCAAAAAATCATACAATTTTTCTTTTTCTCGCAATGGAAAAAATTAAAAAACTATGCAAAAGAAAATAATATAGACCTTATAGGTGATATTCCGATATTTACCGCCTTGGATTCCGCAGACGTCTGGCAAAACCAAAACTTATTTTTGTTGGATAAAGAAGCAAAGCCTGAAGTTTCAGCCGGTGTTCCGCCGGACTTTTTCAGCTCTACAGGCCAACTTTGGGGAAATCCTCTCTATGACTGGGATAAGATGAAAGAAGATTCATACCTTTGGTGGAAAACCCGCATTCGGCACAGCCTAAAACTTTTCGACATAATCAGATTAGATCACTTTAGAGGCTTTGAAGCTTTTTGGGCCATACCGCAAGGTGCAAAAACAGCCCAAGAAGGAAAATGGATTAAGGGTCCCGGGCATTATTTTTTTGAAGAAATAAAAAAAGACTTAATTTTATTGGATGAAAAATATCGGGAAGGCCTTCCTATCTTGGCTGAAGACTTAGGAGTCATAACACCTGAAGTTGCAAATCTTAGGGATGATTTTAATTTCCCTACAATGAAGATATTACAATTCGCCTTTGACTTAAACGAATTCAAATCCGAAAATATGGTAAATCCTTACCTGCCCCATAATCACAAAAAAAACTGTGCCGTATATACGGGAACACATGACAATGACACCATAATGGGTTGGCTTGAAAATTCTTCGGAAGAAGTGCTTAAATTTATTTACACCTATCTTTACGGAAAAAAAGAAGATAAAAGCATTTGTTCTGTTTTGAATACTTATGAATTTAAAAAAGAACTAGCTTCCGAAATAATCCGCAAAGCTTTTTCTTCCGTCGCCGATTTTGCTGCCGTACAGATGCAGGACATCCTATTTTTAAATTCGGAAGCAAGAATGAACGCGCCATCAACCATGGGAAAAAACTGGCAATGGAGAATGACCGATTCATACCAAAACTGTGAGATGTCAGAAAAGCTAAAACTTTGGAATATTCTGTACAACAGAGCTCGGAACCTACCCCCTATACAATAATTAGAATTTTTTGTATATTAAATTCCGTCAACGATAAATTTTAGGAGTTTACATGAACTTTATAAATGAAACAACAGAAAACAAAAAAAATAAAGCAGATGATACTGACGCTTTGATGCAAAAATTTCTTAATACTCGTCAAATTATTTTAGCAGGAGAAATAAACAAAGAGCTTTCCGAAAAAATAGTGCGCCAGCTTTTGCTCATGGAATCCCTTTCGGCAACAAAGCCCATTTATATTTACATAGACTCCCCCGGAGGAGATGCAGATGCGGGCTTTGCAATCTTCGATATGATAAGATTTATTAAGGCTCCTGTCTACACAATCGGTATGGGATTAGTTGCAAGTGCGGCTTCAATTATTCTTCTTGCGGCAAGTAAAGAACGCCGCTTCGGCATGCCCAACAGCCATTATCTGATTCATCAACCTCTTTCCGGAATAAAGGGTGTCGCAACCGAAATTGAAATACACGCTAAAGAACTTGAAAAAATGCGTGTAAAGATCAATAAACTAATTGCAGAAGAAACAGGCACGGATGAAAAAAAGGTTGCAAAGGATACGGATCGGGATTGCTGGTTAAATGCCGAAGAGTCGGTAGAATACGGCCTTATTTCAAAAATAGCCAAGACCCGAAAAGACATCCCTGAAAAATAAGAGAGCATAAAGCCCAAACATTAAAACTTCGGATGCATACATCAGCTGTATGCATCTTTTTATATCCTCATCTTCAATTTCAAAAATTTCATCCCCTATAAAAGGTTTTTCTACAAGAACTCCGCCGTAATAATTAGGACCGCCCAATCTTAACCCCAAAAGACCGGCCGCAGCACTTTCAGGATGTGCGGAATTAGGACTGGAATGCTTTCTGCAATCACGCCTCCAAATATTAAAACCCGCTTTTATTGCTGCTAGTTTTGATATGCGCTGCTTTGATACCTGCTTTTGTAAACAGTCTTTCTCTGCACTCCGTAGTTTACAAAAAAAAGAACCTGCAAGAATAAGTAAGGCTGAAATACGCGCAGGAATATAATTTACAATATCATCAACCTTTGCAGAGAAAAAACCTAAGTCGCAATATTTTTTATTTTTATAACCAAGCATAGAATCCATAGTATTCACAGCTTTATAGGCAATACCGCCCGCAGGCCCTAAAAGCATCATAAAAAACAATGGAGCTATAACGCCGTCGCTTGTATTTTCGGCTATGGTTTCAACACAGGCTCGGCTGATTCCCTTTTTATCAAGACAATGAGTATCCCTCCCTACAATATTTGCGATTTGCCTTCTTCCTTCTTCAAGACTTATCTGCAGAGCTTTAAAAACTTTCATCGATTCTTGCTGCAAACAGCGGGCGGCAAGGCACGTGTAGCTGATCCATACTGCAAAAATAAAGTATAAAATTTTATAGGGGTACAATAATTTTAAGAAGAAAAATACAAGGCAAAAACTGAAAACAATATTGAATAATGTAATTAAAAAACCGGAAAATCTTAAACCTCTCGATGACCTAAAAAAAAATCTTGCAAGAGCTTCTTCTTTTTTTATCAAGCTCCCAATAAATTTTACGGGGTGAGGAAAAGAATGAGGATCACCCAAAATAAAATCAAGAATTAGTGCAAACAATAAAATAAAAAAATCGGAATAAGAAAAAATAAAATCAAATAAGTTCAAAAGGTTAAAATACATTCGCATAGGAAAAGTCAAAAATAAAACCGTCAAATCTTTAAAGATAAGACGGTTTTATTTTAACAAAAAAAATTATTTTTCTTCAAGATATGAAGCTTGAGCCCAACCTTTCTTTTGTTTATTTTGTACATAGTACCATTCGGTTTGAGAACCATCGGGTCCTGTAGAAACAAGTTTCTTTGTAGCATGAAGCACCGTATCGGCTTTTACAGTTGCCAATAACCTTACATCACCCTCTAAATAAGGAATACTTAAAAGTTCAACATCTTGTTTTGCAATAAGTTTCTTTTCAATCTTCTCGGCTTCAACTTTTTTCAAAAAAGCATTTTCAGCATCTATGACTCGAGCAAGATTTTGTAAAATTGCTATATCATCACTGTATCTGGAATTCATTTCAATAGCGTTTTGAAAGAGTTCAGCCCTAATTGTTTCGTTTTGAGATTCCATAGCAACTTGTGCAAGCAGCATCGCATCGGTATTTGTTTTTTCAAATTCTACAGCATCGCGCTTTACATACTTTTCCTTTACTATCCAAGAAGTTATCAATTCAGGACAATAAGCTGCAATTTTTACAAATTTTTGATTGGAAGCATTTAAGCTGTCTTTATAAACGGCAACAATAAAATATTGAGGTATGACTTCATCCGTTGCAGCAGTTAAAGATTCCGATTTGTATAAAACCGTATCGGCAGCAGAAATAAAAGCCGGCACTGTATTGGGCTCATAACAATAATCCTGAACCCAGTATTCTTTATCTTTTAAAGAAATATGAAAAAATGAGCGTTTTTGACCGTCAGTTCTTTGAGCTTCTTTTTTTTCTCCGAGGTACATAGCTACATCACCCAGTGAAGCTTCTGCGGCCCATTTCATTTTACCGTCATCGGTTTCGGTATATAAGCCTGCTCGGTTTACATAGATAACACCATCTGCATTTACATCAGCCATATCTTCTTTCGGAGACTCTTTCTCCATTGAATCCATAGACTCAAGTTTTTCAGATTCAGTGTTCGCAGTTACGTCTTCCTTTGTACAAGAAGCAAAAGCAAATAACGCAACACACAACAATAAAGCAAGTTTTCTAACAAAATTTACTTTCATAAACAACTCCTTATTTTTTTTATGTTATTTTATTTTTAATAACTCAAGTTCAAAAACCAAATAAGCATTTGGGGGAATGACTCCGCCCGCTCCGGCTTCCCCATAGGCAAGGGACGGCGGAATAATTATGATGCGTTTTTCACCTAAACTCATCTTAGCCGACTGCGAATCAAAACCCGGAATAACGCGGCCTGTTCCTACAGGAAATTCCAACGGCTTATGCATATCGGAATCATCAAAAACTTTTCCGTTTGCCAAAAGTGAACCCTTATATTTCATTGTCAAGGTTTGTCCTGTCTTAGGCTTTTCACCCTTTCCTTCTTTTACGATAAAGGAATAAACACCGTCTTCGTCTTTTTTTGCAGGAGGATATTTCGTTTTAATCAGATCTTCCATTTTTTTTTCAAGGGCTTCAGCTTTGCGTTTTTCACTTTCTTTTGTTTCGGAAAGGTATTTGTAAAAGGCTTCTTGATCGGTTTTAAAAGCATTGGCTTCTTTTCCTGTCCTTATTATTTTTACGCTTTTCATCTTATCGCCTTGCTGAATTGCATTTACAACTTCTTGTCCTTCAACTACGCGTCCGAAAACGGTATGCTTTCCGTCAAGCCATGGAGTTTCAAGATGAGTAATAAAAAACTGGGATCCGTTAGTACCCGGGCCGGCATTGGCCATTGACAACACACCGGGACCGTCATGTCTTAAACTTTCTACAATTTCATCGGGAAATCTATAGCCGGGGCCGCCTGAACCTGTTCCGGTAGGATCTCCTCCCTGAATCATAAAATCGGCTATTACTCTATGAAAGATTAAGCCGTCATAAAAAGGTTTACCCTTTGCAGCATCAAGAGTTCCTTCAGCAAGTCCTACAAAATTACATACCGTCAAAGGTGTTTCATTGTAAAAAAGTTTTAAAACAATCGCACCTCTGTCCGTATCTATTACAGCATAGAGACCATCTTCGCTCATTTTTTTATCTCCTTTTTCTGAGTTAGAATTTGTTATTATAATAGCTGCAGCAGTTCCTGCAACCAAAATCATAAACATCGCCGAGATAATCATTATCCATAGTTTTTTCATTTTCATTCTTCCTTAATTATTGGAATTAATATTTTTTTTGGCATTATATTCAATGCCTTGTTCGGCACATTTATACTCATCCATAAACCAATTATATACAGCCATTAATCGTGAAGAAAAAGATCTTTTTATCCTGCCGCCTATAAAAGGTATTGTAGGAAATTTTGCGGTACTTGAGCAATGAACCAAAATATAATCATCAAGATCGTAAACAGACATGGACAAAATCATTGCATCAGGCTGGAGAGCTATAAGACTCATGTCAGGATGAGATATTTTTTGAGTATTTACACATATCATACCAACATTATTTCCGCTTTTACAATAACGGTATTTATAAATAAAATCCCCAAAAGTTGCATCAATTTGGCGAGCAAGAATTTGCAAGCCGTCAACCTCAGCATTCAACGGATCATCTATACGCTCATAAACTACACCATCCGAGGTTCTTACCTCTTTTACTGCATAAGAAGTCAGATAAAGAGGCCTCATTTCCTGATAACTGTTTGAAAAGTACTCAATACCCTCAAGTCCCGATATGTGACGCAATATCTTGGAAACATCGGGAGTATTCGGCCCATTTTTTTTATACAAAGACAAAAATTCTCCGGAAAAAGCAGGCTTTTTCTTAGAAAGAAATTCCGACATTTTATCAGAAAGAACGGAAACAGGCTGCATTTCAAGTTTCATATTTGAAGCGCCGTATTTTAACTTAAGTATTTCTTTTTTTTGAAGAAGTTCAGAAGCAATCTTTGGGTCAAGGATATCGGAAAGTCTTTGTTCTATACTTCGTGTATCTTCATTGGTATTCGAAAAAGCCGGAAAAAGGCAGACTGTAAAAAATACAAACATAATCATAATTTTATTCATAAAAATCTCCTAAAATTTATATTTTCCTTAAATAATAAGGACAATAAGTCCGCCTTTTTCGGTCATATTATTCTCAAGTTATATACCTTTATAAAACACGCGAACCTGTTTATATAAACCATTTCCCTCACTTTTGGTTTCAATATCGTTCACGGCGTTCAAGGTTGTGTGAATGATTCTGCGCTCATAAGGATTGAGAGGTTCCAAAAGCTGCGACTTCTTTGTCATTCGCACCTTGTCAGCGATATCATAGGCCATTCGAATAAGGAGTTCTTCTCTTCTCATCCTATAACTTTCACAATCGACAGATACTCTGGCATAGGCATGTCCTATAGCTCCGGCATACACATTTGCCAAAAGCTGGATAGAGTCAAGGTTTTTACCTCTTTTGCCTATAAGCATTGCAGCATCTTTAGAATTAATCCTATATGAAAAATGCTTTTTATCGCAGGCAATCAACGATACGGAGCAGTCATAGCCTATTTTTTCGACCATGGTCTGAATAAAGACTCTTGTTTTTTCGGCTCCTTCCGAAATATCTTCAGATGTTCTTTCAACTTGATCTTCTTCAAGTTTTACGGTTTCAGAAGATTGTTCTGCATTATTGCGCATATTAGCCCTTAAGGATTCATCAACATGAACCCTTATCTTTGCATGACCTTTTTTAAACAAGGAATTTTTTTGAATTTCCAAAATTTCAACATCAAACTGATCTTTCTCAAGTCCGAGCTTAGCTACTGCAATATCTATAGCTTCACGCTCAGTTTTTCCTTCAAATTCATATATCATATATATCTCCTAGTACTAAAATAATTATTCTTTATTCTTCATGGACTTATTGATTATAAGCTGCTGTAAAAGCATCAAAATATTGGAAAATGTCCAGAACAATAAGAGTCCCGAAGGTGCATTGTAAAAAAGGAAGAAAAAGAAAACCGGCATAAAATACAGCATAATCTTCATAGATGGATTTTGCTGAGACTGTCCCGGCGTTTGAGTCAACTTACTGTGCAGCAACTGCGATCCCGTATAAATAATAGGAAGAAGCCTCAAATCGGTCCAATTTAAAAATGGAATAGTAAAGCCGAATTTCAAAATACTGTCACCCAACGATAGATCGGGAATCCAGCCGGGAATAAAACTGGCTCCGCGGAACTCGAAATAGTTATTAAATAATCCGAACATAGCAAACAAAAACGGAAGCTGAATAAGCAGAGGCAGACAACCCGATGCAGGATTATAACCGGCTTCCTTATAAAACTTAACCATTTCGGCATTAAGCTTTTGAGGATTGTTTTTATACTTTTGCTGCAACTCATTAATCTGAGGTTGAAGTTCCTGCATCCTCTTTGTAGCTTCAGAACTTTTCTTGGTAAGAGGGAAGAATACTATCCTCATTAAAAGAGTCATCAAAAGAAGGGCTACACCCCAGTTAGGAATAAGCTTATATAAAAGCTCCATGATAAATTTTAAAATTCTTTCCAAGGGAGCTAAAAAACCACTTGAAGCGGCAAGTCCGTCTATTCTTAAATTTTCATAACCGTAATTATTGGCCGCCGCAGAATTGTAAGAGTTCAATATCTTCTCGGAACTCGGACCTATATAAATCCTGTATTGGTCATAAGCCGCATTTCCTATGATGGGCTGACGCGAAATAAAAAATTGCGAATTATGAAGCTTTGCTCCTTCTTCCTTCATCCCCGAAAAAAACATCTTTTGGATGGGGTCTTTGGGTATAACGATAAAAGAAAAATACTTACCTGAAACGCTTACCCATGAAGCTAAATCGGTTACGGACTTTGTTTTTCCGTCGGTGATTCCTCTATCTTCTTTCTTCTTTTCATTGGCAAAATAAGAAAGGGCTCTGTATTCATATTTGTCGTTTACCTTATCCCACTCAGGTCCTATCTGGGGAGCGCTTCGTAAAGTATAGGCGTTTTCTCCAAAAGCCAAGCCCTTCATGCCTTCTTTTCCATCGATGGTAACCTCAAGGGTAAACATATAATCGCCGGGAATAAAGGTGTAGCGCTTTGCAAGAGTAAACACGGTTTCAGAACCGTCGGCATTTTTTATCTTTACATCACGGTAAAAACCTATCTGCTTTCTGCCGTCGGAAAGGCTGTCTTCTTTTACGTTAAAAAGAAGATCCACAGCTTGAGCTTCAGGACCGCCAAAGGAGAGAGAAAGAGCCTTGTTCTTTTCGGTCACATTATCTATCATCTCAACGCGTTCATCACTTCCCGCGGAAGCATGGTCTTTTAATTTATAAGAAATAATATCCCCGCCTCTGTTTGTAAAAACGGCACGGATAATGTCGGTTTCAATAACATAGGTTTGCTCTCTCGAAGGAAAGGCAGAATCTGTAAGACCTTCTATCATTGAATTTGAAATTTGATTTGAAGACGGCTGAAAGGTATTTTCAGACAAATTTGAATTTTGCTCTTGAGCCTGAGCAACAGGCTTTTGAGGAACATTATATTCGACAGGGAAATATTTTTGCTGAATATACAGCCACCCTCCGAAAACAATCATTGACAGCACAACAGCCAATACGGTATTTTTTTTCAATTCTAACTCCTAAATTTTAACCCCTATAGGTTAATCATCATTATGGAACAGGGTCGTATCCTCCCTTATGAAAAGGATGACACCTCAATATCCTAAGTAAAGCCATACCGGTACCTTTAAACGGGCCGTATTTTTTTATGCTTTCAACAGCATACTGCGAACAAGTAGGCTGATACCTGCATGCAGGCGGGAAATGAGGAGAAATAGCCTTTTGATAAAAGATTATACAAGCACACAAAAAACTTACTAAAAATTTTCTCATAAAGCCTCATCATTATACATTTTCGCTTCTAAAAAGAGGGTGGTAAGCTGCTCTAAACGAAGAGAGAAAGAGTCCTTTTCAGAAAAAACTAAAAGGATAAAATCGTTTCCCGGTTTTAACCTATGTTTTATATGCCTGTAGGCCTCTTTTGATATTCTCCGAGACCTGTTCCGCATCACTGCGGAACCGAAACCTCGTCGAAAAGTACATAAAAATCGATTGTACTCCAATCCATTAGGCAGAATGAACAAACTCACTCCTTTTAAGCTCAGTTTAAGGCCTTTTTGAAATACAGCCTTAATACGTGATCGATCTTTTAACCGTTCTTCTCCGGAAAATGTAAAATTACTCACTTAAGAGAGAAAATTAGAACGGTTTTTTTTCGTCGGAAGCTGAAAGCTTGCGTCTGCCCTTTGCTCTGCGGCGGCTTAAGATAGCACGTCCGCCCTTTGTTTTCATAAGTGCACGGAATCCGAAGCGTCGAACCCGTTTTGTTTTACTTGGTTGATATGTCCGTTTCATAAACTAGACTCCTTATATTATAGAACGGGAATCCCCGCTCAAAAATTTCAAGATAAATTCCATTACGGATTGTGGATTATATCAATTAACCGTATAAAAGTCAAGGGCGTCGAGTATGTAATTTATTTTAACATCTAGCACAGAAAATAAAAATGTGCTACAATTATTTATAATTTTTTGACAGCAACTTAATTACTGCAAAAAAAAGGAGACAGTATGACTAAAAGAAAAATTTTGGTTACCGGTTCACTCGGACAAATCGGAAGTGAATTGGTTATGTTTTTAAGAAATGAGTACGGAAACGACAACGTTATAGCTTCCGACATCGAAAAAAAAGATGTACCCAAGGTTATCGGAAGCGGTCCCTTCGAAAAGCTCGATGTCCTTGACGGCAAAAAAACTCTTGAGGTTTGCAAAAAATATAAGGTCAACACGATCATCCACCTTGCAGCCCTTCTTTCAGCCGTAGCAGAAAAAAATCCCCAATTAGCCTATCAGATTAACCTTACAGGTTTACACAATATGTTGGAACTCGCAAGAGAACAAAAATACTCTCTTTTTGTCCCTAGCTCAATCGCAGCCTTCGGCCCCTCGACCCCTGCCGATAAAACTCCGCAGGATACAATCCAAAGGCCGACCTCAATGTACGGCGTTACAAAGGTTGCCGGAGAACTCTTGTGCGATTATTACCATCAAAAATTCGGAGTAGATACAAGGGGAGTCCGCTTCCCCGGTCTTATTTCCTATGAGGCCCTCCCCGGCGGCGGAACAACCGACTATGCAGTTCATATCTACTATGAGGCCCTAAAAAAAGGAGCCTATACTTCCTTTATCAAAAAAGGAACACTCATGGACATGATGTACATGCCCGATGCCCTAAACGCCATCTTTAAACTTCTTGAAGCCGATCCTAAAAAATTAAAGCACAGAAACGCCTTTAATATCACGGCTATGAGCTTTGCTCCCGAGACAATCGCTGCCGAAATCAAGAAACATATTCCCAAATTTAAGATGAGTTATGATGTCGATCCCGTACGTCAGGCTATAGCAAATTCTTGGCCGAACTCACTCGATGATTCTTGCGCCAAAAAAGAATGGGGATGGAAGCCCAAGTACAACCTTGAAAGCATGACAAAGGATATGCTCCAAAAATTGAGCGAAAAACTCGGCATTGAACTCCCCAATGCAAAACCTGCTGCAGTAAAGGTAAGCAGCGCTAAGACACCGGCCGCTAAAAAACCGGCTAAGTCTGTAAAACCGGCCAAACCTGCAGAAAAGGCTTCTAAAGCAGCCGCTAAACAACCGGCTAAGGCATCCGCCAAAAAACCGGCCGCCAAAACAACTGCAAAAAAGAAGTAAGTTTTTAAGAGGGCTATGAAAGAAGCGGAATTTTGGAAAAAAGAATCTTCGGTTTTAAAAAATGAAGACAATAAAATACGCTGCCTTTTATGCCCTCATAGATGTCTTATAAAAGATGGCCGGCTTTCCCGATGCCTTAGCCGCAAAAACATAGACGGAAAACTCTATGCTTTAAACTACGGCAAGGTTTTGGGAGCCGCCCTCGACCCGATCGAAAAAAAGCCTTTATACCGTTTTTACCCTTCTTCCTACATCTTCTCGGTAGGAACCTTCGGCTGCAATTTTGACTGCCGATTTTGCCAAAACCATTCCCTTGTTCATTCCGTTCCGCCGGAAGAAAAAACAGAAAAAAACACAGATACGGTCAGCCCCGAAGAACTGATTAGGGCCGTTTTAAAAACTCCTTCCATAGGCATAGCTTTTACCTATAACGAGCCTACGGTTTGGTATGAGTATGTTAAGGATGTGCTTCCGATTGCAAAAGAAAAAGACTTAAAAACCGTCCTCGTAACAAACGGCTTTATCGAAGAAGAACCCTTAAACGGAATCCTCCCTATGGTTGACGCAATGAATATCGACTTAAAATCTTTTTCCCCTCAATTTTACACCGAAATCTGCAAGGGAAAAATAAAGCCCGTAATAAAAACGATCCGAAGTGCGGCCTCAAAAGTTCATGTAGAAGTTACCTGCTTAGTTCTCGAAGGCTTTACCAGCGGCGATGATGAAATGGAAGCTCTCTCTCAAATGCTTTCAAAAATAAGACCCGATATTCCCTTACATATTTCGGCCTTCTACCCTGCCTACAAGATGAAGGATAAAAGGCCCACAAGACCCGAAACAATCAGGCACCTGTGTAAGATAGCTCAAAGAAATTTAAAATATGTTTATCCGGGGAACATTTAATCGATTCTTGAGCACTTAAAAACCGGCTCTAAATTTTTTCTATCCGGGCCCTTTCCGCCCCTATCGAGGTATTGGAGCCGTGCCCGGGATAGACGGCAGTTTCATCCGGGAGCTTTAAAAGGAATTTCAGTGAAGCCTTTATTTTTTGATCGTCCCCTCCTAAAAGGTCTGTTCTTCCGTGGGAGCGGTAAAAAAGGGTATCGCCCGAAAAGAGCACCTTTGCTTCTTCATTCCAAAAACAAACCGAACCTTCGGTATGCCCGGGAGTGTGTAAAACCTTAAAACCGTTTACAAGGTCTCCGTCTTTTAAAAAGCCTGTCGGCTCGGGAAAGTCGTATTTTAAAGCCTTTATATATCTTTCGGCGCGGATTTGGCTAAAACAAGCAATGTGTTTTTCCTTTCCGTTTTGCCCCAGATAACCCGCATCCGCAGGGTGGATCCATAAAGAAGAACCCGGATATTTTTGCATAAGTTCGGGTACGCCGCCCACATGGTCAAAATGTCCGTGGGTTAGCATTATTTCGAGTCTTTCGGCATTTTTACTTTTTAGGTAATCCATCAATTCCTCATCCGTGCCGCCCGGATCAACGAGGAGAACAGTTTTTTTGTCTAAGGGAAGAGCCCAGGTCTTTACAAAAAGCGGGCCGGTATAGATCTCCGTAATTTCCATATCTTTTTTATACGGCAATTCGAGAAAAATGTCAATTGCGATAATAGGAGGAAGGAAGGCCTATTTCTTTGCGGTACTTGTTGACCGTTCTTACTGCAATATCAATTCCGCGTTCTTTTAAAATTTGAGAAATGCGGGCATCGGTTTTTTTTTCGGTATCGGATTCGATGATATCCGTTATGGCTTTTTCTACATAGTCTTTTGAAAGCCCGCCGCTTACTTCAGGCGAAAAGAGGTCTTTAATTTCAAAAAATCCCCATTCGCATCTGATATATTTTTGATTCGAAACCCTTGAAACCGTCGAAGGACTTAAACCCACAATTTCCGCAATGTCGATTTGTTTTAAGGGCTTTAAGTAGCCGGGCTGCATCTTTTCGCTCTCTCCTCCGGAAGAAGGCTTACACGGGCGGCCTAAAAAAAAGGCTTCTTGAAAATTGACCAAGGCAGTTAAAACCTTAAGTATGGTCTGATTGCGGTAGGCAAGAACACCCATAAAAAGAGAAGCCTTGTTTAAAAAGTCTGCTGCTTCTTTTTTCTCCTCCTTTGAGCCTGAATTTTTTATCCTTTCATATTCGGGCGAAATTTCAAGGGCGGGAATTTCTTCGTCATTGATTATAATCTTAAATTCGTTCCCTTCCCGTTTTATTTCGGCTATAGGCGTAATAAATTTTTCGCCGTCCGTTCCGCGGGAATAAGCAAGGCCGGGCTTAGGGTTTAAAGATTTTATCAATTCTGCAAGTTCTTCCGCAGTTTCAAAATCTATAATGATTTTTTTTTGAGCAAGTTTTTTTATAAAAAGTTTTAAATCGGAAATAAAGGAAAGAACTTCGTAATGTTCCTTTATTATCTTTACACAAAGGGAATGTATATTTTTATAAATGTCAAGGATTTCCTGAGTTTTGGGAGACTCGCAAAGGATTCCGGCCTGTACAATAAGGGATTCTTTAAAGCCGGAACAGGCACAGCCTATAGGTTCAAGCCGCCTGACAATATTAAGAGCTTTTTTTATTTCTGTATGCGTTATTTTTTTTTCGGTAAGAAGATCGGCAAAAAGCTCTTCAAGAGGAACCCAATAAAAACCGTTATGATCCAAATTTTGAATTATAAGCATTGCCGCATCTAAGACATACTCATCCGTTATCGATTCTCCGGCCTGTTCAATGAGATGAGCCTGCAAGGTCTTGTGGGAATCATCTTCGATGCTCTCCAAAAAACTTTGGTGCTTATCCCCTTCTTCCGAAGATGCGGCACTCACTCGCGAAGAGGTTTTAAAAATAAGGGCGGGATTCCGTTTTACTTCCTTTATTACCTCTTCTTGAAGTTCTTCGCTCGACAAATTAAGCAGGGCAACAGCATTTAGCATCTGCTGGTTCATCACCATTTTTTGAGATAGAATCTGCTGCTGCCTTTGCTTTAATAACATTTTTTTTACCTTAGAGAGTACAGTTAAAATCCTTTACCAGAATGCCGGGAAGGGAGGCTCCTCCGGTACTTCTGCTTCCGTAAGTACTTGTGTTTGCAAAGATTCGGCTTTCCTTTGTTACGGCTAAGAGGTTTTCTCCGAACATATTGTACAAGGATTCATCCCATCTCATGTCGGCAATGGGAGCAACGATTTTTCCGTCTTCAACCCAAAGACAGGCAAAGCGGGTCATTCCCGTAACTCTGGCCGAAGAGGTATCGCTCCAGTTTAGATAGTTAAAGTTGGAGATATAAATTCCCGTACCCAGCTCTTTTACGGCATCCGCTTCGTTTAAATCTCCGGTTCCGATAACGATCGATCGCATACTCTCGCTTAAGGGAGCTCCGTTGGATTTTACACCGTATTGGGTTTCGGTTCTTAAACTGACCAAGGTATTTTTAAGCTTACCTTTTTCGATGATGCTTAATTTTTCGGGAGCCAGTTCTCCGTTCGAGTTAAAGGCAGGTTCAAGTCCGAGAGAAAAATCCTGAGTCAAATTAAACTTATCCGAAAAATGCTCTCTTCCTTCTTTTAAAGCAAGATAGGCGCTTGAGCCCTGCTGCATACTCCTTTCGCTAAAACCGTTCCACGAGAAAAAGTCTGTTACGTCGATAAGGGCATCGGCACTTATAAAGGCCTTGTATTTTCCTGGGGCTAATTTTTTTTGCGGAGTGTGCAAGATTTCCAAGCCTTTTCGGGCTTGCTCAATCTTTGAAAGGTACTGCTCATCGCTCCATTCCGTTCCCGAATAAAGAGATTTTATACCGCGCCCGTTTTCGAGCCATACCGAATAATCCAAGACAAAGGTTTCGGTTTGAAACCAGTGAGTCGCTCCGGCCGAGGTAATAACACCCTCGCAAATAATCCCTTGAGAATAAAGGCCTGCAAAGTCGAGGTCTTTAACAGGGGATAAGATAATCTCCGGTATCTTGTCTTCGGGCAAGAGCTTCCCTGTATATATCGCAGAAGAAGTATCGGAAGATTCAGGAATTGATTGATACTTATCCTCGGGAAGGAGCATTATAGAATCTCTTGCTTCTTGAAGAGCATCGGCCGCCATCCTCTTATCCTTTTCCATATTCATCTGAATACCGAAACTGAAATTGTGGGTGCGGCCCTTTTTCCAAAAGGTACAATAAAAATAACCCTGATCTACTGTTCCGTTTTGGCGTACCTTAGCCTTGCTAAAGCGCATAAAGTAGGTCTTTTCACCCGAAAAGGAAATCGAAATTTTTTCTCCCTCAAGCAATTCCGAAAGCATAAAATCGGCAATCGATTCAAAATATTCTTTAAAACTCATTTTCATTTTCCGCCTCCAAAAACTTCTACATCAGAAAATGCGCAAACGGGACTTGCGTGTCCGACCTGAATAACCTGATTGGGTTCTCCCTTTCCGCAGTTGGGCGTTCCGTATACATGGAATGTGGATTTATCGCCTACTGCACAGAGGTTTCTCCAAAAGTTTTGAGATACCCCGCGGTAGTTCGGGTCGCGCACGGTTTTGGTGATTTTTCCGTTTTCGATTAATTGGCCGTATTCGCAGCCGAACTGAAATTTATTGCGGTAATCGTCTATAGACCATGAGCGGTTCGAGGTCATAATAATTCCTTTTTCGATAGAAGAAATTATTTGATCGAAGCTGCTGGTTCCCGGCTCAAGGTTGAGGTTTGCCATCCTGTCTATAGGCGGGCGGTTCCACGCGGTTGCTCTTTGGTTTGCGACCATCTTATCAGGCTGAACGGTTTTGCCTGCATAGAGGCGGCCTGCGCTTTCGATGCTTCCCAAGGCGCAGACTAAGATTCCGTCCTTGATGATAAAGGTCTTCTTTGCCAGAGCCCCCGTCTGGTCGGCAGCAAATGTTGCAAGCTGATATGGAATTGTGGGATCGTAGCAGATATTCATAAGCTTTGAGCCGTACTGAAAGCTGCCGATGTCTTCGGGCCTTATAAAACTGCCGCCTGCAAAGTTTCTTTCATCACCCAAGATGCGGTCAATTTCCAAGGGATGGCCGACACTTTCGTGAATCTGCAAAAGCATTTGATCGGGCATAAGGACGAGGGTGCGCCTGTCTGAAGGACAGGGTTCTGCTCCCAAAAGCTCTATCACCTCATTCCCTACCCTTTTGGCCTCCGCCTTAGACTTGGCAAAGTTTAAAAATTCGTAGCCTCCCTGAAAGGTGCGGGCACCGTATCCGTTATAGGAACGCCTTTGAATTATGTCTCCGCGGCGGGCAGCAGCTCCCAAGCCGGAACCGATCCTATAAAAATCCTGTAAGATATTTGCTCCCTCGGAGCTTAAAAGCTCGATCTGCTCTTCTTCCAACTCCACATAGGCGTGGGTATCTATGACCTCATCCGAGACTTTTAAAATATCGCATATTTCAAAAAGATAGTCGAAAATTTCGGTTTTGGAAGGGCGGGTCTTTTTACCACGAAGGGTTTCGTATTTTAATTCCGTATCGGGCCTGACATTTTTATCAAAATTGGCAATTTTAAAGGCTGAAGCGGTTTGGGCGGCATTAAAGGCTTGACGGGCAGCTTCGCCGGCTCCCTGAGGAGTCAGATTCTGGGTTGCCCCATAGGCAATGTGCCCATCATATAAGACTTCAACCATAAAGCCTTGATCGGCCGAATAGCCGGAAGACTCAAAAGCTCCATCCTGAGCCGCAAAGGAAGTTCCCCTTGTGCGGTGAATGCGTAAAGTTACAAGGTCAGCCTTAGGAACGGCATTTTTTGCAGCTTCAAGCAGGCTTTCTGATGTATAAATCATATTTCCCCCTAAATAATTACTAATTACAGATTATACCAAAAAGAGGAAGATTTTGCAATTGAAAAAAGAGTAAAGTGCCTTATGGAGTAACGGCAGGACCTAAAAAACATTTAATGGGATAATCCGATAATTGCTTATCTTCTTTTTCTACCGATAAAACCAAATCTATATACTCACCTGAAATTTTAAATACATCTCTACAAAAAACAGCAATTTTAATTTTAGAGTGGTCTTTACCGGAAAAAACGATTTGCTCCCATGCGGTAATCTCTTTAAAATCAATTAGATTATTTTTTTCATCAAAAATCATTAATTTTAAAATTCCATCATATTTAAAATCTGCAGGAATATTTTCCGTTAAAACTTCAAAACCGATATCATAAATAGAATTATCATATTCAGTTTTAGTAAGTCTGACAGTTTCTGTTGAACCTTTTAAATCTAGTTTTATGGAATCAAAATATATGGCTTTTATATTAGTGTTGTATAACACAAATTTTTCATCATTTTTATTTTTACTATTTACCAATTCCGGTATCAATACCAATGCAAGAAAGACAATAAAAATAATACCAAAAAATAACACAAGTTTTTTCATTTTAACACCTTTACCAAATTCATACTTCACTAAACTAAAGATAACAACAAATAAACACAGCCAAGAAAATCCACATAAATAGGCAAAGCACATAATATAAAAATGAGTTTTCCCAAGACTAATTGCAAATACGGATAATTGTAATGAGCTGAATGGAATTCAAAAACAGTTTCCGTGATGATATTTATCAGAATCCCCGCAATTAAAAACAAAACATGAATTACAAAAAAAATAAATTTAGGTTTAGGATCAAGGACAGAAATATATGTTTTTGATAAAAGAAATGAAGTTATATAAAGCAATATTTTAAAAGCTGCCAATAAAAATTTTATGAGTTTAGAAGACATATTTGCAATCTTTGTTCTTAAAAATTTAAAATCAAACTTATAAAAAGAAATGCCCAAACCGAATAAGCCTAAATAAAGGATTTTCAAAGCACGAACTAATTCCGAAAAATCAACATTCTTATATTTCATACTTGCTTTTGCGGAAGGGAAAAAATAAAAAATCAACAAATAAACTATTCCAAGGAAAACGGAGGCAATAAGACAAGCTTTCGCATTAATTTTTTCGTAATTCATAATCCTCCTATGAAAATGCTCTTATGAAAGTATATAACAAAGTAATACTACCGCCTATAAAACATGGTATAACATATATTCTGCGGTATATTTTTAACAGTTTTATATAATCTTCCAATTCATATTTTTCGGTATCAAAAATTGAAAGCTCGTCATATACAGGCTGTAATACCGACAAAGGAACAAATTCGGGTATGAATAATAAAATTTTATCGATACCTAAGGTTTTCAAACAGTCCAATTTTTTCGAGATCAACCGGCCTCCTTTTATTTGCAAATAAGCCCTCACTATCGCACCCGATATAAAGTATATAAATATTAAAATTCCAAGAAACGGATTTATCGCCATATTTTTGGTAAAGTCTCCTACTCAAAACTATTTTTGTCGGCAGCGCAGCTGACATCGACGGGGTACTTACCGTCAAAGCAGGCACAGCAAAAATGGGTATTTGCTCCGGCATCCTTCATAGCTTTAAGCATACTTTCTTGGGATAGGTAGACTAAGGAATCGGCTCCGATGTGCTCGCGTATTTCTTCAACAGATTTTTTGTGGGCGATTAGGTTTTCGGGATCTCCCATGTCTACTCCCATAAAACAGGAGTAACGCACCGGCGGAGAAGCTATTCTGATGTGTACTTCTTTGGCACCGGCACTCCGCAGCATCTTGATTAGTGGGCCAATGGTGCTTCCGCGGACAATGCTGTCGTCAACCACTATGATGCGTTTTCCTTCAACAGCTTCGGAAAGAATATTAAACTTCATCGCAACGCCTTGGTCGCGCAATTTTTGGGTAGGCTGAATAAAGGTGCGTCCTATGTATCGGTTTTTTGAAAAGCCCTCATCATAGGGAATGCCCGATTCTTGGGAATAGCCTATGGCTGCCGACCGCGACGAGTCGGGGATGGCTATAACTATGTCGGCCTCTACAGGAGAGTTTTTTGCAAGCTCCTTGCCGAAATTTACCCTTGACATGTGAACCGAAGCCTTGTTCCAAACCGAGTCGGGACGGGCAAAGTAGACGTATTCAAAGATACATGGAGAAAGCGGCTCCTTAGGGGGAAGCTGCATACAAAGCTCTGCTCCGTTATCGACCAACTTTAAAATTTCTCCGGCTTTTACCTCGGTAAAATCCTTGCAGCCCAATGTTAAAAGAGCGCAAGACTCACTTGCGGCAATCGATACTCCGTCTTGAAAGCTGCCTACACAAAGAGGACGAAAACCCCAAGGGTCCCTAGCGATGTAAATGCCTTCAACCGTCAAAACGGCAATAGAAAAAGCACCTTCCCATTCCCGCATACATGAGGCGATGCGTTCTGTCCAAGAATCTCCCTTGGCGGCTGCAAGCATCATAATCATAACTTCGGTATCCGAAGTAGAAGAAAGCCCTACCCCTCTCTCCAAAAGTTTTTGCCGCAAATAGGGGGCGTTTACAAGGTTTCCGTTATGAGCGAGGGCTATCGGGCCGTACATTGTTTCGATATAAAAGGGCTGAATGTTTCCAAAAGAAGAAGAACCTGTAGTCGAATAGCGGGTGTGACCTATAGCAGCATAGCCTTGAAGGTTCGATATATCGTTTTCGGTAAAAATATTTGAAACGAGGCCCGGTTTTTTAAACACGCGGATGTGTTTTCCGTTTGAAACAGCCATACCCGCAGCCTCTTGGCCCCTGTGCTGAAGAGAAAAAAGAGCATAAAAAACCGAGCGGGCAGCATCATCCAGTCTTTCAGGGTTTTCTGTCTTAAAAGATTTTGAATCCCAGACAGCTGCAATTCCGCATTCTTCCCCTAAACCGGATTTAAAAACATTATCCTCGTTCATTTTACACTATCCTCCTTAAATTCAGCAAAAAAACAACAAAGGGAGACCTCTCATCTTACATAAAAAGTCTCCCTTTTCAGCATTTTAAGAACTTTTAAACCTGATCGATTAATGAAAGTCTTTAGGTCGTCGTTCAACTCTTTTACATTTTGAACATTCTGCAATATTTTTAATCTTACCGTTATCGACCATTGTTTTTAATACAATTTCTCCGCCGCAGGGACAATTAAATTTTTGAGTCGCAGCAGCAGTTCGTGAGTTTTTACTTGCACCAGCCATATTTGCCTCCTAGTAAAATATTTATTGTTATGCTAACCGCGTAATTATAAAAAAAAACAGGTTTTCTGTCAATAGATCGATAATATAAAAACTTGACGTCAAACACAAGAAATACTTAAAAATAAATATCCCTTACAACCTGCAAAATGTCAATGTAAAAAATTTATTGAAAAACGAACGTAAATATGATAATATAAAATCATAGATTGAACTATAAAAAGGAAAAAACAATGATCAGACTTGCAGAATTAAAGGACTTATCAAGGGTTGCAGAAATAAATGTTTACGGCTGGAGAAATACTTATCGGGGCATCGTTGACGATAATTTTCTTTTTTGCGAACTATCGGTTGAAAAATCCATTAACCGTTTAAAGAAAGAACTTAACTCTCAAGCATGTACATCAAAACAATATCTTTATGAAGATGACAAGGACGGAATAATAAAGGGAATGATGCGTACAGGAATGTGCCGAGACAGCGACAAAAGCGATAGTTTTGAACTCATGGCAATTTATGTAGAAAAGGCCTTTGAAAGGTCGGGAGTAGGCTCGAAACTAATTAAGCATTTTGAAAAAGAAGCAAAAGGACTAGGCATTCATGAATTGTGTATTTGGATATTTCAAGAAAACCGGATTGCAAGAAATTTTTATGAACATCACGGCTTTAGACCCGACGGAAAAACTCAAATCCAAGAGGTACTAAAAGCCCCCGAAATGAGGTATGTAAAAATAGTTTAAGAGTTCTTTATCGGCAATCGGCCGGCTATAATTCTTCCGCTTCCCAAGTGCCGGCAGTTTCTTCATCGATACCGTCGGCAAAGACCGCGCCGATGAGAACTATCTTTTTTCCGCTTGTCTTGTAGGGTTCTGCATAGCCCTTTTCTTTTATCTGTTGAATGGCTTCTTTGGGAGTGCCCGAGCCCATAAGCTTAAACTCGAAGACATAGATTGTATCCCTTGTGTGAAGCACACAATCGGCCCTTCCTTTTGAACTTACTACCTCTGTTTGTACAAACTGCCCCATGAGGCTGAAAATTATGTAAAAGGCTATTTGGTAATCCCTTTCCCTCATCTGTATATTTTCCTTTGAAGCAAGGCTGTAAGGAAGGCCTGCGCAAGCCGCATACATTCTTTTCATAAAGGATTCTGTTTTGCCTTTTTCGATATCTCTTACAAAATTTGCGATAAACAAACCGCTTGCATCCTTTGCAATAGAGGTATAAGCAGGCACAAGATTATCCAAAAAGCCGTATTTTACTTCGTCATTGGGAAAGCCCAGTTTATAAAGCTGAAATTCCTTGTCATAATCTTTTATCGTTAAATAGCCGGACTGGAATAGAATGGGAATAGGATTATTCATATCGGGGCGGTAATCTTGTAGGGCGTTTTCGCTCATTTCCGCATCTTCCAAAATATCGCGGATACATATTTCTTTTTGGTGCTGTAAGGTTCTAACCAAAAAGGTGGGAGTACCTGTCGAAAACCAAAAGCTGCGGAATACCTTTCCTGCAAAGACATTTAAAAGACTGAACGGATTATAAACATTTACAAAGTTTTCGGAAAAATGATAGCCGTCATATTTTTGTTTTAGCTTTGCGAGAGTCTCGCCTTCGGTCAAATCTTGAGCTTTTCCGAGCGCAAGTATTTCGGGTTTAAAAACTTCTTCCATTTCTT
This sequence comes from Treponema sp. OMZ 790, assembly GCF_024181285.1. Taxonomy (NCBI): domain Bacteria; kingdom Pseudomonadati; phylum Spirochaetota; class Spirochaetia; order Treponematales; family Treponemataceae; genus Treponema; species Treponema sp. OMZ 790. The sequence continues at coordinate 369,571 of NZ_CP051201.1, read as the reverse complement.
TTTGAGTAATACCGCAGACAGTATCGTAATCGGGAAGCATACTTATGTCCCTCAAATTGTTTAAATCGCTGAAGATGCTTACCTTGCTGAATTTGGTAACTCCCGTTAAAAAGGCAAAACGGATATATTCATCACAAGACTTAATCACCCCGTAAAAACCTTTTAAGATACGCCTATACTCTTCGTTTAAGGGCTCATTTATAATCATAGTTTCAAGGAGGGGCTTATCGTACTCGTCAACCAGCACAGTTACCTGTCTGCCTGTTGTTTCATAAATCCTTTGTATCAGGTTTTTAAAGCGTCCGTCTGGAGAGTCTTCCGTCTTTTCTATTTTAAATTCTTCTTCCCATTCTCGTAAATGGGCATTGAGAATATCGCGCAAGGCCTTAACATCGGCATAGTTTTTTCCGGTAAAATCGAGATGGAGAACCGGATACTTAATCCAAGCTTCGCGGTCTTCTTTTTCTGCCTGCCGTTGTTCCGTCTCTTCGATATAAAGCCCTTTAAAAAGCTCTTTTTTACCTAAAAAGTAAGCCTTTAAGGTAGAAAGAAAAAGACTTTTCCCGAAACGGCGCGGGCGGCTTAAAAAAAACACCTTATTTTCTAAAACCAATTTACTTACATATTCGGTTTTATCTACATAAATAAAATTTTTTGATCTCAAATCTGCAAAACTTTGAACACCAATAGGCAATCTTCGAATATCGCTCATTTTCTACCCTCCCCCGGAACTAATATGTAGTCGGTAATTTGTAATGGGTAATGACAATTACAAATTACTCATTATCGCATTATATCATATTTTTTAAACTTTTATAAGGGGAAACTCGGCTTGCTTTTATGCCGGAAATCAGTTAACATAAAGAAAGGACAAAAAGATGCCGGATAAGATTTCGCACATACTTATTTCAAAAATATATCTCGAAAAAACAAATGACATTGAGGAAAAAGACTATTTTTATTATGGAGCGATATATCCGGATCTATACGATTTAAGCAAAAAAGAAGAATACTATAAAAGTCATTTTATACAAAAAGGAGCCGGATATAGCTCAAAATTATTTGAAAACTTTATTAAAAAGCATAGTTATGCTCCGCCTTCATTTTTAAAAGGAGTGGACTTCCACATATTTACGGATCACTTTGTTTCTAAAAATTTGAATAGATATTATTCCTTTTACACCGATATAAAAAACAAAACCGACGAAGACTTGTCAAAGATATTATCGGATTATGCCCTGCATCATTGCCGAAACGAAAAAATAATTCCGGTAGCTTTAAAGGAAGAGAATAATGATAAAATTCTGCACTCTTTTTATGAATTCGAAAAATATAGAAAAATGGATATAGGAGATATTTCATCGGTAAATAAAACCTATCCCGAATTTATCGATGAAATAATAGCCCAATACTTAAACACAAAATTTTAGTTTCACTTTGTGCACTCTATGACTCGGTCGCTTCCTGCAAGATCTTTATGGATTTGAATGTGAGAAAAACCGGTACTCTTAAAAATCTCGGAGGCTTGGGAGGCGTGGTACTCCCCTACTTCAACGAAGAGTTTTCCGCTTGCGTTTAAGAACGAATAAGAGTTTTGAGCCAAGGGCGGAATCAGCTCTAGTCCGTCATCCCCTCCGTCAAGAGCAAGGCGGGGTTCCGAGCGGCCGTCCTCTAAAAGGCTTTCAGTAAGTTTTGACGGAACATAGGGCGGGTTGGCCGTTATCAAATCATAGTTTCGTTTTGAATCAGGAACACGGGGAAAGTCAAGGCGGAGGTCGGCTTTTACTGCAAGAGCCTTTTTATAAAGAGCGGCAGGCAAAAGAGAATCTATATTCTTTTTACAAACCTCTAAAGCCCCTTCCGAAATATCCGCAAGAACCAAAAAAAAGTTTTCATCAAAATAAGTTTGCACCCTCTGCGGTTTATTTAAACCCTCATAAAGCTCCGCTGCAAGGGAAATTCCTATGCAGCCTGAGCCCGTGCAAATATCCAAAACAAAGAGCGGTTCATTTTTTTTAAACCTTTCCATAGCAAAATTTAGGGCCTGTTCTACCAAGGTTTCGGTATCGGGCTTGGGGATTAGCACATCTTCATTTACATAAAAGCTCCTTGCAAAAAAATCCTTCTTGCCGATTAGATAGGCGATGGGGAGCCCTGCACTTCTTCTTTTTACGAGGGCATCAAACTCTTTTTTGTAGGGTGAAAAATCTAAATCGGAATGGGACAAGATCCAAGAGCGTTCTTTTTTTAGGACATGGGCTATTAAAATATCGGCATCAAAGAGGGCAGCATTCCTTCCGTATTCGTTCCTTGTTAAAAGGTGAGACGAAAGAAAGGAATCGGCTGCAAAAAGACGGGCTTCCCTTATCGTAAAAAAAAGCATTAAACCTTATTTATGCTCTAAGTGATAATCTGCAGCCTTCATCATTTCTTCGCGGGCGGCGATACAAAGGGCATCAATCATCTCGTCGAGGGTTCCCTGCATAACCGCATCCAATTTGTAAAGGGTTAGGTTGATGCGGTGGTCGGTTACGCGGTTTTGCGGAAAGTTGTAGGTACGTATGCGCTCGGAGCGGTCGCCTGAGCCGACCTGACTTTTTCTGTTTTGAGCCCGCTCTGCCTGCTTTTTACTTTCTTCCAAATCATAAAGACGGCTTCGCAAAACGCGCATGGCCTTTGCCTTATTTTTAATCTGGCTTTTTTCATCCTGACAAATAACTACAAGGCCGGTGGGTATGTGGGTAATGCGGACTGCAGAGTCTGTAGTATTAACACACTGACCGCCCGGGCCTCCTGCACGCATAACATCGATACGCAAATCTTCTTGATTGATTTCGATTTCGGTTTCTTCGGCTTCGGGCAAAACCGCAACGGTTACGGCACTTGTGTGAATGCGGCCGGAACCTTCAGTTTCGGGAACACGCTGAACGCGGTGAACACCCGACTCGTATCGGAGGCTTCCGTAAACATACTTTCCCGAAATGGAAAAGGTAATTTCCTTGTAGCCGCCGAGCTCGGTTTCGTTTAAGGACAAAATCTCGTACTTCCAGTTTTTCATTTCGGCATAGTGGGTGTACATTCTAAAAAGATCGGCCGCAAAGAGGGCAGCTTCCTCGCCTCCTGTACCGCCCCTTATTTCCATGATAATATTTTTTTCTTCCAGAGGATCCGGCGGAATTAGGAGCATTTTTAAATCGGCCTCGCTTTTTTCAAAGGCGGCTTCAAGAGAGTGAAGTTCTTCCCTCGCCATCTCTTTGAGTTCGGGATCGCTTTCTTCTTGAATGAGGAGCTTGGAATCATCTATCTGCTTCTCGATGGAAAGATAGTTATCGTATTCTTCCATCAACTTTGAAAGATAGGAATGCTCCCTCATGGTTTCTTTATATTTTGCAACATCTTTGATAAGGTTAGGGTCTTCGACTTCTTTTTCGACTTCAACAAGCCTCTTTCTTAAATTATCCAATCGTTCTTTCATAAAAATTCCTTGTATTAAAGAGCGAGTATAACACTTTTTAAGGAAAATGTATACTAGTTATACAAATGATCGATTACCCAATCCTTGATTGTTCTTTTTTCTTCATCAAAACTTGAACCAACAGCTATTATTTTTTTATCGCTTCCTAAATACTTGCCGGCATAGCTTTTCTCTTTGATTTGTTGTAGGGCATCTTCAGCTGTTCCGTTTGATGCAAGCTTAAACTCGAAGATATAAACCTTGTCCTTTAATTCGACAATGCAATCGGCTCTGCCTGTTGCACAATGAACTTCAGTATGCACAAATTGGTTCATAAGAGCGAAGATAAGATAAACGGCAGTCTGATAGTTTTGCTCACGGAGGGCTAGATCTTTTTCGGTTAAGTTATCATAGGGAATACCTGAAATTATCCCCTTCATCTTTTGCATAAAGCCGTCTACATCTCCTTCCCTTACAGCCTTGGTAAACTCCATAACCGAGAAGCCTGTCTTATCGTAAGTAATTGAAGTATAGGCAGGCAGTAAATTATCCAAAAAGCCGTAGCGCACCTCATCATTGGGAAAGCCCAACCGGTAAAGTTCAAAGTCACTATCATAGTCCTTAATGGTCAAATATCCCGATTGAAATAAAATAGGTAAGGGATTTAAGGTCTCGGCCCTATAAGTTTCTAAGCCGGCCTCGTTCATTTTTACGTTTCCGTCAAGGTCGGGAATATTATAATAAGCTTTTTTTAAGTAGTCCACCAAAAAAGTAGGAGTCCCCGTTGCAAACCAATAGTCCCGCATTTTTCCGGCGGCAAAAACATTTAACAAGCTAAAAGGATTATACATATTTTTTCCGTCTTCAGAAAATTTATAGCCGTCATATCTTTGTTTTAATTTTGTGAGAGTTTCCTCATAACTCAAGTTATTTTTTTCTGCGAGGGCTTCAATTTCAGGGCGGAAGCCTGCTTCAAGTTCTTCTTGGGAAATGCCGCAGATTGCAGAATAATCGGACAGGAGACTTAAATCCCTCAAATTGTTTAAATCGCTGAATATGCTTACCTTACTGAACTTTGTAACTCCCGTTAAAAAGGCAAAGCGGACATATTGATCGGAACTTTTAATAACGCCGTAGAAGCCTTTCAGTATTGTGCGGTAGGTTTCGTTTAGGTCTTCATCCTTCCACATTGTTTGAAGGAGAGGTTTATCGTATTCATCTATCAGTATAACAGCCTGCTTACCTGTTTTTTCATAGGTCCGGAGGATAAGGCCTGCAAAGCGTTCACTAAAAGTTTGTTCCGAATCCTTACTTCCGTAAACTTCTTCCCAGTTGCACAGATGATAATTTAAAAGGCTTTCCAAGTCTTCCCTTGTTTCGTATTTTGAAAGATTAAAATCCATGTAGAGCATGGGATAATGCTGCCAGATTTCTCTTTTTTCCTTTTCACCCTCTTCAAGCTTTTCAATGGCCAAGCCCTTAAAGAGTTCTTTTTGACCGAGAAAGTAGGCCTTTAAAGTCGAAAGCAAAAGACTTTTCCCGAAGCGTCGCGGCCGGCTTAAAAAATGCACCTTACTTCCGTGAACCAATTTCCAAATCGATTCTGTTTTATCTATGTAGACAAAATCCTTTGATCTTAAGTCTTCAAAACTTTGAACGCCGATAGGCATTTTTCGTGTATTCATAAATATAGTATAACAGAAAAATACAAAGTTGACAATTTACTCGCTTAATAATTCTTCTACAAGATAATCATCGCTCATGCAGTGCATATCCGAAATTCCTTGCGACATTAATTTATATACAATAGAGTGATAAAATTTTTTAAGAGATGAAGAAAGGCTCAACCCTGTCCTTTCGGCATAGAGGGCAACAATACGTGCATATTTTTTTTGTAATAAAATAGGATTTGCCGTCATAGTTTTTCACTCCCGCTAAATTTTAAGTAACTATCAATAACATGCTGTTTTTTTAAGCAAATCTGCCAATTAGGTTTTTCATATTTAAGTCTTTTTATAACTTCCTTTTTATCGATTAAATCGGACAAAAAAAGTTCAATGGTATTAAAAACTTTATCGTTTGCGACACCGCCTTCAATTATGTCGTAACCGGCTGCTTTTTTACCTGTACGGCAGCTGACAATAAAATCAAGCCATTTTTCATCATAATAATCAAATTTTAAAACCTTACATTCTTTATATGCAGCAGTATCAAATTCATAGCGTGAAACTACTCCTTCCTTCTTAAGGGTTATAAACTTTTGACACCATTTTTTAGCCTGTTCGTAATGAGGCGTTAAATAAAAACCTTGGCCGAAATCTACACGGTCTCTTGAATGGAGAATATCGGGCTTAATAATTTCAAGATTTGATCCATGGTATAAAATCATATTTTGATGCCTTCTTCTTTTGCAGCTTCAAGAATATCATTTACGATATAATCCTTGTCCTGAGTATGAAACATGTCGTAATTCGATAAGATATAATCAAACAACAGGCTGCTTTTTTCTGCGAGGGCTGAATATACCTCGCTGCCGTCCTTCTTTAGTTTAATAGCAATATTCTCTATACAAAAAATTGCGAATTCAAGTTTATTTTTATCCGTTACCTTATCCATTATACACATATAATAGCATAGTTTTATTTTTTTTTCCATTCCTTCAACCTTACATAAGATTCAAAGGATCGGTGTCGACTTCGATGTAGATACCGGTCATAGGCTTATATTCTTTTACAAAGCGGGAGGCTGCATTTTGGATTAGGGGGAAATTGGAAGAGCGGAGCAGAACCTGTTGGCGGTGGTTTCCTGCTATCATCGATAGGACACATTCGGAAGGCCCCATTATTTCGGCCTCATCTTTGTTTTGTGAGGAGAGGATATATTTTAGAATGTTTACAGCGCCCTCTGCGGCGAGCTCGGCTTTTTTTAAGTCCTTGCTTCTAAAGACCAAGCGGATGAGGCGTTTAAAGGGCGGAAAATCCAAGAGCCTTCTTTGACCGAGTTCATACTCGTAAAACTTTTCGTACTCGTGGTTTTTTGCACAAACAATCGAAGGATGATTGGGTTTTAGGGTTTGAATAATAACGAGGCCGTCCTCGCTGAAACGCCCCGCCCTTCCTGCTGCCTGAGTGATGAGGGCAAAGCTTCTTTCGGCAGATCTAAAGTCCGGCATTTGAAGCCCTGTGTCTGCAAGGATAATTCCGACAAGTCTGACTTTCGGAAAATTCAAGCCCTTTGCTATCATCTGCGTTCCGAGGAGGATGTCTATTCTTCCTTCCTTAAAATCTTTTAAGCGGTTTTCAAGACTGTTTTTTTTAGAAACCGTATCCGTGTCCACCCTCGCAACAGTACAGTCGGGAAAGGCACGGGAAACTTCTTCTTCGATAAATTCCGTACCGACCCCTGCATAGCCTATGTCGAGGGAATTACACTCCGGGCACAGGGACGGAGACCTTGCCTGCATTCCACAATAATGGCACTTCATTACGTTTTCGGCTTTATGAAAGGTCATCGGCACGGAACAGTTTTTGCAAAGCATCTCATAGCCGCAGGAGCGGCACCTGAAAATATGGGAAAAGCCCCGCCTATTCAAAAAGAGGATGGTTTGCTTTCCTTCATTTTTGGTTTTGCGTATTTCGCTTATAAGCCTTTCGCTCAAAGCCCCTTTAAGCCCGGAAATATTTTCTATTTCGATCTGAGGGAGGCTTCCGCCTGCAAGTCTTTTTGAAAGGGAAAGAAGGGTAATCTTTTTGTTTTGAATCATGTTCCACGCTTCAAGCGAGGGAGTCGCAGAGCCCATCACCACGGGGCAGTTGTGTTTGCCGGCCAAGTACATGGCAGTCTGGCGGGCGTGATAGCGCGGTACCGAGCCCGACTTATAAGAAGCATCATGCTCCTCATCGATTATGATAAGGCCTATTTTTTCGGCAGGAGCAAAGACGGCGCTTCTCGCCCCGACAATCATAAGGGCTTCCCCCCGTCTTATCCTCATCCATTGGTTGAGCCTTTCACTTCCCGTAAGGCCTGAGTGCAAAACAGCCGCCTGAGTGCCGAAGCGTTTTACGGCCGCACTTATAACCTGATGGGTAAGCCCTATTTCGGGAACAAGGTAGATGACGGCCTTTCCTCCCGCGATTATCTTTTCGGCGGCCCTTAAAAAAACTTCCGTCTTCCCTGAACCGGTTAAGCCGTATAAATAAAATAATTCTTTCTTGTTTGAGTTTACGATTTTTTCGACAGCGGTTTTTTGCTCATCGGAGAGGGTAAAGGTCTTATCTTCAACTTCGCTGCCCCATTTTAAATTTTCGAAAGAGACTTCCCTTTTGCCTGAGGGAAGAATTGCAGAGAGAGCTTCGCCGAAGCTGCAAATATAAAAGTGCGAAATCCAGGAGGCAAGTTCTATCTCTGCCTGCCCGAAAATATTTTCCTTATCGACAACGCGTTTAATCGGCTTTATCTTATCCTCTCCCACAGGACTATCTTTAGGAAAGGTATCGGATTCTTCTATTATAAAGCCTATCAAATTTCTTGAGCCAAGCTGAACGGAGGCCCTTTTCCCCACAAGGCTTTCGCTTGTTTCTTCTATATTTTTATAGGTAAAGTTTTGATAGAGAGGAAGATTAAAACTTAGGGTCAGCCATTTTGCCATAGATACCCCCCTAGTTTTTCTCAAGCAATTCGTTGAGGCGGGCACGGAAGAGTTTTAAGTCCTCCCATGCAGGCCGTTTTAAATTGACATCCCGCAAGAGGGCGCTTGGGTGATAGGTCGCCATGAGAGGAATGTTTTGATATTCAAAAAACTTGCCGTGCATCTTGCCTATGCCTTCTTGAGTTTCCAAGAGGTTTTGAAGAGCCACCCGTCCGACCACAAGAATAGCCTTAGGTCTTATCAAGGTAATTTGAGCATTTAAATAATTTCTGCATGCAGCCGTTTCATCCGGTAAGGGGTCTCGGTTATTGGGCGGCCTGCATTTTACCACGTTTGTGATATAGCAATTATGAGTTCGAAACAATTCGATGGCGGCAAGCATCTTGTCCAATAGCTGCCCGGCCTTGCCGACAAAGGGGCGGCCTTGAGCATCCTCATCGGCTCCCGGTCCCTCGCCTATGACCATTACATCTATCCTACCTTCAGTATTGGAAAACTCCCGCGGCCCCTCGCCTGCGACAATATTATGCCGCCTCTCGCACAGACGGCAAGCCTTGCAGGAAGCAATCCGGGCATAGACCTTTTCAAGACTTTCAAATCCGTTCTCGAAATTGGGCAAAAGATTTTTTGCACTGTCTGCTATATCCATATCGGCAATAGCGGCATTTCTTGACTCCGGATTTACCGAAATAGAGTCATCGCTAAAATCGGGATACTCTTCATCGGTTTTAAAACCCGATAGACATTCCGAGGCTGTGCGGAAAAATGTGTATAGTATTTTTTTTTCTTCGGCTTTCATCGGTAAAACTATTGCCCGCTGCCTTGAGTACCGCCGGCTTGATTGCCGCCGGCTTGAGCACCGTTAATCTTAGCTTTAAGCTCCCGCAAGGCCTTGAGGGTTTCGCTCGCATCGCTTCTTGCTACAGCCAAAAAATCGATAAGCTGGGGATATTGCTTTAAAAGCTCTCCCCACTCTTTCATATCGTTCATGCGGAATTTTGAAGCGGCGGCAGTCTTACCTTCTTCAACCATAAGTTCAGTGAAAACCTTACTCTTTGCTTTTTCATATTCCGAATAAACATCCCTTATTGTCATATATAATTTTAAATCGGGAATAAGAAAATCGGAAGAAAGCTCAACCGAAACAATTTCAATTTCGTTATTCAAAGCCGTTTTTATATCGGAAGCAATTTTTTCGTTAAAGGCAGAATATTGAAATTTCAGCTTTTCATACTCTTCAGTATTCGATAAAAAATACTCGATAAATCCGTTTGCCGATTTTTGTGCGGCTTCCTCAACTCTAGTTCTTATAAAATCGTCCAAATCGCTTTGAGTTTTTATTGAAGCATTTTTGACGAGACCTATGAGACTTTCAGGCTTTGCAGCAGCCGAAACTTTTAAAGCAAACTTCCAGCGGAAATCGCTTTTTTGTTCCATTATTAAACCGAATTTATCTGCGGAAGGAAGTACGCCTTCAGTTTTATATTCGATTTCTTGGGGCTTTAAATTAAAGGTAAGAATTTTTGAATTTGTGGGAACCAGCCTTTCCCATCTCCACATAAATTCGCCGGGAACGATGAGCTTATCGTGATAGCCTCCCGATTTTGAAAGCATCACTCCGTAAGAGCCGGCCGGCACGGAAAACTGCATCCATCCGAAAAAAAAGGCCGAACCGCCCAAGATAATTAAAACAAAAAACCAAATTAAAAATGAAGTTCTTTTTTTCATATTAAGAATGATAGCACAAGAAAGTCAATTTTTCAAGAGGCAGAAAAACTCTTACTTAGCTTTGCTGCAACAAGGTACCCAAATGTTCATGGCTCGTTTGAACGGCGTCAAGAATAGTTCCGGTATCGCGTAAAAAGTTATCGATTTTCTTTAACGATAAAAAGCCCTCTCTTATCGTGATATCTTGTTCTTTTATTGAAGCGGTTATTTCGGCCAGAGAAGAGCCGGCTTCTTTAAGAGTCACGGAATTATCATCAAAATTGGCTAATACGCCGTTAAAAGATTTTCTAAACTTTGAAAAAAGCTCTATAAAACCGGTCATACTGTTGTTTATTTCATCAACCGATTTATTTAACTCTTCAAGTTTTGATTCGATTCTTTTTGCAAAATCTCCTGTTTGAGTTGCAAGAGAGCGTACCTCGTTGGCAATAATTCTAAAGCCGTTTCCTACACTTCCTGCGCGGGCTGCTTCAATCGATGCATTGATTGCTAGAATTCCCGTTTTTACGGAAACATCTTTTATTCCCGACAGCATATCTTCAACTTCGGCTGTTCTATCTTTTAAAACCTCAAAGGCAGAAGCTGCATTTTGAGCATTCTCTGCGGTAGTTTCAATTTCTTCAACGCGTTCGTGAATCTCTTCTTGAATTTCGCCTCGCTTTTCCAAGATATGAGAAAGCATTTCATCTACATAATTGGCATTGGACGCAGAAGAGCTGCTTTCTTTTTGTATTTCTTCAAATACTGCAAGAATAGTATCAAACCGATCCTGCAAATTATCCATAGCTTCATCTATTATTTTAAATGAATGGGAGGTCACAAAATCAAGAATAACGCCTTTATTATATTGTATAACAATCTTGTCTACCAGATCAGCAAAATTATCGACAATGTTTTGTTGGTCAGCCATAGAACCTCCTCAGTTAAAATAATTTTTCGATATAATCGGTACCGCATTGTAAGCCGGAAAGCCAATTTAAAAAATTATCGGCTTGCTCATCCTTGTATATTGCGCCATGTTGGGGTGCAATCATAGCCGGCCTTAAAAGACGGATTGTTTCAACCCACTTGCTTACAATTTTATTTGAAGCCATATAGCGGATGTGAAAGCCTTCGATTAAAGGCAGATGCTTTTGAAAATCTTCTACAAAGGTCGTCTCGTTGTCTTCATCAAAAACGGCAGCCCCTATATCGCCGGTAAATAGAATACGGGAGCGTTCATCATAAAGGCCGAACTGTCCCGGCGAATGCATAAAGTGAGAGGGAATGCACTTCATATTTGATCCTGAAGGAAGAGATATGTTCATTCCTTTATCGGGTATGGCTACTATTCTCGAAATATCCACTATACCGAAGTGGGGCATAAATCTAACCCAAAGAGACGAAATATAGATTTTGGCCTTTGTAATACCGAGCCACAAGGCTATACCTGAAGAAACATCCGGGTCTTGATGTGAAAAGAAAATAGTATCTATTTTGTCTACGGAAATAAAGCGGCTTACGGCAGTAACAACCCTCGAAAAAAGATGAACTCCGCCCGGATCAAGGAGGACTCCGCGGCCTCTGTCTATTATAAGGTACTGCATAGTCTGAACGGCACCCTTTCTTTGTTTACTTTCCGAACCTAACCAAATAAATTTATGATCATCATCTTCGTACAAAACAATACCTTCAATGTTGTTATTTTCCATATCGAAACTCCTAAGTCAACGAAAATTTACAAAATACAGTATATCAATAATTGAGGCAATGTACAAGTGTTTGACAAAGCTACTTTCTTGCAATCAGCACCATAGTCCGAGCTTTTTCATTATAGGGCGAAAAATCGAAATCTCCATATATTTCGACCGAAGAAAAACCGCTTGCCAACATGAGCCTTTTTAATTCTACGGCGGAATAAAGACGCTGAACATAGGTGTGGTCGGCCTTTCTGCCCTGCTCGTCATAAAGAATCCAGCGTGACCTAAGCCCTTCCCAAGCTCCTTCCACAGAATATTCGGTTAATACCGTAAAACCGCCCCGCTCAAACCATTCGCCTTCGGTAAAATCGCGCACAGCTATCTCTCTTCCTGTCATTTCGAGGATGAACCAGCCGTTCGGTTTTATGGATTGAGCTATATTTTTTAAGATTTGCATATCTTCTTCTATAGTGCTGCAATATCCGAAGCTGGTATACATACTGACAGCGGCATCAAAGGTTTCGGGGCGTACAAATTTACGCAAATCCCCTTGAATAAGCTCTATTTCGACATTTTCATCTTGAGCGGAATCCATGGCTGCATTTAAAAAAGGACGAATTAAATCGATGCCTGTGACCTTAGCCTTTCTTACCGCAAGCTCGATAGCTATCCTTCCGGGCCCGCAGCCCGCATCCAAAATCGAAATCCCTGCATTATCCACAGGAACACCTATTATCCTTAAAACGGATTCTGCAACGGCAGGAGCTTCAGCCCACCTTTGCGTATCAAACATAATCGGAGCGTATTCAGCCCAAAAAGTTTCGTTTTCAAACCAATCTGCAAGTTTTCCCATTATCGTGCTACCACCTCGGTTTTTAGTTTATTTAATGCGGTTTTTCCGCAAATAGCTTCTACAATTGCAAAAGAAAATTCTTCCGCAGCTCCGGCGGCACAGGCCGTTATTATGTTTCCGTCTCTTATAACTCTTTCGCCTTCCTGCGGTTTAGTGTTTAAATCTTGACCCATTCCGGGGTAGCATGTATATTTTTTTCCTTCTAAAAGCCCCCAAGGACCTAAAGCAAGAGCAGGAGAAGCACAGATTGCCGCTACAATTCCTCCGTTTGCGAGGGTCTTCTTTGCAAATTCTTTAACAGCCTCTGTTCCTGCCAAAATACTTCCATTGGGCAGACCGCCGGGCAGGACTACAGCAATAAGGTCTTCTTCCATCGCCAAAGCTTCTTCCAAAACTATATCGCAGGTAACAGGAACCTTACGTCCTGAAAGTATAGTTTTTCCTTCAACTCCGACAGTAACTAAATCTATACCGGCCCTTCTTAAATAATCAATCGGTGTGAGAGCCTCAACTTCTTCAAATCCGTTTGCCAAAAATAAAAAAGCTTTTTTCATTTACCCCTCCAATTCATAAGACAACCAAGTTGTGAACAACTAGATAAGATTATTTTAATATGATATAATTATAACATGAAACAAGTTTTATTGATAGGTATAGCACCTACTTTGCGTTATTATATTACAAAAAAACTACAAGAAGTCGGCATTTTTGTCATTTATGCCGAAACAGTCATAGAAGCCATGAATATTATGAAGCAGCAGCCCGTGATGCTCATAATAATTGACTACAGTTTCAGCAGGGATACATTGTTTAATTTTTTTGCCGAAAAGCAAAAAACACCTACTTTTTCACCCATTCCTTCAATAGTATTGGGAAGAAAAATAGCCAAGGTCGACGTAGCCCTATTGGCCTCATACGGAGTGAAAAAAGTAATTTCAAAACCGGTCAGAGTTGATGAACTTTTATCTTCGATAGGCCTTATTTTAGGTACGACATTTCCAATGGATCCCACACCCTGTATTCTGGAAACAAGGGTAAATGAAGACGTTATATTTATTGAACTGGCACAAGGTTTAAACAGGGATAAACTTGAACTTCTTCAATTTAGAATAATAGAACTCATCGAAGCCTATAAACTTGCCGAAGCTAAAATTTTAATCATATTGACTGATTTAAATTTAACCTACGCCGACACTGCCAATCTGGAATATTTAATAGATAATATTTTGGCCGTAAAAGTTGTTTCGCCTAAAAACTTAAAACTCCTGACTCTCAATCAATTTGTAAAAGACTTTTTCGCGCAAAATCCCGACTATAAAATGATTGAAGTAGTGGAAAGTCTGGGACAGGCTCTTTCGGCTCTTTTGAAAAAAACGGAAGATAAGAGAGCTGTAGCTCAAACAATGTTAAATACCGACAATGAGCATAACGAAAATGCAAGCAACCTTGGAACCCGTTTTAAAATAGACACGGCAGAAAGCCTTTCGATAGCAGTCGTCGATGATGATCTTGTAATAAGAAAAATGATGACTGCAATTTTTTCGGATCTAAATGCCGAAGTCGATCTTTTCGAAAACGGAGAAGACTTTTTAAATAAGATACAAAATGATGTTTATGATGTTATTTTTTTGGATATGATTATGCCGGGAATGAGCGGCATAGATGTTTTAAACGGAGCAAAGAAGAAAGGCATTACAACGCCCTTTGTTATTCTATCTTCCGTGACTCAACGCGATACGGTCATCAAAGCCCTCGAAAAAGGAGCAAAAAGATACATATTAAAACCCATAAAAAAGGAAACGGTTTTGCGCAAGATGGAGGAGGTTCTGGGTGCATGTATTTAATAAAAGGATTTCAAATTCTCGGCTGGGAAAATATTTAATTGCATCAAACATAGGCTACATAATTTTTTCGCCTGAGTACGTACCTCTTTTTTGGAGTCCTGAAGCAGAGAAACTTTTACCGGAATACTTGGTCAAAAACACCAAGGTAAAATTGCAAGATTATTTAAAAACGATTTTATCGGAAGAAGACTACATCAGGCTGTCCGAATTTATAAAAACAAATCCAAAAACGAGCGGGTTTGAAGCAAGATTCGACAGCTCTTCAAATCTTTCGGACAAAACAGCCCTAAAGTTCAGTTTTAATAAACAAGATGACGGTAATTTTTTTGTAACCGTATATGACATAACAAAGCAAAAATTAAAAGAAGAGTTTTTGACAATTGCAAGGCAGGATGCAGAAAAAGCAAACAGCATGAGAAGCCTTTTTTTGGCCAATGTCAGCCATGAAATAAGAACACCTATTCAAACCATAATAGGCATGATGGAGCTTATCAACGAAACAAATCTTGATGAAGAACAAAGCGAATACACCCGTCAGGTAAACTTTAGTGCCGAAGTTCTGCTTACCCTTGTAAACGATGTTTTGGATTTTTCAAAACTGGAAAGCGGAAACATGACAATGGAAAGGACAGCTTTTAACCTGACCGATTCCGTTGAGCAGACCGTAGATTTAATTTCGATGGAAGCCCACAAAAAAGGATTGGAAATTGTTGTAGACATAAGCGATAAGATTCCCGACTTCATCTACGGAGATCCGGCCAGATTGCAGCAGGTTCTTTTAAACTTTGTGAAGAATGCGGTTAAGTTTACCGAAAAAGGATATGTTTCGGTTTCGGTAAAACTGGTTTTGGAAACAAAACCGAACAACACGGATAAGGGAAAACATTTTTCGATTCTTTTTGAAGTTGCAGATACGGGAATAGGAGTAAATGCGGAACAAAAATCGAAGATATTCAATTCTTTTTATCAGGGAAATGCCGCAATCAACAGAAAATACGGAGGAACAGGCCTTGGGCTTGCGATTTCAAAAAACATTATAACCATGATGAAGGGCAAAATAGGAATAAAAGATAATATTCCGGGAGGCTCGGTATTTTGGTTTAAGATTCCTTTGATTCCTTCAAAGAAAAAAGCCCCCCACGAAAGCACCTTGCTTGACAAGAGTACAAGATTTTTAATCGTCGATGATAATATGCAGACCCGTTCTATTTTAAAGAGAATGCTCTTTAAATTCGGTTTTCAGGACATATCCTTGGTAAGTTCCGGCGAACATGCAATTGAAGAGATGAAAACGGCTGCAAAAAATAAAAATCCGTTTAAAGTAGTATTTATAGACATGGTCATGCCTAAGATGGATGGATGGAGACTTGGAGCCGAAATTCATAACGATCCAAATCTTTCCGATTCAAAACTATTTTTAATGATACCCGAAGGAAGTCTCGGCCGGGATGCAAAGATGAAACTTTTGGAATGGTTTGACGGCTATCTTTATAAACCCGTAAAATCAAGAATCATTTTTAACTTAATAAACGGCCTCTACCCCAAGTTTGCCGCATCTTCAGAAAAAGATGATATTTCGGAACTGGAACCTGTTGAAGCAACTGAACAAAATCAGCACGGCGGAAATTCGCACTATGATGATGAAGACAACTTTTTAGGATGCAACGTTTTGGTTGTAGACGACCATCCCGTAAACCAAAAACTGCTAAAAATTATCTTGGAAAAAGCCCACTGCACTGTGGAAACGGCAAATGACGGTGAACATGCCATAGAAGCAGCATCAGGACAAACCTTCGATATTATTTTTATGGACATACAGATGCCCGGTATAAACGGATATGAGGCTACACAAATCTTGCGGGGAAAGGGATACACAAACCCAATCATTGCATGTACAGCCGGCTCTCAAGATAACGAACGAAAACTATGCGAATCTAAGGGCTTAAACGATATAATCAAAAAACCTTTTAACAAAAAACAGCTTTTTGAAATGGTAAAAAAGTATTATAAAAGGTAGAGATTCTGCCAAATTCCGCCCGATTGACAAAAGCCCGCTTAATGCTTATCTTCTATACCTATGGCAAAAAAGAGTACAAAGACCGGAAAAACAACTAGACAAGCAAAAAAATCAGGAAGAAGAAGAAAAAAGTCGAAAATTAACTATACCGCAGTTACTGCGGGGCTTTTGGCTGTCTGCGTGATAATGCTTGCCGTATTTTTGTTTGTAATTCCTTCAATAAAAAATAAGGATGAAGCAGGGAAGACTCAAATTGCCGAAAAGCCGATACCCGAAAACAAAACTCCTGACAATCGGGTAAAATCCGATAAACCTAAAGAAACGGAAAAACTGTCCGCACCTGATAAACCTAAAGAAGCAGAAAAAGCTGCCGCAAAAGATAAACCTAAGGAAGCCGAAAAAGAAACAGCAAAAAATCAACCGAAAGAAGCTGCAAAAAATCAGCCTAAAGAAGCCGAAAAGCCGGTCCCGGTAAATCGGCCTAAAAAGCCTGAAAATCCCCCAATCACGGAAAAACCTAAAGAGCAGGAAAAAGAAGAAGATGCCGCGGCCTATCCTATTCAGGACTTACCTGAGCTTCCTTCAAAGGGAAAACTCATCTTTGTGTTTGACGATGCGGGGCATAACTTGGAGCAGTTACAGCATTTTTTGAATTTGCCCTTCCCATGCACCATCGCAGTTTTGCCTAAGCTGCCCAACTCAAAGGAAGCAGCAAGAAGAATAAGAGCGGCCGGAAAGGAGCTCATCCTTCATCAGCCCATGCAGGCCTTAAACCCGAACATCGATCCCGGCCCCGGAGCCGTCAAGCCCGGGATGAGCCGTGAAGAGATAAAAACTATTGTAGCTTCCAATGTGGAAGAAATAGGCCCCATAGCCGGAATGAATAACCACGAGGGCTCCCTTATCACATCGGATGAAAACGCTATGGAGGCAGTCCTTGAATTGTGCAAAGAAAAAAACATCTACTTTTTGGATTCACGCACCAGTTCAAAAAGCGTCGTTCCTCAGACTGCAAAAAAACTGAACATGAACATTTGGGAAAGGGCAGTCTTTCTTGACAATAAGCGGGACAAGGCCTATATGAAAAAACGGATTATAGACGGCTTGGAGATTGCTTCACAAAAAGGAGAAGCAATTATGATAGGCCATGTGGTTACTGTAGATCTTGCAATCCTTCTAAAAGAAATGTACTCCGATTTAACTCGGGAAGGGTATACGTTTTCTACAATTTCAAAATCAAAAAACTAGATAACCCTTTATTATGGGAGTGATAATACAATGAAGATATTAGGAATAGAAAGTTCTTGCGACGAAACTGCGGCGGCAGTCGTCGAAGACGGAAATAAAATTTTAAGCAATATCGTAGCTACGCAGATTCCTTTTCACAAAATGTATAACGGAGTTGTTCCCGAAATAGCAAGCCGAAAACATACCGAGTGGATTTTGCCGATTGTAAAGCAGGCCCTGGCCGAAGCCGATTTGAGCCTTGACCAAATAGACGGAATCGCCGCCACGGGAAGACCCGGGCTTATGGGCTCTCTTTTAGTCGGGCTCACCTTTGCAAAGACCCTTGCATGGTCTTCAGGTAAGCCCTTTATCGCCGTAAACCACATGCTGGGTCACCTTTATGCAAGCCATCTGGAACACGATATACCCTATCCTTATCTGGGGCTTTTAGTTTCGGGCGGACACTCGATTATCTGCAAGGTAAATAATTTTGACGACATCGAAGTTCTGGGCACCACAATCGACGATGCGCCGGGAGAGGCCTTTGACAAGGTTGCCAAGTTTTATAATTTGGGCTACCCGGGAGGAGCCGTAATCGACAAGCTCGCCAAAACCGGAAATCCCAAGGCGGCAAACTTTCCCATGCCCATAATTCACAAAGAAGGACACAAGTACGATGTTTCCTATTCGGGTTTAAAAACCGCCGTCATAAACCAGATAGACCAATTTTGGAATAAAGATTTTGAAAAAACTCCTGAGAATATAGCGGCGGCCTTTCAAACAAGGGCAGTGAAGATTTTGCTCAGGCCGCTCTTGGATGCCTCGATAGATACGAGCTTAAAAACTATAGTCGCAGGCGGAGGCGTTGCAGCCAATTCTTTGTTGAGGGAAAAACTTGCAGAGCACAAGGAATTAAAATGCATCTTCCCTTCTCTTAAATTTTGCACGGATAACGCAGCGATGATTGCAGGCCTAGGCTATCATTACCTAAAACGCGGCGACAGAACGCCCTTTACCGTCGAAGCCTCTGCCAGAGTAGAAGGCTTCAGCAAAAAAGGCCGCCGCTAGGTGAGTCATAAGTATTTCAATACTTATGAAAAACATCGCAGAATTGGATTATAATGAAAAGATTATGGATACAATGGAAAAATTTTATTCGGATGGAATAAGACTTGCCGAAAAACAAGATAAGGACGGAGCCGAGTTTGACAGCCGCCTTACCGAAATCTTTTGTAAGGCAGTGTCTCTTTACGATAAGCAGGCTAAAGCCTTGGCAAACGATTTTGCAGATTATTGGCTTTCGGAATATTCTGAAGGAAGGCAAAAAAAAGAAGAAGCAGTTGAATGGTTCTATAAAATATTTTCTCTTATTGCAGGCAATTTTGAAAAGGACATGGACTTTCCGCAAGAAGATTGGGAGCAAATAAATTTAATTATTTCTTCCGAGGCTGAAAGTTTAGACATGGATCTTTTAAATTCGATAATGACGGTAATTGTCGAACGCAAAAAAATATAAACCTTTGAGCGGGAAACGAATGCTTTCGTTTGAAGATTTTGATTTTAAAGAATATGACTCATGTACTCTCTGCCCTAAAAATTGTAAGGTAAACCGCAACAAGGGCGAAAAGGGCTTTTGCCGAGAAACAAGGGAGCTTCGCCTTGCATGGGCAGGCCTCCACTTTGGGGAAGAGCCGCCTATCACGGGAGCCGGAGGCTCAGGCACAATCTTTGTTACGGGCTGCAACCTCCGCTGTTCCTTTTGCCAAAACTATCAGATATCCCAAGAAGGCATGGGAAGGGCCGTAAGCCTTGAAGAATTTGTCTCCTTGTGTTTTCTACTTGAAAAAGAGGGAGCCGAAAACATAAACATCGTTACGGGAAGCCACGCAATCCCTGCAATAGCCATCGGCTTAAAAGAAGCAAAAATGCGGGGCTTAAAAATTCCTGTAGTCTGGAATTCTTCCGCCTATGAAACCGAAGAAGCTATAAGCCTCCTTTCGGACTGCGTTGACGGCTGGCTCCCCGATTTAAAAACGTTGAACCCGCAAGTCTCTTCTCAAATTTTTTATGCACCCGACTATCCCGAAACGGCAACAAGGGCCATCTTAAAAATGGCGGAAATCTCCCCCTTAAAAATTGAAACGGAGGATGAAGAAAAAGGCCCCTTCGGAAAACTATATTCGGGCGTAATAGTCCGTCACCTCGCCCTCCCATCCCGAATGGCGGACTCAAGGGCAGTCTTGAAATGGTTTGCAAAAAACTTACGGGACAGAGCCCTCATCTCGGTGATGACCCAATACACTCCGGTTAAAAGGATCGGAGGAATAAAAAGCGCTTTGCCTTTTGAAAACCGAATGCTAAGCCCGGAAGAAGACGAGGACTTAAAAGAGCTTCTTTTAAAGCTAAAAATAGATGAAGGCTTTTACCAAGAGCTTGTCGCCTCCGATGACTGGCTTCCCGATTTTCACCGGGTACAAACCTTTTCGTCGGAACTTTCAAAACCATTGTGGCATTGGAAGCAAATTTCCCTAAATTCTCGTAAATTCTCCTAAAAATGGGTATACCCGTATTGACAAATGCAAAATTTTACGGGATAATCGGTACTAGTAGATTTTAAAAAGGAGATATCATGAAGATACAAAAGAAATTATTTATTTTTGCAGTTCTTTTAATGGCTGCATCCTTGGTTTTCGCTCAAACATCAATGACATCACACAGCACCCAAGAGCTTTTCGGCACTGATGTTGACGATTTTATGAATGTAAATGAGTGGCAAAACGTAAAGCCCAAAAATATCTTCGGCTTTTTAGGCTATGGTAAAAACGGTATAGGTTCAATAAACCTAGGTCTTGCCCATCAGTTTAAGGCCTTTTATCTGGGAAGCTATTTTGAAGGTCAGATCCCCGGCTGGAGCAAGGTAAAAGATTCAACCACATCTACAACAACAACCCAAACAGACAATGAACATCTAGCTACCGGCAAACTCCTTTTCGGTTTTGGAAACATCGGTATAATGACAGATATTTCTTATGAACCTAAGCCAAACAACAAGGTTACATGGAACTCGGACACAAAGGTAAAGCAAATAGATAATTTATTTAAATTAGACGTTAAATTGGCAGCCGGTATAAACTTAAATTCCAATAACAAGGTTTTTAAGATAACTCCTAGGCTTGGACTTAAATCTGATATCAAGAAAAACAGAACAATTACCGAAGGTAAGCTTACAAGCCTCACAGATGAAAATAAATTTGACCTTTTAATCGGAATCGGATTTTCACACGATTTTTTAAAAAAAGATGCTGTTACCCATACTATAATGGCAGATTTAGACACCGAGTGGAGGATATTCCCAAAAAAAACCAACTATACAGACGCCTTAGGAGTAACATCCACAACATATACCTACGGTGAATTACATGACAAAATTAAAATTACGCCCAAATACCAGATAGCTTATGAACCTGAAGGTAAATTCGCAGTTAAGGCTGAAGCCGGACTAGAAACAAATCTTTCATTTGAGAAAGATATGAATTACACCAAAACTATCAATTCTCTTACCGGTACAACAACGGCTTATAAAACCCCCAGAGAACACAAAACCAACTTTAGTATAAGCCCTAACATAAAAGCTGCTTTTGTCTATGCTCCCATCAAAAAGTTAAAGTTTAACTTCGGACTGGACTTTAAGGTTCCCAGCATTTCATTGAAAACAAAAAAGACTGAAACCCGTGATGCCTCAGGAAAAGTTACGAAGACAGTTAGGAACAGCACTTTCGAGTTTATCACTGCTGACGGAAAATTTTCTGCAACATCAGGACTTACCTGGCTTATAACCGAAAATGTAGTTTTGGATGCAAACTGGAACATTATTAACAATTTATTTAACACCTTCAGTTCCAACCTTGCTGAAGGTTCCGGCACATCAATTTTGAACACAATAAACAAGCTCGTTGTTCATAATATACGTTTTGCAGTATCGGTTAAATTCTAACAAAAAATTACAACATTAAAATCTACTTTAAGATAAAACCTGTTAGTGCTTTTAATAGCATTAACGGGTTTTTTTGGAGCTTATACATGAATAACGAAATAGAAACAATCGTAAAAAATTGCAGGATTTTTTTTGAAACAAATAAAACAAAAAGCTATGAGTTTAGGATTTCTCAATTATTAAAATTACAGGAAGTCTTAAACCAAAACAAAAAAGAACTTTTAAATGCTCTTTATTCCGACTTACACAAAACCGAAATGGAAGGCTTCTTTTCGGAAGTTGCTATCGTACGCGGAGAACTTAAATTTGCAATCAAGCACTTAAAAGAATGGATTAAGCCTAAAAGGGTTCCGACATCGATTGCACATTTTAAAAGCTCAAGCAGGATAATGTATGAGCCCTTCGGAACCGTCCTCATTATGTCGCCTTGGAATTATCCTTTAAACTTAACCCTCGCTCCATTGGTAGGCTCCATTGCTGCAGGAAACTGCGCCGTTGTAAAGCCTTCAAACTATTCGCCTGCGACCTCTGAGGTAATAAAAAAGATTATCTCCGAAAACTTTCCGCCCGAATATATATCGGTAATTACCGGAGGCCGAGAAGAAAACTCAAAACTCTTGGAAGAGCGTTTTGACTACATCTTTTTTACAGGCGGAACAACTGTCGGAAAGCTCGTCATGGAAGCGGCCTCAAAATATGTAACCCCAATAACCTTGGAGCTCGGCGGAAAGTCTCCCTGCGTGGTCGAAAAATCGGCAAACTTAAAAGTCGCCGCCCGCCGCATAGCCTTCGGAAAATACCTTAACGCCGGGCAAACCTGCGTAGCCCCCGATTATCTTTTAATCCAAGATGAGGTAAAAGAAAAATTTATCGAAGAGTTAAAAGCGGCCTTAAAAGAATTCTTTCCCACGGAAACCTATTTGGACATGCACCTTCCCCACATCGTAAACGAAAAACATTTTGACCGCCTTATGGGTTTAATTGAAGGAGAAAAAATAATCACGGGCGGCAAAGGAGAAAAAGGCAGAAAATTTATTGAGCCCACGGTTTTGGATAACATTACCTTTGATTCCAAAATAATGCAGGAAGAAATTTTCGGGCCAATCCTTCCCGTAATAAGTTTTAAGACAATAGAGGAAGCAATTAAACTGATTAAATCCCGCGAAAAGCCCCTAGCCTCTTATCTTTTTACAACCGACTCAAATATAGAAAAGAAATTCTTAAATGAAGTTTCTTTCGGGGGCGGCTGTATCAACGATACGATAGTCCACTTGGCAAGCGATTACCTTCCCTTCGGAGGAGTCGGCTTTAGCGGCATGGGAAAATATCACGGCGATGAAAGTTTTAAGGTTTTCAGCAATGCAAAAAGCATCTTAAAAAAATCCAACCTCATCGACATTAAGCTCCGCTACCATCCCTATTCCGAAAAAAAATTAAACATAATCGACAGGATGATGTAGAGCCGGAGGTTTTAAGATATGGAAGATAAACTTTTATTAGACGGCTTAAAAGAATTAAACTTAAAAGACTCAAACCTGCCGAACTTAGGCGAAGCCTTTCTTAACGAATTACACGAACTTTTAAGCCTTTACATGAGGGAGCTTAAAATGTTTAATGCCTCCTTTAATTTGGTAAAGGTCAAGGATGACAAGGAATTGATTATCTCCCATATTTTGGATTCCCTATCGGCTTGGCGTTTTTTTTATGATGAAATTATGCGCGACAGTCAAGCCCCGATTCTACAAAAAAAATTTTACATAGCCGATGCAGGAACGGGGGCAGGTTTCCCCGGTATTCCTCTTGCAATTCTTTTTAAAACATTTCGGCTTCAATGCGTAAATTTAAATTTAATAGAAAGGATGCAAAAGCGCTGCACTTTTTTAGAAAACGTCAAGGCTGTTCTCCAATTAAAGAACACCGAGATTATCGAAAGCGAAGCCGAAAAAGCTCCGCAAGTCAAATTCGATATTGTAACATGCAGGGCCTTCCGCACCTTGGATAAGCATATTCTAAATACCCTGCTCTCTCTTGCAAGGCCTAAGGGTAAATTGTTTTTATACAAGGCCACGGAAGAAAAAATCAATGAAGAAATGGAGCTTATTAAAAAAGAAAATCTAAACTATAAAATAGAAGATCTCCATGTTCCTTTTTTGAACAGGGAGCGCCGGCTCCTCATAATCGAAAAACCTTAAGTTTAAGGCTTTTCATTAATATAAGATTCTTTAATTAATCCAAGTTTTTTAATTCTACCGAAACTTCGAAGCCTTTTTCTTTCTTTGTAATTTCGGCAAGGGCATAGCGGCCTTCCATCAAGGCACCGGGATTTACTAAAACGGTTTCTCCGATTTTATCGACTGCAAAGGACTCGTGAATATGGCCCGACACAACCAAAAGAGGTTTATGCTTTTCGATTAAAGCCGTGATCCCCTTTGAACCCACATGCACCATTGGAGCCACCTTATCCACCTTTGCCCCATGCGGAGGATTATGACAAACCAAAACTAAATTATCGGCCTCAGTAATATTTGCTTTTTCAAAGGCATCGGTCAGATCTTTTACAAGTTCTTCATCGGTTCTTTCGTAGGGGGTCATGCCTGTAAATTTGCTCCCGCCCCCTGAACCTGCAAAGATAAGCCCTTCAAAATTTTTTACCTCGCCCGTAATCGAAACACCGGCATCTTTTAATTTTTTTTCAAACTCAGGTTCATCGCAATTCCCCAACACGGCAAAAATATTTTTATGAATCTTTAAAAGCTCGTTTAAAAAAGGCGCCCCCGTTTCAATCTTTTTAAAAGCAGCAAAGTCCCCTCCGAAAATAAGGGCATCAACCCCATCGGCAACAGGTTTTATTTTTTTTAGTTTTTCAAGATCCCCATGCCCGTCCGAAATAATCAATAATTTCATAAGTATAAACCCTCCTAAATTTGTTTGCGATGTTTTTTATAAGTCTTTAAGACTTATGAAAAACTCGACGGTCTAGCCTAAAAATCGAATTAGATTTTTAGGCTAGACCAATTATACATTATTTTGGGGAAATGGTATATGGGAGAGATAAGTAGGGTTTAGGATGCTATCCAGCTGACGCGGCACCAAATAAGATCCATACCGTTTTTAGTCAAAAAATTTTCGAGCCGCTAAAGCGGCTGACACAGTGCAGTTTTATTTTCAAAAATACACTGCACCACAAAACACATTTTGCCTGTTCGGTTTCACCGCTTTACCGCCAAGGACGGCGGTAGTTCCATTCTTGCGATGTTTTGCCGAAAGGCAAAACTCGAAACTCAAAATCGGACACGGATGTCCGATTTTGAGTACCTCTCCGGCAAAATGTGTGAACTCAGGGCCGACAAGCCAAGCGGAAGCCAAGATAGCCGTCCCTGCCGTCAGGACTGAAGCTGAACCGTAGGCCTACAGTGCAGCCGTACGCGTCGTTGTCCCAACTGCCGCCGCGTTCAACACGGTCAGTACCCGCCGCGGCCCCTTGAGGATCGGTAACAATATCACCTTGCATATAAGCACCATCATTTGAAGCAGGGGAATAATTCCACCAATCAAAACACCATTCCAAGACATTCCCGCTCATATCGTGTAATTTAAGTGCATTCTCCTGCTTTTTTCCAACAGGATGAGTTTTGCTTCCTGAATTACCATCATACCACGCAACCTCTCCTGTTTCAGCCGTATCCCATTTATCTTTGGCTCCGCTTGCACTGTTTAATTTGGTCAGCCATACTTCCCCGTATTGTGCCGCATTTGTTGTATTGCTTCCCTGCCAGCGGGCCGCATATTCCCACTCGGCTTCGGTAGGAAGTCTAAAGCCTTTTTTACTCATATCGGCGTATGCGGCATCGCAAGCAGCTGTATCAGTCGCGTTTTTTAATACAACCGTATGATCGTCTTTTTTGCGGTAGACGCATTGCTCATCGGAGCCCAGCTTTATTTGAGTATACGCATTACACCATACTATGCAGTCCCGCCAGCTTATAGTCGTTACAGGCTCATCGTCAGTTCCGCTTCCGGAACTGCCTTTTACTCCTGCATTGGCAAATACATACCCATGTTCAGGTTTTACCGCCCAATCGTAAACTTCTTTCCAAAGTTTGTACGTTACCTCTGTTTTGCCTAGCTTATAGGGGCTTAATTTTACCTTCCGGTCTTTAATAAATACGCCTTTCCAATAAGCCCCAGTTCCGGGTAAGGTGTAGTCAGGGTCAACGCCTACAATGCCTTTTGCAGGAGGGATTATTTTTATAAAGTCGCCTGCGTCTTCAAAAGAGCCTACATCGGGCTGTGCGGGCGGTGTGGGCGGTGTTGCGCCTCCTCCGCCGGAACTGCCCGAACCGCTTCCGCCCGCATTATTCGGGCAGCCTGTAAAGACCAGTGCCAATATTGCGGCTGTGATGAGCGCCGCGGCTCCCTTAACTGTGAAGGCTCTTGCTTTCTTGTTTTTGTTTGTTTTAAACTTTATCATAGGTTCCTCCTGTCAAAGTTAATTTTTAATTTAACTGCCGGCGGTGCATTTGTCTATCATTACGGTACAGTGTAACACGTTTCCACACAAATATCAACCGTTTGAATGGTTCAAAACCAATTTAAAATAACCGATAACACAAGGGCCGAATGAACTGTCGGCTGTCCCCAAATGGGGCAGCCTTTTAATTCGGTAAATAAATTCATCTATAGATATTTTTTTGTATTTATATATAACCTCATTTCGATTAATCCTCGTAATGTCCACGGCAGGATAGAATTTCTAGAGTATTTTTGCTTACACGGTACACAAGCCTGTTCACTTCATCAATACGACGGCTCCAAAACCCGCTCAACTCGCCTTTTAGGGGTTCCGGTTTTCCTATACCGTCAAAGTTTCTACGTTCAATATCTTTAACCAGCATGTTGATACGCTTTATTGTTTTCTTATCTTGTGTTTGCCAATACACATAATCTTCCCAAGCTTCATCAAACCATATTTTTTTCATTCGCCCGCCTCGATAAGCTCATGTTCTACCCATTTTCCGGCGTTCAGAGCTTCAATTCCGCGGCGTAAGTGAGCCATGTTACTTTCACTGTAGAATGGATCTGTTGATATTTCAAACGGTATTTTTTGTTTCCTAACCGCCGCTTTTGCAAACACGCAAAATGCTGTTGTCATTGTCATTCCAATATCGGAACAAAAAGCTTCAAACTGTTTTTTTAAGTCCTCATCTATGCGGATATTTATGTTTGTCTGTGCCATAGTAGTAACTCCTTTTTGTATATTATAAATAAATATATTGGCAATGTCAACTTTTTCGATTCGACATGTCATTGCATTTCCTCTGTCAATGTAAAATTTTATATTGACATCAAATATACAAGCATATATAATTATGGATACAACCCAATTACAATACCAAATCATGAACCAATCAAAAAAATCTAAAGAAACAAGATTAAGATAAATTTTGTTCACGCACAAATTTACCCAAAAACCTTCTTTATTGCCGAGCTTAAATCTTCTGCCTTAAAAAGCTGTGAGGTATTTATATCTCCTGTCTCGGAATCGGAAGGAGGCGGCGACACTACCTTTGTAAAGCCCATGCTTTGGGCGGTTTTGATTCTTTGCTTTAATTTTTTGACGCTTCGGATTTCTCCTGCAAGGCTCAATTCGCCAATGTAGGCTCCTTCTTTTTGGGCAGGAATATTTGCACGGGCGGAATAAAGAGCAAGTGCTATGGCGAGATCGGCGGCGGGTTCTTTAAGCCTTATACCTCCTGCAACGTTTACATAAATATCCTGATCCGAAAATTGCAGGCCTATTCTTTTTTCCAAAACGGCGGCGATGCGGCTGACTCGGGCAGAATCTATCTTGTCCGAAAAGACTCTTGTAACCGCACCCTTGGCAGGAACCGTAAGGGCCTGTATTTCTACCATAAAAACGCGGCTTCCCTCGCAGACCGGAACTGCTGCAGAGCCGGCCGGAAGAGAGCCCGATCTGTTTGTAATAAATAGAGAGGAAGGATCATCTATGGCCTTTAAGCCGCCCTCGTCCATCGAAAAAATTCCAAGCTCATCTACTGAACCGAAACGGTTTTTTAATGCACGCAAAAAGCGTACATCGTCTTCAGTTCTTTCAAAAGAAATAACGGTATCGACTAAGTGTTCAAGCACCTTGGGGCCCGCTATGTTTCCGTCCTTGGTTACATGGGCAGTTAAAAACAAAACGCTGTCTCTCTCCTTAACCCAAGACACAAGCTCGTGAGCGCATAGCTTTAACTGATTGACCGTACCGGGAACAGCTCCTGCATCTGCGGAGTACATGGTTTGAATTGAATCGATTATTACAAAAACAGGATTAACCTTGTTTAATACCCTCTCCGCATCTTCAAGTCTACAGGTGCATAAAAGCTCGATATTTTTTAAAGGAAGATTCAGCCTGTCGGCTCTGGAACGGATCTGACCACCCGACTCTTCTCCCGAAACATAGAGCACTTTTTTTACCGAGCCCGAAGAAGCGGCTGAGGCGGCCTGTAAGAGAAGGGTCGATTTTCCTATGCCCGGCTCTCCTCCGATTAAAATTGCAGAACGCTTTACGGCTCCTCCTCCCAGCACCCTGTCAAATTCCGCAATCCCCGTCGAAATGCGGACTGCATCATTAGCCTCAATAGCATCGAGAGGAACGGAGTGAGCTTCTTTTACAAATTTTTCTGCAAGGTTCCTTTCGGCTGCGGAATAATTTTCATTGATTGTAACTTCTTCAAATGTATTCCACTCGCCGCATTCGGGACAGCGCCCCAGCCATTTGGCTTGAGTATAACCGCAATTACTACAGCGGTGTGCAAGGTTTCCTGTTTTCTTTTTTGCCATAAAGTTTCCTATTTTTTAAATTACAGTCTTCGCATTTATGCTCACAAATTGGGCTCATATTATTTTCCAATCTTTGATAGTTCTTTTTTCTTCATCAAAGCTTGCACCGATAAGAATAATTTGTTTACCGCTTCCCGAATACTTATCTGCATAATTTTTTTCTTTGATTTGTTTAAGAGCATCTTCGGCGTTTGCATTTGAGGTAAGTTTAAACTCAAAGATATAAACCTTGTCTTTTAATTCTACAATACAATCAGCCCTTCCGGTTGCACAATATACTTCCGTGTGTACAAACCGGTTCATCAAAGCGAATATAAGATAGACAGCTGTCTGATAGTTTTGTTCACGCAGGGCTAAATCTTTTTCGGTTAAGTTATCATAAGGAATTCCCGATATTATGCCCTTCATCTTTTCCATAAATAAATCTACATTCCCTTCTCTTACAGCCTTGGTAAATTCCATAACGGAAAAACCTGTTTTATCGTAAGTGATCGAAGTATAGGCAGGAAGTAAATTATGTAAAAAGCCGTAGCGCACCTCATCATTGGGAAAGCCTAAGCGGTAAAGTTCAAATTCCTTATCATAATCTTTAATCGTAAGATAACCCGATTGAAACAAGATTGGTAACGGGTTTACGGCCTCAGCTCTATAGGTTTCTAAACCTGCCTCATTCATTTTTACGTTTCCGTCAAGGTCGGGAATATTGTAATAAGCCCTTTTTAAGTAGTCCACCAAAAAAGTCGGAGTGCCTGTTGCAAACCAATAGCTTGAAAATTCTCCGGAAGCAAAAACACTGATAAGACTAAATGGATTATACATTGGCTTTCCTTTTCTTGCAAAAAGGTAACCGTCATATCTTTGCTTTAAATTTGTAAGAGCTTCTTCATAGTTTATGTCATTTTTTTCTGCAAGAGATTTAATTTCAGGTTCAAACCCGGCTTCAAGTTCTTCTTGCGAAATACCGCAGATTGCCGAATAATCGGACAATAGGCTTAAATCCCGCAAATTGTTTAAATCGCTGAATATGCTGACCTTACTGAATTTTGTAACTCCGGTTAAAAAAGCAAAACGGAGATACTGATCTGCACTTTTGATAACTCCGAAAAAGCCTTTAAGGATTGTACGGTAGGTTTCGTTTAGGGCTTCATCCTTCCACATGGTTTGAAGCAAGGGTTTATCGTATTCATCTATGAGAACGACAACCTGCTTACCGGTTTTTTCATAAGCTCGGCGGATAAGGCCGGCAAAACGGCTTGGAAAAGTAGTCTCTGCAGTTTCAGTCCCATATTCTTTTTCCCATAAAGAAAGATGAGTGTTTAAAACGGCTTCAAGGCTTTTGATATCCATATAGCTTTCGGCGTTAAAGTCCAAGTAGAATACGGGATATTTCTGCCAAATTTCTCTTTTGTCCTTTTCGGTCTCTTCAAGTTTCTCAATCGCTAAACCCTTAAAGAGTTCTTTTTGACCGAGAAAATAAGCCTTTAAAGTTGAAAGCAAAAGGCTCTTCCCAAAGCGGCGCGGACGGCTTAAAAAGTGAACTTTACTGCTGTCAACCAGCTTCCAAATAAATTCGGTTTTATCGATATAGATAAAATCTTTTGAACGTAAATCTTCAAAACTTTGAACACCTATGGGCATCTTTCGTATCGTACTCATAGTTAAATTATATCAAAAAAAAAAGAAATTTACAACATAAGCAAAGTTTAAAATTTATTTAAACAAAATAACCTCTCCTCGTTTATAACTTATAAGAACCGGCTGTGAAGACAAAAAGGGATAGCCTAAAAGTCCATCATAACTCTCAGGTCTTTTTCTTAAATGAGAAATATCCGAAAAAGAAGTCCTTAAATTTTTATATACATTTTTACCAACTATTAGCTTTTTTAATTCTCCTGTATATATTTCTTTTTTAATGCCTGCGGCCCCTCCAAGCACATCTTTTTGTTTATTTTGCAAAAGATATTCCAAATCATTAAAATAAGAGCTGTCTATCAGGTTAGTCTCTGCTCCGGTATCTATACCCATTTGATATGCTTTATTTCCGATTAAAACTTCAATCATAGGAATATGACCTATCATTTTACAAGAAAGTTTAGAATTCGTTTTTAACTTATTATTTTTTATAAAATCATCAATATGCTCAGGATTAATGAGTGCTAAAGTTTTTTTTGAATAATCTAAAAAGAAATCATATTCTTTTAACATATCATACCCGATTAATCCGTATATACCGTCCGTTTCTAAAGTTTCTTCAAGATGACTCATATCAAGAATTACCGTTTTTTGATTTTTTATTTTGCTGCCGGCAAATTCCAGTTCTTTTACGGTAACTACATCCATATTTGAAATTGAAGCATTACCGCTGACATCCTGTAAGCTGCCTAATTTTTTTTTGCTTTTATCCAAACCTTCAACATATTTTGAATTCAAAATAGAAAACGAAGCTCCGCTGTCCAATAAAAATAATCGGTTTTCACCGTTCAAGAATACCTCAACAAGAGGAATATTTCCTGCAAGAATTATTGGAACGGATATAAGATTAGCTTTATTATACTCTATGGTTCTTTCTTCCGGTGATAAGGTTTTTACCCTTATTTTCATAAGTTCAGCTCCAATAAGTAAATTATCCTTATTAAAAATAAACACGGAATCTTTTTTTCCCACTTGTGAATATTCAATCGAATACTCCAAAATCAATTTATCGGCTTCAAGCCGGCTTTCTTTTTTATGATATGAAACTATTGATCCTACAGCCGATACTAATTGCTTAAATATAGTCTCTGCCAAATTACCGCTATGTCCTGCAACTGAAAAATCTTCAGATAAATACGGCAGTATCTTAGTTAAAGATTTTTCATTACAGCAATCCATTGCTATTTGTACAATTTTTTCGCATTCAGTTTCAGTTTGTGCAAATACGCTGCTAAAAACAAATAAAAATATTAAGAAAAAGCTTAATATTTTAATTAATTTACATTGACTTCTTTTCATTTTAATACTCCTTAAAATATAAAATTTATTCTGAATTATTGTTTTTATCAATTTTAATTACCGAAATAATCTTTCTTTCTTTTATTTTGCCGGGTAAATTTTTAATATCATAACTAGTTATTTCTCCATTGCCGTTTATCATATAAACTCTAGGTTTAGAGCCGGCTGTTTTAAAAGATTTTTTTTCGGAGGCTGCAAAAAGAAAGCTTACACTCAATACTAATAGACAAGAAAAAACCGTGATAATCTTAGACTTCTTTTTTATTCTCATAATAGATAAAATTCTCTTCTCTATTAAACTTTTATTAAAAAAATTACAAACAGGTATAAAAGAGCTCTTTATTTCTTCCATTCTAATTAAAGCATTGGCGTATTCTTTTTTTGATTTCCTGCCGAAATATTTGATAACCGATTCATCGCAAGATAATTCGATATCTCGGGAAAGCAAAATATATAAAATCCAGACAAATGGATTAAACCAATGAACGGCAACCGAAATTGTTGCAATTATTTTTATAGCGGAATCAAAATTTTTAATATGTACATACTCATGATATGCGATATATCGGATATCTTTATCATTGATTAAGTTATAATGTTCAGGGATAATTATAACAGGATTAAAAAGTCCATATGTCAGCGGTATGTCTATTTTATCGGATATGAGTATTTTAATTTTTCTTCGTAAAGTATCAAAATTAAGTATAGCTTCAGTCTCTTTCTGAGAAAGAACCATCGATGATCTTGATTTAATTATAAAACGAAGATATGAATGTAAAAAAAATAAGGCACAAATAAGAGAACCCGCAATCCAAACCCAAATAAACCACGGCGGTAAGTTTTTAAAAAAAGGAAAAATCGATTCTTTTTCATAAAGCAGCATTTTTAAATCCGAAATACTTAAAACCGAATCATTTTGAGTTAAAAAACTAAGAGCTGAGAGTATGTTCTTATTAGAATTAAAAACAGAATAGATACTAAACCTAAAAGGAATTGAAAAGGGTAATAAAAGGTGAATAATGCTTATAAACCATAAAATTACAAAGGTTCTTTTAGGAATTTTATCCGGCATAAATAAGCGGATGAGCATAATAACAAAAATTAAAAAAATACCGGTTATACTTTTTTCCATTAAAATCATATCAAGCCTCATCATCAAAATCTTTAACTATTTGCTTTAATTTATTTATCTGAGCCTTCGACAGTTTTTTTCTGCCCAAAAGTGCCGAAAAAAGTAAATCTGCAGATCCGTCATAAATTTTGTCTATTAAATTTTTTGTCTCAACTTCTTGAACTTTTTGTTTTGAAATCAGAGCCTTACACATAAAATTAGGCTCAACACGCTCAATTGCACCCTTTTTAATACAGCGGTTTATCAAGGTATAGGTAGTATTCACATTCCATCCAATTTCTTCATTCAATATCATAGAAATTTGTTTTGCAGTCATCGCTCCCCTATCCCAAAGAATATTCATCACTTTTAATTCAGAATCAAACAGTTTTATTTCCATATACTACTCCGGTAGTTTCAGTTTATTTTAATAAAAATAATCAAACTTGTCAATACTACTACAGTAGTTTATCAGGGTAACCGCACCAGAGTTTCATCTTCGCAAAAAACATAGGCTGTTCAACCCGCCTTTCGCCGCTATGCGGCTGCAAGAGGGGTATTCACAGCCTATTTTTTTGCTATTTTGTTCCCCCTATGATGCGGTTACCCTGTTTTTTTGAACAAAAGAGCGAAATTTTGTTTAAAATTTCGCTCAATAAGGAAGCCAACCGCTTCAGCAATCTGGTGCGGTTGCCCTGAGTAGTTTATATAAAAAAATCATATTTTTTTTATATATTTCAGTAAAACACTTGACTGATTTATTCAAGCGTGTTAGAATGAGTTAACTTATTTAAAAGCTAAAAGAAAAAGAGGGAATTATGGAAAAAAGAGTCAAAAAATTAAGTTTTCTTAATAACATCTTCTATTATTTGGGTATCTGGTTAAAAACCTTCCCGGCAGGTATCGTCTTTATACTTATCTCTATACCTATCCGCATTTTTATGATTTACCAAACCATCCTTATTCCGAAAGCCATTATACTGGGTATTGAAACGGGGGCAGAAGCTAAGGAAGTTTTACTTTCCATATTGACGGCAGGACTCTTGATAACTGCCTGTAAAGTTATCTTACAGGTACTTGAAACAAAACTGATGGCCCTAGGTTCCCGTCCCTTATTCTATATTTATTCGGTACCTGTAAATAGAAAAATCTTTGAACTTAATTACCAAACCCTAATTTCTCCCGAAATGCAGACAAAGATAACCAAGGTAAAAAACATAGTTATGACGGGAAGCTCAGGCGGCCCCTTTCATTTTTTTGGGCTCAACCTATCCTTTCTTTTAACTGCAATTGCCGGAGCCTTTTTCTTTAGCTCAGGTATCATAAGTATCGACTTAATTCTTCTATTTATAGTTTTGGCTTCAGGGACCGTGAATTTATTGTATGGAATATACATAGGAAAATACACTCACAAAAATATGGAAGAGCGGGGCGATGACGAAAAAAAAGAGGGATATATTCTTACAACTGCGGAAGACAGACGCTTTGCAAAGGACATACGGCTTTATAAAATGAAAGATTGGCTCATCGAAAACTTTGAGCACTATCACAGGCGGGTAAAAAAATTTTTAAAAGCAGAATCCAATGTGCAGGCAGGAGGAAAAATATTAAACGCCTTAATGATTTTTATAAGAGATATTTTTGCCTACATTTACTTAATTTATCAATTAAATGCGGGAACCATTGCCGTTTCTCAATTTGTGTTTCTTATAGGCTTGGTCATGGAATTTTCAAAATGGATGGACGCCGTTGTTCTTCAAATAAGTAATCTGATTATATTTAACAGCGAATTAAGCCAAATAAGAATTTTTTTAAATACTCCTGAAGAAAAAAAAGAAGGGGACTTGACCGCAAACGATACTGCCGAAAAGCCATCGATCGAATTCCAAAATCTTTCCTTTAGGTACTCGGAAAACACTTCATGGATTTTTAAAGACTTTAATTTAAAAATTAATCCGGGAGAAAAGTTAGCTTTGGTCGGAATCAACGGAGCGGGAAAAACAACTCTCATGCATCTTTTAATGGGGCTTTTAGAACCGACAGAGGGAAATATTTTAATTGACGGGAAAAAGAGTTCCGATTTTAAAAAAGCAGAATACTATAATTTATTTTCCCCCGTATTTCAGGATATAAATATTTTTCCTGAAAGTTTTGCAGCCAATGTTGCCGGAACGGAAAGTATAGACAAAGAGAAATTAGAAAATGCAGTTGCTTTAAGCGGCTTAAACGAAATGGTTTCTAAACTCCCCAGAGGACTTGAAACTGTTTTAGTAAAGGAAAGTAATGACGAGGCTATCGATTTATCGGGAGGACAAAATCAAAGAATGCTTCTTGCGAGAGCTCTCTATAAAAATGCAAAAATAAATATATTGGACGAACCGACGGCTGCCTTGGATCCGGTTGCAGAAAGTAAAATATATGAAGAATACGACAAGATGAGTAAAGAAAAAACTTCTATTTTTATTTCGCACCGGCTCGCATCTACAAAATTTTGCGGCAGAATTATTTTGCTCGAACACGGAAAAATAATAGAAGAAGGGACTCATAATGAGCTTATGAAGCAAAACAAGACATATAAAAGAATGTATGATATTCAAAGTAAGTATTATAAAGAAAATAAAGGAGATGAAAATGAATAGGCTTAAAAGATTTTTTAGAATGTTTTCTTATTTTGAAAAAATAGAAAGAGGTTCAATGTGGAGTAATATCTTTTTTTATATTATAGAAGCCGTAAGGCCCTTGTGTCTCCTATATTTATCCAAGATAATAATTGAATCACTAATCAGCCAAAAATCAATAAATGAAGTTTTAAAATCAACTATTATTCTTTTAACCTCATTTATGCTTTTGTCGATAATTGCAGGAGTTTTAGAAAAACGATTTATGTACCACTTAAAATGTTTTTCTAAAAAGCATACTATGGAAAAAGCTCTTAAAGTTTTAAGATTAAATTTTGAACTTACGGAACAAAACGAATTTCAAAACGAGTTAAATGCAATTAAGCAATTTGAACGTTTTATAGTTTTTTCTAATAGTGATTTTATGAGAAAAACGGGAACCTGTGTAGGAGGTTTTATAGGAGCAGGTACTGCCTTATATTTTTTTATAGATCTTTTTAACTCCCAAGGTTTCATGGGGCTTTCCGCAGCATTTATAAATTGGTCATTTTTAATTCTCTTGATAGCCTTTAACATAATTTCTTTTTATGTATCAAAATATATCTATGAAAAATTCGGAGTGCATATTTCGGGTGAAGTCAAAAAAAATTCCCGCTATCTAAAAACCTATATGGATTTAATTTATGATTATAGAACAGGAAAAGATATCAGATTATACGATAAGGACTTAGCCGAAAAGTATACAAAAACCTATCTCGCAATGCAAAAAAGTTCTCATGATTTTATGGCAAAGTTTTTTTCGCGTACCATCGGTGCACTAAGACTCCTTGAAGGGGCTCTTTTAATCTTAGTTTTTTTATTTGTAGGCTTAAAAGCTATTTACGGTTCCATTCAATTAAGCGAGGTATTCTTTTTCATAGGAGCTATAAACCTTTTTTCTGCTCAAATAAGGGAGGCGGCGGATGGATTAACCACCCTCGTTCCTTCAGATAAATCCCGCCAAAAATTATTAAACTTCCTCGATATAGACGAAAAAAAATACTCAGGGAATCTTTCAATAAAAAAAGATGCTCCCCTTATATTTGAATTAAAGAATTTAAGTTTTAAATACCCCGATCAAGATAAATATGCTCTTAAAAATATAAACCTAAAAATAGATGCGAACCAAAAACTTGCGATGGTAGGTAAAAACGGCTCAGGAAAAACAACCCTCATCAAATTACTTGTAAGACTTTACGAGCCGACTGAGGGCGAAATACTTTTAAACGGTGTAAACATAAAAGACTATGACTATGATGAGTACATAGATATTTTCTCGATAGTCTTTCAGGATTTTAAATTATTATCACTTAAATTAGGAGAAAATGTAGCGGCCTCAAGCACATACGATAAAGAAAAAGTTTCCGATTCCCTTTCAAAAACAGGTATGGAAGATTTTTATAAAAAGCACGGAAGCGAAGCATACCTTTATCAAAATTTTGAAACAGAAGGTATTGAGGCTTCAGGAGGCGAAGCTCAAAAAATTGCAATGGCACGTGCAATCTATCACGGAGGAAAGATTTTTATCTTGGATGAACCGACGGCAGCCCTCGACCCTATTTCGGAAGCTGAAATTTATTCTCATTTTGATACTATAACCTCAAAAAATAATGCCATCTATATTTCGCACCGGCTTTCTTCATGTAAATTCTGTGACCAAATCGCAGTTATGGATGAAGGTAATCTTGTCCAATACGGAAATCATGATGAATTGGTTTCAGATACACGAGGAAAATACTATGAGCTTTGGAGCAGTCAAGCAAAATATTATCAAGAAGAGGAAAATGTGGACAAAGATTTTTAAATCTCCAATTGACTATTTTCAGAACTGCTATTATAATCATTCTGTATGACATCACAGGATAGCTTCAAGGATGATATAAAAAATTTTATTAGTATATCACAAAATATTTCAAGAGAGGAAATAAAAAAAGAATATTATAATCTTGTAAAAAAATATCATCCCGATATGTACACAAACAATAAATCTCAATACGATAAATACATGATGATTTTAAACCATTTGTATTCAAATATAAAAACAAACTCCAAAACCGAAACTAAAACAGCATCCGACGAATATGAAAAAATGAAAGTAAATGGAAAATATACATTTATTAACAGAGACAAAAAACCGGAACATGTTTTGGACAAATCACTTTTTCTATATAAAATGGGATTGGATAAAATATTTTGGTCACGAGATTATCTTTGTGCACATCCTTTGTCTGAAGGTTTTGGTGATGAAATAGTAATCAAAATATCTCAAGCTCTTTATCTGGCCATTAAGTATTTAACGGACTCAATTAAACTAGGAAAAAATAATAATTGGATAAACGAAGCAAAAGAAAAAATTCAATGGGCCTATGAAATGAATAGCCGCATTACAAGAAACTTATATGATATAAATTCCAATAAAGCTGTAGGTTTTTCACTTAACCGATAAAATTTTCATTTATCAGATGTGTCTTTAAAAAATATTCTATCTCAATTCGTACACGGGATAAAAAATGCTTATCCAAGATTGTTTCGGACAAAGAATTATAATCAGGAAAATGAAGATATAGATATGGCATAGACAAAAGAAGTTCTTTTATTTCTTCATCGGAAGAATTCAGCTTCCCCGTAAAAATATTTTTAAGTTTAAGGAGTTTTTCTTTTTCGTAAGTTAAAAAATATTTAATTTCTTTTTCTTTGTTTTTATAATCAAAGGCAATAAAATTTATTTTATCATCATTTTTATTTACAAAAAAAGATTTTTCATAACTCGAATAAAAATCATCGATTATTTTTTTTGCCTCATTAAGGTTTATTTTTTTTGAATTTATTTCCAAACCTGATTGTCCTACATCAAAAAAATTTTCTTTAAAAGCAAAAAACTTTTTATAAAGTTCGGCATAATTTTTTAAGTTTGGAGAAGTAAAAACAGAAGCCTCGTCCTTTCCTTTTTCACAAATGAGTTTTTCAGGGAACAAAGATTCTCCCGAATACAGCCCTTTTATTTTAGAAAGATCCGAGAACAAATTTTTAACCTGATAACTCAGCTTTGAATGACTAAAGCCGCATCCCCACGAAAAATCAAGACCTGTGTGAAAAATAGGAAGGCCGTCAGAAGCCAACCTTTCGGCAATGGCTAAGGCAGCAAGCCCAACTGAACCCATAGCCTCAAGCCTTAAAGGTAAGATATTTTTTTCTTGTAGACTTGAAAAAAAATAATCGGCAAGGCTATCTTGAGCCGCATAATCGGTAAAGAAAAAGACTTTATCACCGTTTAACTTTGCAAGCAAAGTAGGATTTGCCGTAAGGTCTGCAATAATGGGAATACCTAAATCTGCAATACCGATAAAGGCCTTTTGGATCCAATATTGGGA
The DNA here is from genome assembly GCF_024181285.1 of Treponema sp. OMZ 790. NCBI lineage: Bacteria > Pseudomonadati > Spirochaetota > Spirochaetia > Treponematales > Treponemataceae > Treponema > Treponema sp. OMZ 790. The sequence continues at coordinate 331,151 of NZ_CP051201.1, read as the reverse complement.
TTCAAGCAAAACAACAGCATCAGGCCTTATTTCGGGATAGAGTCCTGAAAGTGAGGCATCGACTGCAAGTACAAAAAAACTATCCCGATTTTCTTTTATAAACTCGATCGAGGAATCAAGAGAAGGTCCCGACCCTACGACAATAATAGGTTTTCTAACCGATTTTTCGATTAAAGAGCCGAAATGAGAATTTGTCTTTACAATAGAATAATAATTTTTAAAAAAATTGCGGGCATAATTTCTGCCGAATTGAATTAAGGTTAATCGGTTAATCCATGTTTGCGAAATATATTGAGAAATAAAATCAAAGGCTTGAGAATAAAAGGTTTGATTTAAAGCAGCTCCGCCTGAAAAATCTATCCTTATAACACGCCTGATTTTTTTTCCTTTAATAAAATTTTCAAGCCGGCTTAATAAAAGATTTATCGATTCTGTTCTTAAATACAAAAATCTAGTATCTTCTAAAATAGTTTTATCGATCTGTGATGTTGAAAGACTCATCAACTCTTCATCGGCTTCTAAACCGAGAAGAAAAGAATTGTGTGGAAGTTTTTCTAAAAGTTCTTTTAGTCCGTATCCTAAAACAGGTGATACACAAAGCACCAATGTTTCGCTTTGAATTACAATAGAAGATATTAATTGTAGAATATTTTTTTGCGGTGAGCGTTTTGAATATAAATACTTTCCCTGATATAAAACCGAAAAACCTGAGTCAATCGGAATGAGCTCAGGCTTTTCATTATTTGTTGTCATTATTATTTAAATAAGTTCCCAAAATTATCTTGGAATTTGGAATTCGAAAAAATATAATCCATAAAGGTTTTATGAGCAATCGGAAGAGGATAATTCATACCCTGCATTCTCATAATAGCTGCTATGTGATAATAAGGGAACCAAGCACCTGCCTGATTTTGATAATCGGTTTTGGTTCGGTCAAGAGTATATTCATCAATTTCTTTTTCTTCTTCAAGAGTCAAAACGGCAATTTGAGAACCTGCAAGAATCGGCTCTGAAATTTCTCCTTTCTTTAGTCTGAAAGCCTTTTTAAAAAAAGATTCATTTTTTTCAAGAGCTGCAAAAATACCCTGAACGGGAAGAGGCGGAAGAGAGCTTGCATTTCCATAATTTATTCCAAAGCTGTTTGAAGTTTCAATTGTTAAAGCTGCTTCTTTAAAATCTTCGGCAGCTTTTTCAAAGCCTGAAGTTCGTGCTTTTTCCGCGAATTTACCCGCAGTCTGGAGAACATAATCTTCAAGAAGGCCTTTCTCGTTACGAGTCATGTAAGTTCTAATATTTGAAATAAGAATTTCACTTTCAAAATCAGGAAGAGAAGGCTCGGCGTTGCATCTTACAATTCCGAACATACCGTTTTGCATAGAAACAACGGGACTCAATTCTGAAGGCTTTAAGGCCAAAACAGATTTAAGGTGTTCATTGTCGGGAAAATATCGATTTATGTCGTTTCTATAATTTGAAGTAATTTTTCCGTTATCATCAGTAAGAGTTTTTGTTGCATTTAAAATGACGGCATCTTCAAAACTTACATCTCCGTTTTTAAGCGAGACAAGCATCTTTTTTGCTTCTTCTTCGGTAGGATAACTCAATAAGGATAAATCATAAGTTGTAAAAAGATCGCTGTGTTCTTTTCCGTATTTTATAATTTCGGAAGAAGGATATAAATTCAAATTAAAAACAACATATCTGAAACTTCTTTCTTTTTTTGCCATATCGACGATGAAGGCCGTTTCTTTTGAAGAAGTTTTAAGTCCATACCCTATTCCGTTTCCGAAGAGGTCTTCAATATATCTGTTATCTTTAATATATTTTTCGATCTCTTTTCTGTAGGCAACTCTCGTAGTCTCGGGAGTTTGCTGATATCTTGTTTCGGAATAAACACCGTTTTCATCCAAGTAATAGTTTATTAAATCCTTGTTTATGCGGAACTGCGGAACCCTATATCCGGCATTTATAACCTCATCTTCCATAGCAACCTGTACAACAGCTGCTCTAAAAGCCAAATAGGAAATTTGCTGCCAGAAGGATTCTCTCATTTGTGCATCTTCGGGCTCCATTTTTTGGCGCTCAACATAATTAGCCAAAAAGTGATACTGATCAATAAAAGGAGATGATGGACCGTTATCGATTCTGACATTACCCCATTTTCCGACTACGGTAAAACCTTGAGAAGCACGGTCCGTTACCATAGGAGCCACAACAAAGGCGATTACACCCAAAACAAAAACAATAATGCCCCCTACGGAAGCAGCAATCTTTTTTGAACTAGCCATATAAACCTCTAAAAATGTAAATTTAGACTTAAAATAGAATAGTACCACTTATGCAGCCCCTTTGTCAATACATCAGGCACAGGGCAAAAAAAAACGGAACCGATATAAACCGATTCCGCTTTGAGCTATTCAGGATTCGAACCTGAGACCCACGCCTTAAAAGGGCGTTGCTCTACCTACTGAGCTAATAGCCCATTTTGTATTTGCAACAGGGGCTATAGTATCACAGGTTGAAATAAATGTCAATACCAAATCACTCAAAAAAGCATATTTTTTGATTTTTTTGACCCAAAACTCAAATTTCAGTTAAAATTTAAAACAAATTTTTGCGAGCCTGAATGTAATAGTTACTTGTAACGGTTACTTGTAACAGTTACCAGCTTCCCGAAGCACCTCCGCCGCCGAAGCTGCCTCCGCCGCCTGAATAACTGCTGCTGCCGCCTCCGGAATATCCGTCTCCTCCATCGGAACCGGAAAATTTAAACACACTTCTTGAAGTAAACAAATTCTCCGTTATTTCCCGGCCGGTAAAGCCCTGCAAGCTTACTAAGCGGAACAAAATCCAAAAGAAACACGGAATAAGCCTGCAAATAATAAACCAGAAGGCAAGCATAAGCAAGAAGCCAATAATGATGGTAAAACCATCAAGTTCTTCTTCCGAAGAATCTGTGTCAGGTAAAAAGTTTTCATCCTGTAATGCATGGCCTGCAATAGCCTTTACACCAAAAAATATTCCGTCACCGAAATTTTTGGATTTAAATTCAGGTGCAATTATATTGCGTATAATCCGTCCGGCATCGGCATCCGTAAGATATGCTTCAAGTCCGTAACCGACTTCGATACGCATTTTTCTATCATTGACGGCAACAAGCAGCAAAACACCTGAGTCTTTTTCTTTTGAGCCCAGCTGCCACGTTTCTACAACACGCAACGAATAATCTTCAAGGTTTTCATCTTCAATAGACGGAATAGTAAGAACAACAATTTGCACATCCGAATTTTTTTCAATTTCAAAAAGAAAATTCTCTATTTCGTTTTTTTCACTATCGGATAAGACTCCGGCTAAATCGTTTACAGGTCCTTTAAGGTTAGGCACATTGAGGCCAAAAATTTTAAACAAGAGCAAAAACAAAAAACAAAAGATGAATAGGTGTTTAATATTTCTTTTCATTTATTTCTCCAAGACAACAAGCCCGTCAGGGTATTCATTAGGATTTCCCGTAGTTTTAGGAAAATATTCGGATAAAATTTTTCCGCATTCGTCCACTGCAGCACAAAGACTTTTTGCGGCATTCTTGGATTTTAAACCTTCGGTTATTATTCCGCAAATACCGTTCCATGTTTTTTGCTCCACCTTTGCAGCAATACCGGAATCTGCAATAATAAAGACCTTTCTTTCAAGAATGGAAACAAAAATCAAAACACCGGTTCTTTCGGCAGTCTTATAAATTCCGCATTCTACAAAATGTTTCAAAGCTCTTGCATAAACTCTTGCTTCTTTAATCCGCTTCGGAATTATTAGTCTATCGAGGGCCGGAATATTTATCAGCAAAAAGAAAAAAAGCATTATAATCCAAACGCCGGCACCGATTACTGCTGTAAGAATCTTAGGTGAAGGATACCAAAGTTTTTTTTCAAGCAGGTTCCAAATGCTGTCTCCAAAATAAAGCATTATAAAAAATGAAACAAATGCAAGGCAGAACGCTGCAAACATTTCCACAAAGGAGTAAGAATCGCTTTGAGGAATAACAGCCAAAGCAATCTCGCCGTTTGTATTTTTTTCCGCCTCTGCAACGGCATTTTTAATCAAATCTAAATCTTCATGTTTGATATGTATTTTATTTAATATTCGATTATTTTCCATAAATTATCTCCGAAGTTTATTCTATCATGTTTAAATAAAAATCACAAGCCGTATAATCCTTATTCAAATGCCGAGTTCACTAAAACACCTTTGCTGTTTTAGCCTCTTGTAAATAGGCGGAGCAGATTCAAGGCATGAACAAAAAACACCCGCAGGCGTGCTTTTTGCACGTCGAGGACTGTTTTTGGTGAAGTAACACAGAAGATGCCCGCATATTTACAAGAGTATAGACAAAAGCATAACATCCGAAGGCCTAATCCCCCTAATCCTGCTTGCTTGACCTATGGTTTCGGGGCGGACTTCTTTTAGGCGGTTTCTTGATTCGGTAGAAAGGCCTGAGACTGCATCATAGTCAAAATCGGGAGGAATCTTGGTGTTTTCCATACGCTTAACCTTAGCTATCTTCCTGTTTTGAACGGCTATGTAGTGCTCGTACCTTATTTCAAGCTCGGCCGATTCTAAAAGTTCTGCACTGTAAGTATGAGAGCTTTTATCTATTTCACTGATACATTCAAGGGAAACTTGAGGGTCATGGAGGGCTTCGGCAAGGCTCTTCCCGATATGGTTTTTAAGCTCAGGATGCTCCGATACAAGCTCCCTCGTAATTTTTATATCCTGCCAACCTGAGATTATTTTTTCTCTCTTTAAAAGCTTTTCCTTTAGGCGGCCGGAAGCCTCCTTGGTTTGAAGGCCTATTTGGTAGGCCCTTTCGGTGAGTCTTTCATCGGCTGTGTCGTGTCTTAGGTTAAGCCTGTACTCCGCACGGGCGGTAAACATTCGGTAGGGCTCATCCACACCTTGGGTTACAAGGTCATCTATCATAACGCCTATATAGGCCTCATCCCTCTTTAGCACAAAGGGAACATATTTTTCATCCTTAAATTTTAGAGAACGCGAAAAAAGGGCTGCATTTATACCGGCTATTATGCCTTGCCCTCCGGCTTCTTCATAGCCTGAGGTTCCGTTAATTTGCCCTGCCAAAAAGAGGCCTTCGATACGGCGGGTTTGAAGGTCCGATGAAAGCTGAATGGGCGAAACATAGGCATAGTCTACGGCATAGGCCGGGCGCGTAATTATTACGTCCTTAAAGCAGGGAATGGTTCTTATCATCCTATCCTGAACATCTTCAGGGAGGGAAGAAGAAAGCCCGTTTATATAAAGCTCTTCCGTGTTTAGGCCTTCAGGTTCTATGTAGACATGGTGGCGGTCCCGTTCGGGGAACTTTTTAATCTTATCTTCGATGGAAGGGCAGTAGCGGGCTCCCGTACCCGTGATCTTACCCGAAAAAAGGGCTGCCCTGTGAAGGTTCTCCCTTATTATATCGTGGGTTTCGCTGTTTGTGTGGGTGATGTAACACTTGGCATAGGGTCTGTGTATTTCGGCATTTGCAAAAGAAAAGGGGCGCATAATCTCATCGGCCTCCTGTTCTTCGGTAAGGGAAGGATCAAAGGAGCGGCGGAGAATACGCATGGGCGTTCCCGTTTTAAGTCTCCCGACGGTAAAACCTTTTTTTGCCAAGGCAGGGCCGAGGCCGAGGGCTGCCCTTTCTCCCAATCTTCCATCAGGGGATTCGTACTCGCCTATGTAAATCTTCCCTTCCATAAATGTGCCTGTTGCAAGGACTACAGCCTTAGCGGAAAATTCTCTTCCCCTTTCCGTCCTTACACACTGAACGCTCCCCCTTTCGACATAGCCCGACTCATTTGTGTTTGAAGAAATTATGTCGATGACGGTATCCTGAAAAACATGGAGGTTCTTTTCAAGCTCAATCGCGTGCTTTGCAAGTTGAGAATAAAGGAATTTATCGGCTTGAACTCGCGGAGCCTGTACTGCAGGGCCCCGGCTCTTGTTTAAAAGCCTGTACTGAATCATCGAGGCATCGGCGAGACGACCCATTTCTCCGCCCAGAGCATCTATCTCGCGGACTATGTTTCCCTTGGAGATACCGCCTATCGAAGGATTACACGAAAGGCGGCCTGCGCTGTCAAGGGTTTGGGTAATGAGCAGGGTTGCTTCCCCCATTCTGGCGGAAGCTAAGGCGGCTTCAATGCCTGCGTGCCCTGCTCCTACGACGATTACGTCATAATCGGAAAATCTATACATTTACTCATCAATCTCTTAATTTATCAAAATCTATTTATAAAACTCTGCAAAGGCCTTTGTAATGTATTCTTGATCTTCGGTGCCTCCAAGTTCGCGCACGGAATGCATACCGAGGATGGGGTTTCCGATATCGACGCTCTTTATGTTAAGGTTAGAAAGAGAAATCGGGCCTATGGTCGAGCCTCCTGCAACATCCGAGCGGTTTACATAGTTTTGACAGGGAACTCCTGCCCTTGCACAGATATCTTTAAAGATTCCGCCCGATATTCCGTCCGTTGTATAGCTCATGGAAGCGGCGACCTTAACGGCCGGCCCCTTATTCATCAGGGGGAAGTTTGTAATATCGTTTTTCTCCGTGTAGTTGGGATGAAGGGCATGGGCCTGATCGGCTGAAACCAAGAAGGACTTGGCCAAGGCCTTTTGCAATTCTTCGAAGGCATTTCCCTTTGAGGTTGCAACTATTATTCTTTGCAATGTGTCGTGGAGGAAGGGGCTGCCTGCTCCCTGAGCTGTCCTTGAGCCGACCTCTTCGTTGTCGAAAATGGCTGCAACCTGCACAAAGTTTGAAGGAAGGGCATCGCCTAGGGCATCGATGGAGGCACAGGCCATTCCGAGGTTGTCGATTCTTCCGACCGAGAAGAATTCGTTGTTTGCTCCGACAAAACAGCCCGGCTGTCTGTCGTAAAGGTAGAGATCAAAGTCCAAAATCTTGTCCACACTTACGCCTGCTTCTTCGGCGATAAGGTTCATCAAAAAGCCCTTTTCTTCAAGCTTTTCGTTTATCAAAGCAACTAATGGAAGGGTGTCCTTTTGCTTATTGTATTTATAGCCGTCATTTACTTCCCTGTTCATGTGAATGGCTAGGCTCGGAATTGTCAAAAGGTTTTTATCGAAGTTGATAAGCTTAACTTCAGGCCTTAAAAGGTCGTCCGTTTTTATTACGACCCTTCCTGCTGCCGAAAGGGGCCTGTCAAACCAGGTTGAAAGGATAACCCCTCCGTAGCCTTCGGTGTTTAGTTTTAAATAATGGTTGTTTACCTTAATTTCGGGATTGGGCTTTATGCGGAAGGTGGGAGAATCGCTGTGGCTTCCTACAATCCTAAACCCGTTTTCTGCATTACCTGACTTAGGCATCTGCCATGCAATCAAGGCACTTCCGTTATTTGTTACAAAATATCTTCCTTGAGGTTTTAGCTCAAAGGTGTCTTCTCTGTTTAAATGAACAAAGCCCTTTGCTTCTAAGAATTCACCTGCATTTTTGATTGCATGGTAAACTGAGGGGCTCTTGTCGATGAACTTCATCAATGCTTCCGCTTTTTTCATATATTTAGGCTCCTTAATTATTCTAATATATTGGTGTTGAGGATTATATCAAAATATGGAATTAGAAGCAATATCAAATTTAAAACTTTATTCTAAGCTAATTTCTTGGGATATATGGATTTCTAATAAGGGTAATAGGTTCTCCGGTACCTAAAAAATTCATTTTTATTTCAAGATAGTCACTTTGGCGTTCTTTTTTTAAGTTTATGCGTGTAATAAGGAGCAGCTCACCGCTTCGTCCTACCGATAAAAACTTATTGATCGGATTTGCTAAAAGTTCATGTAAATTTGCATCCCCATTAAGGCTTAAAATAAAACCGCTGTTATTTTCATAGTCCAAAGCCGTATTGGAGAATGTCAGCCAATCATTTTCCCCTTTATTTCCTTGTTCCCGCACGAGATACATATTTTCCGGTATGTATTTTTTTCTCCACGAATTAAGAGTTCCCGGGTTTCCGTCTTTGTCATTGCTTTTTACGATAGAAAAACCGAATAAATCTTTTATTGTTTCTTCATTTACCTGTCTAAAGCCTGTTACTTTTACGGTATTTTGCCTTAATGCAAAATTTATATTATCTGTATCACCGATTATCTTGTTTGAAGCAACATAATAAGTTAATGATAAAGAGCCTTCATAATCATCAACTTCAATTCCTCCATTTCGAGGTTCTGAAATTCCTATATTGAGCCCGTCAAAAGTTAAATACTTATTCGGTTTTTTTTCAGTGTAAAGTTTTCGGTATTTTTCTATTGCCGAATCGTTAAATAATTCTTTGGGTGGCCTGCCCGTTACAACGGCGTTTGCATAAAATTCCGATGCAAAGCGGTGAGGATAAACTTTTACAACGTCATTACGTTTGTTTAATTCATTTAAGATATGAATATAAACATCATTTTCGCTAAAATACTTTACAGGCTGTAAAAACCCGGCCAGACTGAAAGTTTCTATTTCTTCTTTTTCCGTTTTATCCGTATCGGTTTTTAGCTTATATTTTATGTTAAAAATAGGTATAATTTTTAAAGTGGTATTATCTATTTTTTCGAGTTCGGCTGTCATATTATATGAATCATGGTCACCTAAAATGATTATTTCGTTGAATAATCGGTTCCCTTTATGAAGCATAAAGGATAAGCTTTCTTTAAAGAAATTTTCAATATCGGAATTTGCTCTTTGAATGTAGTCATCAATTAAAAGATTTTCTTCAATACCTGCGGTAAAATCCAAATCTTTTTTATAAACCGATTCGGGCGGATTAACATAAGGATGAGAAAAGCCGCTTATTCTCATTTTTTTGCTGAACGGTTTTTCTTTGTATGTTCCCTTTATATAAACCGTAAAGATCCCTTTTTTATCGTCATAGTTAAGAATTTTATTTTCTTCAAAAATAAAATTACCTATGGTTTTATTTGAGGCTTCTTTAATTTTTTTTGCAGCGGCTGAGGCGGTAATCTTTGTTTCGGTCAAGGAAAGGGCCGAAAAGAGATATTCTTCTTTTATGTCGATAAGCCCTTGAGGAGGGAGAGATTCTTTAAAGCCGCTGATTGTAAAGGTTCTGATTTTAGATCTTAGATGATTCTTTGTAAGATAAAAGGTGATTTCTACTTCTTTTTTTTGTGAATTATATTTTTTTGCAATGTATTGTATAGAATATTGTTTTTTATATCCCGATGCAATAAGCTTGTCTGTTGTAAGCTCATCAAAGCTTATTTTTTCGATATCCGGAATGCTTAATACTACCTTATCGGCTTCAATGTTTATAAGCTCTTGATCACTTAGGTTTTGCTCCGGAGCTTTAAATCCGATTATAGTAAAAACCTTTGATACCGACTCCGTTCCCGCTTTTTTTAATGATACGGTAATGTAGACCTCTCTTTTTTCGCTGTCAGCTTCTATTTTTTCGTAATTTATTGCATAAACATTGGCATTAAAACCATAGGCCCTTATGTCTTCTTGCCTTAGCTCTCCTGCCGTTATGTTTTCTTTGTTTTTGATTTCAAGCACAACTTTTTTTAACTCGTTATTTATGTCTTCTTGTTTAGAAAGGGTTTTATGATCACAATCGGTTAAAAATAAAAAGAGGATTAAACCTATAAATGCAAGTTTTGTCAGTTTTTTCATGAGGGGACTCCTAAATTGCACCATTGTTAGTTAAAAATAATGATGCAAAGTAAGGGTAAAACAAATTATAAGTAAATAAGGTTACTTTGTTTTTAATTCATCAGAGAGGGAATACAAGACTTCAACGATTAGCACAAAGCATGATGCTTAAATTAAACTATGATAAAAATCTAATAGTCTTCCGAATTTAACATCTTTACCCTTTCCTTCCAATCGGGGAGGTATTTGGTCATGTAGCGCTTAAAGCGGTCGTTGTGGAGCCTTTCTTTAAAATGAACAAACTCGTGAACCAGCACCATTTCGGCACATTCGCAAGGGAGGGCGGCGAGTTTTGTGTTTAAGGTGATTATGCCGGTATAAGAATTGCATGAGCCCCACTTGCTTTTCATATCCCTGTATTTTATCTGGGAGGCGGATTCTTTTATCTTGGCTTCCCAAAGCGGGAGGATTTCTTCAACATAGAGCTCCAGCTCTTTTTTATAGAGGCGGTTCAAAATTGAAGGGCGTTTTTTGGGATCGGCTCCGGGAGGTTCTTTTAAATAGATAAAATCGTCATCGACTGCAACGCTTGCGTTTTTTTTGGCACGCAGTATTTTGATCTTATAATCAGCCCCCCATAAACTTACAGTAGAGCCGTCCTTCAATGAGGCCTTTACATTTTTCTTAAAAATCTTTTCCTCAATTCGTGATTGATGTTTTTTAATCCATGCGATGTTTTCTTTAACAAAGTTCAGGGCCTTGCTTTGAGGATAGTTTTTAGGAACATGGATACAGGGAATGGCCGTTTTGGGCGATATGGTAAGCCTGAGTTTCCGCCCCTTGGATTCGGCCCATTCGATTTCGATCCCTTCTATTTTAATCATCATATTCTAAGATTGTATTTTTTGGCAATGCCGGGAAAGGACTTTAGCTTTAGCTCTTCTCCGTCGGCAGTCAAAAGGGTTCCTTCAAAATGACCGTAAACGGTGCTGTACTCTGTCCTAAAAACGGCGGCATTTACACGCTTGTAGTTCTTTGAAATAGGAAGAAACACAAGGTCTACCATGCTTTCGGTGTCCTGTATTATCCACTTTCCCATAATTCCAAAGGGGCGTGTTATTTTAACAGGCGGAAGCGGAGTGCGTTTCCCGTCATAAAGCATTATGTTGTCGTTGTATTTATTACTGTCGGCAGCTATCGAATTTGCGAGATAAAAAACCAAGGATTTGCCGTCGAGTTTGCCGAGACCGTTTACAAGGGTACGCTTTGCCCTAAACCCGGTGTAAGCCTTTCTTACATCAAAAACCCCTACGGCTGTCTCTTTTTTTAGCTGAATGTCTTCGTTATAACCCAAACTTATCCAGCCCTTTACGGTACCGGTCTGCATGTACATGGCCATACAGCGCCGGCTTACATAGTTGGGAATTACGCAGGAAAAATCAGCCGCATCCTTATCCCGAATATCCAAATCGAGGCGGCCCTCGCATGAGGGGCGGGAATCATGAGCCAAAAAGTCAAAGTCGGCATGAAGCTTCCCGTGGGAAAGACGGGAAAAGATACGGGCATATCTATAAGGTTTCCGGCAGGCTGTAACACTGTAGCTTATGTGCTTAGGAATATGAATAAAACCGCCCGGCAAGTACTGCCGGTAAGCATATTTTTGCTGAGTTTTACGAACCCAAAAGGTTGTTTCCATAAAGGAGAAGATATAGCACGAAAAAAAGGCCATTTCGCCTATTATCTCATCATCGCAAAACAAAAACCTCATCGTTCCCGAAATTCGGGCATTGGAAATTATCCTAGGGAGGGGCAAATTACCGAAAACCCGATAGAGCCCTTTTATATCGAATTTTTTAAAGCAGCCTGAAAAGGTTCCGAAATTCGATTTTCCGTTTTGGACAGGCTTATCGGGTGCAGGTTCTATCTTGCGCGTGTACAAGTTATCATTAGCCATAAAAAGAATGTTAGCACAATTTGCAAAAAAATAAAAGCCTTTTCACTAATGAATTTTTAAGTTTTGCAAATAGCGCTTTTCCGCTTCTAAATATCGGCTGATCCGTCTTTTACGGTAATAATCTTGTCCGCCCTAGCCTTTAAGGCTTCGCTTACATGGTGCGAAATTATTATACAGGTTAGTTCCTTTTGGGATAACACGGTATTTTCTATTTCGGCACTTGTTTCCTTATCTAAGGCGGAGGTTGCTTCATCCATCAAAAGAATTGGGGAATCCTTTACCAATGCCCTTGCAATGGCTATGCGCTGTTTTTCTCCGCCTGAAATTTTCGAGGCTCCCTCGCCTATCCTTGTTTCAAGTCCGAGAGGAAGGCCATCGATAAACCTTTGCAAGCCGGCTTTTTTACAAGCCTCTTTTATTCTTTCATCGCTTATTTCTTCATAAAGGGCAATATTGTTTTTGATTGTATCGTCAAAGATAAAGGGAGACTGATGCACTACCGAAACAAGCTTAAAATAAGAGGCATCGGGAATCTTGCGGATGTCCGTTCCGTCTATTTTTATAAGCCCCTCATAGCCGGTAAATTTTTTATATAAAAGGCTTAAAAGAGTGGACTTTCCCGAACCGCTTTCCCCGACAATTAAAACCTTTTCGCCTTTTTTTACGCTAAGATTTATATTTTTTAAGGCAGGAAAAGCACCTCGATTTTCTTCATAATCTTCATCCTCGCCATCTTGAGGATAGCTAAAACTTAAATTTTCAAAACTTATCGAATCTTCAAAGGAAGTTTTTGCTTCTATATCTTTGAAAGAGCCGTCCTTTTCTTCCATATTTAAAATTTCATCAAGGTCTTTTATTACCGCTTTTGAAGCTAAAAGCGAAGTTATGTAGCGTGTCAGGTTACTCAAAGGGTAAACGATAAAGACAACAAGCTGGCTTGCGGCTATTATTACCGAGATTTTAAAAAAGCCCAAAAGAACCAAAACGGCGCCTAAAAAGAAAACGCCTATGTAGGTTATGTTGGAAAGTAAGTCTCCTAGGCTTCCCATAAAGCCGTTCATGCACATGTCTTTAAAAGAAGCTTTTTTATAACCGGTGTTCGCATTGCGGTGAAGAATCTCGATTTTTTCCTGAAGGTTATAGGACTTAATCAGATCAAAGGCGGAAAATATTTCTTTTAGGGTAATGGTGTAGTTTTCGCCCCTTTCAATATAGTCTCTTTCGGCTTCAGCTACAGGCTTCACCGTAAATTTGGGCACAATGAGCTGGATAAGACCGGTAAAAAGCACAAAGAGGGAAAGTCTCCAATCCATAATCGAAAGCCAAATAACAGAAACTACCAGCTGTAAAAATGAAGGATAAATTCGGAAGATTGTCCAAAAGTAAGATTCTTCCAGTTTTTCGACATTCTTTGTAAGAAAGGCAACATAGCTCCCCGAATTGCGCGAGGCGTATTCGCCGGTGCTCATGGTTAATATTTTTTTCATCAAGGCTTCCCTCAATGAAAAAACCGCTTGTGCACCTGCTTTTTCGTGCACCCTTTTAGTCACAACATCGACCAAAAAGGAGATAAGGAGATAGGCTGCTGTGCCTATGAGGTACAAGTGCAGCTTTTCGATAGTTCCGTTTGTTGCATAGTCTATTGCCAGCATCATCACATACGAAACTCCTACTTCCAACGCAGTGGAAAGGGCCTGCAAGACAAGGTATAAAACCATATACCATGTCTTTAAAAATTTGAACATAAGGTTCCTCCAAAAACTCGGCAGATAAACAGTGAGGCAGAATTCCTGCCGAACATTCACTTAACTTACAAACGAGCTCAGTCACGTTTGTAAGCGTTGAAGCGGGTATTAGAAACCCTTCCATAAATTAACATTTTTAGAATCCTTTACAATTAAATCAAGATTTTCAATCATATTCTTTATTTAGATAACTCTTCATATTTAAACTCTGTAAGTTTCTTCTACCATTTCGTTGCTGTAATACAATTAATTAGTAATTGTTCCCATTTCCAATATTTAGCACATTTACATTAGTATTATCGCCTAAAAATCTTTGTACGGCTTCATCATGCGAAATGATAATTACAATTTTGTTTTTAGATTTGTTAAGCACTTCGGTTAAAATTGACTGAATAGCATGTATGTCTAAATTGGCAAATGTTTCATCTAAAATAATTACATCTTTATTATCTATATTGAGCATAAGACGCGCTAAGGCAATCCGTTTTCTTTCTCCGCCGGAAACTTTATCGATTTCACTTGTGCCTATGTGTTGAGTTAAATCTTTAATACCCGTAACCTTTGCAGCATATTCAATTTCTTCCGTAGAATAATTTTCGTTAAACAGCAAAATATTTTCTTTAACGCTTCCGTTAATTAAATAGATATTTTGCCGTACAATTCCTATTCTGCTTCTTAATGAGTTTTTATCGATATTTTCATAAGGGTTGTCATTAAAAAAGATTGTGCCTTGATAATCTATTTCTCCAAGCATTGCATTGATTAAACTCGTTTTTCCCGCGCCGCTTTTACCGTTTATTATATAAACGGAATCTTTTTTAAATTCGCAGCTAAAATCGGTAAAGATGTTTTTACTATCATACGTAACAGTAATATTATCGAGTTTGATAGTCTGTATGTTTTTACAAACCGCAGCATGTTCATTTTCTTTTTCTTCTGCCGCTTTAAAAAAATTATCAACGGGTTCTTTTAAAGCTTTAACGTCTTTTGAATATGTCCGTAATGCTAAAATACTGTTAAACACAGCAGAATAATTCATTGAATACATATACATTGCCAATACAGTTCCCGTACTTACATCGGTTGAAATAAATGTTTTGTAACAAATAATAATTGCAATGCTTGTAAAATTTCCTATATATTTTAAATAACGGGATTGAGAACTGGTCAGCATAAGAGAAATATGAGATGAAATATATCTTTTATTGATGTTTTCCAAATGTTTAAAAAAACCGTTATATGACGCATAATATTTTAAATCAAAGTTTCCGTATACTGCATCTTTTGCTAAAGCCATAACTTCCGTATAATTAGTTCTTTCGCGTGTTCTATCCTTAGCGATCTTATCAACAAGTTTTTTACTGATAAAATAAAAGAGTACATACCATAGAATTGTTATTGCTCCCAATTTGCAATCCAAAAGCAAAACAAATGACAATAAAGTAATTACTTTGATAAGTGTACTGATTGCTATAAAATACTGTTTAATTATTGCTTCTTTGAGTTGTTGAATGTCACTTGTTGCCATTCGAGATAATTCATCGGGGTTCATGTTAGAAAATACTTGTTTGCTGCTATTTAAAACTATCATTAAAAATCCCCGCAATAATTCCAATCCGATACCGTTTGTAAATTTCCAGTAATATTTATCGGCAAAATAATCAGAAAAATACTGTACAAAACCGGCTAGTATCAGTCCCCCCGAAAGCAGTAAAATTATTACAGGCGAGCTTTCAATAAAATTGTCGGATATAAATTTTATAAGCGTCGGAATTCCCTGCGATAGCAGCTGCGCAATTATCATAAAAAAAGTAATGAGCAATAATTCCTTTTTTTTCGATAGTATTAATTTAAGTATTGACATATTCTTTGATTTCCATTATATATTTATATGAATTCTATTAGCATTAAAGTTAGTAACCGTCAATCTGTTTATCGCGCCTCCATAAAAATTTTAATAATCTTTAAATATTTTCTCCAGCCTTTCCTTGCCGATGGTTTTCATAAAGCCGGCTAGACGAGGCCCCTGATCCTTTGAAACAAGGGCTTGATAAACGGCAACAAACATTTGCTTGGGTTCTAAGCCGCACTCCTTTGCAGCATCATAGAGGGCTGTCGAAAATGCCTTTTCATCCATCACGTCCATTTTAGGTAAAAGGGAATCCCTTATCGTTTTAACCGCCTTTGTTTCGGCCTCGTTCAAATCAGCCTTTGAGCCGTCAGTCCTTAAAGCAAACTTAAACTCTTCGGGAGCTCCTCCGTCCGTAATCCAATTCCATGCACATTCGGCTCTTGCCTTCAGCCTGTCAAGCTGAGCGGGCTTTACATCGGGAAGGCTGTTTATTACCGCATCTATATCTCCGGAATTTATTTGCAAAAGATTGCACAAGTGCCTAAAAGGAATTTGATAGGAAATACACTCAGGCATTCCGTCTATTTGAGAAAGCTCATAGATTCTATATTCTTTTTCGAAGACCGCATCGTTTTTGGCCTTTTCGGCCTTCCATGCAATACGCTCGGTCTTGTCGTAGTCCTCGTAAATTTTAATTACATCAAGGTCAAAGCTGATAACGAATTCGGTGTTGGGTCTTGTGCCTGCAAAAAGATATCGGGCAACTTCGGGCTGGTAAACTTCGAGCACCTCGGCAAGGCTTACAACCTTTCCCTTGGAAGAGGCCATCTTTCCGGGCACTCCCTTTAAGCCGATAAAGTCATAGCGGAAACTTACAGGGGCAGGCCAGTTATAAATGCGGGTGGAAACTAAGCTCGCCGTATCAAAGGAGCCGCCTTGCGAGTGATGGTCCTTTCCGGCAGGCTCAAAGACGGTTCTCTCAAAGGCCCATCTCATCGGCCAGTCAACCCTCCAGCCCAGCTTTGCGGACTTTGCCTTGCGCAAATCCAAGTCTTCGCAATGTCCGCATTCGCAAGAATAGCGTAAGGTCCAGTCATTGTCCCAGGACTCTATCTTTGTTGTGTCCTTGTTACAGGCGGTACAAAAAACCGAAACGGGCCAGTACTCCTCGGTAATCTTATGGGCCTCATCTCGGTAGGTGTTCAAAATTTCTTTAAGATCTTCCCTATTGTCCAAGGCTTTTTTCATCCCTTCGGCATACATTCCCTTTTGATAGCGTTCAGCCTGATAAAGATATTCGGGGTGAATACCGACTCTCGGCAATACGGATTCTACATCATGCTCGTGGTGGCGGGCGTAGTTTTCGTCCCGCTCAAATGTGTCGGGAACCATGGTAATCGGATAGCGGAGATATTTTTCCAAAACTTCAGGCTTAGGCATATTTGCAGGAACCTTGCGGAATACGTCATAATCATCCCAAGAATAAATAAAGCGCACCTTTTTTCCTCGGGAGCGCAAGGCTCTCACAACCAAATCTACGGAAATAATTTCGCGGAAGTTTCCTACGTGAACTGTTCCCGAAGGCGTAATACCGGATGCGCAAGTGTAAACATCGAGATCACCCCTCTCTCTTATGATTTTTTCGGCAGTCTGATCTGCCCAATGCAATAATTTCTTTTCGTTTGACATAATTTCTTCCTTAAAAACATTTAAGAGAGCCTCTAAAAACATCAGTTTTTAGAGGGGTTCCTTAAATTTAATTTGCGATGTTTTTCATAAGTCATTGATACATAAGGACTTATGAAAAACTCGTCGGGCATCTCTAAAAATCCAACAAGGTTTTTAGAGATGCCCTTAAAATAAACAAAAACAGGATATTCTATCCGAAAAAAGAGAGGGTGTCAAGTTGAATTTTTTTACAAATTTTAATTATAAAACACGATAAAGCTAAAGTATCTACTATTCAATTATAGAATCGGTAATTGAAACAGAATCTATACCGCTTTTAATCGAAGCATTTTTTGAATTAAAACCGGTAATTATTACTTTCCCTACACTACTTGTGACTGAAGGGTTTAAAAGTTTTTCCGATACCGAAGTTTTAATTTTTATCCATCCCAAATCGGATGCAATTGTACACGTATTTTTTAAGATACCATCAAACAAAATATTTCCATCGGTAATAATAGCCGGACTGTCAAAAATACAGTTTCTCATGGTAATGTTTCCGTATTCACCATGAATACCGAAATTCTTACATTCAATATTATTGCAGATAACAGATTTACCATTATGTAGATTAATGCTTTGATTCTTCTTTGCAAAAGATAGATCAATCTTATCGGCATTTCCTTTTATAACTAGATTATGTTTTACTTGGCTGCGATTTTGTTTTATTTCTTGTGTGTTATTTATATTTTGAAAAAAATACAGAGCATACAAAGAAGCTTCTGCATTAAGATTCATAGATACGTTCCCTGACTTACTTTGAATAATATTGTTCCCATACATTTCACCTTGAAAATAAATATTTCCGGTATCAGTTTTAAAATCAATGTTTTCAAAATGAGAATTATGCACTGCAAAGGAACCGCTTTCCATTTGAATTTTAACCTTTTCTGTTATAGTACTATCTTCAATTTGAAATTTTCCGTTCTTTACACGAAAAAAACATATTGCAGCCGTAAGATTTTTGATCATGCTTGTATTTTCAGTTTCAATAGTAAGCGTTTGCAGTATATGATTTTTAGGTATGCGAATACTGATAAGCGGAGGATTCCATCTTGCACGAGGTAAAAAAGTCAAAAACGATTCTTCTTTAAAAATAAGTGTATCATCCTCAATAGTAACACTCACATATTTTTCTTTTATATTGCTGACCGTATATTCAAGAGAAATATTATTATTTTCAGAAGGGGTATTATCGGCTATAAGTTCAATATCACAAAATTGTGTAAAAATTGAAATATTTTTTATTTTTTGAAAATCTATACTATGAGGAACAGAGCTTTGTCTTCCACTCATATTTGTAGCACATCCCATAGTAATAAGAATAAAGCCAATAACAAAAAATATTATTTTTTTCATATTCATCATATTTACCTGCCTTTTTTTAGAGGTTACATAAACTTATTTATCATTGTAAGCTCTGCATATATTATAAACTCCTTTTTTGTAAAAAGCAATTCCAAATTTAGCATTTTAGATAAATTTATAAAAATATAGTCATCATAATTTGAAATTCCTGCTCTGTTGACCCAAGCTGAAAATTATTGTATAGTCAAAACATGAATAAAGCATTAAAAATATTACAAGAAAGGGGCTTCCTTCAGCAATGCACCGATTTGGAAGCCCTTTCCAATAGAATGGACAAGGAACAAATCGCTTTTTACACAGGCACAGACCCGACAGGGCCCAGTTTACACATAGGACATATGGTTCCGATTTTTGCCTTAAAGCATTTATGCCGTGAGGGGCACAAGGGAGTCATTTTAGTCGGCGGAGGAACTTCCCGCATAGGCGACCCGTCAGGAAAAACCGAAATGCGCAAGATGCTTTCTTATGATGAACTCGATAAAAATGCGGCTTCAATTCAAAAACAAATTGAAAAATTTTTGGCAGAAGATATTAAGAACGTGAGTTTTGTCAACAATAAGGATTGGCTTGCCGATTTAAACTACATCGATTTTTTACGCGATATAGGCTCTCACTTTTCGGTCAACAAAATGCTTAGTTTTGAAGCCTACAAAAAAAGAATGGAAACAGGGCTTTCTTTTTTGGAATTTAACTACCAGCTTTTGCAAAGCTACGACTTTTTAATGCTCAATCAAACCCGTAATGTGGAACTTCAAATAGGCGGAGATGACCAGTGGGGAAACATGGTTGCAGGAAGCGACCTTATCCGCAGAAAAGGCGGAAGCGAAGTGTTTGCCCTTACCTTCCCCCTTGTTACAAGAGCCGACGGTCAAAAAATGGGAAAGAGCGAAAAGGGAGCCCTCTTCTTGGATCCCGCCCTTGTTTCGCCATACGACTTTTTCCAGTATTGGAGAAACACGGCCGATGCCGATGCCGAAAAGTTTATGCTTCTTTTTACCTTCTTACCGATAGAAGAAATAAAGACTATTTGTGCAGGAGACATAAACAAGGCTAAGGAAAGATTAGCCTTTGAAGTTACGGCTCTTATTCACGGAAAAGAAGAAGCGGAAAAAGCCTTAGAAGGCGCAAGAGCAGCCTTTTCGGGCGGCGGAAATAAAGACGCCATGCCCACAGCGAATTTGAGTCTTTCAAAGTTAAACGAAGGAATCGGAGTTCTTGACCTCTTTGCCGCAGCAGGACTTGCCTCAACCAAGAGCGAAGCCCGCCGCCTTGTCGAGCAGGGAGGAGCTTTTATAAATGAAGAAAAGATATCCGACATCAAGGTCCTTATAAAAAAAGAAAGGCTCGACAAGGACGGCGAGATGATTTTACGCGCCGGCAAAAAACGCTTTATGAGGGTAATCTTCAGCTAAAGCAAAAGCAGATGCTTTAAAACTCATCAAAAATAATCTCTCAGTGAGTCTATTTCGCAGGCGGAAAGTTCGCGGTATTCTCCGCCTTTTAGACTTTCATCCAAAACGATTGAGCCGACTGCAATGCGGCGAAGGTAACAAAGTTCGTTGCCTGCGCTTAAGCACATTTTTTTTACCTGATGAAATTTCCCCTCGGTTATGTGCATTAAAAATCCGCTTCTAGCAGAACCAGTTTTGTTTTCACATCTTTCAAATTTCGCGGGAAGACATCTGTAGCCGTTTTTTAGAACAATTCCCTTTTCAAATTCTTCGCAGTAATTTTTAAATTCCTCGGCGGAGGGCTCTCGGCTAAATTCGAGGTAATAAGTTTTTACGGTTCTCGACTTGGGCGAAGTAATCTTGTGGGTAATTTCCCCGTCATCGGTAATAATCAAAAGACCTTCAGTATCTATATCAAGCCGCCCAATGGGGAAAAGCTTCATCTTGTCAAAGGGAGCTTTTATATAATCCATTACGGTCTTATGCACGGGATCGCTTGTCGAAGTTACACAGCCTTGAGGCTTATTAAACATAAGATAAATATTTGTTCTAAGCACAAGAGGTTCGCCGTCTATTGTGATTTTATTTATATCAGTGTCCAAAATAAAAGAAGGAGAAACAATACGCACCCCGTCCACGCAGCAGTTTTTTTTGCGTATCATTTTTTTTACATCGTTTCTGGAGCCGAGACCGCTCAAGGCCAATATTCTGTCTAAACGGGTTTTCACTACTTTTCTCAAAGCTCCTTAACTTGACCGCGAGGCTTCTCGATTTAAATCTTCACTTAAAATCGAATCGATAAAATTTTTTATACCGTTTTCCTTATCTCTAAGAAGGGCGGTAATGCAGGGGCGGCCTATTAAAACCTCTTCAATCCCTAAAGATGAAGCAGCCATAAAATCTGCTCTTTTTCGTAAGCCGCCGTCTGCCCAAACCTCTCCCGTATATTTTTTTATTTCCTTTAAATGCTTATCGGCAAAGGCCGCAACACTTCCTCTATCGGTTTCAATACGCCCTCCGTGATTTGAAATTATAGCAATGTCGGGTTTCAGCTCCTTTATAACTTCGATATCATAGGCGGTAAAAACACCCTTAACTGCAAAGGGGAGTTTTGCATATTTTTTTAAGGCAGCCAAATCTTTTGCGTTCTTTTTTTCAAGGTTAACAAGGTTCCTCATCGTTACTATGTTATAAGCATCTGTGTCCACTCCGATAATTTCGGCAACCTCTTTTGAGGCTTCGATCCTTTCAAAAAGCTTCATCTGAGGATAGGGCTTTAAAAAGACAGCTCCCTTCTTTTTTGCATTTTTTAAAACTTCAATACCTGAAAAAAGTTTTAAGTCGGGATAGCCGTCTCCTATGCTCAAAGCCAAATCAGCCTTAACCGAAGCTCCTATAAGGTCAAAGTAAAATTGCCTTTCGTCCTCATAGCCGATATTTTCTACAGCTCCCGTAATCGGAGCAAGGCGGAGCCTCGGCAGAGGATGGGATTGAGAGGTATAATAGTTTTTCCACTCGGCACAGTTTAAAATAAAGTTAAAGTTTTCAAAGACGCCGCCCATTCCGGGAAGTTCGCCTATACAGGCTTTGCCGTCGCATACATTACATAATCGGCACTTATATTTTTTGTTTATACTCATTTTATTCTTGTCGATAAAACCAAAAGTTTTTCTTTTATATAAATTTCTGCTTGTACTTTTTTTGTATCTGAGGATTCGGTTTGTGAAGAAAAGATAAGTTCACTGCCCGTATAAATACCGGTTTGAAGTGAAGACGATAACCTGCTTCCTGCATCATCCAAAAAAATAAAGTTTACTCTTACCAAGGCTCCGTCTTTTTCTTGACTATCTCCTGAGTTTTTAAAAAAATTAAGATTTTCACTCAAGCGTAAATTTACTAAAATTCTATTTTGATAAATAAAGGATTTTAATTCCGTTTTGACTCCGTAAATCTTACCCTTATTTTTATCGGTCCGGGTAACAAACAAAACAATGTTTATAGCCGCAAGCACAACTATAACAAAAAAAACGGATCTCAAGCCTCTATTTTCGGTTACACTTTTTATAAAACTTCTTCTTCGCACAAAATCCGGATCATGTAATTGTTTTACCTTTTCGGAGGCATTTTTAATTCTATCTTCTCTATTGTAGCGGGTAAAAACTTCGCGCGCAGATGAATCCCGTTTTTCGAATAGATCATCATCACTCATCACTTGTCTCCGATAATTTTGTCGGCCCTCCACCACACAACCAAGGCCTTATCATCCCTGGCAAGCAGAGCCGAAATAATTCCTTTGGAAGAAACATGGAAGGTATTATAAAACATCTCACCGCTTGAAACAATTAAATCTTTTTTATATTTTTTTTGAGACTTTAAATTCATAATCTCAAGTGCATAGCCTTTACTTGTAGGAGTCAGTAAATAACACCAACCATTTTCGGTAATGCCTATCATCTCATAAACTTTTTTAAAAGTGAGACTTTCGTTGCCGGATACTTCAGTTGCCTCATAGGCATCTATATCCGTTTTTTTATCATATTTCCCGGTTTTAATATTTAGAAAATAAAGACAACTTTTATCGTAACTTACACCAAGGTTAGCCTTTGTTGCAGCATCCTTTTCTTCAAGATAGTAATCGATTTTAATATACAAATAAAGATTATTAAAATCGGGAATTATTTTATCTATTGAAGAAAATATTTTATCGGAACCCTCATATGGATTCGGAATTGCATTAAAAAATATGGGTATCTTATATAATAGATCTCCTTGACTGTTATACCAATAAATTTTTAAACTCGTCTGTGTTCGGCAAACAACAATTATATCGTTTGAAGAATTTGTATGAATTCCTTCGATAGAGGGAAACGGCGTTCCGCCGAAGCCTTCTTGGCCCAAATAATCTACAAAGTTTCCGTTTTCGTCAAACCGTAAAATTATATCCCGTAAAGCCAGATTTTCTTCATGGTCGTATTCAATTCTTTCATCCAAAACCGAATCGACAACAAAAAGATGCTTCGAAGAAGTTACGGTTAAAAGAGCAGGATGATTAAAGGAATATTTAATAGCGGCTCGAGTTGTAGCCTTTACATCTTGCGGATCTTTTTTCATAAAAGAAGGCTCAATATTGGTGTCGGGATTATAAAAAAAAGTAAGTAAATCCCCGAATGAAGACAGCTTTAAAATTTTTTGCCCTCCCGAATTCACTATATAAAATATACCTTCCTTCATTAAAATCTGCGTATCGGGACGGGAATAGGTACTGTTCAAATTAAAAAGATTTAACTCACTTTCAAACAAACCGTAATTTAGACTAAATTTTTCTTCTCTTTCAAGCTCTGAAGGTGTTTCTCGTCTACAGGCAAATAAAAGAGCAATAAAAACTATAAGCAATATTTTCTTTAGATTTTTCATATTATGTAAACCTCTAAATTTTCAAACTAATTTTGGAATACTCTCCGATATAACCTTTCCGCATTTTTTGAGCACTCCTACGGCTGATCGGAAAATAATTTTTAAATTTCCATGAAAGGACAAGGGCCAAAAGATTCTTCTCTAAGATTTCTTTTAGGGCCGTAATATCATCTTTATCGGACACACAACAAAGAGCTCCGCTTTCATTTATCAAAACACAAGACCGTTTTTTTAAAGCCTCCACTATTCCGCCGTTCATTTCTTCGGCTCTGTTTTCATAGAAAGGAAATAAAAATATATTTTCTCCGGCAATTTGAGCAAAGTCATCTAAAAAAGCAGGTATGCAGTTATCTATATTAAGCTTTTTCGAAACAAAAAGAGCTGCGGGCAAAGAGCTTTGTTCTATAAAATTAACATCCGGATAGGAGCCGTATATGCGCCTATGTAAATCGGCTTGAAAGTCAAAAAGCCCCTCAGTTATATTTCCCGATTTTATATCCATCTTGCAAACGGTTATATTCGTATTTTTATCGTAAACCGTACAAGAATCGCCTTCACGGCAGCTGGAATAAAAATTAATCAAAGGCAGTAAGGCTTTTCTTTCATGGCGCCGGTAAGCAAGAGCCAAAGCCGGCTCTTCAGAAAAGACCAGATTTCGGCAAAGTTCTTCAAGAGCCTCAGCTTTGTCAAAGGCAGAATCTTCATCTTCGCCAAAGCATAGAGCTCCGTGCTGTGCCATAATTATCGCTCCGGAAGATTTTGCCAAACATTTTACCGCATGGCGTGCTATTTTTTTTGTGCCTGCAGGCGCATATTTTGCAATCGGCACAGTCTCTCCTAAAACAGAGCTAAGTTTTTCGTCTTCAACAGGGATGCATGAAAAACATCCTGAAACGGCAGAAGCAAATTTTTGATGTGTGTGAATTATAAATTTTATATTTTGATCAGCTTTGTAAAGGCTTGAATGAACAAAGCGTTCTGAAGAAGGCTTAACGGAACCTGAAGTTTCAGGCTTATTTACTTTAAGTACAACTATATGTTCAGGTTTTAAATTCTCGTACCCGTATCCGGAAGGAGTGATAGCAAAAGTTTCGGAGTCTATACGTACACTCACATTACCCCATGTACGCACCGTCAAATTAGACGTTAAAAGTTTTTTTCCCGTCTTTATTATAATACTTTTTGCTTCATCAACGGTCATCCCTTCTAGCTTACAACCTCATTTATCTCACTCAATATGGCGCTAAAATCTATCGGTTTTCTAAAAAAAGAATCAGCTCCAAGCTCCTTCATTTCTTTTTCCAGACTATCGTCATCCAATCCCGTAATAACGATTATATAAGGCTGGCCGAAAAAAGGATCGGTTTTTATTTTTTTACATATTTCTTTACCGTTAACTCCCGGAAGATCAATATCCAAAACAACAAAACCCGGTTTATTCTTTACGAGTTGGGTTCCTGCATCAAATCCGTCAAATGATTGATACACGGTCAAGTTAGGAAGGCTTTTATTTAAAAAAGAAGATATTGCCTCGTTTAAAACCTTATCATCGTCTATAATAATAACTGAATTCCAGTGAGCCTCATCCGATGAATCCTGCAATTCGGGGGGAATCTTCATTCCGCGTTCTTTTATAAAGAGAAGCAAATCTTCATAATATACCCTATACTGACCGCCCGGCGTATTAAAAGCTTTTAAATAACCGTTTCTAATCCAGTTAATAGCAGTCTGGTTTACAACGCCGCAAATATTTGCGACTTCAAGGGCTGAGTACATTTTAACACGTCGTCTACTTTCACTTTTTCCCATAGCGTAACAATAAAACAAACTTCAAAAAAAATGAGTTTTGTTTTCAATTCCCTCCAAACATATATTTACAATACCAGTCGAAAAACCAAGCCTATGCATTCTTTGCATCAACTTTGGCTTATCCAATCCATTTACCAATTGTTTTTTTAAAGCACTTCGGCAAATATCTTCTTCAGAATGCTCTGAAAAAAAATCGTCAAGTGCATTTTCTATAACCTTAAACCCTACACCTCTTAAAGCCAACTCGGAGGCCAATCTATTGCGGCCTTCTTTCTTACTGACAGTTCTGGTGTTAAGCCAAGCTCTTGCAAATCTGCCGTCATCAAGGTATCTCTTTTCCTCAAGATAATCCAGTGCAGGATCTATCTCGGAAGCTGAAAAACCTTTTTTCCTAAGCTTTAAACTCAGCTGAAAGCGGGAATGCTCGGCTCGATGCAGATATCCCATGGCTGCACATTCAGCTGCATAAATCTTTACAGCATTGAGCAAGGCTCCTAGCGATATTTCACTTATCGGGCAGCCGCATTCCGAAACAAGACTATCAAAGTCATCATCATCAAAATACACCCGCCTTGTTACAAAAGACACTCCTTCAGAATTGATGACTTTCACCAAATCTGAAGAAGTGCTGCATATATCCGCAATAGAAAAAGGATTAACGCTTGCTGAACTGGAATCTTCGTCTTGCACCGCGCTGACCGAATTTCTTTCGTTCAACCATTCGTGAATCACGAGTAAGCAACCCGTTAGCCTTTAAAGATGCATGATTTGAAGCATCTACCTGAGCTAAAGCTCTTGCAATTCCGTGTGAACACGCACCGGCTTGGCCTGTAAGACCTCCGCCGCGGACAGTGATTATAATATCATACTTAGATTCACCTGCAGTAACCATTAAAGGTTCTTTTGCTTTTTGGATTTGTTCCGGAGTAGCAAAATATTCGTTAATGTCTTTATCATTGATCATTAACGTACCTTTTCCATCCCGAATGTATACCCGCGCCACCGAAGTTTTTCGTCGGCCTGTTCCCATTCCAATATTTTTCACTTTACTCTCCTTATACTTCAACCGCTATGGGGTTCTGTGCTTGGTGAGGATGTTCGGGGCCTGCATAGACCTTCACATTCGTTAAAAGCTTTCTTCCAAGGGGTCCCTTAGGAAGCATACCTTTAATTGCTATCATCAAGGGTTCAGCGGGTTTTTTTGCGATTAATCCGTTAAAATTGATGGATTTCAAACCGCCTACATAACCGGAGTGAGTATAGTACATCTTATCTTTAGCCTTATTTCCTGTTACGGCTACTTTTTCGGCATTAATAATTACTACATAATCACCGATTTCCTGATGAGGAGCAAACCCTACTTTGTGTTTTCCTCTGAGCATAGCTGCAGTCTTGGCAGCAACGCGTCCAAGCGGCTTCCCGGCGGCATCAATCACGTACCAAGAGCGCGGCGCTTCATGTTCTTTTAAAAAAATAGTTTTCATTTAATGTATACCTTCTACAAAAATATATGCAGATAATGTGGGTTCTGATATTATAACTAAATATAGAATATATGTCAATAACCTATTAGATTTTATCAAAAACTAATCGGCATAAACTATGCCGAAATATATTCTATTAGCTTTTACTCTGCTTTATTTTCGGCAGCCTTCATAGCGGCTTCTTCTTTTCTTGCATCCTGCTTATCTTTAATATCGGCAATTCCTATAAATACGGAAATAAGACCGACAAAGGCCGCAAAAATGGGTAAACCGCCTCTTAAAAATAAAAGAATATCCTGCCCCCAAGCCAATCCCATGGGGAGAGCTGCAATAACCGTAAAAGCGATTAAAACAATACCAATAATAAGTGCTAGCATTCAAAGCCTCCTAGTTTCCCTTATTATTGCATATTTAAGTACTTTCGTCAACTAGAGAGAAAATTGCGAACCAGATTTTATTATGCGTATGACAGGTCTCAGCAAAGATGAAATAGAAAAACTTTAAATCAGCCTCATGATAAAAACTATGCAATCGGCATTTCCCCTGAACTTAAGTACTTGACAGATAGTATAGTATAGTCCGTACAGGCACCCGGCAAGTTTTTAAAAGAGCGGAGCTTTTATTAAAAATATTAGTGCCTGAATGGAGATTATAATGAAAAAATTTTTTGCAACTGTTATGCTTTTAGCAGTGTCGCTTGCTTTCTTGGGATGTCCCCACAAAAAACAAACACCATCAACACCTTATTTCAAAAATAATTGATATTGAACCCACAGGTATAACTTTGCCTGAAATTCAAGGTAGAGACACAAACTCAAAATTAAACTTTAAAATAACTAAACACAGCCCCCTATCCGGAACATTTGCATTAAAGAACACAACTGATAACATTGATGAAGAAGGTAAGTTCGAATTAATCGAAAGTGGAAAAGCCAGACAAATTAAATTATCAGATGCATCGGGAACAAACGCTGCCACATTGAATAAAATACATAATATAGCTGATGCCGGTAATAGGACTGTTCATTTCGATGGAGGCGCTGACCAAAAGTATGAGTTTGATCTTAAAACTCTTATAATGGTCGAGTAGAATTATCGGCTGTTTTTAGGTTCATCAAATTAAAACCCCAACGGATACTCCGCATCCGCCGGGGACTTTTTTTTACCAGAATTTTTAACAAAATATTCAATAATTTGTAAAAATTCAAATACAAAATCTTGCATTATTCGAAATATGGGTGTAAACTATTTATACAGGGCATAATTAAAAGTGTATTTTGAGGAGGAAAAATGAAAAACAGGGAATTGGTTATTGCGGAAAATACCGCAAAAAAAGAAGTAAGCGTTCGGGAAAGAATACCGGAAGATAAAATTTTTTCTATAGGAAAAAAACTTCTTATTCTTTTTGCTTCAATCGTTATTATTTCGGTGTCAACCCAAGGAATTATCGGAACACTCATGGCACGAAAGGCAATTCTTCAAAAGATAGAAATACATTTAACCGATAAGGCTACAGATACGGCAGATCTGATAGATGCAATGGTTTACTCTTTTTTAAACTTTGTTTCCAGCGCTTCCAGAGCATCCGAACTGCGGGACATCAATAGACCCTATTCGGAAAAAATAGCCTATTTAAAAAAAGAAGCGGCTTTTAACCCGAGAATAACCGAATTCTCGATAACCGATGTAAACGGAAATTGTCACACACTTGACGGACGGGTATTTAACGTCAATGACAGGGAATGGTTTAAGAGAGCTTTGGCAGGAGAACAGTTTGTAAGCGAACCCTATGGTTCAAAGACTGACGGAAATCTTGTAAATACTCTTTCCGTTCCCGTATACGACTATGACAATAAAATAATCGGAGTCCTTGCAGCAGATACTCCCGGAACAGAACTTTCGGATGACATAGATCATATCACAGTCGGAAGAACAGGATATTGTTTTATTTTGGGAAAAACCGGTAATGCCGTAGCACACCGCAACAGAACCTTGGTTTTAAATCAAGACAATTTTCAGGAAAACGCCAAAACAAATCCTGCATTAGTTTCAATTGCGAACTTTGCAAAGCAGGCCATGCAGTCGGAGAAACCTTCCATAGGATATTATACATTTAACGGAGAAGGAAATATCGGTTCCTATGCCATAATGAAATCTACGGGCTGGATGGTAGTCATAAGAGCTCCTGTAGAAGATTTTTTGGATACGGTACATAGTCTGCAATACCTGATGGTTGCAACAGGCTTTACCCTTTTAGGAATTGCACTGGTATCAACCTTTATTACGACCCGCAGGATGATTCTGCCATTGCAAAAAGTCGTCTTAGCTTTAAAGGACATAGCCCAAGGCGAAGGAGACTTAACGGTACGTCTCCCCGTTACAAACAATGATGAAGTTACACTCCTTTCAAAATACTTTAATCAAACAATCGAGAAAATAGGAAACTCGATTAAATCGGTAGAGACAAACACAAATACGATGCAGTTCATCGGAGATGAACTTGCAAGCAATATGACACAAACAGCCAGCGCCGTAGACGAAATCAATTCAAACATAGACAGCATAAAGGAGCAAGCTCTGACTCAGGCAGCGAGTGTAACGGAAACTGCGGCAACAGTCGAAGAAATTATACGCACCATAAAACAGCTTAACAGCAGTATTGAAACGCAGGCGGCGAGTGTTGCCGAATCTTCTTCATCTATTGAAGAAATGGTAGCCAATATCGCATCGATTACACAAACTTTGGGAAAAAGCGACAACATTATAAGAAATTTAGCCGATGCCACAGCTGAGGGTAAAGACAAGGTTTCTACGGCAAACGATGTAACCCAAAAAATTGCAGAAGAATCGGGAAGTTTGATGGAAGCCTCAAATGTTATACAGCACATTGCAAGTCAAACAAATCTTCTTGCAATGAATGCAGCGATTGAAGCCGCCCATGCAGGAGAAGCCGGTAAAGGTTTTGCAGTAGTTGCCGACGAAATCAGAAAACTTGCAGAAGAATCGAGCGCGCAAGGCAAAACAATTACTTCGACCCTTAAAAACCTCTCCGCCGAAATAGAACTATTGGCAGATTCGGCTAAAACCGTAGAAGGAAAATTCAATTCGATATTCACTCTTGCAGAAAACGTAAAAGAAATGAGTAACACCATAATGGAGGCAATGAGTGAACAAGAAAACGGCAGTAAAGAAGTTCTCACGGCAATCCGCAATATCAACACCGTAACACAGGAAGTTAAAGAAGGCTCATCGGAGATGCTCAAAGGAGGCGAAGGCATTGCGCGCGAAATGAGTAAACTTGATGACCTTACACGCACAATTACAAGCCGCATGAACGAAATGGCTTCCGGTGCCTTACAAATAAATCATGCTGTACAAGAAGTACAGGGCATAACCCAAAAGAACAAAAAGAGTATAGAAGGTTTAGCAGAAGAAGTAATGAAATTTAAAGTTTAACAAATAGTAAAGTAAAAAAGTTATAAGTTTAACCCATCCCTAATTTTTAGGGATGGGTATTTTATTATTCGGCCTTTAGGCGGAATTTTATTTTCCAGGAAGGGGATTATAACTTACATCGTAGTCATAAACGTCAATCTGTTCATGTTTTTTTACAAAAGAAATTACCTTATAGGTTAGAGGAGTAAATATAACTTCTATAAAAGTTTTAAAAAGATAGTTTGAAAAAATCATCACGATAAGAACATTTAAACTGTAAAGGCCTAAAAAAGCAATCACTACAAAAACTATGCTGTCCAAAAGCTGCCCCACTAATGTGGAGCCTATTGTTCTAAGCCATAAATGCTTACCCTTTGTTATTACTTTTAACTTGGATAAAACAACTGAGTTGGAATACTCTCCGACAAAATAGCCGCAAAGGCTGCCCGCAGAAATACGGGGCATCTGCAAAAGGATGTTGTCAAAATCTTTTTGAAATACCCATTCAGCCTCAGCCGGAAGCACGCTGACAAGCCAAATATTCAGACTCATAATAAGGAGCATAAAAAAACCGGTCCAAATAACTTTTCGGGAAGCCTTATATCCGTAAACTTCCGCTAAAACATCCCCAAAAATATAAGAAAAAGGAAAAAGAAGAGTACCTCCGTCAAAAACGAAGGGGCCGATTTCGACCATTTTTGCCGCAAGAATGTTCGACAAAACCAAAATGCCTACAAAGAGTCCGGAAATTACCGGCAAGAAATTCGTTTTCTTAATGGGATCCGATTCATTTACGCCCCGGTTTAATTGTGTATTTTCCATGAGCGGGATACTAACATAAAGAGAAAAAAAAGGGAAGACGCCTTAAAAAGTCTTATGAAGCAAGGGGCGGAGTTTCCGGATCTGTGTCCGGTTCAAATTCCGGATTATGCGAATATTTTTCAAGCATGAGAATTTTCGAAATTGCCGCAGGCAAGGCCTCTCGAAGCGGAAGAGGCTGAGATAAACCTTCCGTCATAAAACATAATATGCGCGAAGAAAAATCGCTCATTACCGGCGGCAAAATTCCAAAAGCATCAAGTAAATCATTTTGCAAATATTGCCGAATTTTTGAAGCGGAAAGTTCTTTATCTACAGAAACAAGGTATTTACAAGGTCTCCAGCGTACCGAAAAATCTTTTCCCCTGTCTCCCGAATAACCGAAAAGACGACATATCAAACACCGTCCGCCATAAACGGTACAATGATAAGGATTATCTATATCGAATAGGAGGCATCCGTTTTCTTTATCCAAAACGTTTTCATTAAATTTGCCTTCTAAGATTTGCAAGGCTCTTTCCCTTTGGTGGAAAAGAAGCCAGGATGCAAGATAAAGAGCCTCAACCTCATATATTTCAGGCTCAAAATGAATACAGCACTCTCCGCAGCCTTCTATACATTTAATGGGGCATTTTGACATCCATTCAACTTCAGCTTCTTCAATTTCTTTATACACCTTGTCCAAAAGTAAAATCATTTCGGCCGTGTTTGTGTCTTTAAAACTTTCGGTTTCTTTTTTCATTTTTATTTAAGCCTTATGCCTTTTAAAAAGATTGAGATAATATTTTGTGTCTTCCTTCGATTCCCGTATTAAGGCATTATCTTCTACATTTCCTAAAACGGCATTCCTTTCTTGAGGATTGCGGTAAGTAATATCCCTAAAATGATTATTGTAATCTTTGTTTTTTGTATAAAAGATTTGCTCTTCAATGTATTTACGAATATTGCACGCTTTATCTAAAAGAGTATTCCATAGAGCCGTATCGACGGCTTTAACCTTCATTACCCTGCATAAAACTGCATAGGCATTTTCGGCCTTATCAATCCTATAAGAATCATAGGCTGCATCATACGCAGAGTGAATATCTTTCCAAGTTTTAAACTTTCCGCTTTTTATCCCGGTTTTAATGGAATCGATTTTTCTTTCGGGGATTAGCTGACCGCCCATATTGACCCAATTAAAATCGGTCTCTTGTGAAAGTTTAAAGTCTTCAATGGAGTTTCCGATTTTATCGGCAAAATCATTTTTGTCAAAATATTCTGCCAATGCGGTAACGCCGTACCAGATAAGCATATCCCGATAAGCCTCGTAAGATTCTACAGCCTTAATTATTTTTACGGTACGTTTTGACCTTTCGATATTTTCGCCTTTTACAAAAAGTTTTTTTGCCTCATCTTTTTTATCTTTTAGAATATTGTCTATTTCTAAAGGATGATTTCCCGCTTCAACCCATGCAGAACATATCCATTTTTCGAGGAGAGAACAAGATTCCAAAATTTCTGCAACAGTGTCGGGAGCAAGATAGTTTGTTTCGATGTGCTGAGTCTTTGTTTTTCTCTTATCTCTTTTTAAAAACTTTTTGTTGTTACGCTCGATGGCATACATGTTGTACATCCAATAATAAGCGGGTATAATTTCGAGCCTATCCTCATGAGCATCATTCAATACTAAACTAAACGGGAACGGAATATCAAGTTCGGCCGGATAGTTCGCCTTCGATAAAAGAACAAATGAAGCAAAACGGCTGTTATGTTTGAGTGTTGTTGAAAGCCCCGGCCAAAATCCGCGGCCTGCAATAATTTCACCGTCATTTCCTCTTGTGTTATGATTGGAACCTACGGTAGCACCTGCCGCCATATTAGACTGTCCCTGAATCATGGCCGCTACCAAAAAAGAATTGTTGTGATGCTGCTCATGATAAGGAAAGATAAGGGCATTTAAAACTTCACAACAAGAAATTGTAGAATTATCTCCGACGATGGAGTGAATAAGGCGGGTTCCGTACTTTAATTCGCAATTATTTCCAATAACAAAGCGTACAGCTTTTACACCGTAAAAAACACGGGAGCCGAGACCTATTATGCCGTTTACAAGTTCTACACCCTCCCCTATTTGTGAAGGTTCATCGGCAGTCGATTTTATCGTTAAATTTTTTAGTTTGTTTGCACCTTTTACGTACACCGATGAGCCGAAGTTAACGTCTTTTATAATGCGGCAGCTTTTTATGGCCGAATCTTCACCGACTTCACCGTAATAACCTCGTCTTGAATCTTGAGAATTTTGGGTAATCTCTTCAAATTTTTTTATTAAAGCTGCATCATCCCTGTATCGCGCCCACATAAAGGCATCAGAGGTAATCAAATCATAGAAGGGGAAAACTTCCCTTCCGCCAGCTTCATTTATTACGTCAATCTTTACTCTGATTTTTTCATCTTCGCCTTCTTTTACCAGGCCTTCACCGAATTTGGAGTGATCTGTAGTACACATTTCATCTATTCGGCTTAAGATAACTCTGTCGCCTATTATATAATGTGAAAGATAGGCACAATAATGTATTGCGCAATTTTCTCCTATATCGCACGAAATTATTTTACTGTTTGTAATTCCGGCAGGAGCCGTAAAATCATGATATTTTAAATAGAAATTTTGCATTGAAGAAATACGGACTAATCCTGCAAACATGCTGTTGGTTATCAAATCGGTATCAAAAGGATCTTCAACCAAGACTTTTGACCAGTCCGTACTGGAATTTCCGTTTTTTATCAAACGTTCAATTTCTTCAGAATCCAATTGGCGGTACTTATTCTTTTTATGATTTGTTTGATTAAGTCTTATATAATATTCATCCTTACCCGCAGGTAAGTATTTACTATCAATAAAATCATAACCGAAATCTTCGGAATTAATTATCTGCATTTTAGCCATAGGATTCTCCAAATTAAGCGTATATAAACACACAAATACACAGCAATGTTACAAAATACTATGGCGTATTCCGTAATTTTTTAAGATTTAGTTCCCGAAAAAAACGGACGCAGTATTTGAGCAACTGCATAAATAGGCATTGTCTGAATAATAATTTTCCCCTGCCCTAAGTTTACATACTACGGCAGGAAAAGAATCTTCTACTATTTTGTACTCCATAAAAAACTCCTTACTTGAAAGATTGAAATAAATTTAAAACGGCTCCAAAAATTCGGAGCCGTCTAAAATTGAAACTACTTAGATTTTTTTGCCTTAGGTCTGCCCCTCTTGCCGGAAGCAGCTTTCTTTGCCGGTGCGGCTTTTTTTGCAGGCGCAGCCTTTTTTACGGATGCAGCTTTTTTTGCCGCGGGCTTTTTTGCAGCCGGTTTTGCTTTTGCAGCCTTTTCTTTTTTCTCGGCAGCTTTAGGAGCGCCTGCCGGTTTTGCTGCAGCAGTTTTACGTGCAGGCCCGATTTTAGGCTCAAGCTTTATCCCTGCTTTTTCGGCATTTTCCAATTCAACCTGAGCTATAGAAAGCAAGGCTATCGGAACCGAATAAGAAGAACACGAAACATAATCCAATCCGGCTTCCATGCAGAAGCGTACGTTTTCGGGACGGGCTCCATGTTCACCGCAAAGACCCAAGTGCAAGTCGGGACGGGTAAGTTTACCGCGTTGAATTGCAATTTCGATTAAATCGCGAACCCTGCTGTCAAGAACGGCAAAGGGGTTTCCGTCAATCAAATCGTACATGGTATAGTCCGGCATAAAACTGTTAAAGTCATCGCGTGAAAGACCCAATGTTGTCTGCGTTAAATCGTTTGTTCCGAATGAGAAGAACTGAGCATATTTTGCAATCTCATCGGCACTTAAAGCAGAAGCCGGAAGTTCAATCATGGTTCCAACCTTGTAATCAAGATCTCCGCCTTTTAAGGCAGTTCTAACTTCTTCGGCAATGGCATCGATACCCTGATAAGTATGACCTTCTATCTTCTTTCCGTAAATAATCTGCTTTAGCTCTCTAAAGTTCATTATAAGAGGAATCATTATTTCGGGACGAACATCAACCTTTTCCTTTTTCAGTTTATAAGCTGCTTCAAAGATAGCTCTTATCTGCATAGCATAAATTTCAGGATAGGTTATTGCTATTCGGCAGCCCCTATGACCCAACATCGGGTTTATTTCGGAAAGTTTTTCAATTTCGGCGGTTAAATCCTTTTTATTTACCTTTTTCTTTTGAGCAGTCAAGTACTTTACAAAACCGTCAAGCTCAACATCATTATGAGGCAGGAACTCGTGTAAAGGAGCATCCAATAAGCGGATAGTAACCTCTTTGCCGTCCATAGCCTTGAAAATACCGTAGAAATCCTCGGTCTGAACCTTTCTAAGTTTTTCAAGAACTTTTTTCCTTTCGTTTTCGCTTGGTGCCAAAATCATTTCGCGGAAGGTATTGATACGTTTTTCGTTGAAGAACATGTGTTCCGTTCGGCAAAGACCTATACCTTCAGCACCGAAATCCAAGGCGAGACGGGCATCACGCGGGCTGTCTGCATTGGCTCTTACATGGAAATCGGATAAAAAGCTCTTTGCAAGGCTTATAAAATCCAAAAGACCTGAAGTTTTAGGATCCGGCTCAATCAGTTTAGCCTCTCCAAAATAAACGGTAGAGTCGCCGTAATAGGGAACATTGAGCGTAATATAATCGCCTTCATTTATTGTAACACCTTCAATAACGGCTTTTTTTCCGCTTATTTTCATGTCGGGGCGTACAAGGGATATTTTACCGTACTGTCTGGCAACAACTGAAGCATGAGCCGAATAACCGCCCTCATTCGATATAACACCGGTAGAAACTTCGATACCCTTTACGTCTCCTGCATAGGTTGCGGGCATACACAAGATACATCTTGTATCCATGCCCTGGAGTTTGGCAGCTCTTTGAGCTTCGATAAGGGAGTCGGCCGTAAAATAAACTCTTCCTACAGCAGCACCAGGAGCTCCGGCAATACCGCCCTTTGAAGATTTGATACCCTTTGTGCTCATAATATCGATAACGGGATGCAAAATCTCATTTAACTGGCCGGGTTTAACGGCTCTTACAACGTACTCGGCATCCACGAT
Source organism: Treponema sp. OMZ 790 (assembly GCF_024181285.1). Lineage (NCBI taxonomy): Bacteria > Pseudomonadati > Spirochaetota > Spirochaetia > Treponematales > Treponemataceae > Treponema > Treponema sp. OMZ 790. Next base: position 295,331 of record NZ_CP051201.1, on the reverse strand, counting down.
TTTGCGGTTATATAAATCAAGAAGAATCTGAACCATGGAGATGGTGCTTTTAGCTTCAACGGATTTTTGCTCGATGAGCCAAAGTCTTCCGGCTTCAATTGTAAAGCGGATATTGCGGATATCCTTTGTATAATCTTCAAGCTGCCATGCAATTTGCTGTAAATGCTTTAAATATTCGGGCTTGATGGAATTGATATCCTTACCTTCGTCATTTGCTTCATTAAATTTTTCGGCGAAGAATCGGCCCTGCAATTTCTTTTCACCGTTTACGATATTTCGGCTAAAGAATGAACCTGAATATGAATCTTTACCATAGTTTCCGTAAACCATGGGCTGAATTAAAAGAGCAACATCATGATCCGTATCTTCTTCAAGAGCCAAAAGCCTGCCGATAAGGCGGATGGATTCTTCGAGCTGAACTTTGCAATCATCAAAAAAGTGAGCAGGTAAAAATTTAGCATATTTATCCATGATTGCACATGGTTTTAACTCGATTTTTCCCGAATTCATTGTTTCTTTGATTTCGTGTAAGACTTTTTCCAGTTCGCCGGCTTTCTTTTCATTCTTCTCCAACTCAGCTATCTTTAAAATAACGGTCAAAATACCGTTAAGCAAAAAGAGGGCTTCATTAGCGGCAAAGTCTTCACCTACATTTTCCTGAAATCCTATTACCGTGTCCTTGGTAAGACCGAAGTTATGCAAAGTCGGGTAGCTTGTAATAAGCATGTTAGGCGAAATAACCAATTTTAAAAGTAAAGGAGACTCATCATCGCCGTACTTCTTTTTTACCTCCGTTCCGAATTTGGTTAAATATGGAGTAATTTCGGAATAGACTTTTGTATCGCCGATATCCTGCATTACGGAAGCATCGATTATGATACCCGGCAATATAGGAAGTTTTAATTCCGCAAATTCATTTGCCTGTCTTCCTCGAATTCCCAATAAGTTTTTATCAACTTTTTTGCCGACAGTTTCTTTACTGTTAAAAAAATGTATATTGTTAGATATCTTCACTTTTTACTCCTTAAAATAAATTTAAAACGGTATCAGGCGAGCCTCGCAAAAAAGCTTCAAACATAGGACTGGCACCTTGCCTAAAATATTTCGATAACTTTGAAAGGTCGTTAATTTCTTCTGCAGAAACGGCAAACTGGATTGTACTTCCATGTTTAACCTTTCCCCACTTAAACAATGTATTTATATCTACAATACGCTCTCCGTCATAGTATACCATAACTTCAGCATCTTGATATTTTGCAGTATAACTTCGAATGATTCTCTTCCAGGCTTCAACATTTCCGTTATGGAAAAGTTCATTTGAAACAGGAACCGAAACAAGCTGCGACATTTTTTTCGGGCCTGTAGATACGGCAGAAGGACGCTCCAAATGAGAAGGAACGAAACTTGGCTGCACTTTTTTTGCCGCAGGAGCAGCCGAAACTGCAACTTTTCTACCGGGTTTCTTTGCAACAGCTTTTTTAGCTTTTGCGGGAGCAGTCTTTTTGGGTTCAACATATATGAAGGGACCTGATTTTACTGATGCAGGAACAGAACAAGTTTTCTTTTCAAATAATTTGCGTATAGCCGAAACAACCGAATCGGCAAGACCTTTATCAACAGCTCCTCTGTCTTGTTTTCCGACAAAGATTAGGAGAAGCTCATTTTTTCTAAAGCCCTGAATAACTTGAGCGGCAGCAGGATTTTTCGGGTTTATAACAATAAAGCCCAAATCGGGGTGATCATAGCCGAAAACCAAATCAATACCTGCCCATTTAGAAACTTCGGCTACAAAGGATGATGCATCATCCAAGATAAATTTTAAATTTTCAGATACAACTTTATAATTCCATTTATCCAGCAGAGAAACAGACAAGATGGATCTAACCTGTTCAGGCTTTATCGTTTGTTCTCTTATCATCATATTTATTCTGTCCGCAATGTTTTCCTTGGGATTACAATCCTCTAAAATTCCTATAACAGACTGAATATGTTTAACGGATGCATTAAAATCAGTCTTTTTAGCAAGCGGAACAAAAAAATTAGCCATATTAACCATAATTACTCCTTTTTTAAGCAAAAGCCCCCGAAACGGGGTTGTTCCAGGGGCTTAATTTTTAATCAGTTAAGCTCTAAATTTATAAATTAAATTTCTCTGATTCCTGATTTAGCCTTTCTTCGGCCTCGTCCTGAATCAACAGAGCCTGTTTTCTTTGCTTTAGCAGCACCTCTCTTGGGTCCGCGGCGTTTAGCCGGAGAGCTCACAGCTTCGGCTGCGGGAGCTTCAATGGCGGGGGTGCTGTTAATCATATCGATAAACTGTGAACGGCCTGCAACTTCACCGGCTTTGGGATCTTCATCGGCAGCAGCAAAGCTTTGTGCGATATCGGCACGAACTGTAGATCGTCGTCGGCTGAATGAAGCAAAAGCGGCATCTGCAAAGCCTTTTGATACACCATGCAAGAATTCGTTAAGCACGTTAGCCATTCCGTCCAATGTAGCCTTCTTTCGCTTGATTGATGTAATATCGAGATCGAGCAAGAGACCGGGCTGAATATGGAAAGGATTGATCAAATAGTCGAATTTATTAAATTCGGCTTCAATGAATGAAAGTCTGTCTTCGATAACGCGTCTTTCGATAGGATATTGATAATCATATAAATCCTTCATTCGTTTGCGCATAATGATAAGCTTCTTGCGGAGCTTGTCTTTTTCGTAGACATAGGTTCGGTTCATCTTTTCAACTTCGGTTTCGGGAGGCTTAACAAAGGAGATTTCATCCCAAACCTTGGCGGTGTCTTCGTATACGGGTTCACCGGATTGATCCTTGTACTTTCGTTTGATGAATTTCTTATAGTTGGCGGCCAAATCGCTAAAGTCTGTGATCTTGGTCATAAACTTGGATTTGTCGTAAGTAGCCCGTACTACATCCCACAAATGCTGAATTTCAGTTTCGAAGGAGCTCATCATTACTTCATAAGCCTGTCTTTCGGCAAGTAACTGAGCATTGTCATAGTACTTGAGGCGGATTTGATATCTTTCATCGGGAAGATTAGCGATATCTGTGTCATCATATTCACGTAAGATCAATTCACGAGCATTCTTTAAGTTTTCGATGTACTGATATCCCATCTTTGAAGTGTCAAGGATTGAAGTAATCGAGTTGATAGCTGTGTTGAATCCGCGGTTTCTGATGTTTTCGAGGTCGATAATCTTTTTGATGTTTTCACGAATATTGAGCTGATCAAATGTTTCAGGATCAATTTCTGCTCTCAAGTTGTTGATTCTTTCCATAAGAAGCTTGGATACTACATCGTATCTCTTACTCTTGGGATTTTCGACATCGTCATCCGTTATATCACTTACTTTATCGATTTTTGCAAAAATGATTTCGCCGTCGGACAATTCATCCAATCCCTGATCAATTCGTCGGTCTTTGATCTTTTCAATTTCCTTGTCGATTACATCCATATAGTGATTTGACAAGAGGTCTTTGATAAGATATTCAACCGTTGATTGATACTGGAAGATCGGGCTGATAAGCTCCGTATCAAGAATGTTTACGGAAAGCTTAACATCGGTTACGGTCTTGGGCTTGTAGAGGTTGTCTTTAAATGCACATTTTACAATTGAGTATGCATTTTCACCTCGAACGAAAGCACCTACGTCCGTTTTCTGTCTTAACAATGAGTTTGTTAAGGTTTCCAAATCATTAACACCGCGCTGTACATGGCCCTGTAAGTGTCCGTACATGTTTACAATCGATTTTTCGATTTCGCCTGTGTTAAACTTGTCAGCACCGCCAACTGCATCAAGAAGGGTAGCGATTTCTTTCGGAGTATAGCGGTCGAGAACTTTCATTTCTTCTCGGTCGATAAATCCTCGAACTTTCTTGAGCATTTCATCTTCAGCCGTTACCATGTATCGGTTGAACATGTTTTGGTAGTTCTGGTTAAAGTAGTTATACAACTTTTCCTTAACACCGCCCATGATGTCCAATCTTTCAAGAACTTCTTTGGGAAGCTTTGTGGTCAAGTGGTGTAACACTTTGTTTGTTTCTTCTTCAATCAGCTGATTTACTTCTTTCTGCTGATCACGGTAATCTTGAGCTAATGAGTTCCTTGAACCGACAGCACTGGGCTTCTCGGGATGGAATACATTCGGGCTCTGTGGTAGATCTAAATTTGCCATTCCTAACTCTCCTTACTTTTAGCAATTTTGTTACATTACAATATATATCACTATTATATAATTATAAACATATTTCGCAGAATGTAAAGACTTTTTATTTAAAGTTGATGATTTTTTTTTGAATATGTTATATAATATGCATATAAAACACGGAAAAAGGAGTATTTATGAAAATTAAAAAGGTTATTTTTACATTTTTACTTTTAACAGGGCTTTTATTTAATTTAAATGCAGGTGAAAGATCAATGCCGGTCGACATGATTATTATGATTGATAAATCATTGTCCATGGAAGATCCCGGAAAATTTGAGAGCCTTAAACAATGGGTTCTTGATGAATTGGTAGGGCAAATTATAATCAACGGAGACTGGGTAAGTATTTATCAGTTTTATGAAAGTCCGGAACATTTGCTTTCGATTGAAGTAAAAAACAATGAAGATACAAACAGGATAATAAAAACAATAAATGCAATAAAACCTAACGGAAGATTTACCGATGTCGGAAAAGCCTTAGACAAAATGCAGGATGCTGTAGGCACAAGAGGCGAAAACGGAAGATACAAAGTTCTTTTTATGCTCACCGATCTTGAACAAGACGCCCCCATAACTTCAAAATACAGCGGCAAACAAAAGAAATTCTCAAGCCCCTACTTAGTGGAGTCGAGAATTATTAAGCACGATAACTGGTATGAAATTACGGTAGATATGGGGCTTCAAGACAGAGTTGTAAAAACAAGCAAGGCTCTTTTTTCGGATATTTTAAAAAATAAAGATAAAGACAGAGTACACTCCGACGAAAACCAAGCATTAATCAAAAAAAATCAGCCGTAATCATAATTAAAATAAGGATCTAAACACGATATGTTTAAACGGATAACGTATATTATTTCTGCTCTTATAATTTTGATTGTATTGAGTTTTTTAATTTATTTTAAATTCATACAATCAAATAAAAAAAACGAAGAAAGGATTGTCACACAAACGATAATTCCGATAGTTTCTTCGCAAATAAATAATAGGGATAACAAAACGGAAACTGATTCTCCAAATACGGAAGCAAAAATATTTTTGGAATTATTCAATGACGAAGCCTTCGTTGATGCAATTTCTGATGATTTAAACGAAGACGGTGTTGAAGACCAAATTATTGCAGTAAAAAAACTATTGGATCCGTTTTTATACCTAATTATTTCGATTCAAAACCCAATAACACAAAAATGGGACAGAATTGAAGAAATAAGAACGGCAATTACACAACCTAAATCGCTTACATTTTATATTATGAATCTTGCAAAAGATCCTAAATCGCTTGTTTATTCGGGAATGACGTCGGATAATAGACAAATATTGTCTATACATACAATTCAAAAAGACGATAACGGAAAAGTTCTGTTTTCACAAATAGCGGATTTACATGCGGATATGCAAATTCAAATCAAAGAAATCGAATTTAGGGAAGAAAACACATCAAGCCTATCTTCATATCGTGTATACACTTACAACTCCGACCCTTCGGCACCGAATACTCTCAATCAGATTGAAACGGAATATACATGGAATGCCAAAACAAAAAAATATGAAGAAGGTTTACAAAAAACAATTCCGGGAGAAAAAATAGAAATTCAGCTTTTAAGAAAACTTCAAAGCGGAAATATGGAATCTTTTATAGATTTTTTATCGGGATTATGGTTTCAACAAGATCAAAACAAAGAAACAGGCAGAAGTGTTTATTTTGATAAAAACGACAGCCATATTATTTTCAATTTAGACAACGTAGAAGAAATATACGAAATAAAAACAACCTTGCCGCGCAGATACGGTTTATTTTTTACAACAAACAATAAATCCATTCCGAATATTATAAGACGTGTCGAGGTCGAAATTAAAGGTGTTGATGAAATACAGGTACGCGTAATTGAAGACGTTTTAAGAATTAAATTCGGAACAGCTTCTCTTTGGAACGGCAATTACAAAAAAAATACTAATTTGCTTTTAAATAATTCCAATCAAAAAGAAAACAATGCGGAAAAGATAAAAAAACTTTTATCGAAATCTTCAAACCAATGGAAATCCGTAAATAATAATCTTTTAGACATTTTAGGAAATTCATATACTTTTCAAAAATCGGAAGATATTGAAACAGGATATTTTAACATATTGGAAATAAATGATAAAATAATACTGCAAATGAAATCGAATAAGGATCTAAATAAATTCTACATGATTGAATTAACCGAAAAAAACGGTGCACAAAAAATGATTTGGACAAAAATTAAATTAAGCATAAACGATGTAATTCCAACAGGAGATGAACCTATCATCTTTGAAAGAGGAATTTAATTGTTATCCTCTTGAAAGTTTCATTACTTATGTATAAAATGATTACATGGGTATAAAATCATTTAAAGGCGGAGTTCATCCGCCTGAGCGAAAAGCAGTCTTATCGAGCGATGAAGTTATCGCCGTTAAACCTGCAAATAATACGGTTTGGATTCCTGTTACTCAGGGAGGAGTGCCTAATACACCTCTTGTACAAATAGGTGATCAAGTAGCGCGCGGACAAAAAATAGCAGAAACGGATAAATTTATGTCGGCTCCTGTGCATTCTTCCGTATCAGGAAAAGTAAAAAAGATAGAGCCGCATCTTGTTACGGGCAATACGGAAAATCTTTGTTTTTTAATCGAAATAGATGAAGAAAACAGAGAAGAATTTATGCCGCCCCTCGATCCTTTTACATGCACAAAAGAAGAAGCTTTAAAAAGAGTAAGAGATGCAGGTATTACCGGGATGGGAGGAGCATCTTTCCCGACTCACGTAAAATTAAGTCCTCCGCCTGATGCAAAAATCGATTATGTAATTGCAAACGGAGCTGAATGTGAACCCTATCTTTGTACGGATGCTGCAACAATTTTTACCGACTCGGATAATATTGTTGACGGTCTTGCCATTACAATGCGCATAGTGGGTGCAAAGCAAGGAATTATAGCCCTTGAAGACAATAAAAAAGATTTGGTTCCTGTTTTGGAAAAAGCTATTTCAAAAATCAAATCAAATCCTATTGCTGCCGGCGCCTATGATATAAGGGTACAACTTTGTAAGACAAAGTATCCGCAAGGCGGAGAAAAAACTCTTACCGATGCAGTAGTAAACAGGGAGATTCCTTCAGGCGGACTTCCTTTCCAAATCGGCTGCGTTATTCAAAATGTCGGAACATTAAAAGCTATTTCAGAAGCCTTCCGTTTGGGTAAACCTCTCATCGACAGAGCCTTAACAATAGGCGGCGGAGCCTGCGAAAAACCTTTAAACGTAATAGCTCCCATAGGAACCTGCGTAGGAGACCTTATTCCGAGTGTAGTTTCCCTTAAACCCGGAGTTGTAAAAATAGTTTCGGGCGGACCGATGATGGGCTTTGCCATGAAAAATGCCGACTTCCCGATTCAAAAAAACACCTCAGGCGTACTTTTTTTAACAAAAGAAGAAGTTTCTTTGGAAGAAGAAAGCCCCTGTATAGGCTGCGGAAAATGTATTGATGTATGCAGCTGCCGCCTTTCTCCAGTTTTAATTATCAGAGCATTAAAAACGGGAAATACGGAAGAAGCTATCCGCTGCGGTCTTTTGGACTGTGTAGAATGCGGAACCTGCGCTTACACCTGCCCTGCCCGCATCAAGCTTGTTCAAAGGTTTAAAGTGGGCAAGCAGATAGCCAGAGAAGAAAAGCAAAAACGGGAAGCTAAGGCTGCTGCAAAAGCTGCCGCGGAAGCAGAAAAACAAGCTGCAGAAAAGCAAGCAGCTCAAACAACCGAAGAAGGAGGCAAATAATGGCAGAATCCGATAAAAACGAAATCTTTATGTCTCCGGCACCCCATGTCGTAACACCGGTTAAGACTCAAACCTTGATGCTGGATGTAATTATAGCCCTTCTCCCCCTCACGGCTTACGGAATTTATCTTTTTTCGATACCTGCCTTGGTTCGAATTATAGTTGCCGTACTTTGCTGTGTAGGTTTTGAAACTTTTTTTAGACTTATATGCAATCTGGATGTAAGGGTAAAAGATCTTTCGGCAGTGATTACAGGCCTATTACTTGCTCTTGTGATTCCGCCTAATCTGCCTATTTGGATGCTTATTTTAGGCTGCTTTTTTGCAATAGTTGTAGGTAAGGAGTTTTTCGGAGGCTTGGGAGCCAATGCCTTTAACCCAGCCTTGGTAGGGCGAGCTTTTATGTTTGCAAGCTTTTCGGGAGCCATGACGAGCTGGGTACAACCCGGAAACACTTTTTTTGATGCAATGAGCACTGCAACACCCTTAAAACTAATCAACGCAAAAGAAGGAATATCATTGAGCGCTTCAGAAATAGCAAAAACTCTTAATTTAGGCTCAAGCACAGAGCTTTATACCCAACTTATTTTGGGAAATCATGCCGGATGTATAGGTGAAACAAGTATTTTGTTAATTCTCCTTGGTTTTGCATACCTCCTCTTTAAAAAGGTTATTGACTGGAAAACTCCCATTGCCATGATGGCAACAGCAGTTGCTATTACCTCTATTGCAGGGATAAATCCTATTTTAACCCTGACTTCCGGTGGTTTAGCCTTCGGAGCCGTCTTTATGGCAACCGATTATGTAACAAGTCCCGTAACTCCCAAGGGTAAACTCCTTTTCGGTGCAGGATGCGGCCTCATAACCGGCCTTGTCCGGCTATTTTCAGGTATGCCTGAGGGCGTTATGTACAGTATTCTTATAATGAATGCCGTAGTTCCTTTTTTAAACAAACTTATACCCGTAAAATACGGCTACGTAAAACCGCCCAAAAAGAACAAGGAGGCTGCAAAATGAAACAAATGATAAAATTGGCATGCACCCTTTCCGCTTATGCAGTTATAGCATGTTTAGCCCTTGCGGCAGTTTACAGCTTTACGGCGCCTAGAATTGCAGAGGTAAAGGCAGAAAAAACAAACATGGCCTTAAAAGCCGTATTCCCCGAAGCCGACGATTTTAAAGAAATAAGTTCAGAAATCCCTGAATCCTTGGAAAAAACCAAATTTTTGAATGCCTACCTTGCCGTAAAAGACGGAAAGGCGGCCGGCATCACCATAACGGCAAGCGGAAAAACTTATGCAAAGGCAACTATTCTTGTAGCCTTCGATTTAAACAAAGTAATCCGTAAAATAGAATTTTTGGAATTAACCGACACACCCAGTTTGGGAAGTAAGGCCGCAGAAGAACCTTTTAAGGGGCAATTTACAGGTAAATCCATGGAATCTCCTTTCAGCGTACGAGAAGATATAAACGCAATAGGAGGCGCTACAATAACCTCAAAAGGAGTCTCCGCAATAATCAAAGACGCTTCGGTTACAGCCTTGGATTATATAACCAAAAATAATTTGGAAGGGGGTAAATAAATGAAAAACTTAACTATTTTCACAAACGGGATTATAAAAAGCAACCCTCTTTTGGTGCTGATGATCGGTCTATGTTCGGCCCTGGCCGTTACAACCAATGTTTTAAACGGTCTTGGAATGGGTATGGCAATGACCTTTGTTATCGTTATGAGCGAGTTAATTATAAGTATTTTTAGAAAATTAATTCCTCAGGATATAAGAATTCCGGTTTTTATTATTGTAATTGCCTCTTTTACAACCATTGTAGACCTTTTGATGCAGGCCTACACCCCCGCTCTTTCGGATGCGATGGGGCTTTTTATCAAGCTCATCGTTGTAAACTGCATTATTATGGGGCGGGTTGAATCCTTTGCTTCAAAAGAAGGCCCCGGAAAATCCGTTTTGGATGCTTTGGGAATGGGCGTCGGATACACAATAGTTCTTGTGCTTATTTCGGCCATAAGAGAAATTCTAGGGTCGGGCGCCTTGGCAGGAAACGTTTTTATACCGGAGGCCTACCATATCCGTTTTTTTGCAAATGCTCCGGGCGGCTTTTTTGTATTCGGTATTATGATTTCGATAAACCTTTTTGCAAAAATGCTTTTAGAAAGACCTAAGAAAAAAATTCAAAGCTCGCCTGCTCCGCAAGCCGAGAGTGAAACAAAAAAAGAGGAGGAGTAAAAAAATGCCCGAAACACTTAGTATTTTTCTTTCTGCAATCCTTGTAAAAAACGTAGTTTTAATGCGCTTTTTAGCCCTTTGTCCCTTTATAGGAATGTCATCCGACGTAAAAAAATCGGTAGGTATGGGCTGGGCAGTACTCTTCGTTACCCTCTTGGCTACAGCCGTAACCTATCCAATATACAATTATGTATTGATTGGAAACCTCGAATTCCTTCAAACCCTTATCTTTATTTTGGTAATTGCGAGTTTGGTTCAGCTGGTAGAATTCTACCTAAAAAAAGCAGCCCCGGCTCTTTACAGCTCGATGGGTGTTTATTTGGCTTTGATTACGACAAACTGTGCAATCCTTGCAGTTACAATTGATGCTATTGATCAAGGTTATACCTTTGTACAAGCCCTTATTCATGCTGCAGGTTCGGCTTTCGGCTTTATGATTTCTCTTTTACTCCTCGCAGGTTTAAGACAGAGAATAGATACAGCCCCCGTGCCAAAATTCTTAAAAGGAACGCCCATTCTTTTTATTGCGGCAGCCTTGCTCTCGCTCGCCTTTGAGGGCTTTGCAGGACTGATCTAAAAGATTAAGTACGAATGACAAAGTACAAAGTTCGAATGCCGAGGTACAAAGTGCAATTTGCGCCTCGGCAGAAACTTTTATGCTAAATAATTGACAAGTTTTTCACTTTCTTTTGACAAAATACCGCAGATAATGTTTAATAAAACTGACCCCCGCATAAAATTACTAAAGGGCAGAGCCTGGCTCGCCGTTCCTCAATTTGAAACCCATCTTCTAGATGAATTAGGAATTCCGCATACAGGAAGTATTTCAGGAATAACAAAACTCCCTAAAGATGCGGCTGTGTACGGGAACATAATCTACAGGGAAAATTTTCCGAAAGATATTTTTTGGAACCGTCTTTGTATGGAAGTCCCCTTTATAGCCGAGTTTTCGAGTATAAGCGAGGCAGCCGATATTTTGCGCTCAATACAGCGAAACTGGGCTTTTTATCCTTTTAACTGTTTTAGACGGGCAGAGCTCATCGAAAAAAAGCTCCCTTTTATAAGCAAAAAAGAAAAAGCCTTCCCCTACGATATTCCGTCAGCCGAAATGGGAATATGGACTCTTTTAAACGAGCATCAAATTTTTGCTTCAGCAAAAACTTCAAGTCCTCTTCCGCGCGGAGAAATTTTTTTTAAAGAAGATAAGATAAACCCGCCGAGCCGGGCCTACTTAAAAATGTGGGAAGCCTTAACTCTCCTAAATTTTTACCTAAAAAAGCACCAAGAAAAAAACGGACCTATTGAAAAAAGCAAAGCCTTACACGCAGAGGTTTCCAAAAACGCCCCTTCCCTGCCGGCAGCCGATTCAATCTGCCTTGATGCCGGAGCCTGCCCCGGAGGCTGGAGCTGGGTGCTGGACAGTTTAGGCTGCAAAATTATAGCGATAGACCGAAGCCCCTTGCGGCCCGACTTAATGGCAAAGAAAAATATAGAATTTATAAAGCATGACGCCTTTACCTTAAAGCCCGAAGAGATCGGAAAAATAGATTGGCTTTGTTCCGATGTAATCTGCTATCCTCCGAGGCTTTATGAATGGATTATAAAATGGATTGAATCGGGGCTTTGTGAAAAATTTATCTGCACAATAAAAATGCAGGGAGATCCCGATAACGAAACCGTTAAAAAGTTTGCGGCAATCCCGAACTCAAAGATTGTTCATCTTACGGTAAACAAACACGAACTTACCTGGCTAAAAGCCCCCTTTATATACTAAATACCTACTTACCGAAGAAACCGCGTTGTCCTGCTTTTACCCATCGGCTGGGACTTCGGGATAAGACGGGCAAACCTATTTGGCTGCATATCCAATCGGAAAAAACATCATCTTCAAAGCCTTCAAGTTTTACCAAAAGAGTCTGCACGCCGGGAAGATCGGCCTTTCTTACGGCATCGACGGTTTCTTCTGCAATACGGACAAATGCCGCAGAAGCTGCCGAAATATTAGGATTTCCGCAAGGAGTGTCAACATCACGGTGTACAAAAATCAGCCGTCCTTGAGCTTTTTTTATGTAGTAATTTTTTAAAACAAGAGAAAGAGCTGCATTTGCAGAAATAAGATCGCTTACGGTTCTATCGATAGAAAGAGCATCTGTTCCTGAATATATCTTGGAATAAGCAGGGGCATCAAAAATCAAAATTGATGTATCGGCTGCAATGTTTATATTTTTCAATTTTAGCGGAATAGCTTGAAGCGAAAAAAGAGATGATCGGTTCCATTCTATTTCGGTAGTAATACCGCCTTCTTTATTATCCTCTTTATATTCCGAACTCAGACAAACCTTTAAGCCCTTATCTCTGAGGCGGTTTGCAAGTTCTTGCGAAAACTTTAATCTGTTATCCGTAATAAAAATTCCTGAATCCATACTCAACTATACCATAATTAACTATCTGCCGTCAATGACTTTTTAAATCGGTAAAGAGCAGTTTACTTTATTTTTTGCTTAAAGCCGAGACCGTAAACTTCCTGCATATCGCAGACCATAATAAACGCCTTTTCGTCGATTTCGGTTATTATTTCTTTTGCTCTGACAAATTGGGCACGGCTTACAACGCAAAGCAATACAGGTCTATCCTGCTTTGAATACATGCCTTCCCCTTTGAGAAGAGTAACGCCTCTTTCCAACTTGCTCATAAGAGCATCACCTATTTCTTCAGGTTTGGAGCTGACAATAAAAAAGCCTTTAAAATAGCCTAAGCCGTCAAGAATCATATCAGCTATCTTTGTACAAAAGAAAAGAGCTATTAAAGAATAAAGCGAAGTATTCGGATTATTATCTACAACACCTGCAAAGATTACTATTACAAAGTCGGCTATGGCCATTCCCTTTGCTATGCTTAAGCCCGGAAAATGTTTGTTTACAATAGCTCCTGCAAGGTCTGTTCCTCCTGTAGTGGCTCCACGCTTAAACACAATTCCCAAACCCAATCCTAAAAGAATTCCTCCGAATGTCGCCTGTAAAAAAAGGTCGTTTGTAAAAACAAAATCTTGAGGCAAAACTGCCAGAACCCCGGAAAGCACCAAAATAGAAAGAAGTGTAAAAACGGCCGACTTTTTACCTAAAAGTTTTGCTCCAAAAATAAATAAGGGTACGTTTATAACCAAATTCGATATATATACCCTTATGCCGGTCAATTTTTCGATTGCAACCGACAGACCGCTCACGCCGCCCGGAGCAATTGTTCCGGGTATAAGAAAAAACTGCAATGCAACTGCTGCAAGCACACTTCCAACTGCAACCCAAAAGGTATCCAACAAGGCACCTATAACAAATTTTGTGGAAAGATGTTTACCGGACAATATTTTATTCATAATATACATTCTCCAAATTGGGGACATACTACATCATTTTCCCGAAAAAATCAACTGCTGCTTAACTGTATAGTTGTAAAAGTATCCCTTCCTTTCCAAATGTGCGGTTTGTAGACATACTTCGCACTTTACTCTATTGACAAAAACGGCTTAAAGCTACATCATATAGGATATGAAGCTTTCAAATATTTTTACATCATCGCGTTTGGTGCTTGCTCCTTTAATCTATGTTTTGTATTTTTTACCTGACTGGATTCCTTTTATAAGCCCTAAAATTACCATTCTTATTATAATTCCGATTTTTATTTTTATGGAATTTACCGATTTTTTGGACGGCTACTATGCAAGGCGGAATAATCAGGTCGATGAGTTCGGAAAAATATTCGATCCCTTCGCCGATGTCGTTGCAAATGTAACGGTTTTATTTTGCTTTTTGATGGACGGCTTTTTATTTGCTCCCTTCTTTTTGATTATCGTTTACCGCGAATTCGGCATCATGTTTTTGAGAATGAAGGCCCGCGGAGAAGGCATAACGATAGGGGCAAAGATGGGCGGAAAAACAAAGACTGTTCTTTACATTATCGCGGCAAGTGTTTCAATGTTTTTAAAACTTGAACAAATTTACGTATTTTTACCGCCGGCCCTTACCCGGTACGTTCTTTATTTTAATTGGCTTCTTTATTTTGCGGCGGTCATCTTATCGCTTGCTTCATTTACCGACTATATTACTTCATATCTAAATACAAGGAGGTCAACTGATGAATAATCAGGACGAATTCAAATTTGAAATTACAAAAAGCTACGGAATCATCTCCGAAGGAAAGGGCGGCTGGAATACCGAACTCAACGAAGTTTCATGGAACGGCAGAGAGCCCAAATTCGACATAAGAGCGTGGTCTCAGGATCACCAAAAAATGGGAAAAGGAATTACTCTCACAAAAGAAGAACTTATAGCTTTAAAAAAGCTTTTGGATGAAGCGGGGCTATAACCCTTACATCATTTTTTTACAGGCCTCGACTGCCAGCCGGTCGCAGGCCTCATTTAAAGGATTGCCTGCATGGCCTCTTACCCAAACCCATTTTGGTTTAACCGAGGCAGAAAGAGCGTCCAGTTCCTGCCAAAGGTCCCGGTTTTTTACTGGTTCTTTGGAGGCCGTCTTCCAATTATTTTTTTTCCAGTTGAAGATCCATGAGCTTATTCCCTGCTGTACATATTGGGAATCTGTGTGAACTGAGATGCCTTCATAGCCTGCAATTCTGCCGGATTGAGCGCTCAAGTCGCCATCTTTTATCTTTTGCAAGGCCCGTATAACGGCCATAAGTTCCATGCGGTTATTTGTGGTCTGCTTTTCACCGCCGTTTTCTCTAAAGATTTCTTCATTTAAATCCTTATTCAGTATTATATAGGCCCAGCCTCCGGGGCCGGGGTTTTTAGAGCAGGCTCCGTCTGTGTATATTTCGATATTCATTCTTTCCTCCTTAAAACGGTTATTACTTACAAAACAATTTCGGTATTTTTGATAGAGACGGGATATTTCCGCTTGGGTTTCTTCCCAACTTAAACAGGGGTCTGTTATGGATTTTCCATACTCGGAATTATCTCTTGCTTTTTCTATTGATGTTTTTCCTTCTTGGATAAAGCTTTCAATCATACAGCCCCGGACATAACCGAGAGGCTTATATTTATCGAAGCGGAGTTTTAAGCTTTCTTCCAAAATGCTTATCTGTTTTTTAGGGTCTTTTCCCGAATTCCCGTGAGAACAGTCTATTACTATGCTCGGTTCCAATTCTTTTTCTTCCATAAGAGAGGCAGTTTTTTCGACCTCTTCTCTATTGTAATTGGGTTTTAGAATGCCGCCTCTTAAGACCAAGTGCGTGTCGGGATTTCCTGTGGTGTGGATGATTGCGGAAAGGCCGTTTCGGGCAATGCCCACAAAGGCATGAGGCAGACGGGAAACAGTCACTCCGTTTACTGCCGCCGTTATATCCCCGTAGGTCGTATTTTTAAAGCCCACAGGCATCGAAAGCCCTGAGGCGATTTCCCTGTGGATTTGGCTTTCGGCCGAGCGAGCCCCTATCGATGCCCAGCTTACAAGGTCGGCAATGTATTGTGGAATCATCGGGTCTACAGTTTCGGCGGCTGCAGGAATACCCATTTCGGCAAGTTTAATCAAAAATTTTCTTGCTTTTTGAATGCCGCCCTCAATATTGATAAAGCCGTCAAGTTCCGGCTCTACAATGAGGCCTCTCCAGCCTAAAACCGTTCTGGGTTTTTCAAAGTAGGTTCGCATTATAATATAGAAAGAATCTGCGCATTTCTTTTTTAGCTCTAAAAGGCGCATCGCATAATCTTCTGCAGCCTTTGTGTCGTGGATAGAACAAGGGCCGGCTATGAGTAAAAAGCGTTTATCCTTTCCGCTTATTATATCGCTGATAGTTTTTCGGGCCTCGGCTACAAAAGAATATATCTTATCGTCAGCCGGAATCTTTTCGGCCATCTCTGCAGGAGAGCTTATACAATGAATTCTTTCGATACGGAGGTCAACAATATCTTTTGTCATCTAAAAACTCATCTTTTTTGTTTCTCTTTTAGAATAGGCCTCTTCCAAAAGGCCGTCTATTTCCATTCTTTCGAAAATTTCAGCTGCATCTTTGAGGTTTGAGTGTAAAATAGGGTGTTTGGGTGAAAACATTACACAGCAATCTTCGTACGGCAAGATTGAGGTTTCGTAGGTGCCGATTGCTTTGGCTTCTATCGTAATTTCTTCCTTATCAAGACCGATGAGGGGCCTAAAAACAGGAAATTCCGCATAAGAGTTTGTTACGGTCAGGTTTTCTACCGTTTGACTTGCAACCTGAGCAAGGCTTTCTCCCGTGATAAGGCATTTGGCATTTATGCCTTTAGCCGTCATGTTTGCTATCTTCATCATGCAGATTCTCATCATCAAGGTGAGATAGGCCTCGGGGCTTTTTTCTCTGATTTGCTGCTGAACCTTTGTGAAGGGAATTATGTTTAAGTATCCGCCGAGGCCGTAATCGGCTAAGATTTCTGCGAGCTTTTCAACCTTAGCTTGAGCTTCTGGCGAGGTGAAAGGATGAGAATGAAAGTAAAGATAATCGAGCTTCATTCCGCGGGTAAGCATCTTAAAGCCTGCAACGGGGGAATCTATTCCTCCCGAAAGGAGTAAAAGTCCCCTTCCCGAACAGCCGCAGGGAAGACCTCTCCGCCCCTTGTGCTCAAGGCCGTAGATAAAGGCTTCTTCTCTTACCTCTACTGTGATTACAATGTCGGGATTATGAACATCGGTTTTTAAGATTCCTTGCATGTGGATTACGCCGCCGACTTCTCTCGAAATTTCGTAAGAGGTCATGGGGAAAGTCTTTTCTCCTCGGCGGGATTCTATTTTAAAGGTTTTTGCCCCGGCATTCCGGGCTTTTACGGCTTCGGCTTTGGCCGTTTCGGTAATGGCTTCAATAGTTTTTTCGGCAGGGATAGCTTCGGCCCAGCCCGTAATGCCTATGAGTTTATTTAGGGCTTCTTCCGTTTTTTCTTTAAATTCGGGTTTGACACTTACATACATTCTTCCGGCGCGCACGCGTATATTGGGTTTAGCATCCGGTAAATAGCTGCGTAAATTCTGCGAGAGCCGCATTTCAAAGTCTTTTAAATTCCCTTTTTTTAGGTTAATTTCGCCTATTTTTGCAAGATAGAAAATTTCCATATTTCGGTATTTTATAGTAAAAATGCAAAAAAGTCCATCAGGCGGAAATTTTATATTCAACGCCTGTATTGACGATTATATAAAAATGATGTATCATTTAGGGATTGAGGTGGCTATGAAAACTATTAAAAAAATTATTTTTTTGATTATGTTTGTGTGTGTAAGTTTTTCGGCCTTTGCCTTTGAAAAAGGCTTTACACTCTGTCTCAGAGCTAATTTTTCAGGTTCCTTTACCGACCCCCATATAAATGAAGCAGATAAGAAATATCTGGGTGCAGCTTTTATGGATGGAATGGTTGGTTTTGTTATGAATGGAGAAGCCGAGCTTACATATATTTTTGATTCTGTTCGATACTTTCACTATACAAATACTAATACTTTCGGAGGATTGGGATTAGCTTTCAATCTGGGTATAGGACAGGGATTTTCCGGGCAAATTTCGGGGCAGTATAATGATAAACTAAAAAAGAACATTGAAGTATATTCACGAGTTTATATGACTCCTGTTTTGAATTTTGGTACAACACTAAAGGTAATGCTTTTAAAAAACAGGCTCTCTGTTGGTTTTGGATTGGGCGGGAAAATGCTCATGGATCCTCAGCCTACCTACGAATTATATTCCAATTTAAATGAAGAAGAATTAGAGGAATTAAAAAAAACAGGAGTCAATTTTTATCCGGAGACAGGTACCTTATTGATACCCAGATCTATGATGAAAAAGATGAATCCTTTAAGTGCTCTCTTAAGATTATCTATCGAATACAACCAGCCGATAATTTCTACAATGGGATTAACATTAGGCGGTTATTTGTCATATTCTATTTTTAAACCCGGATATGTGGCTCTCCCTAAAAAAGTAGAACAAGCGGCAATTATTAATGGTCTTACCCAAACTCCGCCAGTTCATGTAAATTTTGAGAAATATCCGATAAAATCTTTTTTTATGAATAACCTTGACTTTGGCGTAAGCCTGGGTCTTTTATTTAAAGTTTGAGGTGAAATATGAAAAATATATGTGTGATAAAAACTAAATTAATAAAAAGATTTGCAAGCCTTATATTTATAGGTCTTGTCTTGACATTGTTCAATTCATGTAGACCGGCTTTAGGTTCCTCTTGGTATCCTCGTACTAGTGATGATACAGGAATGTCCATGTATATAACCGAAATACTTATTTCAGATAACCCCGTTATAGCAGTCCTTTCTGAAACACCGATTGATGAAATTGATCGGTTAAAAAAGTTTTCAGCTGCAGATACTTATATCGTTACAGTTCCTCCATCAGTTGACGAAATTTATGTTGATAATATCAAGGTAAACGCTGTAAGTTCTTTATCAAAAAAGGAACCTGTTTTAGTAGATGTAAAAATAAACGGAGAAGGTACACCTCTTGTTCCGGGTCAAACTGTTCCTATTACAATAAAAATTATAGATAATGCGGGTAAATACTCCACTATCGAGAAGATTATCAAAATTACACAAAGTGAACCTTATAACTTAGAATTAAAGAGTCTTGAAATTTGCGGTATAGATGCCATATCCGGCGCTGTTACTGTTCCGTATAAATATAGTGTCATAGATCCTTCTAAAATTACGGCAAAATTTAAATATGGAGAAAATGAAACAGTCATCCCTGTTGATATAGAAAATTCTCCTGTTGAATTAAAAGAAAATGAGACTGTAAATATAAAGATAATGGTTAAAGGAAAAAAGGGACAGTATAAAGATTTTCAAAAAGACATTAGTATAACCAGAGAAGCAAAGACCGAGGGAGAAGATGAAGCACTACAGCTTTTAGAAATGTATATTCTAGGTATCAAGGCTGAGATAGGAAAAACAGCTCTGGTTCCGGAAAATACTCAAACTCTGAATTCTGATGATGTAATTTTATCCTTTAAGAAATTCGGCTATATTCCTGCCGAAATAAGCCCCAAGCCGGCCGTTTTTGGAAACGAAGATATAGTATCCTTGAAGCTATCAGTAGCCGCAAAAGAAGGTAAATATCAAGCATGGGAGATGGATATTACTGTAAAGAAAAGTTCAGAGGTTTTGTACAATCCTATAGATAAAAAAGGGAATAAAAAATATGTAATACAGATAAATACTATACTTGAAAACATCGATCCCTTTGTTTATTATGATGAAAATTATGAATTCCATTCTTCAAAATTTGATGATTGGGTTTTATATATGCCTTCTATGTCCGGCATAATAGCGTCATATAAGTTTACACCGGGAACTTGGACTGGTATTCCTAATGTTTGTAATAATGTTCCGGATGAAATAGGATCAGGTCTCAAGGCTATAGATAACATAAAGATTTACCGTTATAAAACAAGGGCAGATAGATGGGCTAAACATGGAGGGTATGTGCCTAATGCTGACCCAAATGACAGCCGATTTTATTTTTATCGTTTTACTGCGAATGCCTCTGCCGGAATAAAAGCAGATAACTCGATGTTCTGCGTTGATAGATATTCAAAATTCCTTTTTTACTACAGTGACCCAAGTTATCTTAAAAATATATTTGGTAATATTGTACCTCAAAACTGGGTGGACTATGCAACTCCAACTTCCGGCGACCATGTACAGTTCGGTAAACCTTTTTATATGAGTGATCCTGTGGGTTATGTAAAAGAAGATGGTTCTGTTGTAATGTACCAGTGGATTAAAGACAATATAAATGCAAGTAATTATCATGCACAGGAAAATTCTATATTTACAAAACCTGCAGAAAAAAAACCGAATGGAGCCGGTTTTTCTCCTTATCGAAACCCTATTGAAATCACAAAGACTGAAGTTACTAAAGAAATAAACCCTAAATATACTGTTTCGGAACCTGTAATAATGGGGCAGCCTTCATCCATTTACGCTCATGTAGGCGATAGTGTTTACTTTGAGATAAAAGTTTTGCCGGCTCCCTCAGGAGAAATACTCTCATATCAATGGTATAAGAGATCAAAAATAGATGGATCAATTGACGAAAAAATCGATGGTGCCATACAGGCTAAGTATGTTCCTGACACTTCCGCAGAGATAGATGCTTATTGTTACTGCATAATACAAAATAAAAATACGGCTAATGGGAAAATTACCGAAGTTAAATCCGAAGAAGTCAAGTTCCGCTTAGTTCCCGGCAGCGGGCAGATAATAATTGATGCAGAACCTCCAAAGATATTAAAACAGCCTGAAGGTGCAAGTGCAGCTATCGGCTCTTCTGAAGAAATAAGCCTATCGGTTATTGCAGAATCCGTTGATGGGGGAAACTTAACATATCAATGGTTTAAAGCCGATAACGAAACCGATGAAGGTTCTCCCATAAACAATGCCTCCGCCGAAACTTATAAATTTGTTCCTACAACAGCTTCTGAACATAATGAGTTCTATTATTGCGTGATTACAAATACCAATACTAATGTAAGCGGAAATACTACAGCAATTAGAAAGAGTATGCGGGCAAAGATTGCTGTTGAAGCCTTATATAGCATAATTTTTTCGGTTTCAGGCGATGAAGGCGGCACTCTTACAGCCTTGTACAAGGGTAAACCGATAAATTCCGGTGACTATGTAAAAAAAGGTGATAAGGTCAGATTTATAGCTACGCCTGATGCAGCTTATTATATAAAGCAATGGGTAGGTGCCGAACCTGTTTCTTCTATGCCGGACTTAACCATAGCCGACTTGATTGTACCTGATCAAAATGTCTTTGTTTCCGTAGCTTTTGAACGCCGTATGCGCCTTAAAATAACTCCTAAGATTTATAATGAAAGTTTAAAGTCATGGAGTACAGCTGATGGGGATCATTTTAATCATAAATACATTAAGGGTGTTCATTTGGCTCATAATTTTAAAATTAAGGTAGAGTCGGATTCTCCGGAATTATTAAAATCGTGGAATAGGAAGTTTAATGTTGAAAACAATGGAGGAAAATGGATAAAGGTAGATAGCGCAGATTTTGTTGACACGGCTGTATATAAATCAGCTGAGAACGGTTTCCTTGATAATATATACAATTCATTTACAAATATGAAAATTACTTTGAGTAATCATTTGATAAAGGCCAATCGTCATGATTATTGGTGGGCTGAGTGGACTACTTTGGGAGGCGGAACTGTTTACCCGTTGCAGGCTATCGATGATAACAGTTCATTTCCTCTGATTTATAATGAAGCTTCAGAAACGTGGACTGTAGATACGGCAAACGTTCAAATAAAGCAGTCTGTCGAGATTCCTCTTCCTCAGGAATATGAAGGAACCAAGCCTGATCCTAACCGTAAGATTTCATACAAAAACGTAACCATCACCTATGATCAAGACTTTACTCTGACAGCAGGTGAAGAAAAGGATTTTGTAATTACCTATACGGTAAATAATCCCGATACAAAATCGGAAGGAACTATCAAAGTAATTTATACAATCAGTTGGAAATAATTTTAAAAGCCGAAGGCTCTTTTTAAACCTTCGGCTTTTTTTAGTAGACTATTTTTATGAAAAAACTCTTTTTAATTTTTTGCGTATTAGTATTATCGTTCTTTTTTTCGGCAGTTTTTTTAACTGCAGAGGATTCAATAAAAGAAGATAAACTAAAACTTGATCCCGATAATCCCGACTGTATCTACAAGAAAGCAATGCTTGGTGATTGTTTTATACACATGTCTAAGATTACCTCTCCTTCAAAAGGTTCTGCTCCTGCGGTGGAGATTCTTTTTATCTCCGATTTTAAATGGGAAGTTTGTGCTCCGCATGAAGGCTGGGGCAAGGAAAAGAAAACATATAAGTACCATGAAAGCGAAGTGCCCGGCTCTTCCGTATTTTTTAACATAACAAATAAAATAAACGATGTTGTCTATTACAAGATAGAAGGAGTGCATCCCTTTGATTTACCCGTTTATGATGATCCTGCAGAGGCTAAAATGCTGGAGAGGTTTATCTTTTTTAAATTTACGGCTTATGCAGATAAAGGCGGTTTTTTTGAAAATTACCTCAACAATTTGATGTGTGCCTTGGATACTCACACCAAACTCCTTTACACCTATGGGATGCCCGGCAACTATAAAAAAATAATCGGAAACAACTACATTCCGCAAAACTGGCTTCCCTATGAGACCCACCCGAACACAGCCGGTTCAAAGTTAAAGTTTTACGAATATGATCCTATAGGCTTTGTTTCCCTCGAAAAAACTCATGACTTTTTAGGAGTAAAAACAAATGTACACCTATATGACTGGTGGAACAAATCTGTCGGAGCCGGATCTTCGATGAAAACCGTAAAAGAAAAACGCTTTATGCCCCGCCTTTCTGATGATGCTATTGAAGATTGGACTATCCGGGATGCCTCTAAACCGGTGCGTTCCCCTTACCGAAAATTTTAAAATATCATTTATCGTTATAATGATTTTTGCACTGAATAATCTTTATCATTCCATCTTCAATTTTATAAACAAGACGGTGTTTTTCATCTATTTGAACGAGACCAATAATCGCTAAGATTTCCTTTTAAGGGTTCCGGATGACCTATACCGTCGTGACCGTTTCGTTCAATATCTGCAATTAGTTTATTGATTTTCTTAAGAGTCTTTTTATCCTGCATTATCCAATAGGTGTAGTCTGCCCATGCATCATCAGAAAAATCTTTGTGCAATTCTATACCTCAACCAGCTCTCTTATTGAGTGTTGTCCATTTTCCATTTGAGTTTTGGAATTTTCCAAAGCTCTTATGTTTTTTTCTGAATAAAAAGAACTATCTTGAACAATTTCAAATGGAATTTTACGTTGTATTAAGGTTTGTTTTAAAAATATACGTATTGCAGTAGTCGTATCCATTCCTATGGATTCAAAAAAAGCATCTGCATCTTTCTTTAGAGCCGTGTCTAAACGCGTCTGTAAAACTGCTGTTTTCATATTTACTCCTTATTACAAATATAACATAAAAGCTATGAAAAAACAATACTTTTGTATTCTTTTACTACATGCTTATAAAGTATTAACCACGTCCGGTTTTCTAACATGTTTCAAAAAGAAATTTATCCCTATTGTTATGATTAAGACAATGACCGAAACCAGGGCCGTAAAGCCTCCCGGGGCGACGTTCAGGTGATAGGACAAAACCAAGCCGAGCATGATATCGGCCACGCTTATAAAAATAGAAAAAATCAAGGTCTTTTTAAAGCTCATTTTTAGTTGAAGGGCTGTCGCGACTGGGAGAGCTATCATTGAGCTTAATACCAGCATGCCTACGATTTTTAATGAAACGGCTATAGTTGCCGCAGTAAGGGCTGAAAATAAGTAATTGATGAGCCTTACCTTAACTCCCATTATTTTTGCAATATCTTCATCAAGGGCTATGTAGACCATCTTGTGATACATGAGGCCTAGGGTAATCAAGGATAGGATGCTTAAAGCTATGACCGTAACCAAGTCCGAGGATGAAACGGTTAGTACGCTTCCGAATAAGTAGGTTTCGGCATTTGCCCTGACGGCTCCTGAGCTTATGAGGGTAATAGCGATTCCAACGCTCAAGGACAAAACTATCGAAAGGATTAAATCTTGATATTCTTTAAAAGCGTTTCTAAGGGCTTCTATTAAGGCTCCGGCAGCTGTCGTAAAAATAAAGGCTCCAAGTATCGGGTTTATTCCTGAGGCAAGGGCGAGGGTAACGCCTGCAAGAGAGCTGTGGGAAAGGGTATCGCCTATGAGGGAGTACCTTCTGAGGACTAAAAATAAGCCTATTGCAGGGCAGAGGATTCCTATAAAAAAAGAAACAATAAAAGCATTTTGCATAAAACCGTATTGAAGCATCTTCTTAACCTCCTATAAAAACTTTTCTCTTATTGATTCACCCTGGGTTTGAATTGAACAAAGCTCGGGTCAAAGAATTCTGAGCTGTACTGTTTAGGATTGCACAAGTGGCCTTCCCCGTTTTTTATATGAAATATTTTGGTAGAATTAAAAACGGCGGCATCCAAGTTATGGTCAACCGAAATGACGGTAAGTCCTTTTTGAGTGTTTAAATCTTTTACAAAAGAATAGATTTCTTTTTGCCCCTGAACATCGATTCCGGTAGAAGGCTCATCCAAGATTAAAAGATCAGGATCCCCGATAAGGGCTCGTGCTATGTAGAGTTTTTGAATCTGCCCGCCTGAAAGCTCTCCTACAAGGCCGGTTTTGTATTCGCTTAAGTTCACCCTTTCCAAGGCTTTTAGAACGCAATCCTTTTCTCTTATCTTTAATATTTTTCTATAAGAATTTAAAAGTTCAAAAAGAGTAATCGGGAAGTCGCTTAGGTTTTCTTTTTTTTGCGGAAGGTAGCCTATTCTTTTTGCATTGATAATAATTTCGCCATTTTGTATTTTAAGCAGTTTTAAGATAAGTTTTAGGAGTGTACTTTTTCCGCAGCCGTTTTCTCCCACAATCGAAATATAATCGCCCTGCTTAACTTCTAAATTTATATTTTTTAAAACTTCTTTTTTCGAGTTCGGATATTTAAATTTAAGAGAATTTATTTTTACCATAGGAAGAGCATTTTACTTCTTTTTTTTAAAGATTGCAAGACTGTAGTTATTAAAGATTGTTTATTTCACCTTGGCTTAGACCTGTGGCTTGAATAATGACTTCTTGTGTTACACCCAGATCAAGCAAATTTTTTGCTGTTTCGAGTTTTGTTTGGTATACTCCTTCTGTGTAGCCCTCGCGTTTTTCTGATGCCATATCGTGTTCATATTTCATGCGTGATTCGTACAGCCATTTATCCCTAGGACTCATTTCCATTACTTTAATAACTGCATTTGCCTTTTTCATCATTTCGGAATTTTGCGCCAACATCTTTCTTACCTCCCCATCATCCGTTTCAATAAATTTCAGCCAGCTTAATAAGCGTTTTGTTTTTACATTCATATAATTTGATTCTTTTAAAAGCTTTGCTTTTTCAAGATTTATAATATGAATCTCAAATTTTGAAAGCAAAGGCTCTTTTGTATCTTTTTCCAAAATAAGATATTTATTGTGCAAACGCTTATTTTTATTAAAGCCTTCTCCTATTAAGTTTATTGTAATACATTTTGGTAGATTTGTATAGTCTTGACCTTGTTTTATGCCTTCGGTATACATCTTCGACCAATAATACACACTTCTTTCAGGAAAATCACCTCTCCACCGATTTTGTATCTCAATATTGATAATTGTTCCGTCTTTTAGTCTTAACTTTATATCCAAGATACCTAGCTTTTCAGTCAAAATTTCTTTATGAAACTCCTTATCTAACAGTTCTAATTCTGCGATATTTTCAGGCAGAATGTCGAGTATACATTCCAGTAAGTCCTGCAAAATATCTTTATTCTCCTCAGTACCGAAGATACGCTTAAAAGCATAGTCATTTCGTAGGGTAATTTTGAAACTTGCATCATTTTTCATTTGTGCCTCCTATTATATTTATATGGAAAAAGAAGATTTATGAGTAAAATTTTAAAAAATATTTTGTAATTTCTAATAACAACAGCCTAAAAGTTAGCCTATTGCTATTTTTATTTGTTTCCTATAAAATACAGGGCATCTGTAAAAATTTTGTTAAATTTTTACAGATGCCCGACGAGTTTTTTATAAGTCTTGAATTATTAATGACTTATAAAAAACATCGCAATTAAGTTTAAGGAAACCCTCTAAAAACTGAAGTTTTTAGAGGCTATTAATATCTTTTTAAGAGGTTAGTTATGATTCATAAACGCCTGACAAGGTCTGTGCCGAAAAGTAAAAAGTGGATCTTGCTTTCGGCCCTTTCTTCATGGATTTCTCTATTGTGCAATGTGGTTATTACGTTTGTAACGGTGCGCCTTATTTTCGGTCTATATAATTCTTCGCTTGATAAAAAAACGCTTTTTGTTTTGGCGGCCGTAGCTGCCTCTGCCTTGGTAATACGGGTTATTGCCGTCCGTAAGCGCTCATACTTTTCATACAGGGCAGGAACCGAGGTTAAGCGGACCTTGCGCTCAATGCTCTACGATAAATTTATTTCGTTAAAGCTAAATTATTCCCAATATATCAGCATGGCAGAGGTTACTCAAATAGGCTCGGACGGAATAGAGCAGCTGGATTCTTATTTCGGGGCCTACCTGCCTCAGTTCTTTTTCAGTATGGCGGCTCCGGTAACTCTTTTTATAATCCTTGCACCGATAAATTTTTTTGCTGCCCTTGTGCTTTTTATCTGTGTGCCCCTGATTCCTCTTTCGATTGTTGCCATTCAAAAGGTTGCAAAGCGCATTTTAAAAAAATACCTTTCAATTTATACGGGGCTTGGAGATTCTTTTTTGGATAACCTCCGAGGCCTTATCACTTTAAAGGCCTATTCGGATGATGAGGCTCAACACAAGGAGCTGAATGCCGAGGCGGAAAATTTTAGGCGGGTAACCATGAGGGTTTTGACCATGCAGCTTAACTCCATCTTTGTGATGGACACTGTGGCTTACGGCGGAACAGCTCTCGGCACCATCGTCAGCCTCTATCAGCTAAGGTCAGGAAATCTTTCGATAGAGGGCGCTCTTCTTTTTATTTTGCTCTGCGCGGAATTCTTTTTGCCCTTGCGGGCCTTGGGCTCTTTTTTCCATATAGCGATGAACGGAATAACCGCCGCAAACCGCCTCTTTGAATTGATGGATGTAAAAAGCGACTCGGCTTCGATATTAAGCGGAGCCGAACTTGAGGCAGCGGCAAAAAAAATTGAAGAATCGAAGCTTACACTTGAGGTAAAAAATTTAAACTTTAATTATACCGAATCGAAGCAGGCAGTAAAAAATGCATCGATGAAGTTTTTAAAGCCGGGCTTTTACGGCATAGCAGGTGAAAGCGGATCGGGTAAATCGACGGCCGCCTCTCTTCTCATGGGCTTACAAAAAAACTATTCGGGAGAAATTCTCCTGTCGGGAATAGAAGCAAAAAAACTTCCCGACGAATTTAGAGCTAGGTACATGAACCTTGTTTCGACCGAGAGCTTTTTGTTCGGAGCTTCGGTGAGAGAAAACCTTTTAATAGCCAAACCCTCTGCAAGCGATGAAGAATTGATGAGCGTATTAAAAAAGGTTCTATTAGACGAGTTTGTTTTAAGCCGCAGTTCTTCAAAAGAAGAAGGAAACTCAGGCTTGGATTTTTATATTGAATCCGGAGGAAAGAATTTATCGGGCGGACAGGTTCAGCGTTTTGCCCTTGCACGGGCACTTCTTCACGATGCAGACATTTATATCTTTGACGAGGCTGTAAGCAATATCGATGTCGAAAGCGAAGAGCTTATTTTAAGCACCCTCTACGAATTAAGCAAAACAAAAATAATCATCTTTATTTCGCACAGGCTTGCAAATATTGAAAATGCAGACCATATCTATGTATTTGAAAAGGGCGAGATAAAAGAAGATGGAACTAATTCAAGCCTCCTTGAAAAAAACGGCATCTATGCAAGGATGTATTTACAGCAAAAAGATCTTGAAAAAATAAGGCTGGGTGTAAAATGAAAAAAAGCGAACTTATAAAAAAATTGATAGTATTTGTAAGACCTCTTACAGGCGTTATGACTATAACGGTTATCTTGAGGGTCTTGGGCTTTATCATTGCAGCGGCCATTCCGGTTTTGGGCGGAGCCGGCATCGTTTCTCTTTTGGGCTTAAAGGTTTTTAATACCTATCTTTCCTTGAACTTTGTAATCATCGGCCTCATTGTCTGTGCCGTAAGCCGCGGTATCTTCAGATACGGCGAACAGCTTTCGGGACACTACATAGCCTTTACCCTCTTGGCCCTGATACGCGATAAGATTTTTACGGCTATGAGACGGCTCGCCTTTGTTAAATTGCAAAAAAAAGATTCAGGAAGCCTCTTGTCGATCATAACCACCGACATAGAATTGCTCGAAGTTTTTTATGCCCACACAATAGCCCCCGCTGCTTCTGCCGTTCTCTACTTTATTTTTGCCCTAATCATCTTTGCAAAAATACACATTGTTTTATCTCTTACGGTTGCCCTCATTTATATAATCATAGGCTTTCTCCTTCCCATCCTTTTCGGTAAGATGGATGACGGCTCGGGTGTAGAATACCGAAAAAAAATGAGCTCCCTTAATTCCTACTTTTTGGACTCCCTCCTCGGAATAAAGGAGATAATCTTTTTTGACAAGATAAGGGAGAGAAAAGAAAATATAGAAAAAAAAGGGGAGGCTATAAGCGGAACCTTTAAGCTCTTAAAGGACTTTGAGGGGAACACCTTTGCTGTTACGGAGGCAGCTCTCACCCTTTGCAATTTTTTAATGCTGGGCATTTCGGCCTTCCTCTTGGTAAACGGAAAAATAGACTTTGCTCACCTTTTGATTTCCAACCTAATGCTTCTTTCAGGATACGGTCCGATAATAGCTGTTTCAGGCTTGGCCGTAAACTTGCAGCAAACCTTCGCTTCCGCAGAGAGAGTTTTTTCCCTGCTTGAAGAAAAGCCTGAACTCGATGAAGTTGAAGACGGCGAAAACGTCAGCTTCGAAAAAGTTGATGCCGATAATATCAATTTTAGATACGACGATATGGAAGTTTTAAAGGATGTAAGCATCTCGGTTAAAAAAGATGAGATAGTCGGCCTTTGCGGTAAAAGCGGAAGCGGTAAGAGTACCCTGCTCCGCCTCATCATGCGCTTTTTCGATCCCCTTTCGGGAGAGGTAAGGATGAACGGCATCGACGTTAAAAAAATAAACACTGCGAGTTTAAGAGAGGCCGTTTCGTACATTACCCAGCAAACCTATATTTTTAAAAAATCTATTTATGAAAACATCCTTCTTGCAAACAGGAATGCTTCAAAAGAGGAAGTTATCGAAGCCGCGAAAAAAGCCGCCATCCACGATTTTATCATGAGCCTTCCTGAAGGCTATGATACGAAGATTACAGAACTCGGCGGAAACCTTTCAAGCGGGGAAAAACAGCGTCTCGGCCTTGCCCGGGCTTTTTTACACAAGGCTCCTCTTTTGCTGCTCGACGAGCCGACCGGAAACTTGGACAGCTTAAACGAAGCCCTCATTTTAAATTCAATTTACCAAGAAAAGAAAGACAAGGGCGTTTTAATCGTAAGCCACCGCAAATCCACCGTAAACGCCGCCGATAAGGTTGTCTATATTGAAAAGGGAAGACTGAGGTAGGAATGCACTGTCAAGGATTGGTGCACTTAGAGGTATGTTTGAAATTTAATGGAAATGTATATAACACGGAAATAGCATTTTTAAAATATGTACAACTTGACTATGTTATACATACATGTTAATATATTTACATGAAAACATTGCCTGTAACCAAAATAAGAACAAATTTCTCTGCACTTTTAAAAGAAGTGGAATTAGGTAACGAAATCGGGATAACACTCGGCCGAAAAGAAGAAGCAATCGCGGTAATTGTTCCAATTGAAGAATATAAGAGAATAAAAGTGAGACAACTAGGTACATTGGAAGGAAAAGCAACGGTTGAATTTAGTGAGAATTGGGCAATTACAGATGAAGAGTTTATCAATTTATGAAAATCCTACTAGATACACATTATTTATTATGGCCATTTATTGATACAAGTAAAATATCTAGATCAGTTTATAATAAACTATTAGCAGATGACAACGAAATTTTCTATAGCCAGGCTAGCTTATGGAAAATATCAATAAAATTTAATATTGGAAAATTATCACTAAACGGAATAAAACCTGAAGAATTCTACAAAGAAGTAGAAAATAGTTTTTAAAATACAGGTCTTTTCAAAATGATGAATTAATTACCTTTTACAAATTACCGATAGAACATAAAGATCCATTTGACCGAATAATGATTTGGCAAGCAATACAGTCTGATTACTATTTTTTGTCTGTTGATAATCAGATTACAAATTATAAAAAATACGGTTTAAAAATTTTGTCCTAAAACAGCCCCAGTATTTTTTTCTATAAATCAAGACTTGATTTAAATAATCATGCAATAGGTTTTCGATGAGGATTGGTGCACTTAGAAGCATGTTCAATGCAGCTTTTCCTTACTCCCTTTCGACCATCATGTAAAGTAAGGCATTTATGATGGAGGCGGCGACGTTGCTTCCGCCCTTGGTGCCTACGGTAGAGATTTGGGGCAGGGAGACGGAACGCAGGGCTTCCTTTGATTCGGCGGCACCTACAAAGCCCACGGGGACTCCTATTATAAAATCGGGGGAAACTTTTTTTTCTTCGCAAAGCTCTAAAAGGCGGAAAAGGGCTGTAGGGGCATTGCCTATCACAAAGGCTGTTGCTCCTTCTTGGACTGCGAGGTCTACAGCCGCCGAAGATCGTGTAATTCCCCCTTCCTTGGACATCTTAAAAACCCTCTCATCATCGATCAGACATAAAAGCTTATTTTCGGTTTTTGAAAGGGCTGGCTTATTGATGCCTGTCATTACCATCTTGGTATCGGTAAAAATAGTTATGCCCTTTTGAAGAGCTTTTTTAGCGGCTTCTATAAAATTATTTTGAAAGACAATTATCTTGCGGTACTCGACATCGCCCGTAGTGTGAATCATCCTCTTGGCTATAATTTTTTCTTCTTCGGTGAAAGCAACATCCTTCATGCTCTCTTCAATTATATCCATGCTCTTATTTTCTATTTCCATGGGTTTTTTAATGTACATCGATTTTTTCCTTTAAGACGGTTTTGGGATATTTATAGACAGAGCCGCAGTTATGGCAATAAAGCTCGATTTGATCGGGGCCGTTTTCGTACATGTCTGCAAGTTCTTTTTCGGGCAGGGTAAAAAGCTTATTGCGGAAATTGTCTTCCGAGCAGGGGCAATAAAAGTCTATCTTTCTTTCGATTAGAACTTTCGGCTCACAGTCACGGAAAAGGCCGAAGATGACATCTTCCCTGTCTCCGCCTTCCGCAAACCATTGGCCTATCGAGGGGCAGGCCGCAAAGGCCATTTCTACCTTTTCTATCAAGGCTTCTTCGGCTCCCGGCATGACCTGAATGTACATGCCTCCCGCTCCGATGATTCTTCCTTCCTTGTCGAATTGGACGCCTGTATTAAAGCCCGTTACGGTCTGTTCCGATTGCAAAAAATATTCGGAAAGGTCAAGGGCTATGTTTTTGTGCTTTATCTCGATGATTCCCGTCAAGGGTTCCCTGGCTCCTTCGGGGAAGCGGATAACCGAAATCTTTCCTTCGCCGAAGAGGGGCTTTAAGTCCCATGTTTCTAACAATTCATCAGGCCTTATCGGGTCTTCCAAAAGATAGCCCCTGACAAAGCCCTCGCTGAAGGCTTCGACACTAAAGCCCACAAGGGGGCCTTGGGTATCGCATCTAAAGATGATTCTATCTCTTCCCTTCATTGTGGGAATTAGGAGGGCTCCGCAAAGGGAGGCGTGTCCCAGGGCGAGGCTTTCCAAAAGCCCTAAGTTGTGCTGCACCCTCATCTTATTTACAAAGCGGGTTCCGTGAAAAAAAGCTCCGCGGATTTGACCTTCGCCGAGCATAAAGACCGTCATTCCGTCTTCGTGCATGGTTTTAAATTTTTCTATTAAGACGGGATCGGTAATCGGTTTATCTATCATAGGCCGGATTATAGCAAAGATTGCACTTTTGTACAAGGATTAGTTTTTTTCCTCAGCATCTCTTTTAACAATTCTCTTGCCGTTGTTTCTTCATCGTAGGGCATGGTTCTATCTTTAAAGATGATGGAGTTTTCATGTCCTTTCCCTAAAAGGAGAACTGCATCGTTTTTACCTGCAAGGCTGAAGGCTTTTTTGATGGCTGAGGGGCGGTCGGGGATTATAAAGAGCTCTTCGTTTCGTTTTTTTTCGGGACAGCCTGCTGCTATCATCTCCAAAAGCTCAACGGAGTCTTCTCCGCGAGGGTCTTCATCTGCAAGGATTACGATGTCGGAATAAAGGGCCGCTATCCTGCCCTGCTCCGGTCTTTTCTTTATGTCACGCTCTCCGCCGGAACCGAAAAGGCTTATTACCTTTCCGCCGGATTTTTCTATACGACTCTTTATCGAAGGAAAAATCGTCATAAAAGAAGAAGGGGTGTGAGCATAGTCTATGAGTACTTCAAAATCCTGACCCTCATCTATGAGCATCATCCTGCCCTTTACGGGTTTTACAAGAGAAAGTTTTTCGATTATGGCTTCGATATCGAGTCCCGTAATTTTTTGAACGGCCAAGACCGAAGCCAAAATATTTTTTACGTTAAAGATGCCTGCAAGTTTTAGCTCGCTCCTGTATTCTTTTTTAGAAGAAAAATCGCAAAGGGTAAATTTAATTCCGTTTGATGACTCTTCAATATCCTTTGCAAAAAGACCTTCATACTCTTCAATCTTTTTTAGGTCTTTAATCTCGGTGCTGAAAGGATATACATTTTTTTGAGTTGCTTCCATAAAATAAGGAGCTGACATGTCTTCATAGTTTACTACCCCGAATATCGGCATACCCTTACCCTTATTTTTATCCAAGGCTCTAAAAAGATTGGCCTTGTCATAGCGGTACTGTTCGATGGTTCCGTGGAATTCCAAGTGCTCCTGAGTTACGTTCATAAAAACACCTGCATCAAAGATCACATCTTCAAGACGGGCCGTCCTAGGAGAAAGGCCGTGTGAGGAAGACTCTACCACAGCAAAACTACATCCTGCATCTCTCATTTGGGCAAGACGCTGCTGGACAATGTTCGATTCAGGCGTTGTCTGGTGTTCAGGATTAGGAATTACCTTTCCGTCTATGGAGTATTCGACTGTAGAGAAAAAGCCGGCTTTTTTCCCGCAAAGGTTTAAAAGCTGAAAGATAAAAGAAACCGTGCTGCTCTTGCCCTCGGTTCCGGTAACACCGATTACACCCAGTGCTTTTGAAGGTTCATCATAAAGAAAGGCAGAGACCTTGGACATGGTCTTGCGCACATCATCCACCTGAACAAAGCAAACATCCTTGGCCTTCTCTATGGTTGCAGCATCCGTTTTATCTGCAGCATCGGCAGCTTTTAAATCCCCCTCATAAAAAACACAAACGGCTCCGTTTTCGATTGCAGAATTTATAAATTTTTTTCCGTCAGTATGAATACCCGGAAGAGCAAAAAAGGCAGCACCTTTTTTAAGATCCGTTTTATCATCAACGCCGCAAGGCTGAACCTTACGGGAATCATATTCCATAGAATTTATAAGAGACTTATCGTTTCCAAAACAATTTATAACTTCAACAGCTTTGATGCACTCTGCAATCGATTTTACGTATTCCATATCGAAAAGTATAATTAATAAGGTAAAATTTATCAAGTAATATTCTTGATTAAGCTTCTTTGCCGACAAGGCACATCCACTCGGCTTCGGCGGCAAGGGTATCGCCTACATAGGCCTTGCCCGCCTGCTTAATCATTCGGGGCGATACGCGTAAGTTTGTAACTTCCATTCTAACTTTATCGCCCGGATTAACCTGAGAACGGAATTTAACCTTATCGACTGTGGCCAAAAAGAATAAAGAGCCTTCTTCAAAAATCTTTTGAAAACTCAAGGCTGCTCCTCCGGCCTGAGCCATTGTTTCTACGAGGATGACCCCGGGCACTACAGGATATTCGGGAAAGTGTCCCTTAAAAAAGAATTCTTCTTGAGTAAAAATATGCTCGCTCACACTTCCCTTTTCATCGGCAGAGATAACCTCATCCACAAACAAAAAAGGCTTTCGATGAGGAATCAAACTTTCTATATCTTTTGTAAGACTCATAAATTTCTCCTTATTTTACGTAACTATATACTTATGTAATTTTACACAAAATAAAAGAATTAAGCAAGAAGGATACTCTCATAGAAAAAACTTATATTTTTATAAAATTTATTGAAAAAAGTTATCGATAGTTGACTATTTTTAATTTTTCGTATAATATTGTCAATGTAGCGACAGTACCGTCACTTTTAAATGATGAGATACGCTGTTATATATTCGGTAATTTATGAAAGAAAAATTTTTAACAAATAAAGAAGAGCTAAATACGGGAGCAAAAATCCTAATCGCGGCGAAAGAAGAATTCTTTGAAAAAGGCTTTATGGGAGCCAGTGTCAGATCTATTGCCAATAGAGCAGGTCTTACAACAGGGGCAATTTATAACCTATTTAAAAATAAAAACGGAATTTTCAAAGCTCTTATCCAAAACGTATTTGAAGCAATGATGAAATCCTTAACGCATAATCCTCCCCCTTCAGAGATTGAATATAATATGAAGACAAGTGATTTATCGGTAATCATTGAAGTATCGCGCAAGCGTTTTTTATACATGATCGACTTCTTTTTTGAAAACCGGGATGAGATGAAACTTCTCGTGTGCTGTGCAAGAGGAAGTTCTTATGAATACATGTTTGATGAAGCCGTCAAAGTAATGGAAAAAGAAACTATACGCTGGCTGGAATATGACGGAGTAAAAATTACCAAAAGAGTAAAATTTTTTATTCATGTCATGGCTTCATCACACTTCGAGAATTTAAAAGAAATATTCTATCATGATTTAACAAAAAAAGAAGCTATAGATTATGCCATGGATTTTAATACATACCACTGTGCCGGATGGAAATATTATTGGATGGAACAAGTTAATTCATAATTCACAATTTTTAAGGAGGGGCGTTGAAGCTTCAGACACAAATAGCGTCTTCAGCTTCAACTTGAGTTTTGCGCAAAAGCGCAAAACGTCATATTATTATATACACTTTCTCATTGCATTACGAAAGTGCGTAAAAATTATATTCGCAATTCTGAGGAATTGCTCATTTAATTTTTTTGGAGGGGTGTTGAAGCTTCAGACACAAATAGCGTCTTCAGCTTCAACTTGAGTTTTGCGCAAAAGCGCAAAACGTCATATTATTATATGCACTTTCTCATTGCATTACAAAAGTGCGTAAAAATTATATTCGCAATTCTGAGGAATTGCTCATTTAATTTTTTTGGAGGGGCGTTGAAGCTTCAGACACAAATAGCGTCTTCAGCTTCAACTTGAGTTTTGCGCAAAAGCGCAAAACGTCATATTATTATATGCACTTTCTCATTGCATTACAAAAGTGCGTAAAAATTATATTCGCAATTCTGAGGAATTGCTCATTTAATTTTTTTGGAGGGACGTTGAAGCTTCAGACACAAATAGCGTCTTCAGCTTCAACTTGAGTTTTGCACAAAAGCGCAAAACATCATATTATTATATGCACTTTCTCATTGCATTACGAAAGTGCGTAAAAATTATTCCTCGGTTTTTGATAAAACCTGCGGACAATTTTTAAGGAGGTTGTTTATGAACAACAAGTTGGCTTTAAAGGATCTTATAAATATCGGTATTTTCTCCGTTATTTATTTTGTCGGACTTTTTGTAATCGGTATGCCCTTAGGTTTTTTGGTTATAACCTATTTAGCTTTCCCTTTTACAGTAAGCTTAATTTTAGGAATTGCAGTAATGTTTTTGCTTGCAAAGGTGCAAAAACCTTTAGGACTTTTTATATTTGCAGCAATTCCCGGCTGTCTTATGACTCTTATGGGACACACACCTGTAGTTGCAATCCACAGTTTAATCGTTGCAGTCCTTGCAGAAATCGTAAGAAAGGTACTCGGCTATAACACAGCAAAGGGAAGCATCATAGGATATTCTATAATGTCGCTGTGGCTATGCGGTGCGTTTTGGCAAATATTCCTTTTAAAAGATCAATACTTTGCCCTCACCGAAAAAATGATGAGCACCGAATATGCAAGAGAATTAACAAGTCTCCCGTGGTGGATTATGCCCATACTCTATGTTACTGCTTTTGCAGGAGGAATCCTCGGCGGACTTTTAGGCAAAAAAGTTTTAAAGAAACACTTTGAAAAAGCAGGCTTGGTGTAGATAATTGGGAATTAGGAATTATGAATGCGTAATTAAGAATTAACCCAATTCCTAATTACGCATTACTAATTACAAATTAACCTAATTCCTAATTAAGAATTAACCTAGGGGAGATTTTGATGAACAAAGACGCATTCTTGGTTCTTGATCCGCGGACAAAAATATTTTTGGTTTTGGCAATGGGAGCTTCCATAACAATTCTTGTTCCTATATATGTAGAGATTTTAAGCGCTGCCCTTTTGGCCTTTTTATTCTTGATGAACAGACAAGTTAAGTCTGCAATAAAATTGATGGCAGTTTTTTTATTTCTTGCAGCACTCACTTATTTACCGAAAAACTTACCGGGAGTTACAACCGTCGTATTGCCGGTCGGTTTTATGGTTCGCCGTTTTATGATGCCTATTGTCGCGGGAAATTATCTAATCGCATCAACCCCTGTAGGGCT
Source organism: Treponema sp. OMZ 790 (assembly GCF_024181285.1). NCBI lineage: Bacteria > Pseudomonadati > Spirochaetota > Spirochaetia > Treponematales > Treponemataceae > Treponema > Treponema sp. OMZ 790. The sequence goes on along the minus strand of NZ_CP051201.1, from coordinate 258,695 downwards.
TTTAATGAATGCCCTCGAAAAATTAAAACTGCCTTACTCGATCGTGATAACCGTGGCAGTTATGTTCCGTTTTTTTCCTACATTAAAAGAAGAATACGGAAATATTAAAAATGCAATGAAGATGCGGGGCATCGGACTTAATGCGGCAAACGTAATCGGTAAACCTTTTTTAACGCTTGAATATGTGATGGTTCCCCTTCTTTCATCCGCTTCAAGAATCGGCGATGAACTTGCTGCTGCAGGACACACAAAGGGTGTAGATGCTCCTTCAAAAAAAGTGCGCTATAAAACTTCCCGTTTTACGGCAGCCGATGTTTCTATTTTTATCTATATCATCGCAGTGTTTATCGCTGCAGCCATAACAAGGATGCATGCATAATGAAAACGGCAGTAAATCTTCAAAACATTTGTTTTAATTATCGATCTTCAGAAAACACAAATCAGCAAAACACAAAAAACTTATCCGCCTTAAACGATATTTCAATTTCGGTAAAAAAAGGAGAATGCATCTTGCTCACCGGAATTTCAGGCTGCGGAAAAACCAGTGTGCTGCGTACAATAAACGGTTTAATTCCAAACTATTATGAAGGAAAACTTTTAGGCTTTATTGAAGTTTCAGGAGAACCGATACAGGGAAAACCTATTTACGAGATTTCAAAAAAAGCTTCTACTGTTTTTCAAAATCCGAAATCTCAATTTTTTAATTTGGATACAACTTCCGAAATTCTTTTCTTCCTTGAAAATATGGGAACCCCTTTTAAACATATGCATGAAAGGCTGACCTTTATTTCGGAATTTTTAAATATCAAACATCTTCTTGATCGAAATATTTTTAATCTCTCAGGCGGAGAAAAGCAGATGATTGCTATAGCTTCCGCTCTTGCGGCCGATACGGATATTATTGTTTTGGATGAGCCGACTTCCAATTTGGATTTATACTATATAGAAAAAATGACTGAAGTTCTTACTCTTTTAAAAAAATCGGGGAAAACTTTAATCATAAGCGAACACCGTCTGCATTTTTTAAAAGACCTTATAGATAGGGCTTTTTTAATAAAGGACGGAAAGGTTGAAAAAGAATTTTCCCAACAAGAATTTATTTCTCTTTCGGAAGAAAATAGGAAAGAGCTATTACTTCGTCCCATAACGATGGACAAAAATGTTTTTAATGGTTTGGAAGATTCGAATTACGCTCAGATAAAATCCGAAAATTTTATGACTGTAGAAAATTTATGCTACCGTTTTAAAAAAGAAAAAGATGATTTTCTCCGTGTGCAAAATTTAAAAATGGGATTCGGCAAGGTGATAGCTCTTACCGGAAAAAACGGACAAGGGAAAAGCACTTTTGCTCAATGTCTTACAGGTTTACTCAAGGCAAAAAAAGATTCCGTTTTACTGAATGAAAAAAAGATAACGGCAAAACAACGGCTCAGACTCTCGTACATGGTATTGCAGGATGTCGGCTATCAGCTTTTTACCGAAAGCGTTGAAGATGAAATAGCTTTAGGAAAAAATAAAAAGATCAAACAGGAACAAAGCCCCAAAACCGAAAATACGGAAAACGGCACTCCAAGCATTGAAACAATTTTAAAAGCTATGAATTTAACGGAGCTAAAAGATAAGCATCCCTTAAGTTTATCGGGAGGACAAAAACAAAGAGTTTCAATCGGAGCTGCCGTCAGTTCAGACTCACGCATCATTATAATGGATGAACCGACTTCGGGTATGGATTACTTTCACATGAAAGAAACCGCAAAACTAATTAACTCTATACGCTCACCCGAAACACTCATTTTAATTATCAGCCACGACTTTGAATTTTTAAGCCTTGTTGCAGACGAAATAATCTTGATGGAAAAAGGCGAGGTAATTTCACACTCCGAATTTACAAAAGAAAAAGCCGAAGAAATTTTTAATTATTTAAAAGAACACTCGATTAAGTAATTGCAAAATATCAGAAAATCTTTGAATTAAAAAGTTACCCATACTTGACTATTTTTTTATTTCGAGTATAATAACAGTGTTACTAAAAATAGGAGACTGTTATGGACACATACAAAAGATTGTTGAAATATACACCCGAAAAAATGCACTGTGTGTATATTTCCATTGTTTGCTCCGCTTTGGGCGTTGCTTGCCAAATGGGAGCATTTTGGTATCTATGGAAGTTTTTGCATGCGCTTTTGGTAACAAAAAGCGTCACGGACGGCTCATTTTATGCAACTGTCATTGTTGCACTGATGCTCGGCTACTCCGTTGTGTATTTTGCTTCCTTGTGGGCTTCTCACGTGCTGGGATTTCGGCTCGAATCGAATTTGCGTAAAGAAGCAATCAAACACTTGATGACTGCTTCCTTCGCTTTTTTTGATGTAAACAACTCCGGAAAAATCAGAAAAATCATTGACGACAATGCACAAGAAACTCACATGATTGTCGCCCACCTTATTCCCGACAATGTTGCAGCTATTGTTACCCCGATTTTAATGTTTGTCATCATTTTTCTGGTGGATGTAAAGCTTGGTCTTTTGCTTTTACTTATTGCGATTACCGGCGCAGTGCAGATGATGTTTATGATGGGAGATAAACATTTTATGCAAAAATATCAGGCTGCTTTGGAAAAAATGAACGGCGAAGCAGTGGAGTACGTGCGCGGTATGCAGGTAGTAAAAATTTTTAAAAGCACGGTAGAATCTTTTAAAGCTTTTTACACTGCCATCACCGACTACTCCGACTTGGCATATAAGTATACGCTCAGCTGCCGAAGACCCTATGTTATGTTTCAAGTGCTGTTCAATTTATTTACTACTTTTACAATCCCTGCCGCAATTTATTATATGAATAAGGGAGCGGATGGAAATATCATCATTGCAAAGATTGTGTTTTATGTTTGCTTTGCAGGTGTACTTTTCGGAGCTTTTATGCGCGTTATGTATGTCGGCATGTACAACTTTCAGGCAAAAAGCGTTGTAGACAAATTGGAAAATCTTTTTACCGAAATGGAAAAAGACAATATCACGCACGGCACGGAAGAAAGGTTTGAGCACTTCGGCATTGAATTTAAAAACGTGTCGTTCGGCTACAATGAAGAAAAGATTTTAAAAAACGTGAGCTTTACACTTGAACCGAATAAAACCTACGCCCTTGTCGGCTCCTCAGGCGGAGGAAAGTCTACAATCGCAAAACTTATTTCAGGCTTTTATAAAATCAATGAGGGAGAAATTTTAATCGGCGGAAAGAACATCGCTTCGTATTCAAAAAACGCTTTGATGAAAAATATTGCCTTTGTGTTCCAAGCGTCCAAGCTCTTTAAGATGAGTATTTTTGAAAACGTGAAAATGGGCAACAAAAACGCAAGCGATGAACAAGTGATGAACGCCCTCCGTCTTGCCCGCTGCGAGGATATTTTAGCGAAGTTTGAAAAACGCGAACATACGCTTATCGGCTCAAAAGGAGTGCATTTGTCCGGCGGAGAAATACAGAGAGTTGCAATCGCCCGCGCAATTTTGAAAAATGCCGACATCATTATCTTGGACGAAGCATCCGCCGCCGCCGATCCCGAAAACGAATACGAAATTCAGCAAGCTTTTTCCAATTTGATGAAAAACAAAACGGTAATCATGATTGCACACCGTTTAAGTTCCATTAAAAATGTCGATGAAGTCTTGGTTGTCGAAGACGGAAACATAATAGAACGCGGAAGCGACAAAGAGCTTATGGCTAAAGGCGGAAAGTACTGCAAGCTGCAAAAGTTGTATTCTAAAGCAAACGAATGGCGCTTTTGAAAATATGAGGGCATCTGCGTTGTCGCTTAACAAAAAACAGTCCTCGACGTACATTAACTTAACTCATAATTATGAATTAAAAATTAAACAAAGTACAAATGTACCTTTGCAATTATTAAATCGGATGTTGAACAGCATCAAGGAAATACGGCTTAGCTATTCAACTCACAATGCTTTCTCAAAGCTTTTCCACAGCTAAACTAAAAACTTGGTTGGGGTTTCCAAAGGGAGCACCCTTTGGCAGCGCGTGGAAAAGGGATTGGGTCATAGGGGAGGTACAACCAACGAAGTTTCGAGGTGAAGAAAACTTTTATCCGAAAAAGTGTCTTCCCTCCCCTAAAATTGGAGATTAATAATGATAAAAAAATTACAAAAATTATTTGCAGTTACCGAGCATGGAGCTCGGGATTTGGTTACGGCTTCGGTATGGTCGGTGTTTTCAAATATCGCCTATATCTTACCGATGTTTTTGATTATGTTTTTTTTGCAGGGCTACTTTGAAGGCTCTCTTAAAACGGCTTACTTTTATTCGGGTGTTATTGCAGTCCTTGCCGTGGTGATGGGCATTCTTTTGCACATCAATTACAACACCCTGTACACGGTAACCTTTAAGGAATGTAAGGAGCTGCGTGTTGAAATTGCTAACCGCTTAAAGGCTCTGCCTCTTGCTTACTTTTACAAGCACGATATTTCCGACCTTTCGCAAACCGTTATGGCTGATGTTGCGGCTCTGGAACATGCCTTAAGCCACGCTATTCCGCAGACGATAGGGCTGGCCATTTATTTGGCTGTTATCGGAGTGATGATGATAACCGCTCATCCTGCGCTCGGGCTTTGCGTCTTTGTACCTATTGTTGTCAGCTTTATTCTGCTCATTTTATCGAAGAAGATTCAAATTCGGGAAACCACACGCGACTTTCACAAGCAGCGCGAACGTTCCGAATTTTTTCAGGAAGCGATTGAACTTCAACAAGAAATTAAAAGTTACGGACGCGCGGATACGGTTGCAGAAAAGTTAAACTGCAATGTCGATGAGGCAGAAAAACTCCACCTTTCGGTTGAAGCCCATCAAGCCATTCCGCTTAATATCGCAATGGCGGCCTTAAAGTTCTCGGTCGGAATAACAGTCGTTTTCGGTTTAAAAATGTACTTAGCCGGAACTGCTCCTCTTCTTTATTTTATAGGCTATGTCATTGCAGCCTCCCGCATTATCGATGCGGTTGCCGCCGTCGAAGCAAACCTTGCAGAGATTATGTACATCGATTCACGCGTTAAAAGAATTAATGAGCTGCGTGAAACGCCCGTGCAGGAAGGCAAACCGGCCGCCTTGCAAAAATACGGTATCGAATTTAAGGATGTAGAATTTTCATACAATGACGGTCAAAAAATAATTGACGGTATCTCTTTTACAGCCGAACAAAATAAGGTAACCGCTCTTGTCGGTCCGTCCGGCTGCGGAAAAACAACAGTACTCCGTTTAGCTTCCCGCCTCTATGATTACAACAAGGGGCAGATTCTTATCGACGGAAAAAACATTGCAGAAATCGACACCGACAGCCTTTTTGAAAAAATTTCGATTGTATTCCAAGATGTCGGCTTATTTAATACGTCGATTATGGAAAACATCCGTGTCGGAAATAAAAATGCAAGCGATGAGGAAGTAAAGGAAGCAGCCCGCCTTGCAAATTGCACAGAGTTTATCGAAGCCTTTCCGGAAAGCTGGAATACCTTTGTCGGAGAAAACGGCAGCCGTCTTTCAGGCGGAGAACGCCAGCGTCTTTCAATCGCCCGTGCCTTTTTAAAAAATGCCCCGATTATTATTTTAGATGAAATCAGTGCGTCCCTCGATGTTGAAAACGAAATGAAGATTCAAGAAAGCTTAAATAAACTCATCAAGGATAAAACAGTCATCATCATTTCGCACCGCTTAAAATCGGTTGAAAACGCCGACAAAATCATCGTGATGAACGCGGGTAAAATTGAAGCCGAAGGCAAACACTCAGAACTTTTACAAAGTTCCGAATTGTACAGAAACATGATCGATAAATCCACAGCCACAGAAAAGTGGGTGTACTAAAATAATTAGGAGTGGAGAAGTTAAAGCAAAAAACTTTACTTCTTCATTCCTAATTTAATCTTGTCAAACCCCATCACAAATGTACTATCCCATCCCTGTAATGCTTCAACATTTTCTCATCGATTGTATCTATAGCATACTGCAAGTATTCCAACATCTTGCCCTTGTGTTTAGGAAGTTTGCCGGAGATAGGAGCCGTATTTGAAACAGTGTTTGCATAAATCATAGTTTCAATATTTAGGTTTTCGATTAAGGTTTTTTGTTCTTTTAATTTTTCTATTTCAGAAGTTTCAATAAAAAGACCTTTTTGTATTTCATCATAAAGTTCCGATTCGGGGAATACCGTAAGAGCTACTATACTTATACTTACAGGATTTATTCGATTATAGACTGCAGCCGTATTTAGAGCAGCACGGTTTCCGTTTCCTTCTCCGGAAAGCCCGTTCAAATATGAAATATGATAGTTTATTCCTGCTTCATCCAATTTGGTCAATTCATAAACTATATCTTGAGCCTTGTAGCCCTTGCGCATAAATAAGAGAGTTTCGTCATCACCGGTTTCGGTTCCGATAATAATTTCATCATAACCTAATTTTTTAAGTTCTTTAAGCTCATCCAAACTCTTCGGGCTTATATCCGTTACCCGCGAAAAACGGCCTATCGTTTTAATCATGGGCAGATACCTATGAATTTTTTCTGCAAGCGCTTTTAATTTTTCCGTCGACAGGGCAAAAGGATTTGCACCGGTTAAAACCATCCGCTTTCCTTGCGGATAGTAAATACTCAACTCCTTTAAATCCGGTTCTACTTCATAGTCGGGTGAAAGACGGAATTTAAAGGGCAAATCCGAATAAAGAGAACAAAACTTGCACTTATGATGTGTGCAGCCGGCTGTAACCTGCAATAAAGACGATGAAGCCTCATAAGGCGGCCTCCAAATAGTTCCCGTAAAATGCATAACTTCCTCCATAAAAACATATTTAAAATTTATCAAAATTATAAATATGTTTTTACACCGTTTTGTAAGGCTTTAGCCTGAAAAACGGCATATAATAAACGATGTTTGCCGAATGGCAAACTCGAAATAAACAGGCCGTTTGTATTTCAAACCGCCTGTTTATCATCCTCCATAAAAACATATTTAAAATTTATCAAAATTGCGAAGTAATTCTAATATAAGGCATGCACAATGATAAAACAAGTACTATTATTTTTTAGCGTACTTGTTTTTATATAGTTTTTGTGATAAAATTATCATAGTATGAAAAAAACGGCAGAAGCTATAAAAAGATGTGAAACGGTTTCGGCAATTCAAAAAATGCTGGGCGGAAAGTGGAAGATTGAAATTCTCTACTATATCGGAATTGAAAAGATTAATCGTTTCGGACAATTACGCCGCAAGATAGGCGAAATTAACGAGTCTTCTTTGACTAAGCAATTACGCGAACTTGAAGCCGACGGTTTTCTTTTACGGTATGACTATAAAGAAATCCCGCCGCGTGTAGAATATTCTCTAACCGAGATGGGGAAAAGTTTTATGAAGGTCTTAAAGTCCATGCAAAAATGGGGGGAGGAGAATCATGAAAGGATGGCAGCAAGGTGCCGATAGCATATTTTTCCGGAGCCTGCCCGAAAGCAAGATTACCGCAAGACTATGCGAATTCCGAAAATACAAAAATGCGAGGCAGCTGAATAAATAACAAAAAAGTGATAGTATGTATAAAATCATTTAGAACAGAAGAGAGGTATATATGAAAAAAGATTTAGGAGTACATCCCTTTGTGTTTCCGATGCCGGTGTTGATGGTTGCAACATACAATGAAGACGGCTCTGTCGATGTTATGAATATGGCCTGGGGCGGAATCTGCGATAATAACATGGTCGCATTAAATCTTGACGAATCGCATAAAACTTCAGCCAATATTAAAAACCGGAAGGCCTTTACACTCAGCGTGGCGGATATTCCGCATATTGAAGCGGCGGATTTTTTCGGAATTGCGAGTGCAAATACCATGCACGATAAATTTGAACGCTCGGGATTGCATGCGGTAAAAAGCAGCCGTGTGGATGCTCCCATCGTAGAAGAATTTCCGTTGACGCTTGAATGTACGGCAGCCGCCATCCAGAATGACCGCTTCGGCTTCCGCGTTGTAGGAGAAATAGTCAATGTCATAGCCGATGAAAAAGTACTCGACGAAAACGGCAAAATAAACCCTGCAAAACTAAACGCCTTTGTATTTGATCAATTTCAGTACGGTTATTATGCAATCGGCGAAAAAGTCGGTCAGGCATGGAAAACGGGAAAAACGTTAATGCCGTAAATGCTTAGGGCATTGCCGCGAGGGGGCCATTTTCATTTTCAATTCCCGTTTTGATAAGACGGCATATTTAAAAATTTAACCGCAGTTTTAGATATGCCCGATACTTCCTGCACCGGCTGATTGCAGCATGGGCAAGCTGTGCATTCGTTACCACTGAATAGACGGGAAGCCCCGCTTGTTCGGCAAGCTTTTTCCGTTCATCCCGCAGATACGAGAAAAGTTCAAAAACATCAGGCGTTAATACTTCTTTATAATCAACCGCACTCTTTCCTTTATCGGATACAGTAACGGCACCGTCGTCAATATATTCTGCCAGTATTTCATAAAAACTGTTTTCGTCCGCTGCAACAAATTCTTTTGTAACGGTGATGATTTTATACACGCGTAAAAAAGTATTCATTTCTGAAAGCGCATGTTCTCAATTAGAGATCGGTATAATAAACAATTTAAATTGCATCTTTTTACTCTCAGGTGAAAAAAACTTTCCTTAAACGTTCTCAATGCTCCCAACCGGATTCGATACTAATATAAGGAGAGCACTCTTTACTTGTACAATCCGTCTTGATGCCGCGGACATTTTACAGTCCGTATGCAAACGTACCGTACACGATAGGGGCGGTTCACACACTTTGTGTGAGCTTCAGGGGGCGCGAGAGAAGCCGCAAGCCCAGATTGTTGTTGCGATTGCCGGGATTGTTGTTGTCCCGATAGGCACGCGCAGCGTTATCCGCATTGTTGTTCCAACTCCCTCCCCATTTGACGCGGTTAGTACCGGACAAAGAGCCTGTATAGTCAGCCGACATCGGATCAGGTAAGCTGCCGTACCAGTCCCGGCACCACTCCCATACGTTCCCGCTCATGTCGTATAATCCGTAGCCGTTGCGCTTCTTCTTCTTCTTCTTCTTCTTCTTCTTCTTCTTCTTCTTCTTCTTCTTCTTCTTCTTCTTTACCTCATGCGTTTTATTTTCACTGTTAATATCGTACCACGCATACTGTTCAAGCTTCGTCAAATCGTTTGTTCCTGCCCATTTGTCATTTGTTTCGCCCTTGGCTGCCCACTCCCATTCCGCCCCCGTCGGTAAGCGGAAGCCTTTTTTCTCAAGCTTCTTGTACCGGCTCTTTTCCTGCTTGTACATGCTCTTTTGTATATACCGTTGTGCCATCCTCTTTTAGATAGTACACACATTCGGCAGCTCCAAGCTCCGTTACCTTCTTCGTCAACTCGTTACAAAAGGCAATACAGTCAACCCAGCTTACCTTTTCCACCGACCGCTTTCCCTGCTCTTCTCCGGCAGCAGGAAGTTTATCCGCGCCTTGAAAATAACTCGGATTTTCTCCCATCACCTTTTCCCACAGCTCCTGCGTTACTTCGGTTTCGCCTATGAAGTACGCTCTTAAGTTTACTGTGTGTTCGGGGTTATTGCTTTCGTCCGCAACCCCGAGCGTTGCAGGCTTTGCCGCTTTAATCGCCTTCATCGTAAAACTGACTCCCTCTACCGTGTAGGTTTTATCGGCAAACGGTGCGAGCGTTCCGCCGCCGCCGCCTCCTGCGGTGTTGGGGCTGGCGGTTAGGAGCAATGCCAAAAATGCGGTTGTGATGAGCGCCACTGCTCCCTTAAAGGCGTGTGCCTTGTGCTTGTTGATTGTTTTCATAACATATCTACTTATTTATTTAATTTTTAATGTGTATGTGTAGTTAAACCGTTGCCAATTACGGAAACTTGTGTATGGAAAAGGCGGTGCAGACTTTACCGTACCGGCTTTGTCAAGTAGTTTGACGGTTTTTTGAGAACTTTTTGTTATACTGTTTAAGTGGTTTATTTTCCCCTTCATACTATATATTATAGCCCAAGTTTTTATAAATGACAACTTTTTGGGAAAGTTTTTTGTAATTTGTTTTGAGAAATGGCGTAAATGTCGAATGACAAGTGCCAAAGGGCGAACTTCTTACTTCGGCATTAGCAGCCGGTGTCGTAGTCATATTCGGCTATTAACATATTGATTCTTATAAGGCTTGCACTTCCTCAATACTTAAACCGACAGCTTGGGCAATATTTTCAATAGGAAAATTCATTGCACGTAAGTTTTTCGCCGTTTCGAGAGCTTTTTGGTAAGAGCCGTCGGAAAACCCCTGCTCAATACCTTGTTCAATACCTTCGGCAAAGGCTATTCTACCGGCTTCTTGCCTCTGTACCGCTATGTCGGTATCATAATCGTATTCTGCTATTAACATGTTTATTACCTCCCGTGATTTTCTCATTAAGTAGTCTTTTAAGATGCCTTTTTCTATGCATATTTTTACCGCATTGGTAAATCCGTTTTCACTGTCAAGCTGTGTTTGCTTTCTTACCTCTTCAACAAATAAACTGTAGTCTTTCAATGTTTTACATCGGCTTAATACGTCCGCTCCCTTATTCTTGTTTATGTTATAGACTTTTACCGAAAGCTCCAAAGGCACAGATTCAGGTTTTGTAATAAAGGCGTTGGAAAGTTTTAGAATTGTACTTTCAGGGTAGTCTTCTACACCATTGTAAAAAACGTAAAATTCAGGTGTAGGTATTTTTGACAGTTTCCTTAAATATCTGTCTGTCGGAGCTTGCAGTTTTTCGTAGAGCCGAGCTATATACTGCAAAAAACGTAACGGCATATTCTCGTTTATGGTGGATTGATGCTCTGCAAGCACGATTATTTTGTTGTCCACAAGGCAGGAAACATCGTTGATTATGTTCATGTACATAACGTTGTCGAGCCTTATGTTTTCTACCGGACAAGACAGCTGTAGATTCGTACCGTGCAGGGCATTATACAGCGATAAAAAGTTTTCTTTTGCTTTTTCATCTTCGCTGAAAAGGTCGACAAAGACAGAATCTTTATAGCTACGTTTGTTTTTAGCCATTTTCATCACCTCCTTACTTTTATATTCCGCTTTAAGCATTATACCACGAAGAGGGGAATTTTTCAATTAAGTATTTTTAATTCCGCACAAAGAAGAGAGATGGTATCCCCCACTTGACTTAATTGTATAGTATAAGAGTACACGTACTATACCGGTTAAGGGAGAAAATTTGTAAAAAAATCATTTCCATCATCAAAAATATACCGGTGCCCGGCTGTATTTCTTTTATAAAATCATCTACCTCTTTTGCCCATTTCCGGTATGTTTCCTTTTTTAAAGGAAAATGCGGACCGGAAAAATCCCATAGACACCAGCATATTAATCCGTCGGCGAGATTATATCTTGCATCACAAGCATAAGCTAAGGGGCCGCCCATACTGGCTCCTCCGAGAAATACTTTCCCGGTAAAGTTTTTTCTCGCATATTCAACTTTTACATTTTTATTCCATTCGGCTATCAGCTCATTTCCGAACCATCTATCCATGTAATTCTTCCAAAAATCAACCCCCGTATGCATAGCCCGCCTCCAAAAAAGATTTGTCCGTCTTTTTTACGGTTTATATTCTATCATTTTTTAACTGTTTTTGCAAACTCTGTGATTATTATCTATCCGCTAAAAATATAAAACGAGAATTATGTAAAGGTGTTAAAGTCCATGCAAAAACAAGATGAAAAGAATATATATTCTTAAAATGTATAATTGAATTTGACTAAATGCCGTTTATTATGTATTTTATAGCCCAAGGAAAAGGAAAAACCTATGGAAAGAAAAATAAAAACAGCAGTTACAGGCTTTCCTGCACAAGACGGAGCGGGAGTTCATCTTGTCCGTGTGTTGGGGCATAGCACAACAAGCGATTTTGATCCCATCTTAATGCTTGATTCTTTTGACAGCACCAATCCCGATGACTACACTGCGGGGTTTCCAATGCACCCTCATAGAGGCATTGAAACAATCAGCTATGTGTACAAGGGAAAAATGCAGCACAAGGACAGTCTTGGTTTTGAAGACACGGTAGGCGACGGCGAAGTACAATGGATGACAGCCGGAAAAGGAATTCTTCATGAAGAAAAGCTGCCTGCAAGCGAACGCCTCCTCGGTGTTCAGCTTTGGCTCAATTTGCCTGCGGCTAAAAAAATGGTACCGCCGGAATACCGCAGCATAAAAAATGCGGAAATTAAAGAAATACCTTTTGACGGAGGTTTTATACGCTTGCTTGCAGGCTCGTATAAAGAACACGCAGGCTTTAAAAGCAAGTATCTTCCGCTTAACTATTACGACATTACACTCAATGCAGGAGCCGAAATAACAATCGAAACGGAACAGGAGGATTCGGTTATGCTGTTTACCCTCCTTTCGGATGCGGTTATAAGCGGTCAGACGGTAAAAGAAAAAACGGCAGTAAAACTGACTGAAGGAAACTCCGTTACGATAAAGGCAGGAACAGATACGGCAAAAGTTTTGTTTGTCGGATCAAAAACCTTAAACGAATCCATTGCATGGGGAGGTCCCATCGTAATGAACACAAGAGAAGAATTGCAAAAAGCTTTTAGCGATTTGCATAACGGAACGTTTATTTAACCGATACAGAGCTATATATAGGAGAGCTGATAAACAGTTCGGCGGAAATATTGCCTCGCTGTTTATATTTGAGTTTGCCTTTCAGACAAACATCATATTATTGTATGCGGTTTGCAAGCAAACCGCTTGAAAAAACTTTTTTTAGGATTTGATAATCCTTGCAAAAAGTTTTTATAGGAGAGCTGATAAACAGCTCGGCGGAAATATTGCCTCGCTGTTTATATTTGAGTTTGCCTTTCAGACAAACATCATATTATTGTATGCGGTTTGCAAGCAAACCGCTTGAAAAAACTTTTTTCAGGATTTGATAATCCTTGCAAAAAGTTTTTATAGGAGAAGGATATGGGAATTATACAATCTTTGGAAAAACGCAGGTCTTATTATAACATTAATAAAAACCTGCCGGTGTCTGCCGCAGAAGCCGGTGCTTTAATAAAAAAAGCGGTAGAATTGGTGCCTGACGCCTTTAATATGAAAAGTGCACGGGTAGTTACGGTATTCGGCGAAAAGCACGATTTATTGTGGGATTCGATATACGAGGCATTCGGCGGCAAAGTTCCGCGTGAAAAAATCGATTCATTTAAGGCGGGGGCAGGTACGGTTCTGTTCTTTTATGATGAAAAAACCGTAAAGGCTCTGCAAGAAAAATTCGCTTCTTATGCAGCCAATTTCCCCGTATGGGCAAATCAGGCAAACGGAATGCTTCAGCTCGCCGTTTGGACAGCCTTACGGGAAGCGGGCATTGGCGCTTCGCTGCAGCACTACAATCCCGTTATTGATGAAAAGGTAAAATCGCTTTTTTCCATTCCGCAGGAATATGTGCTGATTGCTCAAATGCCCTTCGGCGGTATCGGCAGCGAGCCCGATCCGAAAGAAAAAGAAAATATTGATGACAGAGTAACGATTATAGAGTAATCCTTTCTTAATTGATAGTTTATGATTTGACACCTTCTAAGAAGGTTATACCGTTTAGAAGGTGTCATACAATTATCTGCCTATCTTCCAAAGAGAGACGGCCATTTCTTTGATCCTGTCATTAAGCTGATGAGTTACAATAAAAACTTTTTTATTCCTTAAGCCTAAAATAAGATCTTCTACCCTTCCTATGTTTTGAGCATCGATATTTGCAAAGGGCTCATCAAAAATTACTACAGGCGTATCGCGCAATAGGGTACGCACAAAACTTAGACGCTTTAATTCTCCGCCTGAAAATTTATTTTCGATGTGCGTAAAGTCCATATTCAAGCTTTCAGTGTTTGCAAATTTTTCTAAACCTAATTTTTCCATTAAGGTAAAGATTTTTTCTTCTGCAATATCTTCACCTAAGGTTAAATTGTTTTTTAAACTATCGTCAAAGAAAACAGCCTCTTGAGCTAAAAACGAAATAATAGCGAACCTATTCTTGATGGAATAAATATTTTTTTCATCGAGTAAAACATTTCCTTTTTTGGGTTTTAATAGGCCTAAAAGAATTTTCATTGCAGTGGACTTTCCGCTTCCGCTTTCTCCATAGATAATATGTATTCCGTTGCCGGTAAATTTTTTATTTACATTTTGAAGAACGGGTAATTCGCTGTAAGCATAGCTTACATCATCAAAAGATATATTGCTTGACGAAACCTCGGCTTCAATCTTTTTTTCTTCCGATTCTTTAACCACCAAACTCTTATAACCGTCGAAGATAACCTTGCTCATAATAAAGTGATTAACATACATCGAAATATAATAAACTTGAGATTTCAGCTGTACAATCAAACCGTTAGCCATCATAAATTCGGCAATGCTTAATTCGTTTTTATAAATAAGGTAAACACCGTAAAAAACAACGGTAATTATACTTAATTGAGAGGCAAGAGAAGAAAGATTTCGGGATAGGATACTTACGGCTGAAACGGAAAATTGTTTTTTTGCTAACCTTTCTACCGACTTATTTAAGAGATTTTGAAAACGTCCTTCACTGCCGTAATTTTTTATTACTTCAAAACCTTTTAACCAATCCGAAAATTCCCCCATGTGTCCGTTTAAAATGCTTATGGACTCGGATTGTTTTTTATCCAAAATCTTTTTAAATAGTTGCGGAATAAGAGAGGTTATTAAAACAAAAAATAAACTTATAAGGGCTAATTTTAAATTAATATATAAAAGAAAGCCGGAAGCAAAAATAGTTTCCATAAGAATCTGACCCATTCCGTAGAAGGACTGATAATATAGTCCGTTGAGGGAAGGAAGCTGTTGTTGGTAGTATGAAAGTTTTTTTCCTTCATCAATATTATAAAATTCTTCGTACTCTGCTCTTACCCAAGAATGAAAAAGACCTTGCCTGAGAAACTTTAAGCGGCTTGTTTTAAATCTTCCGAAAAAATAAGAATAAAGTCCATGTCCTCCGGCTCTTACCAGTATTGCAGTAAAATATACGGAAATAAAAACAATAACTTTTTGAATATCCTTACTTACGGCGCCATCGGCTATCTTTCCGCCTAGCCATGAAAAAACCGTAACGGCTGCAGCCGAAAAGACTAAAAATAGAAGAGCAAAAAATATAAATAATTTTTCAAGATTAGACAGCTTCTTCATATAAGCTCCTTTCATTTGTATCGAATTTATAAATTCGATCAAACAGTTTTTTTGTTTCGGTATCCGCAATGTGCGAAATAATTATTACTGTAGAATCCTTTATAGAAAAAATTAAATTTTTTACCCGCTCAATATTTTCGTTATCGATATTTGCAAGAGGCTCATCGAATATCATAATCGGGCGTTTATGCAAAACGGTTCTTGCAATGCTTATACGCTTTTTTTCTCCGCCCGAAAAACCGTAGGTTTCACCTATGACGGTTTCTTTCAAATACTTATCTTCGGTGTACTTATTTAAACCTACGGAGTTAAGAACATCCTTAACTTTTTCTTCAGTAATTTCCTTATCCAAAAATAAATTATCTAAAAGGTTCATTTTAAAGATATAAGCTTCTTGCTGCTGAATGGAAACCACATCGGAAATATTTTTTATTTTTTGGGGAGCGGTTCCGCCTATCGTAATTGAACCGGAATCGGGAGCGTGTATTCCTAAAAGTAGACGCATTATAGTAGATTTTCCTGAACCCGATTCACCTAAGATCAATATTTTTTCGTTTTGTTTAAATGTAAAATTCGTATTGTTTAAAATCTTTTTTTCATTATACGAAAACGATAGCCCCTTAGCATCAACAGTAAAATCTTTTAATACTTCCTCCTCCCCTATTTCAGTTTTAGCATCTATAAATTCAACCATTGCATCACGCACAGGACGGGAAGAAAAGAAAGTTTTTAATAAATTTGCAGTCCAATACATGGGCCGCGACATCATTGCGACTAAGCTCATTATGGTATAAAGCTCTCCGATAGAAAAAACATTCTTGTAAACATAGTATGCACAATAAGCTGTCATAAGCAAATTAACTATAGCAGATACAAAAAAACTCAAAGCCGTTTCAAAGCAGCTTACCTTTACGGCATCCATTTGTTTTTTTCTTAAAAACTCGTTTACTTTATCATATCTGAAAATTATATACTGTTCGCAAGAAAAAACTTTTATAATATCAATTCCTTTTAACCATGTCCTTACAGCCGAAAAATGTTTTTCGACCGCTGCCATCCTTTCCTTTGAAGCTTTGGCCAAAATATTTTTTAAAACCGTCGGAACCATAAGAGGAATCATTAATAAGACAACAGTAACAAAAGCAGTCTGTATATTTATTGTTAAAAGCGTTATTATCGTTACAGAAAAAATCAAAACATTATCGGTTAAAGCAGTCCATACATAAAAATACTCTCCGCTTACGGCATCTATCTTATCGGTATAATCTGCACTTATTTTTCCTTCAGGTATGTTGATATACTCTCCCATATTTTTTTTAAGAAGGGCATCAAAATAAGTTTTTCGTAAATCAGCCTCAGCAACAATTACAAGTTTTGATTTTACAAGATCATAAAAATAGGCAAACAAAGCTGCAAAAATCATTGCCCCTAATGACAATAGCATTAGGGTAGACATAGAGTAGGAAGTTTTTCCTAAGGCCGTATCAAGAAGCCGGCCATTCCATATTTGAAGCTTCATTGTACATAACAAATTAACTCCGCCTAAGGCAAAAAAAAGCACAAAATATTTTTTTTGTTTGAATATAAACCTAAACAATTACTACCCCTCTTCACTGTAAACATTAGCTAACATTTAAGATTATAGTACTTTGGATAATTATTGTCAAGAATGAATTAAGATATAGAACAAAATAAGATTAAATTATTTTATTTAAATAATTCTTTTCGCATCTTATGAGGTGTAAGACCGTAAACTTCCCGAAACACTTGTTGAAAATGCCCCTCTCCCTTATAGCCGGAAAGACGGGCGATATCTCCAATCAAAAGATTTTCATCCCGTAAAAGCTGCAAGGCTTTTTCCATTTTAAGTCTTTTTACATAAGAATACACCGTCATATTGTAACGCTCCTTAAAGCCCAACATCAGTTTTTGCTGATTTATACCGAAGCGTTTTGATAATTCTTTTATCGAAGGAGGCGAAAGCATTTCGGTTTCCAAAAGTTTACGAATCCCGTCTAAGGCTTTAATATCTGAATCGGAAAGATAAACGGCTGATTTTTTTTTATTCGCATAAACATAATCAAATAAAATTGAAAAGACTTCAAAACATTTTGCCCGAATAAACATGTTAAGAGCAAAGCCTTCTAATCGGCAATCTTTTACCTGATTACAAATCTCGGTAATTTGAGGAACATAAAGCACTCCGGGGTTTAAAATCTTTGCGGAAGTTTCCCAAAAATCTTCAGGCAGCTTGCAGCCGATTTTATCTTCCATCTCATCAAAAAATAACTGCCTAAAAACAAAGCCGACATTTACCAAACGGACACCTGCACTAAAACGCTTAAAGCCCGAAAAATAAGCGTTATTCACAAAGGCATTAAGACCGTGTTCGCAGGGCAACAGTTCGGAGCTGTCTTTTTCATATATGTCCAGCTCACCTTCATAAAACTGACCGATAGAAACGGTTTTTTCGTTTACATTCTCTAATAAGGTTATGGATTCAAAAAATTCCAAATCTGCAATCGATACCAAGGCTCGATCAAAATCTCCTAAGATTGTAACCGCCCCCTTCCCCAACTTAGGCGGCACCTCATATCTTATAGTTCCCCTATCCTCCGCACGGGTAAAGCCTAACCTTTCCAAATCATTCCAATGTTCTTCCAAACTGCGCATATCTTTCCTCAAAGTAAAAACATTCCATTTACTATTATAAACATTCCAAAATAAAGAAAATTACATTGAAAAATTAAAAAATATTTTAAAAATCATTCTGATATCAATAAAAACCCTTGACAAAGACCGATAAATTCCGCATTATATGTTAAATTAAGGAGATATGATAAACAGTTCAGCAGAAATTCTGCCTCGCTGTTTATCTGCCGAGTTTTGTACCCATTAGGTACAAAACATCGCATTATTATATGTGTGTGCTTTCCGGCACACACTTGAAAAAACTTTTTTTGCAAATTAATATTTGCTGCAAAAAGTTTTTATGGGAGTTACTATGAATAATAAAATCAAAAGAAACCTTTTTATACTAATTTCAACGGCACATTTTCTGGGTATTTTTGTTCCTACCCTCGTCCTAAGTATTATTGGAGAAAATCTTTCTACCATTGTTATTGTTGACAGTGCAGTCGCCTTATCATGGATATTGTTTTTACCCTTATTTATCTGTAAAAAGAAAAAGATAGTGGTTTTGTTTTTGACGGCTGTATGCACAATTCCGATATTCCTTTATATAACGGAACAGTGTACAAGTCCCGGACAATGGTTTTTAAATATTGCGTTACCGCAATTCCTTTTATGTATAACAACAGCCGGAGTTATTATGTTCATTTGGGCAAGAATAAAGCTGAACACATGGTATGGCGTATCAGCTACTGTCCTTGTGCTTGGCGTTTGCAATTATATTGCTCACAACATATTACCTACAGCCGCACAAAGTTACGGTTTAGAACAAATGGACAATGTTATTTCATTTCTTATAATACTTTTAGCATTGCCTTTTTTATTAATAGGAGTTCTAAAACATAAACAAGAATTCCGAAAAATTTAAAATAATCATCATAAACTATTTAAGGATTTTTACATTATGGAAAACGAAAAGCAAAAAGAATTTATATTAAACGGAAACTTGTGGAAAGTTATCTTTGATCTTTCATGGCCTGCCGTTATTGCAATGATTTTATTGGGAGCAAACAATGTGCTGGACGGAATCTTTGTCGGGCACTTTGCCGAGGAAGGAGCTTTTACAGGCATTTCGGTAGCCCTGCCCCCAATCATAACAATAATAGGTTTAGGTATTCTCGTAGGTTCGGGAGCCGGCACTCTTTCAAGCATTGCAATCGGTGCGGAAGATAAAAATATTCAAAAAAAGATTTTAGGTAATGTCAATTTTTTGACACTTATAATAAGTGTAATCGTAATGAGCTTAGGCTTTCTTTTTTCGGAACAAACTCTTTTTTTAATGGGAGGCAGGGGCAAGGCTCTAATACACGGAGGCGAATACTACCTCACCCTTTTATGGGGTACTCCGATTTGGATATATGCCATTGCTCTTAATAACCTTATCCGCTCTGAAGGGAAAATGAAAACGGCAGCGGCAATTATGGGAATAAGCCTTATTGTAAACGGATGCGCAAACTACATTCTTATGGTTATATTCAGCTTCGGAGTAAAAGGAGCAGCTATCGGAACAAATATAGGTATGGCAGTACAGGCCTGTATCGGCGCCTATTATTTTGCAAAAAAGAACACGGATTCTCCGGCTTATGTATTTACAATCAGAATGGACGGTGAAATTATATCTAAGATTATTTCGATGGGATTGGCAGGTTTTATAATGCAGTTTATGGGAACTATCCAAATGCTTTTGGTTTTAAATGTACTCAACCGGTACGGTTCGCAAGAAGACATTGCCTTTTACGGAATAGTTACACGTATTTTTTCCTTTGTACTACAGCCGATAGGAGGTTTCATGTTTGCCCTCAGTCCCATAATCGGAATAAACTTCGGAGCAGATAAGACGGAACGTCTTATTTCAGCCTTTAAGCGATTTGTATCTGCAGCCCTTGTTTTGATAGCTCCATTATGGATTTTGATGATTATCTTCCCGCAAACAGCAGTTTCTTTGATGATGAAAAATCCTCATCTAAGCATTCAAAATATTTCCTATTTTAGGATTTACATGGCACTCCTACCCGTTATGCCCTTAGTCTTTTTTGCTCTAGCCTTTTTTCCTGCCGTCAACAAAGGAAAAATAAGCTCGATATTGGGAATTTTACAGCAAATCGTCTTTTACATACCGGTGATGTTGATTTTTCCTATCTTTATAGGCGTTGCAGGCGTATACTATGGTACATTTTTCATAGAAGTTTTAAGCGGCATACCTGTTTCCATCCTTCTTTTGCGCGAATTCAGATTATTAAGGACAGGCATTACTAAATGGCAAAAAAATGAAAAAGAAAATTAATATAGTAACCTTATTAGATTAAATTTATTTATTGAATATCATTTTTTGTATTCTATTCTGTAGTAAAAAATTGACAAAATAAATCAATTTTTAATAAAGGTACCAACAGCAAAAGCTATTGATAAACTGCAAAATAGTGAAGGAGCATACAATGAAAGATAAAAATGGCGGCATTTATGAACCATCAAAAGCAATTTTGATATTTGATTTATTAACTAACCTTGCGTGGATTTTATCCACTATTTTAACCAACCGTATTGTTGGCAGCTCAGGAAACATCATGAATATTCTGAGTACAAAAGCTTTTGCAGTTATCATGATAACTTCAACTTTTAACCCGATACTAAAATGGAAATTTATTATACCCTCAATAGTAAACTGGAAAGAAAATCCCGTAAAAGCACAAAAAAGTATCTCCTTGTATGTAATGATTGCATTTATTATTCCATTGATGATTGCCCTCTTCGGTCCGTTTTTTA
The DNA here is from genome assembly GCF_024181285.1 of Treponema sp. OMZ 790. NCBI lineage: Bacteria > Pseudomonadati > Spirochaetota > Spirochaetia > Treponematales > Treponemataceae > Treponema > Treponema sp. OMZ 790. The sequence continues at coordinate 238,009 of NZ_CP051201.1, read as the reverse complement.
CTTCATTGGAATCGGGCCTAATCACCGAAACAAGAACATTCATTTCGTACATGAGTATAACCATGGGAAATATGTTCTTGATGAGCACATTCTTCAGCAGTTTTATGGTAAGATCATTGGAAAGATGGGCAACTTTTTTGCCCTTAGAAGAAAAGCACTTGGATCTTTCTATGACGCGAAGAACAGCCATTGTAAGTATCCTAAGTATTCTCTCAATCGCTTTTTTTACGATAGCTCCGTTGGTTAGAACAAAAACAGACGATATTTATATGCAGCTTTTGACAAAGGTACTTCCGCTTTTTAGCTATGGAATTACTCTTTCAATAATAAATATAGTCCTTATAACTCAGTCTACCAAAAAGAAAATAGCAAGTCTTCAATCGGCAATCAATAATCTATCCTTAGGTAATTATAATCAAGAGTTCCTCACAGCCGATTCACGTGATGAAGCGGCTCTTTTGATAAAAGATTTTAACACTCTTTTAGCATTTAATAAAGAATTTTTTAATGATGTAAAAAATTCGGGAGAGACTTCTCACAACATAGCAAATAAACTATTATCAAATATGACTACAACCGGCAATGTTGTAGATCAAATAACCGGAAATATTGCTTCAATCAATAACAGTATCCAAAATCAATCATTGGGAGTTTTGCAAACTCAATCTACACTTGAACAAATAGCAAAAAATATTGAGTGCCTTGACCAAAATATTACAAATCAATCTTCAGCAGTAACAGAATCGGTTTCAGCAATAGAAGAAATGACGGCAAACATAAAATCCATTACTTCCGTTTTAAAAAACAATTTAGGTTCGATGGAAGAGTTAAATATTGCAGCCGAAAAAGGAAGAAAATCCATTTTCGAAACAAACGAATTTGTGAAGTCCTTGAGTGAAAAATCGGAGGGCCTTTTAGAAACGACCTCCGTTATCCAAAATATAGCAAGTCAAACGAACCTGTTGGCTATGAATGCCGCCATTGAAGCTGCCCATGCGGGAGAAGCAGGAAAAGGGTTTGCCGTCGTTGCAGATGAAATAAGAAAACTTGCCGAAGAGTCGGGCACTCAGGGCAAAGCCATAACTACCGTTTTAATGGAATTAAAAAATCAAATCGAAGAAGTAACCAAAGCCTCTTTAATGGGTGAAACACAGTTTACTGAAGTCATGCGTATCCTAAATCTTGTCAATAATAGAAACAGTGAAATAATGAATGCCATGAATGAACAAGATGTGGGCAGCACACAGATACTTCAAGCAATAAAAAACATTATGCAGATAACCTCTGAAGTCAAAAACGGTTCGGAAGAAATGCTTATAGGAAACACTGAAGCAGGAAAAGAAATGACAAGACTTGTAGATATTTCTAAGAGTATAAGCAATAATATGAATGAAATAAACCAAAAATCGGATCTTATTGCAAGCGAAATAGAAAGAGCCATGAATATGACTGAGGAAAATAAACAGGCCGTTTCAAAAATATTTTCATATCTTGAAAAGCTGGCTTTATAAAACTTAAGTTAATTGCTGCCCAACAGCCTACTTAACTATCTCTTAAAAATCTTCTATAATATAAAAACTTTTTTCGGAAATTAATATTTCCTACAAAAAGTTTTTTGGAGGTAGGAATGACGGCGGTTTGGGCGGCACCCTGTATAAAGCTTCTACAAGGCCCCTTGTATGAAAATGAAGGAGACTCCGATTCTTGGAGACTCTTGATTCAATACCAAGGGGAAATTACATCTTTTTTCGATCAAATAGGAATAAGCGTTTTTATTGAACCTGCAGAAGGCTATGCCTTTTTAGAGCAAAAAGAAGATGAAGAAGGTGCGCCAGAATCGGTGAGGCTGATACGCCGCTATCCTCTTAGCTTTGAAATGTCCATCCTCTGTGTTTTATTGCGGGAAGCCCTAGAACAATTCGATATTTCTCAAAACGATTCTTCTATTTTGGTTTTACCTGAAAGCGAAATCCGCAGTATGCTCTCGGTTTACTTTAAAGAAAAAACCGATCAAACAAAACTCTATAACGAACTTACCAAATATTTGAATCAGGCAGTAGACTTAGGCTTTTTAAAAGAACTGCATCAAGACCAAAACGGAAGAATCGGCGACGATTTAATCGATAGAAAATTTGAAGTACGCAGAATTCTTAGGGCAAAAATCACAACCGAATTCTTATCCGAATTTAAAAAGCGGCTTGAAAATTATAATAGGGAAGAAAAATGATGCAATTTGAATTGATGAGTGAAGAGAATAAAAACGGCTTTTATTTGGATTTTTTTCAAGTGTATAACTGGGGCATCTTCGATTCGAATATCTACACAATGAGATGCAGAAAAAAATCTTCCCTTCTTACAGGCTTAAACGGCTCAGGAAAAACAACCTTAGTCGATGCTTTTTTATCGCTCATTGTTCCGCCGAGGCGCAGGTTTTATAATCAATCGGCAGGAGCCGAAAGCAAAAAAGAAAGAGATGAGGCAAGCTACGTGCTCGGTACTTACGGAAGCAAGAGGGATGAAGAATTCATTTCGAGTACGGCAAAAAATTTGCGTTCAAAGGATAAGTGTTTTTCCATTTTATTGGGCTGCTTTGTATTGGGAGACGATCAGGGACCTGTAACCCTCATGCAGATGAGATTTTTTTCTCAGGCAGGCACCTTGCAAAGAGTTTATTCTATAACAAGAAAAAGGCTTTCTATCGAAGATATTCAAAAAGAAGTCGTAGACCTTACACCTCACAGCAAATGGAAAAAAATCATGGCCGAAAAATTCAATACGGCTTTTTACGGGGATAATTTTTCTTCTTATTCGGAAGCGTTCTCGCAGCTTGCCGGTTTACGTTCAGACAGGGCACTCTATCTTTTTTCGCAAACGGTCGGTTTAAAAGGAGTAGGAAACTTAAACGAGTTTATACGGACGCACATGTTCGAGGGGCAAAACACCGAAGCCGAATTTGAAGGATTGGTAAAACATTATGAAGAGCTTTCACAAATTTATAACGAGATTGAAAAAGCACAAGAACAGATACGGCTTTTAAAAGAAGTTTTGGAAGCAGGCAAAACCTTTGAACTTTGCGAAAAGAAGGATTTGGAATTAAAAGAAATTAAAAACAGCTTACAACTTTGGTACTTAAAAACAGCTCTCGCCTTAATCGAAAAAAGAATGATAGATTTAAACCAAGAAAGGCTGATAATCGAAAACAAGACAACTTTAATAGAAGAAGAAATAAAAAAGATAGACTTCGATCTCGACTCCGTAAAATCGGCAATTCAAAAAAATTCCACTGCAATGCTCATTGCTGCGGCAGAACACAAAATAGATATTAACGAAAGGGAATTAAAAATACGCAGAGAAAAGATAAGGGACTATGAGCGATGTGCCGAAGTTCTTTCTTTGGAAACTCCCCAAACGGAAAAAAAGTTTAATGAAAACTTAAAGCTTTTACCGGAACTAAAAAAAGAACTTACAAAAAAAGAAAACTCCTTATTTAATTCCATTCTTGAACTCAATGTCTTAAATAAAGACACAAAAAATGAACTTACGGAACTTACCGAAGAACTTGAATCCTTGAGCAAGAGGAATACAAATATCCCCTCTCAAAATATCAGAATAAGGGACGAAATATGTGAAGGCATTAATTGTTCTCAACAGGAACTTACCTTTGCAGGAGAACTTTTACAAGTGTTAAAAACCGAATCCCATTGGGAAGGGGCAATAGAAAAGCTTCTCCATCATTTTGCTCTCTGCCTTTTAGTGCCGGAAAATCTTTATTCAAAGGTAAATACCTATGCCGCAAAAAATAATTTAAAAGGAAGACTGGTTTATTTAAAGACGGATAAAAAACCTCAGCTTAAAAATTTTAGACTGCAAAGCAATTCCCTTATTTCCAAACTTGAAATAAACAGAAAGCATGAACTTTCCGATTGGATCGAAAGCTATGTAACCGATAACTTTGATTATATATGCACCGATGATATGCAAGAATTTAATCATGCGGCTAAGGCTGTCACTTCAACCGGTTTAATTAAGGCAAAGATAAGGCATGAAAAAGACGACAGGCCTCAGCGTTCCGGGACTCAATCATTTGTCTTAGGCTGGGACAATATCCAAAAACGAAGAGGGCTTTCCTTTAGATTGGATAAACTCAAAACCGAAATTGAAAAAAACACCGAAAAATTAAATAAATATAAAATAGAACAAGATGAAATAAAGAACAAGCTTATCATCTTGGAAAATTTATTTAAGCTTACTATTTGGGATGAGATCGATGTTCAAAAATATGCTGCAGCCCTTAATGCAAGCCATGAAGAAAAAGCTAAACTATTAAAAGATGATAAGGAACTCAATCAGCTTGAAGAAAGGCTTAAACTTTTAAAAGAGGAGAGACAGTCAAAGGAGGCAGAACTTTCCGAGCTTACACAGGAAAAGGGAAGACTGGAACAGCAGCTTGCAGATATAAACTTAAAACAAGAAAGGATGCAGGTTCAATTTAACGAACACTACTCGAATAAAGATAATGAAGAAATAGAAACCTTAGTTTTAAATTTTGAAAAATATTTTAAAATCAACAAGAGCTTTGAAAACTTAGATGTCCTTGACACGGCAAAAGAAAATTTTTCATCCAAACTCGAAAAAGAAACGGAAAAATCGGAGCAAAGTTTAAAAAATACGGAAAGAAAACTGCGCGAAAAGATGTCGGCCCTTACAAATGCCAAGGATGAAATAAAAATAAAGTTTCCTTCATGGAGTGCGGATGTAAGAGATTTGCAGGCTGAATCCGCAGCCCTGCCCGACTTTAAGGCCTTTTATGAAAGGTTAAACCATGACGATTTACCAGCCTGCTTAAAAAAATTCAAACGAAAATTTAACGATAGCATAAAACAAGATATTACAGACTTTAAAGCACGTTTAGACGGAGGAACACAACAAATTATTGAAGGTATCGGAGAACTTAACAAAAGTTTAAAAACAATTCCTTACAGTAAAAATCCTCCGACCTATATAAAACTTGAGCACCGTTTTACAAATGATATTCAAATAAAAGAATTTCAAGGCCTCTTATTAGCCGCCATCCCCGACTCTGCCTCAATATTTAATAAAGAAGCGGATTCCGAATTTGAGAATTTTAAAAAAATAAAAATATTGATTTCATATTTAAAAGAGAACGATCAAAGGCGGAAAAAAGTTCTTGATGTCCGCCAATGGTTTATATTTGCGGCAATAGAATATTACCAAAACGATAATACTCAAAAACAATACTATGAAGATTCCGCAAGTTTATCGGGAGGCGAAAAATCCAAACTCACCTATACGATTTTGGCTTCGGCCATAGCCTTCCAATTCGGAATAACAAGCGGTTCACCTCGTTCCCTCCGTTTGGTAATTATAGATGAGGTATTCAGCAAGGTCGATATTGATAATTCCTGTTATGCAATGGAACTTTTTAAGCAGATCGGTTTACAGATGATTTTGGTAACACCTATGGATAAGATAAACATTGTCGAAGATTATATCTCTTCAATGCACATTACCGAAAAGAAAAACGACAATACTTCCCGTCTGCTTGAAATAACAATCGAAAGGTACAAGCAAGAAAAGAGAGATTTAAGTTAAGACAGTTACTTTAAGGGAATAAGATGATAAGTATTGATGAAATAAAGAAAAAAGCCGAAAATAAATTTTTACCGTTTTTACACTCGATTATAGATGAAAAAAATTTCTTTCCTCTGCTCATTCCGTCTGCAAAGGGTTCCGTAAAAGATGCCTTCGATGAGAGAAAACTTGAAGCGGAAAAGCTTTACAAGGGCTCAAAGAATGCTAAGGGAACAGGCTATACCGTAGAAACAAAAACCCTTAAAACTCATAAACAAGGAATGCAGACAATAATAGAAAAAATATATTTTGAAACTGAAATCGATTTTATAAGGTTTATAGGAAAAGAAAAAGAAACTGAAAATTTTAAAAAGCATCTTTCCATTGTTAAAAAGCAATTTTCAAATTTAAATGCCGGGGATATTCAAAACGATTGGGCAAATAAACATCTGCGTAATCTTATTACCGAAGTTGAAGCCGATTATTGGCAAAATATTTTTCGTTGTGCAATCTGGTTTTTAAATAATCCTAATTGTAATTTGTATCTAAGAGAAATTCCTCTATCGGTACACACAAAATTTATAGAACAAAACACTTCATTGATTTTTTCGGTTTATACAGCCCTAAATAAAAATAAGGATAAGATCAACTCAAATGCAGATATATATAAAAGATGGGGAGTACGCACACTCGAGCCCTTTATAAGATTCCGCAGTTTGGATAAAAATATAAATTTAAAAATTCTAAACGAAGAAATTACAAGCTATGACGCTCAAATTCCTTTAGGTGCCTTTGCAAAAATAAATTTTAATTCCGTAGAATATATTTTTATTGTTGAAAATTTAATGGTCTATCTTACACTTCCGCCTTTTAGCAAAGCTCTTTGCATTTTCGGTTCAGGTTTCGCTGCCGTAAACTTAAAAGAAAACAAAGCATTAAACGAAAAAAAATTATACTATTTCGGAGATATGGATGAACACGGCTTTGAAATACTTTCAAATGTACGCAGCATTTTTCCAAATGTAAAATCATTTTGCATGGATAAAAAAACTTATGAAACTTTTTCGATCTTTGCAGTAAGGGGAGAAAATTCTCACTCAAAAATTGAAGACCTTAATCTTAATGAAGAAGAATTAATACTTTTTAAGTTTTTGCGAGAAAGAACCGGAAGGCTTGAACAAGAAAAAATATCTCATGCCTTTATCAAAAGCCGTATGGAAGAAATATTTAACAATATAAATGAGGAGGAAAAATGAAAAGTTCGGACAGTGCTTATATATCGGCCATACTTTCAGAAGATTCGGGCATAAGACTTTTAAGAACAAAAAATGCGGCTCTTACTATTTCCTTCTTATATAAGATTTTTAGAGAAAAGCATATTCAAACAATTTCAGCTGACCGCTTTGAAACCCTGCTCGCAGATTTTTTACGAGATCAAGAATTCTCAAATACTCATTATGACTTTGATTCGGAAGAATCCGATATCGGAGAAATTCGGCTTGCAATACAAACCATCGAAAGCCGCTCTCATTTTTTAGCCAATAAATGGTGCTCCGACAAAATAGGATTTATCAGAAAATATTATAACGAAAATCAAGAATTGATTATAGAATTGAGTGCAGGAGTCGAGCGTCTTTTTACATGGCTTGATAATATGGATTCAAGAACTTTTATCGGAACGGAATCACGCTTTAAAGATATTTTATCTAAATTGCGTGAGCTTTCTGAAAACACAACCCATGACCCGGCCTCTCAAATTGCCGACTTGGAAAAAAAGAAAAAAGAATTACAAGACCGCATAAACCGAATTAAAAAAACCGGTAAGGCCGAAATATACACACCTGTTCAAATGGTTGAACGCCTCCATGAAATTTCAAGAGCTTCAAGAGAACTTTTATCGGACTTCCGCCAAGTCGAAGAAAATTTTAAATCAATTCTTTCGGATGTTTACAAAAAACAATCTGTAAGTGAAACAAAGGGAGCTGTTCTCGGCTATGCCTTAGATGCATATTTGGAAATGAAAGAAACACCTCAGGGACAAAGCTTTGATTCTTTTTGGGACTTCCTCGCAGCCGATGCAGGTAAAAATGAAATCAACAGCTTGACAGAAAACATAATCGAACAGGTGAGAAATCAAGGCATAGAATGGGAAGACGGTTTTCTTTTTCACTTAAAGCAATATCTTCACGAAGCAGGCGGAAAAATAATAGATACAAACCGCTCCCTTACGCACCGGTTAAATCGGGTTCTTCTTTCTCAAGGAAGACAAGAACACAAACTTCTCACAGAATTAATATCCTTTATAAAGACAAGAGCCTTTGAATTGGCCGGCAGCGATTTTGAATTACGGGAACCTCTTTCGATTGAGACAAGACCCTTTTTATATTTTCCTCAGGCACGCACTTTAAAATTTCCCGAACAAGAGCAAAGTTTTGAACCTATCACAAGTTTTACCGAACAGGAATCGGCAGAGCTTTTGAGGCAAAGCGGAATATTCAATCAGTTTTATGTTGATGAAAATCTTCTTAAAAAAAATATCTTAAACTACCGCAACGAATTTTTACACGGAAGAACTCAATTCTCCCTTGCAGAGCTGACCGAAAAGTTTCCCATTCAAAAAGGCCTATCTGAAGTTGCCGCCTACTTTGCCCTCGCCCCAAACTCAAACCGGAAGCGCTTATATTGGAAAACACATCCGAACAAATATCTTACACCTTTAACGGTAAGCCGGTTTTACTCACACTGCCTAAGATTATGTTCGGGTAACACTAATATCATTGATACTTTGTAAATTAATCCCTCATTTCGTCTCCCCATTAAAAATTTTTCACTTTTTTTATAATAAATACTATTCAACACTAGACTTATCGTTCTAAAGGGTTTATACTAATAGCAGAAAATAGAGGTTTAATCAACGCAAATAGCATTGATTAAAAACACAGTGAGTTTGTGAAGCAAACTCGAAAGATTGTATGCCGTTTCTCACTATCGTTACAAAAGTGCGGCAAACAAGCAATCTCCTAATTTTGATAAATTACTCGATTGCTTATTTTAAAAGAAGAATCTATAAAAAAATACGAAAAAAAAACAAGGAGAGTACTTGACATGAAAAAGGAAAATAAATATACTACTCGATTTTGAAAAGACAAGTCTTATATTTAAACTATGGCTTATAATGAGCTTTGTCCTTCTTGTCGGAGTTTCGGTAATTGTTTTTTTTGTTTATCGCACATTCAGTAATAATTTGCGACACCAAGCAAAAACAAAATTTTTATTGCATAATGAGAAATATTCAGCATTGATACTCACAATGTTGGAAAAAAGAAAAATATTTCTTAATGCAATTTCTTCAGGGTTTGAATTTAATAATCTTAATGATGTACAGTTTGTTGAAACTTTAAAGTACTATGATAAGATGTACGATGAATTAAACACTTTATATGCAGGATTTAATACAAGAAAACACCTTGATTCTGCATGGATAGCTACCGCCGAGTATGACCCAAGAACGAGAGATTGGTATAAAGGAGCTAGAAATAATAATGGATTATATATTACGGATATATACATAGATGCAAATACAGCTAAACCGATGGTAAGTCTTAGTGTTCCGCTAAAAATAAGTGAAGATATTTTCGGTGCCCTTGCTACTAATTTAGATATAACGGAAGTAAGTAAGGTGCTAAATGATAATAAAAATACCGAAATAACTTCTTTTTTTATAGTGGAAGAAGGGAATTTTTTGGTACATGATAAATACGGTTTTTCTGATAATATTTTTGAAATAGAAAATAAATCGTATGCTGAATTCGGAAAATTAATAGTAAATAATGAAACAAATATGGGAGAGATTGTTTTAGGCGCAGAAAAAATATCTTTTTGTACTAACAGAATACCTAATACAAAATGGTTTATTGTTTCTGTGCAGCCTATATCAATATTATTAAAAGAAATACATCGGCTTATTATAAAACTGATTGCTATTTCGTTAGTTTTTTTTGCCGTATTTAGCGTTAGTATTTTTATTATTTTATCTATCAATATAAAACCTATAAAACTTACATCATCAATATTAAAAGATATTTCAGAAGGAGAAGGAGACTTAACCTCCCGTTTACCTGTAAAAGGATACGGTGAAATAAGTGACCTATCAACATATTTTAATCGTACAATGGAAAAAATACGAAGTACAATTGAAAGTGTAGGGTACAATATCACAGGGATGCAGACTATAAGTCAAGAGCTTGCAAGTAATATGACCGAAACTGCCAGTGCAGTCCACGAAATCAGTACCAACATTGAAAATGTAAAACAGCAGACAATGACCCAAGCGGCAAGTGTAACAGAAACGGCAGCAACAATGGAAGAAATTATCCGCACCATAAAGCAGCTGAATGGCAGTATTGCAAGTCAAGCCTCCGGCATTGAACGCTCGTCATCGTTTATAGAACAGATGACGGCAAACGTACATTCTGCAAGTCAGACACTCGAAAAGAACAATACACTGATTAAACTCCTGTACGAAAAAACCGTTAAGGGAAAAGAGGGCGCTCGGACAGCAAACGGTGTAGTAAATGAAATTGCAGAAAAATCAGATTCACTTTTAGAAGCAAGTTTAGTTATACAAAATATTGCAAGCCAAACGAACTTACTTGCCATGAACGCCGCCATTGAAGCCGCCCATGCAGGAGAATCCGGGAAAGGATTTGCTGTTGTTGCCGATGAAATACGCAAACTTGCCGAAGAATCCAATGCACAAGGTAAGCAGATTGCCGCCGTCTTAAAAGAATCAATCGAAATTATCAATCACTTAATTAGTGCAGGAAACGGGGCAGAAAAAACCTTTGACGAAGTATACGATCTTGCTCATACCATTTCCGAACAGGAAGACCTTATTACCGCATCAATGAAAGAGCAAACAGAAGGCAGCCGGGAAATACTGACTGCCATCCGTGATATTAACACCGTAACCCATCAGGTAAATGACGGATCCGCCGAAATGCTTAAAGGCGGCGAAAATGCAGCTGCCGAAATGCACAAGCTCGATAATCTTACCCGTGTGATTGCTGACAGTATGAATGAGATAGCAAGCGGTGCAGTGCAAATCAGCAATGCGGTGCAGGATGTAAACGAAATAACGCAAAAAAACAAGGCAAGTATTGAAAACCTCGCATTGGAAGTACAGAAGTTTAAGGTTTGATGAAAAATGTCCATCCTTTGACATTTTTCATCGTCGAGTTTTTCGGAAGGGTGAGGGAAAAACCGGTAACGGCTTTGAACACATATTTAAATTTCGAAGGACTCATGTACGGCATTTTTGCAAGCTGTTCGAGCGGGAGTTTTTTGTGTAAATTATTCCGTATGTATTCAGCCGTTTGCATAATTGCCGCATGGCCGGCGGAGGTAACACTGAACTCCGCTCTCATTGCCTATACATACTAAACCGCCCATTACACCAAAAACTATTTTGAAAAAAATCAAAATAGCTATTGACTTTTCATCCTACACATATTATAATCTATTTAGATAAAAATCGAAATAGATTAAGAGGTATAACAAGGATGAGTTTTGAAAGTACATTCAAAGCATTGGCAGACCCTGTAAGAAGAGACATTTTGATTTCTTTAAAAGAAAAATCGCTTACGGCAGGTGAAATTGCCGATAAATATGAATTATCAAATTCCACCATCTCATATCATCTATCCTTGTTAAAAAAAGCCGATTTAATAAGTGAAAGAAAATATAAAAATTTTATTTACTACGACATCAATATATCGATTTTTGAAGAAGCAATTATGTGGCTGTCACAATTTAAAGGAGATAAGAAAAATGCGTAAAAAAATATTATACATGATTATTACATTACTAAGTTTTTCTCCAAGTATTTATTATATAATAAATATTGGAAATGAAAATATAAAAAATTATGATTTATATATACTGCCTATATTAATAATTATTTTCAGCATTGTAATGGAAATTGCAGTAAATACATTATCGAATAATAGTAAACTGCCTAAAAAACTCTATCTTCCAATTGTTTTAAGCACTCCTCTATTATTTGCAATCGCTCAAAGCAGCAAATATATATTTAAAGATTCAAACAGTTCCGGCATTGAAAAATATATTCATATCTTAGCCTCAATGATTATCATTATAATCGGAAACTATTTGCCTAAAACAAAACCAAGCAGATTTGTCGGTTTAAAATTTTTTTGGTTATTGGATAAACCTGTGGTATGGTATAAAACTCATCGCCTTGCCGGGTTTTTATGGATAATCACAGGAATTCTTTTGTTGAGTTTTGGAGTATCTGCAAAATGGGAATATCTAATAATTTACTTTTCCCTATTGTATGTTATTCCATTAATATATTCACTATTACTTTTAAACAAAGAAAGGAGATTGTATGAGTAATTTATCCGACAAAAAGCATTTGATTATCGGAAGCTTATTATGTTTAGCTACAACGGTTATTTTTATAGCCTTTGGAAGCAAACTCCCGGAAACGGTTCCCGTACACTGGGATTCAGCAGGAAATGTAAACGGCACCATCGAAAAGGTATATCTGACATTCGGAGCACCGTTTGCATATCTTCTTATCAATCTTATCGGGTTTATAAAATTTCAAAATCAAAAGGGAAATGTATGGAAGTACTATATCATACCGGTATCTGCTATTATAATCAGCTTTCTAGTTATTTTCTTGGCAATTTTATAATTAAATTAAACACACTACAACCTCAGTTTAGAGAACTTACTGAGGTTGTAAAAAGAATAACTATGTTAGAAATTAAGAATTTAACAAAAATTTATCATAAAAACAACATTGCAGTAAATAATATAAACTTAAAAGTCTCTCAAGGCGATATTTACGGGTTTATAGGAACAAACGGCTCCGGGAAAACATCAACAATTAAATCCATTGTAGGAATTCATGATTTTACAGGAGAAATATATGTTAATGGAATTTCCATAAAAGATAATCCTGTAGAATTTAAAAAAAATATCGCATATATACCCGATAACCCGGATATATATGAATATCTTACAGGGCGGCAATATATCAATTTTATAGCAGATTTGTATAGAGTATCTATAAATGAGCGGATACAAAAAACAAAATCATTCAGTGAAATATTTGAAATGAGCTCATTTTTAGATAATACAATATCTTCATATTCTCACGGAATGAAACAAAAGATTGTAATTATTGCAGCCCTTATCCATTCACCAAAATTATTAATAATGGATGAACCCTTTGTAGGTTTGGATCCAGAAGCTTGTTATCTTTTAAAAAAAGAAATGAAAATATTAGTAGAAAGCGGAAATGCAATATTCTTCTCTACACATGTTTTAGAAGTTGCAGAAAAACTATGTAACAAGATAGGAATAATAAATAAGGGCAGATTAATTGTGCAAGGAAACATAAACACTGTTTTGAGCAAGACCGATTCATTGGAAGAATATTTTATGGATATTATTAAAAATGAAAAATGTAATAATACTTTTTAAAAATTCCGTATTTCGGTACTCAATTTTTACACATTCGGAAAAAACCAACTATCATTTATTAGGATTTATCGTAATATTTTTTTTGTTATGCCTATATAATATTATTTCGATAAATTCAATAATAAAATTAGGGCTGCATTCTTTTACCCTATCTTATTCGGCAGCAATATCAAGTTTTTTTATTTTTATGATGACAGTGCTAAAAAGCAACTCAATGTTTTTTTATAATAAAGATTTTAATATGTTATCGGTTTTACCGATCACACAAAAAGATATTATTCTAAGCAAATTTTTAATACTATATTTTTTAAATCTTATTATCAGTTGCAGCTGTATATTTCCGGCAGTCATTCTTTTAATTTTAAAAAAAATTATCAGTGTCTCTGCGGGAATAATATTTTTACTGTCAGGCTTCGCCCTCCCGATGATACCTATGTGTGTAGCTTCCATATTAAGTATTATTATAGAATATTGCAGTGTATTTTTTAAAAGAAAAAATCAAATATCGATTTTATTTTTTTATTTATTGATGACAGGATATTTTATAACCGTATCATTTAATCGCGATTTAGATTCCGTTTCATTAGGCAATTTACTTCAAACACAATTATATAAAATATTTCCGTTATCCAAATTATTTTATATAGATCAAAATATTTACCTAAAGATTTTACAATTTATAAGTATTACAATTATTATAACCATTGTATATATATTTTTTATAGGTAAAAACTATAATAAAATTCATCAAAAACTAAACACTCAAAGCTTTAAAAATAAAAGAACAAAATCTATTTTAAGAACACCATTTTTTAGTTTATATTTAAAAGAGTTGAACCGTTTTATTACTTCGCCTATTCGTGTATTAAATTGCGGATTAGGTATTATATCTTTATGTGTCTTATGTGTCGGATGCATGATATTGGGATTTAACAAGATTGAAATATTTCTCGGTATTAGAGACCTTGAACATATTCTTACACAGTACGGTTCATCGGTAATAGGGGCATTTTTTCTTATGAGCTGTACCACATCTTCATCAATATCTTTGGAAGGAAAAAATGTATGGATACTGCAAACAGCCCCAATCGGTATATCCCAAATTTTAAATAGTAAAATAGCAGTCAATATGAGTATTCATTTAATAGGATATCTTTTTGCAATGATTGCCATTTTTCCGAATATAGGTACCGGTTTTTTACAAATTTTATTAACAGTCTTTGTACCTGTTTTTTATTCCTTTTTTATTTCGACTGTAGGAATTTTTTTTAACATCAAATATTTAAATCTAAATTGGAATGATGAGATAAGCGTTATAAAGCATAGTCCGGCATCTATTATCACACATCTAATTGCTATAATCACTATTATACTATCAGCTTTATTATTTTTTATTATAAATTTTATTTATATAATAATTCCGATATGTTTAAGTTTCGCCATTGTCGGAATTTATTTATATAAAAAAAGCATAAAAACAATATATCTTATTCAAAAATACTGAAAATTAGATTAACCTCGCCCTTGCCTAATATTATAAAAAAAGGTACAATTATTAAAAGGAATTAAGCATGTCTAAAAAATTTATCTTAACCAACGAACAAAGAAAGTATCTGGGTCTAAATCCGATTGAGGCTCACTGGGAAGTAATGGATATAAAGGGCAGCCTCTATTATTTTGACGGAGATACTATCAAAAAAGAAATTTCCGCATCGGACTATGAGGGAGAAGCTTTTTATTATAAAGAAAATGAGCTTGATGTTGAAACGGGAGAAAACAGAACTATTGTTCTTCCCAAGACGGCAAGAGGAAAGCCGAAAAAATTCAACTTTACGGCAACTCAATCATTTCAAGGAATCGGAGTGTATTTTTCATTCGGAAGCGGACATGTGCTTATCGGAAACTACACCACACAAAAAACCTACTATTCGGAAAACTTAAAAGAAAGCAAGGCTTCGGCTCTCAATTCTTGGATTGAAAAATGGATAAAGGAAACATCAAAAGAAGATTTAACCGATTTGGAAAATTTTAAAAACGAAAAAAGAGCTCACCAAAAATATAAAGAAGGAGATATCTTTGCTTTTAAAATAGGAAGACGGCAATACGGTTTCGGAAAAATTTTAATCGATATTGTTAAGTTAAGAAAAAATCCGGAATTTAAAAAGAATAAAAACTACGGTCTTAACAACCTCATGGGAACCGCTTTAATTGTAAAGGTCTACCATAAAATCAGCGCCGGCATAAACATCAATCTTGACGAATTGGAACAATGCCCTTCCCTCCCCGCACAGCCCATCATGGATAACAATATCTATTACGGCGAATACAAAATTATCGGAAACAAAAAAGTTACTTACCAAGACTTAAATGACGCTCCAATATCGACAAGCAAGAGTATAAATCATCAAGACAAGGATATTGCCTATCTCCAATACGGCTTGATATATAAAGAAATGTCTTTAAAAGAATACGCTCTATACAAAGACGAAGAATGGTATCATAAAAATTACCGGGCAGAATCAATAGGCTTTTCTTTAAACATAGAAAAATTGGAAGAATGTATAAAAGCAAAATCAAACGCCCCCCTTTATCCTGCAACCGGCGGCGGCCTAAATAATCCCGCCAACAAAAAAGATAAGAATTCAATTTTCAAAGCTTTCGGTATGGACGGCGATCTGGACTATGAGGGGAATTTAAAACTATCAAAGGAAAAGTAAAAGCTATGATAGAATATTACAAAAAAAGAGCAAAAGAATATGAAGACATATATAAACAAAACTAATCACCCTACACCCGATAGCCTCGAATTTAAAGAGGTTACTCCCGATAATTGGAGAATAATCAATTCTCTTTCCATAAAAAAAGAACAAAAAAATTTTGTAGCCTCGAATGTTACCATCCTTGCAAGAGCCTTTGCTTACAGAAAAGAAAATGCAAAAGTTTTCGCCGTCTATTATTCGGATGAACCTGTAGGGCTTATAATGCAGAGAGATTGGATTGACGGCAAAAAAACTATCTGCATTATGGATCAATTTATGATAGATAAAAAAAGCCAAGGAAAGGGTTTAGGAAAAGCAGCTTTACAAAAATGGCTTTCGATGATAGAATCCGAAAAAAAATATCCATGTATTCAGCTTTGTTATGTTGAAGGCGATATAGCAGCAAAACGCCTCTATGAAAATTTCGGTTTTTATGAAATCGGCAAAGAAGAAGATGAGATTATAATGCAAAGGGATTTATAAATAAAAATTAATTTAATCTTTGTTCACAATGCTTGACAAAATAGATATTTTATGCTAAGGTAAGCTCATGCAGAATTTTTTGAGTTTATGCTTTTTTAAAATTTTCTCATTAAATGCTTTAGATAAGGTAAAAAAACGCAGTGATCTTCTAAGCAAAACACTGTGCCATTTTTACCCCCCCCCACGTGTCAAAATGACACAATCAACAAACTAAGTCAAAATCTTTTATATTTTTTTCTCTTTAATACTGTACGCACAAGTCAATTATTTTATTTTGTCTTGTGCGTTTTTTTATATATTTACCGCCTCGAAAGTAAATCAATATTTTTGTTTTACAATTCAGCGAGGCGGGTTAGTTTTGGTTTTTACGGTCAATCTGTACGGAATGACAGACAACTTTTATTTGCAAAAGCCGTCTGTACGGAACCTTTTCGATTATGGATTGAGCGGGGAAATAAGAAAAACTGCAATTAAAAAGATATTGCAAAAAGGAAGGTCGAAATGAAGCAAAAACGATTAGTTTCAATGATTGGAATGTTGGGTTTATTATTTAGTACAGTTGCTTGTTCTAAAAATAATAAAGTTGCATTATCTGATGCATTAGAGAAAAATGATATTGCTGCTATAGAGAAAATTTTTTCTGACATTGATCAGAGTAGTCTTAACAAGTTGACTACTGAAAATCCATCTTCTGTTGGAGATTTTTCCTATAAATTGAATAAAGATGAAAGCGGCATCGTTATAACAGGCTACAATGGTTCCGGCGGATTGGTTATTATACCTTCAGAGATTGAAGGGTATCCTGTTAAACGAATAGATACATTAGCTTTCAGAGAAAATAATGATATAATCTCAGTAATAATTCCTTTTAGTGTTGAAACTATGGGGACAGGGTGTTTTTATGAATGTGATAATCTTACTTCTGTTTTTATACCATCCACTGTTACAACTATAGGCAATAAAGCATTTTTTGGCTGTGATAGTCTATCTGTTTTAAAAATTATGCCTGGTGTAAAAACGATTGGAGAACAGAGTTTTGTAAGATGCAATAGTCTTACAAAGGTTACACTTCCGGAACCGCTTGAAAAAATTTCTACGGCAGCTTTCGGAGAATGTGAAAATTTACTTGAAATTCATCTTGCCGATACTATTAAAGTTATTGAAAAAGGTGCATTTTTAAGATGTAAGAATTT
Organism: Treponema sp. OMZ 790; assembly: GCF_024181285.1. Lineage (NCBI taxonomy): Bacteria > Pseudomonadati > Spirochaetota > Spirochaetia > Treponematales > Treponemataceae > Treponema > Treponema sp. OMZ 790. The sequence continues at coordinate 220,467 of NZ_CP051201.1, read as the reverse complement.
ACAATCTGCTAATATTCCTAAAAATATAAAAGATTTTGGTGTTGGATGTTTTAAGGATTGTGTGGAACTATGTAACTTAGAAATACCTGAAGAAATAAAAAAATTGGTTGTTTCCGAGTTTAACAGTAGTTTTGAAGGATGTAAAAAATTACCTATTGCAACAAGAAAGCGTTTAAAGGAACTTGGCTATACAGGAAGGTATAATACGTTTTAAATATTATTGTTTAAATCTTTAAAATATAGGAGAAACTGAAATTTATGGGAAATTTGTTGAACGGAATTGGAGAAGTTATTAAAGGCTTTGGTAAAGCAACCGAATTACAGGAATTGTATGATAACTCTGAACCTTTAAAACATGCTGTTAAAATAACCTTACTTTTGAATTGTATTTCTCAGACTGCTGATAAACAAACATTAGAACATTTAAAGGTTGATTTAAAAATTCATGTTGATGCGTATAAAATAGAATTTGAGAAATTAGGTATCAATATATCTGATTACTTACATTTTGAAGTAAAATAAATAGAAACCTAGCAGCCGCTTCAACCTGATATTGCGGACAAGCTGGAAATGCAGATGGAGCGGTAGTTATATTTACCTGCCTAAAAGTTGGTGGATAAAAGAAGAAATCAAAGCATTATTTCAAAAAAAATAAAAATAATTGCAATGAAAAAACATTTCTAAAAAGGAAGGTTAAAAATGAAAAAAATTATAGGAATTATCTTTGTATTTTCAATCAGTTTAAATTTATTATGGGGAATTATACTCCCCGATGGGACTGATGCTATCATCAAGTATGCAGATAAATATGATAATGGTTCAATTCGCCGTATAGAGCTCTCAGAAGATACAGAATTAAAAACAAAGTCTGGTAAATTTATATTTAAATCCGATAAAATGATAGAGTTTTATGAAAATGGTATGATGAAACAAATTGAACTTGTAAACAACATACAGTTGAAAACTAAAAATGGCGTATTGACATTTGAAAGCGATGAACACATTAAAAATAAAGTAGAATTCTATGAAAATGAAATAGTAAAAACAGGCTGGTTAAAAGATAATCAAATAATAAAAACTAGTATTGGAGATATTAAAACTGATGGAAGAATTAATTTTTATGAAGATGGTAGTATATCATCAGTGAAAATTAAAACAAAAGAAATCAATACTCCTATAGGAAAAATAGAAGCTACAAGGCTTTTTTTTGATAAGAAAGGTTTATTATCAAGTTGTGAAATATTATCAAAGAATGTATCCGCCGGTAAGCACTTCGGACTTGAATTTTTGTCGAATTTTACAGTATATGATAAAATAGAATTTTATGAAAATGGAAAAATTAAGAATTTATTTCTAAAATCCAATAATTGGATAAAACAAATATAGGTAAAATCAAAACGACAAAAGAAGGAGGCCTTTTTGAAGTATATGAAAATGGAAATTTAAAAAAGGCATCTATACAAACACAGATATTCGATACTCCTTTAGGACTCATTCCTTCAGGTAATATAACTTTATATGAATCCGGAAAATTTGAATCAATATTTATGGCAGATGATAAAATAGAATTACCGGAACAGTATTTCATGTATACAGAAGTAAATGAAGATGGATTTGGTCAATCAGAGAGAGTAATACCTGAATGCACATCAATAAATTTTTATGAAAATGGAATAATTAAATTGGCAGAAATTTATTATTCACGCAGCTTTTCAATATGGAATATCAATGCCAATAAGACTTATGCCCTTATAGAGCCATGGTTTTATGAAAATGGTAAACCTCTGGGAGGTAGAATTAAGTATCATTTAAATACTCCTTATTACATTATCTTTAGTCAAGATGGAGAATTTTGGGGCAGAGCCGTCATAGATGAAGTAACAGGTATTTTAAGAAAAGCAACTCAAGATGAATTACAGAAACTGAATTTAGAAACTGAAACTTACTATTAATTTATCTTAGAATTTTTTATCTATGGGAGGTATAAGACATGTCTGATTTTAGTGATAGCATTGCTTTTTCTGACTTAACACTTACAAGTAAACTAATACTACTTTTAGGTTGGTTAATAAAAAGTACCAACGCAGCAAGCAGCAACGCTGCTGCACCTAAACCTAAGAGCTTACCGCTCTTTTCCTTCATTTTCATACAAAAACCTCCTCTGTATGTGTAATTATAGGGTATATAATAACAAAAAGCAAGAGCATTGTTTTAAAAACAAAAAATCCGGCTAATTCCTTTTGCAGATTAGCCGGAAAATTTTCGTCTGTAAAAGATTAAGGCGGAACGGCAAACAGCTTTTCCGCCTTAGCCAACCTATACCGCTTTTAGATAAAAATCCGTTTCCGTAGTACGGAGCTCTTTTACGGTTATCTTGCCGGAAGAAAACTGAGTACAAATACGGATAGCGTATTGTGTATCTTTTTCAAGTTCGGCGGGAACAAAGAATTCCACCAACGAAGGAGTGTTGGTAAAGATGTGTTCCTCTTTTACCTTTATAGGCTCCGAACCGTCTTGAGGTACACAGTATACACCGCAGTCTTCCAATGTACCTAGAATGCGGATTCGGTTTCCCGAAACTCTAAGCGATTTTCCGCAAGTAATAATCTCATTGTCTTTTTGACTAAATAAATCTCTTACCGCATCGATTTGAGGATCGTGCTGCGACTGTACTACAAGCGAAACCGAAAGCTTTTTTAAGCTTTTGTTTACTTCCGCAGAAGGAGTAAAACGCAGGCACAGAGGCGGAGCATCGGCAGGTGTCGGGTTTTTGCCCTTCACTATACCGTCAGCGGCAAGATAGAAAGTACCTATGCCCAGCACATTTACAGCCTTACCTTGTCTAAGCTGCCTCATAATTTCTTCATGCAGCAGCTGTGCACTATGCTGTACCAAATGTGCCGATATGCCCGTATCCCGCTCATCAATCAAGCTTATAAGATTTTCAAGACTGAGCGTCTTATTACTGCGGTGTACCCGCCCATAAAATGATTCTCCCGTTTTATCAAAACGGTTCTTGTACAACACCATACTTACCCGGTGTTCAGGGATTTGAAAATTCATCATAGAATTTCCTCCTTAAAAATTAAATATAGAAAACGATGAGCTATAAAATTTCTTAATACAGCTCTTGACTTTATTTTTAAGGAGTGCTACCATTGTCTTATGCTTAAAAGAGATGGTAACATCCTTAAAAAATAAGCTCAAAGCCGAATGCTATGCTGCCGACTTTGAGCTTATTTTGTGCTTGAACAGCACTGTCTTGATACTAAACAGTATTTTCGCTACACCCTCCTTATATTCTTTTTGTACCGATACGGCATCCTGCTCACTTAAGCCGCATTCGGCCGATAATTCTGCAGTACTCATATTTTGAACAAGACCGCAGACCGACAATAAAAACCTAGCCAGCATATCTGCAATTGCTTCAGGGTCTTCATACTTTGAGCAGATCTCCCCATCCTGCAATTCACTGACGGGTATTTTCAAAATACCGTGCAATATGTAGTGAGCAAGTTCATGTGCCAAAGTCATCCTATCCTGAAAGTTACCCTTACAGGCACCATCATACACATCGGAAGGCACAACAATGGAATGAACCGCTTCATTACTCTGCGGAATAATTTCGGTAAAAGCCTGAATATTCTTGTCTTTTACTTCGCTGATAAACTCGTCCTTTTCAAGCACAATAAATTGAAAATGTTCATCAAACTTTTGCAGTTTCAGCTCTATAAGAGCCAGGACATTTACATACATTGTGTCCGTTTTCAAAATGCAGTGTACAATCACGGCGATTATCAATAAGTCAGCCTCACTGATGCATACCGTTTTTAGTCTTTTTATCTTTTCCAATAAAATTTCTCCTTTCACCGGACATAAGTATGCTGTTCCGATAATTTAGGGTTTCTGCATCATACTCTGCAGTTTTTTACACTTTTCAGTGTCAAAGTTTTTTAATAATCGTGCAAAAACGAGTGCCGTTTCTGCCTGATATTCTTCCATCTCATTAAAATTTAGCTTTAGCTCGCTTGCGGATTTATATTCGGCCTCCTTTAACTCGTTGTACTCCGCATCACTAAGCCCCAATTTTTCCTTTACTTTGTCGGAAAGGTCGTGAGGGATTGCCCTCTTACCTATCTCTATTGCAGATAAGTACGCCGGTGATAATTCCCAATCTAACTTCTCCGACAGTGCTTTAAGCGTAAGCTCATGTTCTACACGAAGCTTCCTTAAAGCCTTACCATACAATGTCATAGCCCCCATACTCATAACTCCTTATGTTTATATAATACACAAAATAAAGAATAAAGTCAACAAATTTACAAAAAAAATCTACAAATTTTGTAGAATTTATACTAATTTTATCTAAAAAAAGACTTCGTTTCAGGTATTTCACTATGGCACCTCGTGTAGTACTGAAACATGTGCCATATTGCAGCCGTAATAGGTGTCCTATTGCAGTACTACACTAGACCGTCTAGTGTAGTGCTGAAACATGTGTCATATTGTAGCTGTAATAGGTCATATATTTCAGCTACAATATGGCATCGATTGCAACCATAAGAGAGCGGCTGGAATGGGGGGGCTAGTGAAACTAAAAAAACGAGCTATATATTCGGTCGCAATATAGAAAAATAAAAGAAAATATAGTAAAATAAAGGAAGATGATTTTTTTCTATAAAATTATAAAATAAAGGGTTTAGAGCTTATTATATGAAAACAAGGAACTGTTTGGTTTTAACACAATATAGAGAGGGCGACGAATACAATGATTTTATTGGGAAATTCTATCATTTTCCTTCAAATAACAAGAAAAATTACCTATCATCATTTCAAGATTTACCTATAGAATTTATTTATTATGAACCGTACAAAAAAGGAGGAGGAGTATTTTACGGTTACGGTAAAATACATAAACCGCCATTTGAAGATAAGACTAATAAAGACTTTTCATTCATAGAAATATCCGAGTATAACACCTTTGCAAATCCTGTAAGTTATAAAAATGCAGCAGGAGAGATTATAGAACAAAAGTATAATCCCGAAACATATAACTATAACAATGCCGTTAGAAAAATTTCTCCTGAGTTTTTGGATAATGTATGCATGGACGGTCAACTTTTGGTGAACTTTAGTGCGGATGCTCACCTGATTAAAGTATTGGGAGAACAACTTATAGGCTCGGAAAAAGTAGGAATATTAGAACTTGTAAAAAACTCTATAGACGCAAATGCATCATATTGTAAAATAAGATTCGAAAAAATACCTAATTTGAAAACAGCGGATTTGACTGAATATAAATATAATGATTTTGAAGGACCTGTCATCATTATCGAAGATGACGGTGACGGTATGGATAAAGATATTATTGAAAACGGATGGTTAAGACCCGCTTCTACCATAAAAACGGAAGTCAAAGAAAAACTGAAAAAAGAACGCGAAAAAGCCGAAAAATCAGGAAAGCTCGCTTCATACAATACAATTGTCGATCAGATATCAAAAGAAAACGGAGGAAGAATTCCATTAGGAGAAAAAGGAGTCGGACGGTTTGCAACACATAGGCTTGGACGAAAATTATTGATAGAAACTAAGACTAAAAATACCGACTTTGCGAATATTCTGTCCGTTAATTGGGATGATTTTGATTCTAAGGATGGAGTACCGAAAGATTTAAACGGAATACCTGTAAAGCTCACGCGACGACAAATTTTTCAAGAAAGCAATAAAATAAAATCATGGACAAAAATTATCATATTCGGCGGTAAAGAAGGCTTTGAATTAACGGAAGATAAAATACGCGATATAAATAAATCCGTTTTGAGATTAAATACACCAAATCCCAACCCTGAGAAAATGAAACCGCCGTTTTCTGCATCGGTGGAGTGCCCGCAAATTGATGATTTGGAGCAAGAAGAGGTATATAAAAAATTCGATCCCATTTTCAGTTTGGATATCTTTGTTAATAAAAACGGTATTGCCGACAACTATACATTGAAATTTAACCCGCCAGCCTGTATACCCCTGCCGAAAGAGAAATGGAGCGATGAAAACTATGATCTTAAAATACCGTCACCTGATTATTGGATGACGAAAGAAAATATATTCCGCTCACCTGAATGCGGTGCATTTTATATGCATTTGGATGTTTGGTACAGAGAAAAACCGTGGATAGACGGTATAGATGCAAAAGAAATGAAAGACTATCTGGCAGAATACGGAGGCATATCAATTTATCGTGATAATGTAATAATTTTCCCAGCCGAATCAGGAACAAAAAACGATTGGCTCAATTTATCACAAAGGCAAATAAAGCAAGCTTTTAGAATTTCATATTATCATATGATCGGTAATATAGAAATAGAACAGTCGGAAAATTTTGAGCTAATTGATAAAACAAATAGAGAGGGGATGCTTGAAAATACCGCTTATTTGGATTTATCCAAATTGGTTGAAACCGTTATTCAAAATATAGTGGAAATAAGATATATATCGGTACGCAATACATACAATGAATTAACGAAAGGACTCATACGTGATCCTCAAAAACTGAAAACCGTTACCGCTGACAGTGCTGCCCTGATAAAAAGTATTAATGATAATTATGAAATTTTAAACGACCCATGGAGTATACTTGAACGATTCGGTAATACCGTTGCAGAGCGCAAAGAAGGCCTTGTAAACCTTGAATCCTCAATAAAAAATTTAAAAAAGAGTATTGAGGTGATAGAAAATATTCAAGAAAAAATAACCGAACAAGCAGGGTTCGGAATAGCAGTGGCGGTTTCCCTGCATGAATTAACCAAGATAGCAAGTAACTTTTACAACGGTATATCATACTTAATAAATACCGGGAATGCGGATAAAATGAAACTTGAAACTTTAAAGGATGCTTCAAATTCTTTAAAATCCGAATTAAAACGTTTAAGTCCTTTAAGAACCATACGAAATGAAAACAGAAGAGAATTCTACCTATCTCAATCAATAAAATATGCCTTAGAAATATATGCTACGGCTTTAAAAAAAGCGGAAGTACAAGTCATCGTTGATTTTGCCGATGATTTTCAAGTATATGCAAGATACTCCACATTTAACCAAATTATGATAAATCTTATAGACAACAGTATCTATTGGATGATGTCAAAAGATATAAAAAAACGAAAAATAAAAATACAGCTGAACAAAGAATATAGAACTCTCATATTTGCCGATTCGGGAATCGGAATCGATGATTCAATACGCCCTTATTTATTTGAACCCGGTTATAGTTTGAAAATTCCACCGAGCGGATTGGGTTTGTATATATGTAAATCATATATGGCTGCCATGAACGGAAAAATATACGAAACCGGAAAAAGCGAAAGAATACCTGATATGCAAGGAGCACAAATAACTATAGACTTTGAAAGAGTTCCGGAAGCAAAGGAGAATGCCAAATGAAAACAATGGTCTGCTATATTGATGACAAAATACCAGTTAGTCAATTTCATGAATATTTTGAAGAGACAAAATTAATTGATCAACAAGTCTTAAGATTTTTATTGAAAAACGATACAACCAATTGGTCGGAAGATGAGAATGTAAAAAGTATAATTGAATCTCTTTTAGAAGACCCCATAGATTGGGAGTGCTATGCATTTACCGCTCCTCAATTTTTTGTAAATCATAGAAACAACGGAAATTATCTTAACCCTGATGTTATCTTGTATGATTGGGATTATAATGATTCACCAAGCTCCGATAGCTCCGAAGTACATTTATTTGAACTATTAAAATCAACACATTCCATCATAATAATATATACCGGAGCGGATAAAAATGATGAACTTATCGATATACTTCAAAAAGAAAAGTTCAAACCTTACGAAGAGAGATTAACTCTTATAGAAAAAGGTCAACCGCTAGATGATAAGAAAAATGCTGAAAAAAGTGTTCATGAAGTCATAGAAGAGGCAAAAAAAAGATTCGAATCCAATTTTTCATATAAATATGCAAAAGAATTACTGTACAATTCAAATAAAAGTTTAAATGAAGTATTATCTGAAATATCCTCATTATCTGTTCAAGAATTTATAAACTCTTTCGGGTATCAGGAAAATAATGAATTTATTATTGAACCGGAAGAATTTGCAGGTATCATTTTTGACAAATATAAACAAAAGCTGATAGAAAATCTCCCTGCTTTAGAAACATCCGCAAATGAGAAGAAAGATATTTATGAAGATATCATAAAAAAAATATGGTCTTATAGATTATATTATAGCTCGAAAAGTAATCAAATCAAACAAGGCGATATAATAAAATATCAAGATGATTTATTTTTGGTTTTTTCCTCAGACTGTCACATGGAAAAATTTTGGTGTAAAAATTACGGTTTTTTAGCTGTAATACCTTTATATAAAATTGACAAAAATGAAAAATGCAAAGATTTATTCGGAGAGCTCACTAAATCGAATCATTTTAGACCTACTTCTTTAACAAATACCCAAGGTATTGAAAATATAGCCGTATTACCTGCAATTCCGATTAATGATAATTTTTTTGATTATATCCTTTGCCCAAAATCGATAAGAACTATAGAAATTTCTCCTCCTTCCGTAAAAGATAAAAATGAACAAAGGAAGATAAAGAATAAGAAAGCACTTGATTATGTCGATACACATGATAGAAATACTATAGCAAAAGTCGTTTCAATTTCCGAAAATTTTAAAAACCAACTCATACAATTCATACAAGACAATATTACGGGTTACGGTTGTCCCGATTTTCCGAAAACACTATCGGACTATTTAAAAAATAAATTCGAACAAGCGATACAAAATGAGGATTCGAAAAAATGACTTTTACGGCTATAGATCTATTTTCCGGGGTCGGGGGATTAACTGAAGGGCTTCGACAAGCGGGTTTCCAAACTAAATATGCATTTGAAATTGATGAGGTTGCATCTCGCTCCTATTCCATGAATCATAAGGAAGTAGAAGTAATAACAAAAGATATTCGCCAAGTTGATATGAACGAAATAAAGGCAAGTTTAAAGGATGAAAAAATTCACTTATTAGCCGGATGTCCGCCATGTCAAGGTTTCAGTGCCATACGTAGACTTAATAAACCCAATCCCGTTGCAGATGATAGAAACAATCTTATCGATGAATATGTTCGTTTCATAAAAGAACTAAATCCATTTACCTTTATGATGGAAAATGTTCCCGGTCTTGCATTATCATCAAATTTTGAACAAGCCGTAAAAGAATTAAAAGATATAGGATATGTTGTATATTATAAAACGGTTAATGTTAAAGATTATGGAGTTCCGCAAAATAGGAAGCGATTGGTAATGGTAGGTTCAAGATTGGGACCTATAGAGATAGCAAAACCGTCCAATAAAAAAGTAACGGTAAAAGAAAAAATAGGCAGTTTACCCAAACCCGAAGAATCCTCCGACAAATTGCATAAAATATATCCTAAACATACAAAAAGAATTCAAGATTTAATCCGAGATATTCCTCATGACGGAGGGAGTAGAAAAGACTTGGGAGAAAGTAGACAATTGGAATGCCATAAAAAAGCGAATGTAGGTTTTAATGATGTTTACGGTAGATTGCGGTGGAACGATTATTCGACAACTATCACAGGAGGATGTTTAAATCCTTCAAAGGGGCGATTTTTACATCCCGAACAAGATCGTTGTATTTCCGCACGTGAAGCGGCATTATTACAATCGTTTCCTAGGAATTATAAATTTCCTACTGATGTACCTATTTCAAAAATAGCGTTGATGATAGGAAACGCTTTACCGCCGCAATTCTGTAAAATACAGGCACTAAATATAAAAAGACATTTAAAGAAGTATTTAAGCAATTGAATTAAAAAATATGGATAAATTTTCTCAAAAAAAACGAAGTGAAATTATGTCTAAAATTTCAGGAAAAGAAACAAAACCTGAAATTTTAGTACGTAAATATCTTTTTGCAAAAGGATTCAGATATCGTAAAAACGTTAAAACTTTACCGGGAAAACCCGATATAGTTTTACCCAAATATAAAACCGTTATTTTTGTCAACGGTTGTTTTTGGCACGGTCATAAAAACTGTAAAAAAGCCGCTCTACCTACAACCAATTTTAATTTCTGGAAAGAAAAAATAGATAAAAACATTATTAGAGATAGGAAAAATATAAGTGATTTAAAAAAAATGGGGTATAATGTGATAGTAGTTTGGCAATGTACTTTAACAATAAAAAGAAGAGATGAAACATTAGAAAAAATAACGGGAGCTTTATTATCATCCATTTCCACTATCGGTTAGAAGCTATTTCAATTTTTATAAATATGGTTTTAGGTTGCTAAAATCTTTGCCCCCTCCCACCTTTCCCTCTTTTGTGCTATACTGTATACATGTCCCAAAAACTTGAACTAACGTGGTACGACAAGGATAAGCAAATAAAACCGGAACTACGTATCTTATCAAAGACGATGCAAATTCTCTGTCGATAAAGGAAATGAAGACTCATAGGTAGTTCAAACAAACAGCAAAATGTGATATAATGGCAATAGGATGGAGGTATCTATGAATGAGGTAATGTTACATCAATATAATTTGCTTTCAAAAGAATTACAGCACTATATTGAATATCTGTTTCTAAAAAATAAAGAATTGAGTAAACAAACGCACGAAGAAAACATGAAAGAAACTCAAGCAGATAACTTATCGGCTACTTCATTATTCGGAACAAAGGCCGAAATCGTTGCGGACAAAACACTTTTTGAAGTTTCCAATAATCTTATAAATAAAAATCTTGAAGCATATAAGGCTCTGGCACAGTGATTTTCTTTACACAACATCAGGTCAAAGAAATACACCGTAGCCTTATCAATGCAACCGGCGGAATAGACGGCATAAGAGATGAGGGTCTTCTCGATTCAGCATTACATTCCCCATTCCAAACATTCAATAGAAAAGAACTCTATGTCGACATTATTGACAAAGCAGCCCAGCTTTGCTATGCACTCATTCAAAATCATCCGTTTATTGACGGTAATAAAAGAATAGGGGTTCATGTAATGCTTATATTTCTTGAACTCAATAATAAAAAAATGATATATACTCAAAAGGACTTAGTAGATTTAGGCTTAGGAATTGCATCAGGTGAGATAACCCGCAATAAAATAAAACAATAGTTTTTAAACAATTCTTAAAACTTAATCCTAAGCAGTTAATTTCACATCCCCACAATCATCTCTTTAAAAAGCTTAGGTTTAAGCAAAACAAGTCCGCCATGTCCGAGCTTAGGCAGAATCTTAAAATCTGTTTGGGGGAAATATTTTTTCATATAGCGGATATCCCAGGAGCGAGCTTTTTCTTCAGTCTCGGCATACCAATAATGAATTTTTGTGGAAAGGCCGGGAATAGGAAAAGGTATCTTATAATTATTGCAGGAATCAAAACTCCTCCATAGAGTCTTTCGGCTGCTGTGCCGCAAAACTTCAGCTGCGTATTCTATGTCTTCTTTGCTATACTCATCCGTAGAAAAAACTCTTGACAACAATCTTACACCGCCTATTCTTCCTATCATCACCATAAGATAATCGCGCAAGGCAATAAAGCGTGTCAAGAGCCAAGGCAGTTCATAAGGTGTAATTCCGCCGTCCATTATGCAGTGATCGATCCTTATTTTTTTCTCCAGAGTCATCAGCAAGGCGATAGAGCCGCCCATAGAACAGCCGTAAACGGAATAAAGGTGTCTGTAGTCATTCTCTTTCATCCATTCAGTCAGTTCCGAAGCAATTTGTTCAACGCTTGTAAAATCACTTTCCCGATCAAAATCATAGCCGGGCAAGGCAGGAACAATTAAGTGATATCGGTCTTCAAGCAAGGGAATGACTTTCTCAAAGTAATCCCATTTTACGCACGAAGGATGAATCAAAAGAATCTTTTCTCCATTCTGCCGGCCGAATTCATGAATTGTCATTTTTTACCCCTATTCTATTTTATTTATTTTTCTATAATTTTCAACCGTTTAACAAAAAATAAAAGCCGTCACCTAAATGATGACGGCCTTAAAAGATTTACACCTTAAATTTATTTACCTCTTTAGATAAATCTTCAATACTCTGTTTGTTTTGTTGAGTTATTTCGCTGACCTCTTGAACGGCATTATTTATCTGCAAAGCTCCGGCAGCCATTTCATTCATACTGTCGGTTATGATACGGGTAAGAGCATCGAGTTTATTCATTTCCTTAGCGACATTCTCTCCTCCGTTCAACATTTCTGCAGAACTTGCGCTTACATGAGTAGTAATGGAATTTATATCTCTTATTGCGGTAAGAACTTCTTTACTTCCATTTTCCTGTTCACGCATTGCTTCAGTCAGTCTTGCACTCATAGCTTTAACTTGTTCCGTCAGATTGAAAATTATGTTAAACTTTTCTTCGGCAGTCTTTGCTGAAGCTGAAAGCATTTCTATTTCGGTGCTTAAAATCTTTAATGTAGCAGTAATCGTCTTTCCTTGAGTACTCGATTCTTCTGCAAGTTTTCTTATCTCATCCGCAACTACGGCAAAACCTTTTCCGGCTTCCCCTGCATGAGCGGCTTCAATAGCAGCGTTCATTGCAAGCAAGTTTGTTTGACTTGCAATATGTTGAATAACACTTGAAGCTTCAAGTAAGCCTCCCGACTCTTCCGCTATTTTTTGCGTTACCGTATTCGCAGATAAAACAGTATCTTTTCCATCAGCGGTAGCATCTGCAAGAGTTTTTATAACTCCATCGGTTTTTTCAAGAGTATCGGTAATCGAAGCTATGTTCGCAACCATTTGTTCAATAGCCGAAGAAGATTCGGTAACACTCGCTGCCTGATTTTCAATGCTTGTATTTAAAGCTTTGATCATCTGAATAATCTGTTCGGTAGTAGAAGCGGTCTCCGTTACGCTTGCACTCTGATTTAAAACTTGTTGTTTTACACTCTCAATGTTTGTGCTTATCTGGTGTATCGCACTTGCCGTTTCGGTCATGTTGCTTGACAATGAACCGCCGACCTCCTGCATAATTTGAGTATTTTTTCCGACAGATTCAATTGCTTTTCCTATTTTAGCAATCGTCTGATTAAAATAATCAGAAAGTTCGGCTATTTCATCGCTTCCTTTTACAGGAAGCCGTACCGTTAAATCTCCTTCGCCTTGCGAAATATTTTTAAGTGCATTGGCCGTAAACTGAAGCGGTTTACTTACGGCTCTTGTAATAAGAACAAACATCAAAATAATAACACCGATAAGTATTCCTATATATTGAATGATTGTCGTTATCAAATTATTTTTTGCACCCTTGGTAAAAGAGTCTATCGAATCCACAGAAACAAAAACCCAATTCTCTTTTACGCCTGATATTTGAACAGGAAGAAAGATGTATTGCGATTTTTTTCCTGAAGTATGAGAGATAAAAACTTTTTCCGAAATTTTATCTTCCTGTACGACGTCAAAGAGTTCTTTAAATTCAGGCCGGCGTTCCAAAATATTTTCCATCACACGGGAAGAATCGGTTCCGTTTGCGATAGTTATACCTTCAGCCGAAAAAGCTTCTTTAAAACTTTCCTTTGAAGTTCCGGGAAACTCTTCAATCGTTTTTTGCAAAAAGCTTACATCTATATCTGCAGTAAAAACACCGATAATCTTTCCCTTATTTGTTATAGGTGCCGCATAAGTAGTAAGAATACGTACACCCTTATTTGTTTTAAATTCAAACGGAGAAATAAGAATATTCCTTTTTGCTTCCATGGGCTTTCTGTACCATTCATTTTTAGAAGAATCATTGATACCTGAAACCGATTCAACTATTATGGAATTATTTTCGGTGCGTTCAACATAAGGAATAAACCTTCCGTCTGCACCATAGAAATCTTGATTTGCAAAAACAGCATCTTTCCCGTCAAAAGCATTAGGTTCAAAAAAAACGCCTACTGCATAAAGGTTAGGACTCTTTTGCAAAACAAGTTTTAAATATTCTACAAGTTTATTTCTATCCCTTTGATTTTCAGGGAGTGATAATTCATATTCAACTAAAGACATCACTCCCATTGAAGTGCGGTCAACATCAACGAATAAAGTTTCAAACTCATTAGCTAAAGCTTTATTTTCTTCCATGGCAATCTGTGTATACCCCGACAAATCTTCGGAATAATGTATAACAGCGTCATAGGCAGCCTTACCGGCAAACACCAAGAATAATACCAGTGATACCGTAAGCGTTAATCTAAAACCTATACCGTGTTTTAAAACCCTACTGTTACTTGCAGTGCTCTCGTGAAGTTGGCTGATACTCTTTTTATCGTTCATATTAAGTCTCCTATAAAATTCTAGTAGCATCTTTTAAAGGCCATGCTAGGTCGAACTTTAGTATAAAATATTCATTTTCATAAAAATTTTCAAGAGATAAAATGAATGTTTTAAAGATTTTTAATATTCGCTTTAAAGCACTGCAGGTAATTTATTTCAATCGCCGCTCAACATATTCCAGATTTTGAATTGCATTACATAGTTCTTTTCCTGCTTGATTTAGCGACCAGTAGTTTGTAAGTAAGTGCATCGAATTACCTGACTGCATTAGTTCAGGAAAAAATCTCCTATATTGCCCGGCTTCATATAGAAAACCGGGATCAAAATCGGCAGGTTTTGCTTCAGGAGCACCGCTGTAATATCTCATTGTGAAAGTTTTGGAAAGTTTATTTGCCGTATTACTAAAATAACGCAATTCGTTCTTTCGCCAAGTTCGAATATCATACAGAACAAAATCGTTTTGAGCATAAACCGTAACGACTTGACTTTGCTCGGTTATCATACCTGTGTATACAATTCCGTTTATGACTTTTGAAACATTTTTGTTTGAAGTATTTACAGGCCCGTATGACTCTTTAACTTTTCCGTAGTTATCGGAAGGAGTAAGAACCAAATCAGCATCCCGAATATCGATAAGATTAAAGATAGAACTCATTCCGCCTCTGGTAAAATTTATTTCGACAATTTCGGGGCCCGATTTTGCGGAAGCAAGTTCGGAACTTATTGCGCGCCTTACTCTGTCTTCTTCATTTTGATTATAAGTATTTTCAGGCATCACAATAACAAGCCTTACTGTAAGACGGCGATTTACTTCTGCAATTTCTCTTGAAGCTATGCCCGGAATTATCTTTTCTGCTTTTTGAAAAGCTTTTTTTGCATGCCGGAATGCAGTATAATCTTTTAACCGCAGATTCTGGCGGCCTTCTTCAATATAAAGATATGCAGCCTTTTCTTTTGCAAACCTGCTTTTTTCCAAAGCCTCCTTATATCCCGGAATCCATGAGTGAGCAAGCATATAATATTCCGAAGCTTGAAGGAGATTATCCGGCCTATTTGTATAAGAAAGAGATTCGGCAGCATTATAGGCTATATCGGCACCCAATGAATTTATTTCGTTATCCAAATGGCGGGAATATTTTTTTGCACGTTTTAAGTTGGCTAATGCCTTTGAAATACTTTTAGAATCGTTTCCCGATGTCCGCGCGATGTGCAGAGCTTCATCATAAAGAGCTTCTGTAGCTTTGGTATAGGCCTTATCTTTTAGATTGCTGTAATCTCGGGCTTCAAAAACCGCAAATTCTCTCTTTCCCCATAAACCTTCGGGATACATTCTTTGAAGAGTTGTAACGCGGACGTAAAGCAGCATCCAATCGGAAATATTATCTGCAACATCGGCATAGTATATCTCATACCGCTCCGCCTTACTAATCATATCCATAATCGATTGCTCAGCTTGAGCCGATTCTTTCTTATAAACCCGTATGTAGTCATCCGATATATTTCCTGCAATAAGAAGATCGGCAGCAGATATAGCTCTTTGAACAGGGGTTGAACCATGAATATACATACTCGCACAGCCTGCCATCACTGCAAGCAGACTCAATAAAATTAAAAATAAAGAAAATAGTTTAACAGTTTTCATGTATATATTATATTAAAAAAAAGAAGATTAGTATACTACCGATAAAAAATGTGATATAATTATGAAGGCAAGGGGTAAAGTATGAGTTACAGTGCATTAGAAAAAGAATTGAAAACACTGCCCGAAGAATACCTTGAATCTGTGGCAGAATATATTGAATTATTAAAGTATAAGATTTCCTTTTTGAATCAAAATCACCTTTCAAAAAAAATTCCTATTATAGGACTTGCAGAGGGGAAATTCTCAACACCCGATGACATAAACGCATATGATGATGAAATAATTGATATGTTCGGGGAATACATATGAAAATCTTATTAGATACACATATTTTAATATGGCTGCACCAAAATGATAAAAGACTTTCTCAAAAAGCTAGAAAAATTATACTAAATCCTCAAAATGACATTTTTTATAGCTCAATAAATATTTGGGAAGCTCAACTTAAACATTTAAAATATCCTGATTCTTTTCAATTTTCAGGAGAACATTTGGATAAACTAAGCCTTAAAGCAAATTTATCTTGCCTATATGTAAAACCAAATCATGTAACTGCACTTGGAACACTTACTTATTCTAAAAAGGCACCAAAAATACATAACGATCCATTTGATCGCATGTTAATTTGCCAAGCAAAGGTAGAAAACATGTTTCTCATGATTCATTGATTCCATATTATGATGAAAATTTTATCATATCCGTGTAATTAATGATTTGGAAATAAAAATAGAACTATATGTGAATCTCAAATCAACAACCCCGACGCAAAGCGTCGGGGTATTAAACCCTCCGCACGAATAAAATATATTAAAAAATTTTAGTTGTAACTATTGACATTACATCAACAAAAGATTATACTATAGCTGTAACAATTATAGTTACAACTATAGTATAAAAACATTGGAGGTTCTAATGAAAAAGATTGCAATTATCGGAGCAAATGGAAAGCAAGGTCAATGCCTCACAAATGAAGCTGTAATGCGGGGCTTTGATGTAACTGCCGTTATCCGTCAGCCTTGCGCTAAAAATGAAAAGGTAAAGGTTCTTCAAAAAGATTTATTTGATTTAAAACCTGAAGATTTGGCAAGCTTTGATGCGGTCATCGATGCCTTTGGCGCGTGGACACCGGAAACTTTTAATCTGCACATCACTTCATTAAGGCATTTATGTGATTGCTTAAAAAACACTAAAACGCGGCTTTTAGTAGTCGGAGGAGCAGCTTGCCTTTACACGGACAAGGAGCATAAAACAATCTTACTTAATGCTCCCGATTTTCCCAAAGAATTCCGGCCCCTGGCACAGGCAGAAACGGATGCTTTTTTTGAATTAAAGGAAAGAAAAGATGTTTTGTGGACTTACTTATCGCCGCCATTGTATTTTAAGGTCGAAGGTGAACGTACCGGAAAATATAAACTTGCAGGTAAAGAGCTCTCTTTCAATTCGCAGGGAGAGAGTACAATAAGCTATGCCGATTATGCCGTTGCTATGATTGATGAAGTAGAAAATGCAAAATTCGTTCAAGATAATTTTTCGGTTGTAAGTTTATAAAAGCTCCATCAGCCGTCCGACCTATTGTATCTTATATAGTTTTAGTATAAACTATATAAGGTTAGGACGGCTTATGCAAATAGGAACAAAATTTTCGGTGTCAATTCATATTCTACTCTGCGTGGAATTCTTTAAAGATAAGTGTAAGGTAACCAGCGATTTTCTTGCCGAAAGCGTAAAGACAAATCCGGTAGTTATACGAAAACTGATGGGCGCGTTAAAAGATGCCGGGCTTATAGAAATTACTCAAGGAACAGGCGGTATCGCATTAAAAAAAAATGCAAACCAAATAACCTTCCTCGATATTTTTAATGCGGTAGAATCCGTAAAAGACGGCAAACTTTTTAAAATACATGATACACCTCCGAACGAATGCCCTGTTGCACAAAGAATAAATTTTTTACTTGACGGCTACTTTATGGACGCTCAAACCGCCCTCGAAAAAAAATTAAATTCATTTACCCTGCAAGCGATTTTAAATAAAATAAAAAACATGCAGATATCTTAATTGTTAATTAATATAAAACCTGTAATCATAAGGAGGAACATAATGCTGGACAATAAAGGTTTTGACCTATGGTCAAATAATTATGACAAACAAGTAGAAATATCCGACGAAGAAAATGTTTATCCGTTTGCCGGCTATAAAAAGGTTCTCGGTACGGTATACGAAAAGATCCGCCATCAAAATGCTAAAGATATTTTAGACATAGGATTCGGTACGGGCATTTTAACAAAAAAACTTTATGACGACGGCTATAATATTTGCGGAATAGACTTTTCAATTGAGATGATCAAAAAAGCAAAACAAAAAATGCCGAATGCAGAACTTTTACAATTTGATTTTGCAGACGGACTCCCGAAAGAATTCGCAGCAAAACAATTCGATGTTATAATCAGCACCTACGCAATTCATCACATAGATGACGAAGCAAAAAAATCATATATTCTCAGGCTGTTAAAATCTTTAAAACCTAAGGGAATTATTATTTTCGGAGATGTCTCATTTGAAACGGAAGAAGATATGGAAGCGGCAAGAAAAAAAGACTATGACCTATGGGACGATGAAGAATATTACTTAATTGCCGAAAGATTTAATTTTTGGTTTCCTCATTTAAAAACGGATTTTATCAAAATATCTTATTGCTCAGGCGTATTTATAATTTATAAGGAGCAAAATGCAGAATTGGATTAAATATCTTATACCTAAAAAACTTTTGGGTAATAAAAATAAAAATATTAAAATCGAAAAATTTAATGAAATTCAACACAAAGATATTATTCCGCAAATATATGCCGATGCCTTTTGCGATAAAGCATGGAAAAGCGATTGGTATAAAATAGACCTCTTTAATCCCGATTCTTGTTTTGTTGCGAAATATAATGAAGAATATGCAGGTTTTATTATTTCATTTATAAAAGAGAATTCGGCTTACATCAAGTGTTATTGCAGTTCTAAAAAAATATCAAAAATACGGTATCGGAATATCTCTTATAAATAGAGTCATAAATTATTTTAAAAATCAGGATTTGGAAATCTATCTTGATGTCGAAGCAAAAAATAAAACGGCAATAAATTGGTACAACAAGTGCGGATTTATTCAAACTATTAAGTAAAAACATGGAGTACAAATGAAAACAAAAGATATAGAAACGGAAAGACTTATTTTACGCAGTATGACACTTGACGATGCGGATTTTGCAGCAAAACTTTGGGGTGATCCTGAAAACGGAAAGTATCTTGCAGATGCACCGTATAAAAACGGCGATGAACTTAGAAAGGTAATTTACGATATAGATGAATGGGAAGATGAATATCCTTTTATTGCTGTTTGCAAAAATACAGGAGAGCCAGTTGCAACCTGCTGTTTAGGGACGGAAGGACCAAAGGGTCATTGGGGCTTCGGCTATACAGTAAAAAAAGAATTATGGGGCCAAGGGCTTGCAACCGAGATGGTAAAAGCTTTGATAAATTTTGCTTACTCATTCGGCGTACATAATTTTTATTGTACAGTTGCAAAAGAAAATAAGGCCTCTTGCCGAGTGATGGAAAAATGCGGATTAAAAATAAAAGAGACACAAATATTTAAAAAACGCGGTACGGATATGGAATTTGAATCAAATATTTATACAATGAACATGGAGTAAGCTGTACAAATGAAAATTTTAATTTATGGGGCCGGGGTTATAGGAAGTTTATATGCGGTTTATTTTTCAAAAGGAGGCTCTGATGTTTCAATCTATGCAAGGGGAAGCCGTTTGCAGGAATTAAAAGAAAAAGGTCTATCCTATTTTGAAAAAAAGAAAATAAAAACTGCAAATGTGAAAGTGCTTGAAAAAGTTTTTGATGATGATATCTACGATTTTATTTTTTTAACCGTGCGTGAAGATAACTTAAAAGAAGCCTTGAGCGAATTAAAAGAAAACAAGAGCAAAACCATAGTTACAATGGTAAACACCATAAGCCCATATGCCGAGCTTGAAAAACTTTGCGGAAAAGGAAAAATTCTACCGGCTTTTCCGGGAGCGGGAGGCAGTATTGATGACGGCATCTTGGATGCAGCCCTCACTCCCCGCCTTATTCAGCCTACAACATTCGGAGAAAAGGACGGTAAAAAAACTGAACGCTCAAAACTTCTAGCTTCTTTTTTCAAAAAGAGCAAGATTCCTTATCAGATTGTCCCCGATATGCATAAATGGCAGCTTTCCCATCTTGCAATGGTCGTTCCGCTTGCGGATGCTTATTATAAAAGCGATGAGCCTAAAACCGTATACTTAAACAAAAAAATTATGTATGAGGCAGGTAAAACGATGAGGGATAATTTTAGATTCTTGGCAAAACGGAAAATGCTTTCTCCAAATAAATTTTATCTTGTTACAATTTGTCCTCTTTTTCTTATCGCCTTCATCTTAAAACTAACATATAAGAGCGAATTCGGAAATAAGTTTATGTACCGCCATTCAATGAAGGCTCCTAAAGAAATGCAAAAACTAAAAGAAAACCTTAATCTTGTTTTAAAGAATTTATAAAATCTCCCTTATATCCTGAGGCCTATTAGAAGTAATTCCGCTTACTCCATTTTTGATAAGCTCCGCGGCATTTTCTTTATCGTCAACAGTCCAGCACCAAACTTCTTTATTTTTCTTTTTAGTAAAGCATTTATAAGAAGACTTTAAAATATCAGGTTTACAAAATAAAAGCCCCCTGCCCTTTTTTAAAAAGAAGGGAGTGTTGGGATGCTTATCATAGATTAAGGCAGTAGGAATATCGGAACATATTTTTGAAAAATATCTTATTGCAAAGGGATTAAAAGAAGAAACCAAAAATCTGTGCGGATTTTCAGGCAGAATTTTTAAAATATCCTGCAAAACCTGATAAATTTTTTCTACAACGTCATTGTATTTTAAGTTATCTATTTTAATTTCTATATCTACATATATATCGGAACCTAAAAGTTTAAGCACATCATACAGCAGGGGAAGCCTTTCTCCCTCATATTCTTTTGAAAACCAAAGACCGAAGTCGTATTTTTGTAATTCTTCCCAAGATAAATCTTCAACTTTCAAATCCGGAGCCTCAATAGGCCTTCCATTTTCATAAATTCTTCCGGTGCGCTTAATTGAGGAATCATGAACAACAACAAGTTCTCCTGTTTTGGTTAAATGCACATCCAGTTCAACTCCGGGGATACCCAGCTCTACAGCTTTTTCAAATGAGGCCATAGTATTTTCAGGAGCTAAGCTTGGAACTCCTCGGTGACCAAAAAGAAGGGGGCGTTTTGCATTAGGTAAAATTTCTTTTATCATATTCAAGCTCCTCATAAATTGATTTTTTTATATTTACTATGGCTATTATAGCAAATATAGTTTATACTGTTAAGAGATAAAATTTGTAAGGAGATATGATAAACAGTTCGGCAGAAATTCAGCCTCACTGTTTATCTGCCGAGTTTTGTACCATAGGTACAAAACCTCGCATTATTGTATGTGTGTGCTTTCCGCACACACTTGAAAAAACTTTTTTCAGGATTTAATAATCCTTACAAAAAGTTTTTATTGGAGAAACTATGAAACAAAAAGACGGATTTAGAAAATACCTTCCGATAACTTTTTTGATCGGAGCAGGTTTTTTTACGATGGGACTTATGGATCCATTGTATGACAGTTATGTAACGATTTTTTTAAGCCGTTATATTCCTTTTAAATGGCTTGTCGGAATGTTGATGTCTCTTGATAATGTTTTGGCAATATTATTAATCCCCATTGTTTCGGCATGGTCGGATCGAACCCGCACAAAAATAGGAAGACGAATGCCGTGGATAATTGTTCTTCTTCCCCTGTCGGCAATTACCTTTAGTTATATTCCCTATGCAGCAAAGACCTCATTAACTGCATTGATAATAGTGCTTGCCTTGCTTAATTTATTTAAACAATCGGTGCGGGGCCCCGTAATTGCTTTAATGCCTGACATTGTTCCCGCGGAATTCCGCTCGCAGGGAAACGGAGTTATAAACACTATGGGAAACATTGCAGCAATAGTGGGAACATTATTTTTAGCCCGTCTAATGGACATAGATACAGTCCTTCCCATTATAGGACACACAAAGGATGTTCTTTCCTTTCCTGCAGCAGGTCTTTTGGTAATCCTTGCAACCCTAATGCTCTTTCTCTTTGTAAAAGAAAAAAATGTTCCGCCTCCCGTTTCTCCCGAAAAAGAAGAAGAAAAAAAAGTTCCCTTTATACAAGCTATGAAAACCGTATTGGCAGGCAGAAAAATTGAAGGCGAAGAAAAGCCTGATAAGAGTGCCCTCTTTGTTCTTGTTTCGCTTTTTTTATGGTTCCTAGGTTATCAAGGAATGCTGCCTTATATCGCCGAGTACAGCATAAAAAATTTCGGTGTATCAACAGGTCAGGGAGCCTTTGCAGCAGGAATGGTAGGCATAGCCTCAGCCTTGTCAGCCATTCCAATGGGATATGCCGCAAGTAAGTGGGGACGAAAAAGAATGATAAGGATCGCCTTAGTCGTTGTCGCAAGCTTGTGTCTAGCCCAATTTTTCTTAACCGAAATTGCATACATCCTAGGACTTGCAGGAGGACAAATAAAATATCTTTTTTGGGGTATGATGTTTATCTTCGGTATTTTTTGGATCTGTATAATAGCAAACTCCTTCCCGATGCTTTGGCAAATGGCAGGCTTTTCTCACATAGGTCTTTACACAGGTTTATACTATACCTTTTCTCAAGGAGCTGCAATAATAGCCCCCTTCCTTGCAGGTCTTATAATCGACTTTGCAGGCCACAGGGCCGTCTTTGTATACTGTGCATGTTTTTTCCTTCTTGCATGGCTTATGATGGGAAGGGTTACAAGAGGCGAAAAGCACGATAAGGTAGAATAGATTAAAAAGTGGAGACAGTTCCGCTTTTTATAGAGCTAGCGATTTATTAAATCTAAAAGAATTTCCAAGTCTGAACGATGATTTCGTTTTGCCATTATTTCTTTTAAACTTTTTACGTCATCGGTTATAATACCGTCAACGTCTTCTCCAACAAATTTTTCCATAGATTTTTCTTTATTGACCGTCCACACAATTGCAAACTTTCCGGCTTTGTGAATTTTATTTAATGTAGAAGAACTCGCAGCATCTTCTTCCAATATGATATAGTTTGCATCAAATTTTCCCGTATCGCCTAAGGCAAAAAAGAAAACAAAGCCTGTTTTAATTTCAGGATACTTTATTTTTGCATATTCTAAAAGTTCTTTAGATGATACCATTAAAATAATTTCATCCTGCATTTTTTTTAATTCTAACCATACGAAAAACATCGTCTACCATTTTTTTATCTGCACTCGAACATTTTAATTCTATAAAAATGCCTATCCGATTTTTACATAAATCCAGAACTTCATCCAAGGTACAAACTTTTTCTCCTGCATATCCGGGATAGTTTTGACCGATATCAAGATTTTTGATTTCTCCCAAAGTCATATCCTGCGCAGTGCGGTTTTCTCCTGCCATACGGGCAAAGGTTTTATCATGATTAAGTATATAAAAATTATCTTTTGTTCGTTGAATATCAATTTCAACAAAGTGAACTCCATGCTTTATGGATTCTTTAATTGACGAGATACTGTTTTCCGGAATATCAAAACCGCCGCCTCCTCGATGACCGACAATTACTATTTCATTTTTTGTATTAAAAAAATCATCAAAAAATAAACCTAATGGAACCGAAATAATAATTATTAAAATAAAAAGTAACGTGAATGTTGCTTTTTTATGTTTAAGAATTCTATCTATTAAAGACGGCTTTATTTTTTCAGGAACCATAGGACAGCTGGAAGGAGTAAAATTCTTATCCTGTATTGTAAATTTATAAAACAAAACAGTGAGCATATAAATTTCAAATGGGATGACAAGCAATGTAATTAAACTCAAAATTAAATTTTGAGTTATAATCAATAATATCATTAAAATTCTTCCGATACTTAATGAAAGATCTAAAAAACCTGTAAGGTATAAAAATGCTCTCATCCAAACTGCATTTAAAATAGAAAAGATAAGTGCATTTACAAGTGAAAAACAAATAAAGATAATAAAAAAATTTTTTTTATTATCTTTTAATAACTTCGCACTTTTTTTTAAAGCTCTCGAAGGTTTGTCGCCTGCGATTATTAAAAAATGAAAACAAAAAATCCATCGCAAACTAAAGAAAATCAGAACTGCAATCAATAGAAAATATAAGGATGTGTATAAAGGATTTGTTTCAATAACACTTTTAATAAAATTAGGAATTCTAAAATCGGCTATAATACTCACATTGTTTCCAAAGCCGCTTAATGGTACAATTATTATTATTATATATAAAACTAAAAGCAAGGTTCCTAGTTCCAGCATTTTAGGAATTTTCTTTAAATTTATTTTTAGAAGTTCCTTATAAGAACTTTCAGCTTTTTTAAAGAAAACTTGAGCACTTATAGTTATCAATCCGCCCACTTCTACAAGAATTCCGCAAATCAAAATTATAATTCCGATTGCTAAAAAAATTAGTCCGTGCGGACTTAAAATAAATTTAAATATCTCGTTATTGCTTACAGCTTTTAAACCTCTCATATTTATAAGAGCTTGAACTATAAAACCGAAACCGGGAAATATTATGGCTGAAATTAAAAATTTTGTTATCAGTTGATACTTTAAAAAACGTGGAAGCCCCTCGATAAATCCCAGTATGATAGATTTATATTCTTCTTTAATCCATTCAGTTTTCAATAATAAAATCCTTATAACCTCTTACCCGCACCTCTTCAGAGTTAAGGCTTTCAACACGGGCATAAGGATGTTCGTGTTTAAGAGCATAAACGAATTCTCCGAGAGTTTCCGTATCGGCTTCTGCAAAAATTTCGACTGAATAATCCGCAAGGTTACGCACCCAGCCTTTTACCTTAAGGCTCTTTGCAAGAGAGCGCGTCCAATAACGGAAGCCCACTCCTTGTACTCTTCCCTTAACTACAATACGAATAGCCCGCAAAGTTCCCTTATCCATTTATACTCCGGAAACCTATCGCTGCGGCAGTATCCATAGGCTCAATCCCCATGCTCTCTGCAAAAGCAATCGCATTCCTACAGCCCAAAATAGTATGCTCAGGAAAATGAGCATCGGAATTACAGATAATCTTTGCACCCATTGCGTGTGCAAGTTCCCAAAACTGCCGGACAGGGTAAATAAACTCATCGATTCCTGAGCGTTCAATTTTTCTTTTAAATGTGCCGTAACCGTTTATTTCTATAGGCATATCAAGATCAATGGCAGCTTCTATCAAAGCCTTCGAGCAAGCCGCGTGATCGGAATCTATCTTTGAGACATTCGCCAAAAAAAGATCAGGATGAGCCAAAAAATTATAAAGACCGGATCTCATCCCATCAATTGTAAAATCTATATATCCGAAAAGTTCTTTTTTTGTAAGATTAGGAGCATACTCTAAAACACCATTAGAATCATACCAATGGGAACCCAAAACCAAAAAATCCGATTTCATTTCATCTCGTAAAAAATCCTTGTACCAGCTCTTATAGCGGGTATGCCACTCGCACTCAAACCCGAAATAAACAGGGAAGGGAGCATCAATGGCGGCTTCCTCCACCATGCTCTTATAAAGATTTATTTCATACTCCCCCATGCGGCAATAATCCCATGAAGAATCGGGATAAGGGCAATGGTCGGAAAAACCGAGAGCAGAACATCCATCCTTTATAGCCTCTTTTACATAATCGACGGGCCGCCCCTCAGCATGTTTACACAAATAAGTATGAGTATGAAAATTGCTTATTAAGTTGTTTTCTTTCATCAACACAATTTTATTTATTATAGAAACCTTTGTCAATCGGAGAATATAGCAGCAAACGCTTCAGAAACATTCCGGTGCAGTTGCTCTAATAAAAGACTAAAATATGGAATTTTGTGAAAATAAAGTCAAAAATAATAGGAATTTTGTGATTTTTTTTAATAATTTCACCGGAATTTTGTGAAAAAATGCTTGAAAAAGGCCGGAATTCTGTGATATAATAAAGTCAGTAGGAAAACGAATGAAAGTCATCTTAAAACGCAAAATCGACAACTTTCTCAAAGACTGGAAAAACAGAACGAATCGTTTACCCTTAATTGTAAAAGGAGCTCGTCAGATAGGTAAAACCGAATCTATAAGATTTTTTGCACATCAAAACTACAAAAATATTGTCGAAATAAATTTTGCTCTTCAACCTGAATTTAAAACAATATTTGATCAGGGTTTTTCCGTCAACAATATTCTAAAAAACATCTCTTTTATCCGCCCTGACTGCATTTTTGAAGCGGGTAATACATTGATTTTTTTTGATGAACTTCAAGCAATGCCGAATTGTGCGACAAGTTTAAAATCTTTTAAAGAAGACGGCCGCTATGATGTAATATGTTCGGGCTCATTGATGGGGATAAGCTATCAAGAAATCGAATCAAACAGCGTAGGACATAAGCAAGAATATCAAATGTATTCTATGGATTTTGAGGAATTCCTTTGGGCGTACGGATACAAAGAAAATCAAATTGATGACATATATCATTATTTAAAAAACACTCAGCCTCTTCCAAAAGTAAAATTCAATATTTTATCGGAATGTTTTAAGGATTATCTTATCGTTGGAGGGATGCCTGCAATTGTAAAAAACTACATTGAACAAAAAAACTTTTCAGGCTGTCTTGAGCTTCAAAGGATGCTCTTGAATGATTACGAAGAAGATATTATAAAATATGCCCTAGATTTGGAGAAGGCAAAAATTTTAAATGTTTATAGGAGTATACCTGTTTTTTTAGGCAAAGATAATAAAAAATTCAAAATTTCAAAAGTGCGAAAAAATGCCCGCAGTCGAGATTATACAGGAATTACTGATTGGCTTAAAGATTCCGGAATTGTAAATATTTGTTATTGTCTTAATTTTCCTGAGCTTCCACTGAAGGGAAACTGCACCTATGAAAACTACAAAATCTACTATCACGATACCGGCCTTCTTATTGCAGCCCTAGATGATGAAGCTCAAGAGGATCTAAGAAAAAATAAAAATTTTAATACCTACAAAGGTGCCATATTCGAAAACATCATATCTCAAATGCTTGTCTGTGCAGGGTATAATCTTTTCTTTTATAAAAATGAAAAATCGACAATAGAAATGGATTTTTTTGTACGCGACAAAGATACTCTCATTCCTGTAGAAGTTAAAGCCAATGATGGAGCAACAGCTTCTTTAAAAAATTTGATAAATCAAAAAAAATATCCCGATATAAAATACGGAATAAAATTATCAGCTAATAATATAGGCTTTAACGGAGAATTCTATACAATCCCATATTTTTTGACATTTATGCTAAAAAAGTTTTTATCCGAAAAAAAGCGATAATATAAAAAAACGCCCGCATCAAAGGCGGGCGTTGTGCAAAAAAGGCTTAAATAATTTATTCGGCTGAAGCTTCTTCGGCCGGTTTTTCTGCAGATGTTTCGGCAGCCTTTTTATTTTTGATGTTCGCTCTGCATATCTTGCAGATCTTTGCTTTTGCACCGTTAATATCTTGTTCGTACAAAACTTTTATTCCTGTTTTGTTGCATACGGGGCATACCCCGCGTCCGCGGTTTTGCTCTGCGCGGATTCCCTTACCTCTATGAGCCTTTGACACGGTTGTACCTCCGATTTGATGAGTTGTCTACTACCTGGTCGGTATTCTTTTTGTGCTCGGATTCACCCTTTGATGATTTGAAACCTGCTTCTTTTTTGGCAGCTTTCTTGTCATCGGATTTTTTTGAATCATCTTTTTTCTTTGTATCCTTTTCCTTTTTCTCAAAGTCATAGTCTACAAGTTCCAAGATAGCAACATCAGCCGCATCGCCTTCACGGAAGCCGATTTTTAAGATACGGGTGTAACCGCCGTTTCTGTCTTTCATTCTAGGACCGATATCGCTGAAAAGCTTCTTTACAATATTGTCATCCCAGATATACTTTGCAGCATGACGCCTGTTGTTGAATGTATCAACCTTTGAGCGGGTAATCAATTTTTCCGCAGTTCGGCGTACTTCCATCGCTTTTTGTTTTGTTGTCGTAATCCGCTCGTACTTAAATAGCGATGTAACCATATTTCGGTGCAAAGCACGGCGATGTGCAGTTGTACGCGAGAGCGGATTAAAGCCGTTCTTATGCTTCATCTGTTTCTTCCTTCTGTCTTGATACTTTTATAGTATTTTTTAGATGACTGTAATCAGTCATACCCAAACGCAAATTGTATTCCGCCAACTTAGCATGAATTTCATTCAAAGTCATTCTGCCGACATTGCGCATACTTTCGATCTCATCTTCCGATTTTTGAGCAAGTTCACCGAGAGTTTTAATACCTGCTGAGTCTAGGCAGTTTTTAGCCCGAACGGAAAAATCGAGAGTGTTTATCGAAGTTGCTAAAAGCTGCTTTATTGCACTTTCTTCATCATCATCTTCATCTTCACCAAGATAATCGCTTTCATTAAAATTAATAAAAATAGAAAAATGATCTTTTGCAATTTTTGCAGCTTCACCCAAAACATCTTCGGGCCGAACCGTGCTGTCGGTCCAAATTTCAAGAATGAGCTTGTCGTAATCGTTTCTCTGTCCTACCCTGCAAGGTTCAATAGCATAGCTTACCTTTAAAACAGGACCGTAGATTGCGTCCATCGGTATAGTGCCGACAATTTCAATGTATTTTTCATTTAATTCTGCCGGTACATAACCTCGACCGAAATCTACCTGAACATCGAACGAAACATTGGCACCCTTCATCAACTCCATAACATGGAAAGGTTCGCCTAAAATTTCAAGCTGTCCTTCAACGGCAAAATCTTTGCTGGTTATCGACGCAGGCCCCTTAAATTCAAAATGAAAGTCACCTTGTTCCGACTCATCCGATAAACGGAGGCGGATCTGCTTTAGTTTATTCAAAATTTCCAGCGTATCTTCCGAGACATTAGGAATATTTTCAAACTCACTTGAAATCGTATGAGGCACGCCGTCGGCATCGTACGAAGTAATAAGCACAGCCGATATGGCATAACCTTGAATTGAGGACAATAAAATTCTCCTCAGACAATTTCCGATAGTAGTTCCAAAACCTGTCTCAAAAGGGGATGCCGTAAACTTACCATAGCTTTCGGTTGATTCTTGCTGAGCAAATTCCAAGCCTTTCGGCTTCTTAAATCCTTTTAAAAGATTTTTACGGGCCATTCACGTCTCCTTATATTCGGCGCGTCTTCTTGGGACGGCAGCCGTTGTGAGGAATGGGAGTTACATCGCTGATTGAGCGAACCTTTAATCCCATTGTTCCAAGCGTTCTGATAGCCGATTCACGGCCGACTCCGGGACCTTTTACAAAAACATGAACTTCATGCAAGCCGTAGGGCTGGCACTTTTGTACAGCTGTTTCTGCAACGGTCTGAGCCGCAAAGGGTGTCGATTTTTTGGCACCGGCAAAGCCTAAGCCGCCTGAAGATGCCCATGAAAGAACATTTCCCTTTAAGTCGGTTATCGTAATAATTGTGTTATTAAAGGTTGCTTGAATATAAACATTGCCTTCATATATGCTTTTCTTTTCTTTTCTTTTCTTTACAGTAGCCATGTTTTTAATTACCTCCAACCACGATTATTTCTTCTTACCGGCAACGGTCTTCTTCTTACCCTTGCGTGTTCTGGCATTAGTCCTGGTTCTCTGTCCGCGTACAGGAAGACCCTTTCGGTGTCTTTGTCCGCGATAACAGCCGATATCCTGAAGACGCTTGATATTTAAAGCTACTTCGGTTCGAAGACGGCCTTCAACCTTGTAATCTCTGTCAATCACTTCACGGATTGCAGCTAATTCGGCTTCATCCAAATCATTCATTTTTTTCATCGGGTCAACCTTTGTGACTTCACAAATTTTGTTTGCCGATGAAGTCGAAATTCCATAAATGTACGTTAATGAAACATTAACATGTTTGTTAGGGAGGTCAACTCCCGCAATACGAGCCATTATCCAGTGTCCTCCGTTAACCTTGTCTCTGTTTATGCTTAGGATTTATACAGATTATCCGTACTATTCCGTTGCGCTTAATAACCTTGCATTTATCACAAATAGGTTTTACACTTGTTCTAACCTTCATATCCACTCCTTCAAAGAATGTATTCTATATCATTCTTAAAAAAAATTCTATAGGTTCCTTGATCTAATCTTGCCTTTTTTAAGCAAGCCGTCATGATGGTGCATTTTAAGCAAAGCTTCAACTTGGCTCATTGTGTCCAAGTCAACACCAACCAAAATAAGCAATGAAGTTCCGCCCATCAACATCGAAATATTTCTGGGGAAACTAAATGCCCACTGAATTACAGTAGGAAGTACTGCAATTGCAGCCAAATAAAGCGAACCGGGTAATATCAACCTGTTTAAAATCTTCTGTAAATATTCTTCAGTTTTGTCGGTTCTGATTCCCGGAATCGATCCGCCGTTTTCCCTTATTTGTTTTGCTATTTCCGTGGGGTTAAGTGCAACCTGTGTATAAAAGTAAGCAAAGAAAACAATCAAAACAACATATAGAATGTTATAACCCCAGCCATCTGCACGCAAAAATCTTGCAACTGCAGCCAACCAAGAAACATTCGGTCCCCACATCTGCGAAAGCATGAGGGGGAAGGTCAAAAATGACGAAGCAAAAATGATGGGGATAACTCCTGAAGGGTTAATCTTAAACGGAATATAAGTATTCTGTCCGCCATACATTTTTCGGCCGATAACGCGCTTTGCATAATGAACCGGTATTTTGCGCTGACCTTGTTGTTCGTAAACAACCAAGGCTATGATTCCGACAAACATTGCAAAAGCAATAATTACGAACACAAGGTTCAATTCGTTAGTGCTTACAAGCTTGATCAATTCCCAAACAGCCTGAGGAAGACGGGCAACGATACCTGCAAAAATCAACATTGAAATACCGTTTCCGATACCTCTTGCAGTAATCTGCTCACCCATCCAAACGGTAATCATGGTACCTGTCGTTACCGTAACCATCGTAATAAACAAGTGTAAAACAGGACTTGAAATTACAACGGCACCCGGAATTGCTCTGGCCCATGTACCGACAGCGGAAGATTGAAGAAGGGCAACAAAAACGGTTATGATTCTTGTCCAAACCTGAATCTTTTTGCGACCTCCGTCTTCTTCCGCTATTTTTTTAAGGCGCGGGAAAATAATCATGGCAAGCTGCATCAATATCTGAGTCGAAATATAGGGCATTACACCGAGCATAAATACCGAAAAGTTCGAAAATGCTCCTCCGACAAAAAAGTCCATGTGATCTGCAAAAGCATTTCCTTGACCTTGTCGAAAATACATTGTAAGAGCCCGAGGATCGATACCGGGGATGGTGAGTACCGAGCCTAAGCGGAAAACTGCTAAAACTATGATCGTAAAGAAAATACGGCCTCGTAAATCCTTTATTTTGAACATATTTGCAACTACATTATTAGCCATTTTTTACCGCCTTTTATGCTTCAGACTGAACTATTGTTCCGCCTGCATTTTCTATTTTTTCCTTAGCCGATGCAGAAATCTTGTCTACATCAACCGTCAATTTTTTTGTTATATCTCCAGTTCCCAAAACTTTAACATAAAGAGAACCTTTTCGGAGAAGGCCTTTTTGCATTAAGGACTCTTTGTTTACGGTTTCACCATCGCTGTACTTTGTTTCGAGCATGGCAAGGTTTACAACATAGAATTCCTTTTTAAAAGGATAGTTTGAAAATCCTTTTTTTGCAACACGTCGGTACAAGGGCATCTGTCCGCCTTCAAAGCCTGCATAAACCTTGCCGCCTGAACGGGCTTGCTGACCCTTGTGTCCCTTTCCGGAAGTTTTTCCCCAACCGGAAGAAGAACCGCGTCCTACAATCTTCTTTTTATGAGTTGCTCCTGCAGGAACAGTTAAATTAAATTCGGACATTAGTTTAACTCCTTAACTTCAACCAAGTGAGCAACGCTTTTTACCATACCTAAGACGGCAGGGTTTGCATCATGCTCAACAGTGGAATTAAGCTTTTTTAATCCCAAAGAGCGGATAGTCGAACAAACCGGCTGCTTTTGGCCGATTGTGCTTTTTACTAATTTTACACTAATTCTCTTTGCCATTTACTTACCCCCATACATCCAAAAGGGTTTTTCCGCGGTTTTTAGCAATTTTTTTGCCGTCCATCAAAAGACTTGCAGCATCAAATGTTGCCTTAACTACATTTACAGCGGAGCTTGATCCCAAAGACTTTGAAAGCAAGTCGGTAGCACCGGCAGCTTCCATAATAGCACGGATTGTACCGCCTGCGATAATTCCCGTACCGGAACAAGCAGGGCGCAAAAGTACTGAAGAACCTTTGAACTTGCCTTGAACCTCATGAGGAATTGTACCGTTTTTAAGCGGAAAGGTTACCATATTGGCTTTTGCCTTTTCGATACTCTTTCTGATAGCATCGCTTACATCATTTGCCTTACCGAAACCGTATCCTACTCGTCCTTTTTGATCACCTACAACAGTTAGAGCAGAAAAGGAGAACCTGCGTCCGCCCTTTACAACCTTAGCTGTTCGGTTCAATTTAACAAGCTTTTCAACGTATTCTTTGTCGGTATGCTGGTTATCGCGTTTTGATTCTTTTTGATGACTCATAACCTCTCCTAAAACTTAATTCCTGTTTTTCTTGCACCGTCGGCAACGGCCTTTACAACACCGTGGTAAAGATATCCGTTCCTGTCAAAAACAACAGTGTCAATATTTTTTTCCTTGAGGCGCTTGCCGATTTCTTCACCGACTTTTGCCCCAGATTCAACATTAACCTTAAGCGATCGAAGAGCTTCTTCCATTGTAGAAACGGCAGCCAACGTCTTACCTTCTACATCGTCAATAACCTGAACCGAAATGCGCTTATTGCTTCGGAACACGGTCATGCGCGGGCGTTCTGCAGTACCGAAAATAGACTTTCGAATGTGCATCTTTCGCTTAAATCTTTTTCTATCTTTATCATTACGTTTTTTGTCCATAATACTACCCTTACTTTACACCGGACTTACCGACTTTTCGCTTGATGATTTCGTCTTCGTAACGAATTCCCTTGCCCTTGTAGGGTTCAGGCCCTCTAAGTTTTCTTACCTGAGAAGCAAACTGACCGACAGCTTCCTTAGAATTTCCGGAAATGATAACCTTTAATTGGTCAACCTTTACTTCAATTCCTTCAGGAATAAGAACCGAAAAGTCGTTTGAATAACCCAAAGCCATTACAAGGAGCTTACCTTGAACTTCTGCTCTGTAACCTACACCATTGATTACCAAGGTTTTTGTAAAACCTGTGCTTACACCGGTTACCATGTTGTTAAGAAGGCTTCGGTATAAACCGTGATAAGCCCTTGTCTGAAGTTCATCATTTTTTCTTGTTACAAGAACATGATCGGCTTCAACCTTAAAATCAACAGCTTCAGTATGATAACTTTGGGAAAGTTTTCCCTTGGGGCCTTCAACGGTAAAAGTTCCGTTTGCAACATTCACTTTTACACCTGCAGGAATAGCAACAGGCATTTTTCCAACTCTTGACATACTGCGCCTCCTACCAAACCTTGCAAATAAGCTCGCCGCCTACCTGACTGTCGCCGGCAGCTTTTCCGGTTATGATACCTTTTGAAGTCGATACAATAAGAGTACCGTAGCCGTTAAAAACTCTCGGTAAGCTCTTATAACCTAAATATACTCGGCGGCCGGGTGTGGAAACTCTTTCAATTCCATGAATAACCGAAGATTCTTTATCATCGTATTTTAAGAATACTCTGATATTGTTAGCTCCGTCTTGGGTCATTTTCTTAAAGTTTTTGATATACCCTTCCGATTTAAGAATACTGATAATTTCCCATTTCATTTTTGAAGAAGGAACATCAACCGATTCGTGACCGGCGGAAGCAGCATTTCTAATTTTAGTGAGCATGTCTGCTATTGGATCTGAAACACTCATTATCTACCTCCTACCAACTTGACTTTGTAACGCCGGGGATTTGCCCTTCGCTTGCTAATTTTCTAAAACAAACACGGCACATCTTGAATTTTCGCAGATAACCTCTGGGGCGTCCGCAAACCTTGCATCTGTTATACTGTCGTGTCGGATACTTCGCTTTTCTGTTAGCTTGATTAATTTTTGCAACTGTAGCCATGAAATCCTCTCTTACTTCCTAAAGGGCATACCAAACTTTGCAAGAAGCGATCTTGCCTCTTGATCAGTCTCGGCAGAAGTTACTACGTTCACATTCAATCCTGAAATGCGTTCGATTTTATCGAAGTCGATTTCGGGGAAGATGATCTGCTCGGTAATACCCACTGAATAGTTTCCGCGACCGTCAAAACCGTTCGGGTTAACTCCGCGGAAATCCTTAACACGCGGCAAAGCAACATTGATAAAACGGTCCAAAAATTCATACATTCTAGCACCACGTAATGTTACCATTGCCCCAATCTCATTTCCCTCACGAAGTTTAAAGTTTGCTATACTCTTTCTTGCCTTTGTTTTCACAGCTTTTTGACCGGTGATTATTTCAAGGTCAGTTACTGCAGCATCAAGTAGTTTCCTATTCGTGAGAGCTACACCAACACCCATGCTTACTACGACTTTTTTAAGCCGAGGAATTTGCATAACAGAACTGTAGTTAAATTCCTTTTTAAGCTCGGGCATGATTTGTTCTGTATAGACTTTCTTAAGCCGAGGTACGTAATTACTCATTATAACGCTTCTCCACACTTACGGCAAATTCTTGTCTTTTTGCCGTCCTTTATTTCGTATGCAATTCGGGTTTTACCGCATTTTTTGCATATAATCATAACATTGGATGCAGATATCGGAGCTTCAATTTCTACAATTCCGCCCTGATCCTGCTGGCTTCTTTTGCGCATGGCTTTTTTTATCATATTAAGTCCGCCGACGATAACCTTATTATCTTCCTGCAAGACCTTTACGACTTCGCCCCGCTTGCCCCTTTCCTTTCCTGCAATGATTTCAACAGTATCATTGCGGTGAATTTTCATCTTTCCTGCCATAAACTCTCCTTAAAGAACTTCCGGAGCAAGAGAAACTATCTTCATGTAATCATGATCACGAAGCTCTCTGGCTACAGGGCCGAAAATACGTTTTCCCTTAGGGTTTTTATTATCGTCGATGATTACGCAGGCGTTATCATCAAATCGAATATAAGTTCCATCGGGACGGCGGTATTCTTTTGAAACACGCACAATAACGGCTTTTTCTACCGTACCCTTTTTAATAACCGATGTGGGCAATGCTTCTTTTACTGCCACAACGATTATATCCCCAATACCTGCGTATCTGCGTTTTGATCCGCCGATAACCTTAATACATTCGACGAGTTTAGCGCCTGAGTTATCGGCAACGTTTAATCTTGTTTCAACCTGTATCATTTACCTTAACTCCTTGCCTTACTTAGCCCGTTCAATAACTTCAGTAAGCATCCAAGCCTTCTCTTTGCTGATGGGCTTATGCTCTACAATTCTTACAGTATCGCCGATGTGGGCTGTATTTTCTTCATCGTGAGCCTTGTATTTTTTACTGCTCGATACGTATTTTTTGTACAGCTTATGAAGCTTTTTGGTTCGGACTTCAACGACGATGGTTTTATTCATCTTGTCGCTTGTTACGATTCCGACAAACTCGCGCTTCCCGATTTTTTTTGTGTTTTCTGTTGTTTCCACGGGTTAAGCTCCTAATTTACACCTTCGCCGGCCAATTCTTTTTGGCGGATAAAGGTATTTAACATCGCTATTTCACGACGCATAATTCTCTTTTCAAGCGGGTTATCCAAATGCCCTACCACAGCTTGAAATCTCAAATCCATGTATTTTTGCTTTAGATCATTGCGTTTTGAAACAAGTTCCTTATACGACATTTCTCTGTACTTTGACTTCTTTTTCATTTTAAACGCTCCTTAGTCGGCCTGAATCTGCTCGGCAAACCTTGTCTTAAACGGAAGTTTGCTTCCTGCCAAGGTCATAGCTTGTTCGGCCAAATTCTTATCAACACCGGCTAATTCAAAAATAATAGTTCCGGGTTTTACAACCGCTACCCAGTATTCGGGGGCACCCTTTCCGCCGCCCATTCGAACTTCAGCGGGTTTCTTTGAATAGGGTTTATCCGGAAAAACTCGAATCCACAATTTTCCGCCTCGCTTAATCTTACGATTTAAAGCAACACGGGCAGCTTCAATTTGTCTATTTGTAAGCAAAAAAGGTTCAAGAGAAACTAAAGCGTATTCGCCGAAATCGATGTTGTTGCATCGTGTAGCTTCACCCTTGATTCTACCGCGCTGAACCTTTCTATGTTTTACTCTTTTGGGACTAAACATAATTATTGCCTCCCTGCTTGAGCGGGTTTTTCAGAGCGGGGTTTTCTTTGCTTTTTAAGCAAGGCTCCTGCATCTTCTTTTTGTTCTCCGCCAAACATCATTCCGCTGTAAAGCCATACCTTAACACCTATTTTTCCGTAGGTTGTATCGGCTTCAGCAAAACCGTAGTCTATATCTGCCCGAAGCGTGTGAAGAGGAACGCGTCCTTCTTTCATTTCTTCGGTTCTCGACATTTCAGCACCGCCTAAGCGTCCTGAAATTCTAATCTTTATACCTTGAGCGCCGGATCTCATCGTATTAAAACAAGACTGTTTTAATACTTTTCGGAAAGAAGCTCTTCCTGCAAGCTGACGTGCAACATTTTGAGCAACTAAAGAAGCCCTCAATTCGGCTCTCTTTACTTCCTTAATTTTAATTTGCACCTTTTTGCCGAGCTTTTTCTGTATAATGGCTCCGATATTTTCGATATTGGCACCTTTTACACCGATTATAACACCGGGCCGGGCCGTATGAATCATGATCGTGATCCTTTGGGGATGACGGATGATTTCAACTTCGGCAATGTCGGCGTTTTTACATTCAGGGATTTCCTGAATCATAGCTCGAATCTTTAAATCCTCAAGCAGCAAATCGGCATAATTACGGGGTCCTGCATACCAGCGAGACGACCAAGTTTTGTTTATACCAAGTCTTAATCCTGTAGGGTTTACTTTCTGTCCCATATCTACTCTCCTGCTCTTTCGTCAACGACAACTGTGATATGACACATGCGCTTTAAGAGCATGTCTGCACGGCCCTTGCCGCGACACCAAATTCTTTTTAGCCTGGGCCCTTCATCAATCATAATTTCCTTAACAAAGAGCATGTCCTCATCAAGCTGTTTATTTTTGTAAAGAGCATTGGAAGCAGCCGATTTCATTGTCTGTGAAATTAAAACTGCTCCTTTTTGCGGCATATTTTCCAAAATAGCCATTGCTTCCGGATAGGGCTTGTTTTTTACGACATTTGCCACCGGTCTTACCTTGGTAGGTGATGCAATAAGAAATTTCGTTGTTGCTCGATATCCTGTTCTTTCAGTCATCTTCATTCACCTATTTTCCAACCTTCTTGTCAGAGTTTGCATGCTTGCGGAATGTGCGCGTAGGAGCAAACTCTCCAAGTTTATGTCCAACAAGATTCTCGGTGATATAAACCGGAATCCACGTCTTGCCGTTATGTACCGAAATAGTGTTACCTACCATTTCAGGTATAATTGTAGAACAGCGGGAATAAGTCTTAATCGGCTTTTTTTTGCCCGATCTGTTCATCTCATTTACATTTTTAAAAAGACTCTTTGCAATAAAAGGTCCCTTTTTAACTGATCTTGACACTTGTGCAACCCCCTACTTCTTCTTCTTTCGTCTTGAGACAATGAAGCTATCCGAAGGATTGCGCTTCTTGCGGGTCTTATAGCCCTTACAAGGCTGTCCCCAAGGAGTAACGGGATGTCTTCCCTTTCCTCGTCCTTCACCACCGCCGAGGGGGTGATCAATCGGGTTCATAGCCATACCTCGAACGGTGGGCCTGATTCCAAGCCATCTTGATCGACCGGCTTTGCCAAGACTTGTATTCATATGATCTTCATTGCCGACTTCGCCTATTGTTGCATAGCATTTTTTGTTTACTAAGCGAGTTTCTCCGGAAGGCAACTTTATGGTAACATATTCGCCTTCTTTTGCAGCAACCAATGCGCCGGCACCAGCCGAACGCGCCATTTGTCCGCCTCTTCCGATTGTAAGCTCAATATTATGCACGGTAAAGCCGACGGGAATTGCTTCCAAAGGAAGAGCATTTGCAACATCCAATGTAGCCATTTCGCCGCTCATAATCTTTTGACCGATTTTTAAGCCCTTGGGAGCGATGATATATCGTTTTTCTCCGTCAGCGTAAAAAATCAATGCAATATTTGCACTGCGGTTAGGATCATATTCGATTGTCCTTACAGTGCCCGGAATACCATATTTGTTTCGCTTAAAATCGATTTGTCGGTATTTCTGTTTATGTCCGCCGCCTTGGCCTCGAACTGAAATGCGTCCTCTTGAATCGCGACCGGCTCTGTTCTTTTTGCCTGTAGTCAAGGACTTTTCAGGCTTTTGAGCTGTAATTTCATCTTTTCGCAAATCAATTCGTCCGCGCAATCCGGGCGTCATCGGCTTATATTCTTTTAGAGCCATTTTGCTATCCCCTTAGCATAAGCACATTAAGGCTTACGCACCTTCAAAAATCTTAATTGTCTCGCCCTTAGCAAGTTTTACGGTTGCTTTTTTCCAAGATGAAGTTTTACCTTCCTTGTAGCGGAGACGCTTAGTCTTTCCTCGAACATTAACAACAGTACAATCGGTAACTTTTACATTGAACAATCTTCGTACTGCTTCCTTTATCTGAATCTTGGTAGCCTTTGGCGCTACTTTGAAAACATATTTGCCCTGCTCGCGAAGTTCTGTGCTTTTTTCGGTAAGAACAGGCGCGATAAGTATATCATTGTATTCCATTATTATTCGGCCTCCTTACATCCGTAAAAATCGGAAAGATTTTTTGCGGCAGATTCAAGCATGATAACTTTTCGGCCGTAGAATAAATCGTGAGCTCTAAGGCGGTTATATGCCAAGAATGAAAGATGCGGAATATTGCGTCCTGCTCTTTTTACCAAAGAATCATCATCCTTTAGAATAACAACAGTCCGTTCGCCCTTTGAAAAGTTATTTAAAATCTTTACAAGGTCGCGTGTTTTTCCGCTTTCTACCGTAAAATCTTCGACAACCACTAACCTGTCGTTTTGAGCTTTAAGGCTCAAAATTGACTTCATAGCCAATCTTTTTGCTTTTTTAGGCATAGAATAGCTGAAATCTCTCGGCTTGGGTCCAAAAATAGTTCCTCCTCCGACTAAAAGAGGGGATTTTTTATCACCGCGTCGTGCGCGTCCTGTACCTTTCTGGCTGTAAGGCTTGGAATTTGAACCGTGAACCTCAGCTCTGCCTTTTGTACAAGCCGTTCCGACTCGTTTATTGGCTAGTTCATTATTGATGGCGTAGTAAATAACATCATCATTTACGGGAAGACCGAACACCTTGTCATCAAGATTAATTGTCCTCAATTCTTTACCATCGACTGAATAGACTTTCT
Organism: Treponema sp. OMZ 790; assembly: GCF_024181285.1. NCBI lineage: Bacteria > Pseudomonadati > Spirochaetota > Spirochaetia > Treponematales > Treponemataceae > Treponema > Treponema sp. OMZ 790. Next base: position 180,850 of record NZ_CP051201.1, on the reverse strand, counting down.
TTTCCATGTCTTCTACCGTCCTTATTTAGCCCGCTTTACTGCGGATTTTAAGAATACAGTTGCATCCTTTTTACCCGGAACAGAACCGCGAACCATTATAACACCCAATTCAGGATCAATCTTTACGATTTGCAAATTTTGAACGGTAACCTTGTCAAAACCCATTCTTCCGGGCATTGTCGTATTTTTAAAAGAACGTCCCGGAGTTGTACAGTGTCCCGTCGAACCTGCTTCACGGTGGAACTTAGAACCATGGCTTGCTCTACCGCCTCCATAGCCCCATCGCTTCATAACACCCTGAAAACCTTTACCTTTTGAAATTGCCGTAATGTCTAAATACGGAACCTTTTCAAAAACCTCTACACCGAGTTTATCACCTACTGCAACTTCTTTGTCAAAATCACGGAATTCCTTTAAAAGTTTTAAAGGCTTAATGTCTCCGCTGAACTGTCCTGCATAGGGTTTACTGGTGTGCTTTTCTTTGAGTTCACCCAAGCCGAGCACTACTGAAGAGTATCCGAACTTTTCCTTGTCCTTTAGTGCAACAACGGTATTGGGTTCTACCTGAATAACTGTAACCGGCATAAGGTGACCGACTTCATTGAAGATTTGGGTCATGCCGATTTTTTTTCCAATCAGTCCAATCATTTAAATTCTCCTAAGGTACGCACCCCTGATTAAAGGCCGTCTACCATTAATTAAATCTTATTGTTTAATTTCTACATCAACACCGGCTGAGAGTTCTAATGCCAACAAGGCATTCATAACATCTGCCGAAGGTTCGATAATATCGATTAACCTTTTGTGCGTCCGCATTTCAAACTGCTCACGTGATTTTTTGTTTACGTGGGGCGAGCGAAGCACTGTAAACTTGTTAATCCGAGTGGGAAGCGGGATAGGACCGCAAACCTTTGCACCTGCTTTTTGAACAGCCTGTACAATAGCCTTTGAACTCTGATCAACCAACTCTACATCGAATCCGCGAAGCTTTACGCGAATCTTTTCCTTTGTCATCATTCCCTCCGAAGAGATGCAAACGGCACTTACAAAAGCGCAAGCGCCGTTTTTTGCATCATTTATTCGATAACTTCAGTTACCTGACCCGAAGCAATAGTTCGTCCGCCTTCGCGAATAGCGAGTTTAAGACCTTGATCCATAGCTATGGGGTGAATAAGTTCACCGATAATCTTTGTATTATCGCCGGGTTTAACCATGTCTGTTCCTTCAGGAAGGTTTACAGTTCCTGTGATATCGGTTGTTCTGAAATAGAACTGAGGTCTGTAACCTGAGAAGAAAGGGCTGTGTCGTCCGCCTTCTTCTTTTGAAAGAACATAAATCTGAGCTTCAAATTTGGTGTGAGGATGAATTGAACCGGGCTTAGCGAGAACCTGTCCGCGCTCAACTTCTTTCTTTTCAACACCTCTCAAGAGAAGACCTACGTTGTCTCCGGCTTCTCCCTGATCAAGAAGTTTGTTGAACATTTCGATACCTGTAACAACAGTCTTCTTTGTGGGGCGGATACCAACGATTTCAACTTCTTCGTTCATTTTGATAACACCGCGCTCGATTCTTCCCGTAACAACAGTTCCTCGTCCCTGAATTGTGAAGATATCTTCAATGGGGAGAAGGAAGGGTTTTTCTGCATCTCGAACGGGATCCTGGAAGTAGCTGTCCATTGTCTGGAGCAATTCTTCGATAGGAGCTGTGTCTTCAGCAGTTGCACCTTCTTGAAGAGCTTTAAAAGCAGAACCCTTGATGATGGGTGTATCTTCGGGGAAGCCGTAAGATGCCAAGGTTTCGCGGACTTCTTCTTCTACCAATTCTACAAGATCGGGATCATCAACAAGGTCAATCTTGTTGAGGAAGACGATGATTGAAGGTACACCTACCTGTCGAGCAAGAAGCAAGTGCTCTTTTGTCTGAGGCATAACCGAGTCCGGAGCTGAAACTACGAGAACACCGCCGTCCATCTGAGCAGCACCTGTGATCATGTTCTTAACATAGTCAGCGTGGCCGGGGCAGTCGATGTGTGCATAGTGTCTCTTATCGGACTGATATTCCAAGTGGCGGGTATTGATAGTAATACCGCGCTCTTTTTCTTCCGGCGCATTGTCGATCTCGTCATATTTTAGAAGCTTATCACCGTACTTCTTTGCACAATACGTAGTGATCGCTGCCGAAAGAGTGGTCTTACCATGGTCAACGTGACCGATGGTACCAACATTCATGTGAACTTTCGTTCTGTTAAATTTTTCCTTTGCCATGAGATCCTCCTAAAAGACGTTGGCAAGTCTAATATTTCCCGCATTAAAAATGACGAGATTAAAAAGTTAACCGGTCTTTCGTAACCGAAAAACAAGCTTAACAAAGAAACAAACCGGAGAAACATAAGACAGTGATTAAAATCAGATAAGATTTAAGCATTTTCTTTCATTTTTTTTGTAAAGAAAAACGCTTTTTATCCACCGCCCATAGGTTTTCGGACAGCATTCGGACCCACCTGATCACCTTTAAACTGTAACTCCGATGACTGGTTTGGCATCCTGCGAAGTTTTAAAGATTTCTCCTCTCATTTGTATAAATAAGAGCGGCATCCACCTGCCTAAAAAGGCTTTACGGCAACGCAAAACTTCTAAAGAATACCGATTTAAAGCCTTTTTCAGACCTTAAATCATAATGTAAATATCAGCGTTCTTTATATCATAAAGAATAAAAAATGTCAATAGGAAAATTATTTTATTTTTGTTTATAAACAAATAGATTCCTGTTTAAAAAAGGCAGTGTACTAAAAAAGCACACTGCCCTATACTTAAGTTATCATCCCTTTCTTTACGGATGTTCTACATAGAACCAATCTTCATCAGTGTTTGCCGAACCGATTGGATGAGCCACGAGGTTACAGGCATATTTTTGCCCCCAAGCATTACCTTTGACTTTTGCATCAGCAGCCGTATCATCATTTTCATGGCTGTCATTTGTTACGGCATTATTCGGCGAGCGAGCCGGATCATCAAGGGCCGCGCCTGCAGGATCAAGAGGAACACGGTCTATACCTATAACATAGTTTTTAGATCCTGTAAGAGCACCATAGCCTGTGATTTTTACGTAATACTTACCGCCTGACTCAGCCTCAAAATAAACAGTATCAAGAGTATCACTATCATAGTCTAAAATAGGAACAGCACCTGCAGGAAGATTACCGGCGGAATCTGCCTTATAAACCGTTATTATAGTGTCGGTAGTATCATTACCGCCGTTATAATGAAGATTTTTAACGGTTGAAACAAAGACAAGTTTTTTATTGAATTGAAAGGTCATGTCTTTATCGGCAGTACCCATGGTGAATACTTCTTTTTTAGCTTCACCAAAAAAAGAAGTATAAATCGAATATAAATGTCCTTTGACCAAGCCCTTAAATATGGCGGGATTATTTCCAACTCCTGCAACATAGGCTAAGGGAGCTTTGGTCGCTTCATCTACGAGGGTAATCTTAGCAGGAACTATATCATTTGCAGTACCGTCATTATTTTTTACGGTAACCTTAACCTCTGCCTCACTGTAAATATCATTAGCCGGAGGGATATTACCGTTTTTTAATGCCTTTGCAGCCTTGTACACATTAACGCGCCCGTGTCCTAAACGGTCGGTAAAACCCGTTGCCCCTTCAATCTTATCGCAAGTTTTTTCAAGCAGGGTTTTAATTTGATAGGGAGTCAAGTCATGTGCCTCAGGGAACGAAAGGAGATAGCTTATAAAGCCGGTTACAAACGGAGTTGCCATTGAAGTCCCGCTCATGGTTTCATAGTCATCATCGCTATAAACACCGCAAGATTTAATACCGTCGCCGGGGGCTGAAACGCTTATCCATGCGCCCGAATTGCTGAAATGCACCTTTTTATCTTTACCGTTGGTAGCCCCTACAGCCAATACGCCCGGGAAGGCTGCAGGATAGGCAGCAGTGTAACGGCCCTCATTTCCCATGGCAATTACGGGAAGAACATTGTTTTTTACCGCATTGGTTAAAACTGCAAAAGCAAATTCGGTACCGTAAGAACCGCCTAAACTCATATTTACGGGAACAGTTTTTTGGGTAATTTGAAAATCTGTGCCTCGTAAATAAGATGGCAAGGCAGCATTCTCTGCCGGGGTTCTATCAGCCTTTGCTTTACGCAAGATTGTAACCATCTTTGTAAGATCAGCCATTGCCCCGTAAACAGACCAAACATCTCCGCCTGCTTGACCGCCTGCACCAGCATTTAAAGATTGATATGAAATCAACTTGGTGTTTTTCCATGCTACGCCTGCAATACCCGTACCGTTATTACCTCTGGCGGCAATTGTGCCTGAACAGTGGGTTCCGTGAGCGCCCTTATCCCAGTTTTGCCCTATGGGTATGTCGGTAAAAGGATTTCCGCTACCGATAAAGGCTCCATTTGGTGCTGTAGCGCAGGACTTTGCATATAAGACTATGGAGTTACCGTGTTCATCTTTAAAATCTTTATGGGTCATGTTTATACCCGTATCGATAATACCTGCAACTACGGTTTTATTCCCATATCCGATTTCTCTATATGCTCTTAGAGCCTCGGTTATCGAAAGCCCGTAATCGGAATTATTTGCTATAGGGTCATCCAAATAGTTTCCGTCCATAAGACCGTAGGTTCCTTCACCGGCAGGGTCTACAGGCTGACTATTTTGATTATTTACCTTAGCACCGTCGGGCTCTGAAACCTTATAATCATGTTCTGCCGAAAGAACCCCCTTTATTGAAGCTGCAAGGGATAGATTCTTTTTATTGTTTCCTTCTTTATTGAGATACCAGTAGGTAAAACCCGTACCTGTAAGAGAAATATTTCCCTTGACTGCAAAACCCTTTTCTTCAAAAAGAGCCTTATCAAAACCGTCCCTTGTCTTAACGATAAAGAACCCGTCAACTATATCTTCATCTTTTGGTGCATAATTTGCACCGTCAGGCAATTCAATTGAAGGTGAATTTGCTGATCCTCCCGTAAATCCGTTTGAACCCGTTCCGGTATTATCAATACCTCCGGTATTCATTCCTAAATTACAGGAAGAAACAAGCAAAGCTATTGCCGTTAAAAAAAATATTTTCTTCATATCAAACCTCCTATTCCGTTATCACGAAGGTAAATCTGCCGTTTACGGCATTGGAACCGCTTGACCGGTTGTTGCCCATAGACCTTGATTGATTGGTTCCATACATTTTAACTATTCTTAAAGCCCTGTCATCATTTAAACTATAAGGACTTTCCCCCCAATCCTGTATATCCCATTGGTAGTTTACACCTGCTTGATATTCCATGGGAGCGCCTTTAGCTACATTAAAATTAGGTATTTTTACAAATTTAGCGGTAATGGTGATAAGGCCGGCAGCAGAGTCAACCTTTATAAGGTCATCAAGGCCGGTAATTCCGTAATAGTTTTGTAGCGGCGCAGCGAGGTGTTGCTTATATGAAAAACGCTTAACGCCGCCCGGAGCGAACCCTATGGTATCAATAAGAATATCCGGGCCCGTAGTAGTATTACCGCCGCCTATACCGACGGTAACACCGTCAAATACATAGCGGAATTTTGAGCCGAATACAGGCTCACCCTGTCCGTCAAGAATCAATATACCAAGATCACACCAATCGGCCTCTTCCTTAGCTAAGAGCTTGGGGTTACTTATCTTACAGGAGTAGGATATGTCTGAGGCTTGGGCAATAGGAACCTGTTTACGGTTCTTAGGCTCTTCCAAGGTGTAGGTAAAGGATTCCATAATCTTACCGGTAAGCACTCCGGATTCCAAATTGCCGTTTGCAGTAAAGGCCCTAATCTTATACTCGTACTCCTTACCTTCTTCAAGCTCCGAAGATGTATCAAAACCTTGATGTGCACCCCAGCCGGGCCCGGTTTCCGTTTTCTGTTCATTGTAATGAGTCCTGCTCACAAATTTAAACTCATCACTTGAACCTGCATCTTTACGATAAAGGTCAAAACCTATAATAGGAATCTTAGCAGAAGTAGTCTTATCAACAACTTGGAAAACAACAACTGCCATATAAGAGGAATTTTCACCTCCGATGGGCATTAAGGCAGAAGGATTTAAGCCGCTCTCGGCACTTAATTGAACCAACCCCTGATCAGGGTCTGCCGAAAAGGTATTATTTGTAAAGGGAACCCTTTCCATAAGTATAAAAGGATTTTCAAATTTTGCATTTGAAAGCGGATTTCCTGCCGGAGTTTTATTAAATTTTACCGGGATGTGTTTTTCGACCCTGTTATTTGCGATATCGTAACCTACTATCACAAGTTCCGTATCGCCGTTAGGCAATGAAGCATGTTCTATGTTAAAAACATATTCCGACTTAAAAATTCCGTCACTAGGGTCAGAATCGGCAGTGTAATCCCCGTAAATACCGCTTGAACCTGAAGGAACAGCTCCTATTCCGAGCTTTGCCCCAAAACCGCTCCAAGCAACATCTTCTACAGCACCTACCTCAGAAGTAAATTCTACATAAACTTTTTTTTCTGTATCGGTTATCGTATAACCGTCGGTTATATCCGATCCGCCCGCATTTTCAATTGTTACCCTAGAGACATGGGGGGGGGTAACACCTCTTGTTATCTGTCCATGTTTAAATTGGAGCATCGTAAAATTTTGGCCGTCTGTTTCGCTTACATAATAATTCTCAATAAGGGAACCGGCCCACTTTCCTTTTTGCCCCAAGAGATGAAAGTTATAATTCTTTTTTGGACTTACTTTTGCAGTAACTTTTCCATTAGTTACAGATAGAGGATGGGTAACCTGTTTACCGGTAGAAGAATCAAAAACTAGCAGTTGTGTACCTGTAACTACAGTACCGCTTACAGAATCTACAACACATACTTCAACCTTGACGGCATCGGCCGGAACAGGATATGGATCCGGAACCAATACGGAAGGCGGTGACGGCTTTTGAGGACATGAACCCAAGAAAAGCACCAACACCAGAAGACCGAATAACGCCTTAGCGTTCCATTTTTTTTGTGACATAAAGTCCCTCCTATTAATTTTATTTTTAAAGCAAGCCGTTAAAAATACTTGCTTTTTTTTACACAAGAATCGATTTATAAATTAAAACTCTATTATCCCGTATCCCCCCTTGTAATCGCCTCTAACCTCAATAAAAATATCGTCAGAAGGCTCAGCCTCTGCTAAAACTATCACATAAGGATGAGTAAAAGCCTGTGTGACCATATCCTTAGGCCCCGGAGCAGATATTTCAAAAACAAGTTTTATAGTTTTACCCGTCTTTATTGCAGACACAGGAAAAACAGAATAACCGCCGGTGTTAAATGGTCCTGCTGCCGCAATGACAACCGCTCTTTTTGAAAAATCCACTATTGGGGCTTTTGCGGAATTTCCATATAAAACGGAATAAAAATTATCCAGCTCTTTTTGTGTCCTTATAATTGAAGAAAGTCCCGGCTTAAAATTACTTCCTTGACTCAAAATTTCATAGCCTATCTCTAAGGCGGAACTACTGTTGTCCTTAAATGTTTTATCTGATTTGGATTCCGGAATTTCGGAAAATTGCTTGGGAGGAGTTTTACAGCCAAACAAACTTAAAAAGATAAGTAAAAATACGATATAATACTTCATATAAAGAGTCTACCACAATTAGTTCTATTCAGCAAGATTTTTTTTCTTATTTTTAAAAAAAAATCATTAAAATTATAAAATAAATCTTTGTTCTATTATAAGAGATATAAAATTAAGACTTGACACTGCCTTATAAAAACATTAAAATTGCTTTTAACATTTCAAACCCTGCAGGTGCCGAAATTCGGTTAAAAGGGAAGTACGGTGTAATTCCGTCACGGTCCCGCCGCTGTAAGAGAAGAGTCTTTTTAAAATATGTCACTCGAGAGGAATCGGGGAAGGCTTAAAAAGATGATGAAGCTCGAAGTCAGAATACCTGCCTGTAGAGGGCTTAAACCTTGTGCTTTACGAGCGATAAAGTACCGGACGCTTGAAGGAACTTATAGCCTTTTTGTTTTCTCTATAAACTAATAAGATCCCCAAAGTATCTTTGTACCTGCTGCATAAACTCAAGTCTTTTAAGTTTGAAACCGTAAAATTAACACATTTGGGGGGAAGTATGAAAAAAACTTTTTTTTACTCACTACTGCTAATATCGGCAGTTTCGGTTTTTTTAGGGTGCAGTCCTAAAGAAAATCAATCACAAAATTCCGGCAAAACGATGCCGAAAGCGGATGGACAGTATTATCCTGTAACAATCACGACTTATAACTATGCGGCAGAACCTATCGAGCTTACATTTGAAAAAGCCCCTGAAAAAGTCGCTGCCTTTTACCAAAGCCCGATAGAAACTATGCTTGCACTCGGACTTTCAGACAAACTCATTTTAGCTGTCGGTCTTGATGATCCTGTAAAAGATGAATTTAAAGAAGCTTTTAGCAAAGTAGATTACCGTGACAAACGCCCTACAAAAGAAGAGGTTATCGACATGGAGCCCGATTTTATTTTTGCATGGTCATCTTTATTCGGCGAAAAACGTTATGGGGATGTAAATTTTTGGCATGATAGAGGTACAAAAACCTATATATGGCAAAATTCCGGCTTAAAAAAACAGGATTCTCTCGAAAATGAATATCAGGATATTCTTAACATAGGTAAAATTTTCAATGTAGAAGACAAAGCGCAATCGATTGTCGATAAGATGAAAGGCGAAATTGAGGCAGCAAAAAAACATGTTGAAGGAAAAACAAAAGTAAAGGCTATAATAATTGAGGTAGAAAAAGAAGGGCAATACCGTGTTTATGGAGAAAAAACAATCGGCGGACAAATTGCGATGCAAATCGGGGCAGACCTTGTGGGCAAAGAAAAAAACGGCATAGGAAAAGAGGAGCTTATAGAGCTTAACCCGGATGTTATATTTACCGTTTATTTTGGAGACTATATTGAAAAAGATCAATCTATAGAAATGCTGACAAAAGATAAAGCCTTACAAAGCATAGCAGCTCTTCAAAATAAAAAAGTTTTCCCGATTAATTTAAGTGAAGTTTATGCAAGCGGCATAAGAACCTATGACGGAATAAAGACTATCATTTCAGGTCTATATCCTGACCTATAATATGCAAAACAATAAAACCAAGGTGCTGAAAATAATTTTTATATCTTCAGCACTTCTTTTTCTTTTGGCGGGACTTCTACTCTCAATAATCCTATCGGTAGGATTCGGAGCCGTAAATATAGTGCCCGCCGATATTTTAAAAATCGCTCAATATAAAATCTTCGGAATAGGCAGCCTTGAAGGAGTAAAAAAATCTACTGTAGATATCGTTTGGATTGTAAGGATGCCTAGAATTATCTTAGCCTGTCTTACCGGTATGGGATTGGCTTTAACGGGGGTTGTAATGCAGGCTATCGTAAAAAACTCGTTGGCAGATCCTTATATATTGGGTATTTCTTCAGGGGCTTCTCTTGGAGCAACCTTGGCTATTGCCCTGGGGATAGGAGCAAGTCTGGGCCCCAATTATGTAGGCTTGTCTGCTTGTTTTTCTGCATTCGGTGCATCTGTAATTGTGATGACAGCTGCAAATATAAACGGCAGAGCCAATTCCGTAAAATTATTAATGGCCGGAATCGCTATAAGTACAATATTTTCGGCATTTTCTTCATTCATAGTTTTTACTACAAAAAACAGAGAAGCTATACGAAGTATTTCTTTTTGGCTGATGGGAGGTTTCGGAGGAGCAAAATGGGAAAATTTAGGCTTATTATCCGTTATCGTATTTTTGAGCATTTTTGCCTTTATGACGCAATACAGAACTCTTAATTTAATGCTCCTGGGCGACAGCGTATCAATTACCTTAGGTAAAGACTTACATATTTACCGCCAAATCTACCTTTTAATGTGTTCTGCAGTTATAGGATTTTTGGTATATAATGCAGGTATTATAGGCTTTATAGGACTCATAGTACCTCATATTGCAAGAATATTTTGGGGGACTAATCATAAAAACATAATACCGGCTTCAGTATTAATCGGTGCTATCATTCTTGTTTGGGCGGATGTACTTGCCCGATCAATCTCTTCTCTTGGAGAAATCCCTGTAGGAGTAGTCATATCCCTTGTAGGAGCCCCTGTATTTTTATATTTATTGATAAATAAAGAATACGGGTTTGGAGGGAAATCGTAATGCTTCTTGACATTAACACTCTTTCATTTAACTTCGGTGATAAAAATATTTTAAACGGCATTGACCTTGCAATTACGGATAAAGGCATTGTCGGTATAATCGGCCCCAACGGTTCGGGAAAAAGCACCTTGCTCAAATGTATATACCGTGTCCTTAAACCCAAAACAGGAACCATATTTATAGACAACAAGAACATAAATGACTATCCCTTTAGAGAAACGGCGAAAAAGATGGCTGTAGTTGCCCAGCATAACGAAACTCATTTTGACTTTAATGTACTTGAAATGGTTTTGATCGGCCGATCGCCTCATAAAAAATTTATGGAGCGTGATTCCGCCGAAGATATTGAACTTGCGTATAAGGCACTAGAACAGGTTGATATGAAAGATTTTGCAGAACGAAGTTTTTCCAACCTTTCGGGAGGAGAAAAACAAAGGATTATTTTAGCGCGGGCCTTGGTGCAAAATACCGATTGTCTCATTCTCGATGAACCTACAAACCATCTGGACATAAAACACCAACTGCATTTTATGAGCCTTGCAAAAGATTTAAAAATAACCGTCATATCGGCAATCCATGACCTTAACATAGCTGCAATGTATTGCGACAAAATATACGCACTAAAAGAAGGAAAGATTATCGCCTTAGGCAGTGTAGATGAGGTTATCACGGAAGAAGTAATTAAAGCTTTATACGATGTGGATTCCAAAATCATTTACGATGAAGAAAAAAAACCTCATGTAATCTTTAAAAGCGTTTAATCCGATTTTTATGATGTAAATCTCTATATCCAATCCTATACACTTTTTTTTATAAATATGATAGACTGGCACCCTTATTTCACATAAAAGGAGACTTTATGCGCGCTTTTTTTAAGCTCACTCCGGTCTTATTGCTTGCAGGTCTGATGATGATTTCAAACATTGAGTCATTTTCGACTGCTTTGGGATTTAAACTGGACATTTTAATCATAGCACCTATCGCCGTAATCTATGCCTCCATTGTCGCTATGATAACCGAAAAATTCAAATTCAACGATATTTTAAACTCTGCCGTAGACAATGTTAAAGAAATGCAGTTGGTTTTCTTTATCCTCATGTTTGCCTATGCCATGGCAGATGCCTTTATGTCTACAGGGGTTGGAGCCTCGATTATTACATTGAGCCTAAACATAGGTATATCGGCAAGAACTGTAGCCCTTGTTGCCTTTTTGGTTTCGTCAGTATTGTCGGTTGCTACAGGAACCTCATGGGGAACTTTTGCAGCCTGTGCCCCGATTTTCTTGTGGATGACCCATATTTTAAGCGGAAACATGGTTTTAAGCATTGCAGCCATTGCAGGCGGGTCCTGCTTCGGCGATAACCTCGGTCTTATCTCGGACACAACAGTCGTAAGCTCAGGTATTCACAGGGTTGAGGTTACCCACCGTATGAAAAATCAGGGGCTTTGGTCTTTAATGTGTTTGGTGCTTGCAGGCGGCCTATTTTTAATTGCGGGCCTAAGCCTCCCGGGAGATGCAGTAAGCCCGCAAAAAGCCATCGAGGCTATTCCCCAAGATGTTTGGGAAAAATTGGCTGAAGAAAAGCCTGTTGCAGTCGACCTCCTCCATCAAGTACAAAACGGAGTTCCCGTTTACATGGTAATTCCCCTCATCCTGGTTATAGGGATTGCCTTAAAAGGCTACTCTACCCTCCTTTGCTTGGGTGCAGGCATTGTATCATGCTTTATTTTAGGCCGCATTGCAGGAACAGTCTCAGGCCTCCTCGCCTTTTTTGACATAGTGTATAACGGCTTTGTGGGAGCAGGCTCTTGGGTTATCATAATGATGATGTGGGTTGCAGCCTTCGGAGGCATAATGTCGAAGATGGATGCCTTTAGACCTCTATCAAACCTTGCCGTAAAACTTTCCCGAAACGTAAGACAGCTAATGTTCTGGAACGGCATCATCTCTTTGTTGGGAAATGCAGCCCTTGCCGATGAGATGGCTCAAATAGTTACGGTAGGCCCGATAATAAGAGATATTACGGAAGAAAACGTAGAAGGAGACGAAAAAGATCTTTATTCTTTAAAATTGAGAAACGCAACCTTCTCTTCTGCCCTCGGTATCTTCGGATCCCAGCTGATTCCTTGGCATGTTTATTTAAGCTTTTTTATCGGCATCGCAGGCACGGTATATCCTCTTTACCAATTCAGCCAAACTCAGATAATAAAATATAACTTTATGGCCCATATTTCGGTTGTAACTATTTTATTATTCACCCTGTTCGGAATAGACAGAATCTTCCCAAAATTCGGCATCGCAAGCGAACCTAAGGTAAGGTTAAAGAAAAAATAAGAACAAACAAAAAGCTGTATTGTGAAAAGCACAGTGCAGCTTTTTTTACTTTCTGCATATCATTGCTTAAATGAACTTGATTTTTTGTGTTTGCATAACTACAATCGTAAAAACCGCCAATTTAGAATTTATGGAGAAGAAATGAGTTTTTTATTTGATGAATTTAAGACTATTTGTTTGAATTTAAATAAAGCCGGAATCATACCTACACTAATGGGTTCTTTAGGATTAGAATTTATATCAAAAGAAGATTGGGAGCCGTCAGATATTGATATTCATGTTCCGGGCGATCCAAGAGGATGGGAAGCTCCTGACGAACTTAGAATTTATAATTGGGACAAAATAACGGCGGTTATGAAAGGCTTGGGATATAATTTAATAGATATTCATGAGCATGAATTTCAAAAAAACGGAGTAAGCGTAGAATACGGCACAATTGATGCATTGTATGATTTTGCAGGTATTTATGAATCGGATATAGAACTTATTCAACTAGACGGAATAAAGTTTCGTGTACCAAGTCTAAAACAGTTTTTAGGTATTTATGAAGCATCATCAAAAGATTCATATAGAAACGATAATAATAACAATAAAGACTTCAAGAAGATTTGTTGGCTAAATAGTCATTTATAATTTTTAGTTTACCGCAGGAAAATTGGGCTACAGATAAACCTCTTCTCTATCTGCGGCAATTTCTGCATAGTTATTATTTTCGTTGTCAAAATAATAATAGTCCATTAGATTGTCGGCCCAAAGCTCGCACTGGACCATAACGGTTTGAACTGCGTCATCCATACCTTCGGGCGGATATTTATGCTTCTTTAAAAGTCTTTTAATGAGCATACGCATATGAGCCCGTGCACTTTCTCTTTTCTGCCAATCTACGGCCTTATTTTTACGCAAGGTTTCGGTGAGCTCCTTGGTTATTGCAATCAGCTCTTCATTTTGATAGAAGTCTTTTATGGCCTGAGGCTTGGTGAGGGCATCGTAAAAGGCGGCTTCTTCAGCATTTAAGCCGAGGTCTTGCCCTTCCTTTTCGGCACTTACAATCTGCTTGGCAAGTTTCAGCATTTCGGCTATAACCTCTTCATTTGTGAGAAGCCCGTTTAGGTACGAATTAACGGTTCTTTGCATTATCTCGCTGAATTTTTCGGACTTAACTACATTGGTTCTTCGATAAATTCTTACCTGTTCTGCAATGAGTCTTTTTAATAATTCGACAGCTAAATTTCTTTCTTTCATCTTGGAAATTTCTTCAAGAAACTTGGGAGAAAAAAGAGAGAATTTTTCTTTAATGTCAGAAAAGAGGTTTATAACGCCCTCGCTTTTTATACTCTGCTGTAAAAGAGAATTTATACGCTCATTCATTTCGGGTAAAGAAATCTTTTTTCCGCTTCCCGCATTTGTGAGCCTTGAAAGGAAAACTCTGACAGATTCAAAAAAAGCTGCCTCAAAGCGCAAACTTTCTTCAACTACGGATGAACAAAGGGATAAGGCCTGCCTCATCATAAGAGCTTCTTTTATAAAGATATTTTTTTCTTCTTCTTTTTCTTGAGCAACTATAAAGTTTACGGCACCGCTTATTGTCCTGGCTCTTTCAAGATCGCTGCCCTTCATAAAACTTGAATAATCATATCCATGGAACATATCTTTACATATAGAAAGCTTTTCAAGAAAGGTAGGATAGGCAGCGGTTAAAATGTCGGTATCGCCGTAATTATTTTTATCGCGGTTTGTATAGTCGTTCATAGCCTGCTTTAAGGCACCGGCTATTCCCACATAATCGACGATCAATCCTCCCTCTTTATCTTGAAATACACGATTGACTCTGGCGATAGCCTGCATAAGATTATGTCCTGCCATAAGTTTATATATGTACATAGTCGCAAGGGAAGGAACATCAAAGCCTGTCAGCCACATATCTACTACAATTGCAATTTTTAAGGGACTGTCATTGTCTTTAAATTTTTTAGCCAACTTGTCCCTGTGATTTTTGTTCCCGATAATTTCTCTCCACTCTTCGTCATCGGTATTTGCAGAAGTCATAACAACGGCAACCTTTTCTTCCCAGCCGGGACGAAGTTCCAAGATTCTTTTGTAAATCTTCATAGCTATGGCACGGGTGTAAGCGACTATCATTGCCTTACCTGTAAGCAGATGTTCCCTGTTGTTTTCATAATGGAAGAGTATATCGTTCACTAGGGAGTTTATAGTTTCATCATTGCCTAAGAGCACTTCCATCTTGCCGAGTTCATGCTTACTTTTTTCGATAACTTCTTCATCGGCATCTTTAGCCATGAGATCATATTCTTCATCAATCAGCTGCAAAGTTTTTTTATCAAGTTTAAGTTTTATAACCCTGCTTTCATAGTACACGGGGCGAGTTGCTCCGTCTTCCACTGCCTGAGTCATATCGTAAATATCGATGTAGTCTCCGAATACTTCACGGGTACTCCTGTCAGTGGCAGAAATAGGAGTGCCGGTAAAACCGATATAGCTCGCATTGGGAAGACTGTTCCGAATAATACGGGCAGTGCCTATAACCCTCTTTGCGACATCTTCTCCGGCCTTATTCTTTGTTATTTTAATTTGCTCGGTAAGTCCGTATTGCCCTCGATGAGCTTCATCAGCCATAACAACTATATTCCGCCTTTCTGAAAGAGCATCGGCAGACTCTTCAAATTTTTGCATCGTCGTAAAAATTATTCCGTTTGCTTTTCTTCCGGCAAGAAGTTTCTTTAAGTCTTTTCGGCTTTCAGCCTGTATAGGTTCTTGGCGTAAAAATTCTTTGCACTTAACAAACTGACCGAAAAGCTGATCATCAAGATCATTTCTATCCGTTATAACTACAATTGTCGGACTTTCCAAGGCTTCCTGCAACAGGTGCGCATAAAACACCATTGATAAAGATTTTCCGCTGCCTTGGGTATGCCAAAAAACTCCGCCTTTTCCGTCACTGTACGCAGCTTTTTGGGTGGAGAAAACAGCCTTGCGAACCGCAAAATATTGGTGGTAGCCTGCAAGAATTTTAAAAGTTTGCAAACCCTCGTTTGAAAAGCAGATAAAGTTTTTTATAATATCAAGCAGCCTTTCTTTTTGAAAAAGGCCTTCAAAAAAAGTATCGAATTGGGCATATTGAGTGTTTTCGTAACTCCCGTCCTTTGTTTTCCATTCCATAAAGCGGTCTTCGCCTGAAGTTATGGTTCCCGCCTTTGAAGTTAACTGATCGCTCATAACGCAGATTGAGTTGTAGATAAACATAGAAGGTATTTCGGTCATGTAATTACGGATTTGGCGGTATGCATCGGAAGCATCGGTCTCTTCCCTTGAAGGAGACTTTAATTCCATCAAAACTATCGGTAGACCGTTTAAAAATAAAATTATGTCGGGACGTTTATTGCTGTTTTCTATAAAGGTCCACTGATTGGCAATTATAAAGGAATTGTTTTGAGGATTTTTATAATCGGCAAGATACACAATTCCCGATCGTGTTTCATTTTTATCAAGATAATGTACAGGTATGCCGTTTTGAAGATATTCGGTAAAAATTTCATTTTTATGAGCGAGCTCGCCGTTTTCAAAATGTTTTAATTTAAAAAGAGCATTTTGTATAGCCTCCCTTGGCAGCCCGCTGTTTAAGCGGTAAAGACAATCCTCTAAAACCTCATCATATAGCGGACTCGAAAAATCGCGCTCGACATCAGGACCGTAAACATAAGTATATCCCAAATTATTTTTAAACAGCTCAATAATTGAATTTTCATAATCGTTTTCGGTAAATGATGTCGACATATCGGCCTCTATATGTTTAATATTTGTTTTATTTTATTGATATTATCACTATCAAAAACATAATCACAATAACCCCTATCTATATCTTTTACAACACTTTCATAAAATTTTTTTACATCAGTATCGGTCAAAATATATGTAACTTGTCTATTTGTCAAGGCTATATCTAAGAGCTTATTTGACTGTTCAGGAGACCATGAGTCTATTTCGCGCAATTGAGAGATTACAGAATGTGTATTAGCAAAACTTCTGCTTTCTTCAAGGCTATTAATTAAAATATCTTTATCCTTATCCTCTTGGGTAATATTTTTTGTTTCTATATTTTTTTCATCCAGACATTCAAAATATGCATCTTCAAGCAGCTCATTTGATACGGTACGATCAATAATCATTTTAATCAACATTTCCAATTTTGAACCTTCCCTATAATCAGCAGGAACAAAGTATTTTATTCTATTTTCATCAATCATTCGGAATACTTTTGACTTATCTTTAGTTTCTGCATTGTAAACACCTATTGAATGTCCTCCATTTATATTTACAAGCTTCATACATGGTATATCAGTATCACTATCACCTATATAAACAATATTTCTAAAAGGTACTCTATATTCGTTGGGCTCAAAATGGGAATTAATTCTTTGATCATTTACATCTAAAACTCCTTTTTCGATTCGAAACAAAAATTGTGTTTTATTGGTATAATTTACAGCTTGTGCCGGCCAAACGGCGACATTATCGGAATCATAATAAAAAGAACTCGCATATATCTTTTTAAATTTATCCGCAACTGCTGTCCCTTCTATCATTTCTTTAAGACCTGAGGAAATGATATAATGTTCAACAATAACATTTTTTTTATTTCCATAGGTAGTTATCCTATCAAACCATGTATCCACACCGGGAAAAAGTGTTACTTTCGAACCATAGTCTTTTAATTTATCCTTTGTAAATACAAGTTTTCCTCTTGATTTCTTGGACATTAAATACATATAGGCTAGATTTTGATCCATTTCGTTATCTGCTGCAAGTTTGTTGGATTCTTCCCAAAAATCTTTAACCTCATAATTGATAGATTGGATATAGCCTTGAGCCTGCATATCATCCGGTGACAACGTTTTGTCAAAATCATAGCAAATTGCCAAAATAGGATTTTTCTCTTTCGATTCAAAAGTGTAATCATAATTCTGCATATAGTTCTTAACCTTAGTTTTAAGATTATACCCTTTTATCGATAAATTAACAAGTCAGATAAGACGTATTAAGATAAATGATAATTTAGAACAACAAGCACAAGCGATTTTTAAAGCATGGTTTGTCGATTTTGAACCGTTTGGCGGTATAATGCCTGATGATTGGGAACTAGGCAGCTTGGAAGATGTTATAAAATTTTATAATGGATATGCTTTTAAAAGCAAAGAATTATTAAATAAACCAGAAAAAGACTGTTATGCGGTATTTAAACAAGGTCACATAAAATCTGGAGGAGGTTTTATATCTACCGGAACAAAAAGCTGGTTCCGCAAAAAAAAATCTGAACATTTACAAAAATATATTCTTTACAAGGGTGACATACTTATGGCAATGACAGACATGAAAGATAATGTTGCTATTCTTGGTAATACTGCTATTATGTCTGTTGATAATAAATATTTACTCAATCAAAGAGTAGGATTGCTCAGATGTAATGGAAAATATGGAATATCATATCCATACATATACTTACTTACAAATAGTAAATATTTTTTACAAGATTTAAGAAGTCGTGCTAGTAGCGGAGTTCAAGTGAACTTATCATCTGCAGCAATAAAACTATCTCCAATAATAATACCTGCCAATTATATAAATATAAAATTTAATCAAATTATAGCACCTATGTTTGAAGTAATTTTTAAAAATAATATCGAAATTGACCTCCTTACATCCCTTCGAGACGCCCTTTTACCGAAACTCATGTCGGGAGAGATAGATGTTTCAAATATAGAAATATAGTATGCAGAAATAAGATTTTCATTAATTAGCTGAAAAAACTGTGGCGAGACAAAACGGCTGTCCTGTCAATCAATTATAGATTTATATTGACGATGTAATATTTTATTATTACATTGTACTTGCAAAAAAAATATTTTATACTATAATATTATATGGAGGTAAGTATGGCAAGTACCTTAGTCCAAATTCGGGTTGATGAAAAGCTCAAAGATGATGTGACCGCCGTCTATGAGCAGCTAGGTCTAGATTTATCAACCGCTGTACGCATATTTTTTAAGCGAAGCATTGCTGAAAATGGGATTCCATTTAGCATGAAGTTAGAAAACGCCAATCAGAATGATGTAAAAAAACAAATTTCACCTGAAATTTTGTCTGCAATGCAGTCTATGTCGCAAAATGCTGCTATAAATGGTGTTTCGGAAATGAGTCTTGATGAGATCAATTATGAAATAGAAGCCTGCCGTAAAGGACTGTAGTATGCCTTTGTATGCTGTTATTGATACAAATGTTCTTGTTTCGGCATTTTTAAAAGAAGATTCCATTCCTCGCTTTGTTATTAACTATATATATGCAGGTAAGATCATTCCAATTTACAATGAAGACATTATTACAGAATATTTTGGTGTATTGCACCGTCCTAAATTTTGTTTTCCTGCGGAAGCTGTTGATATTGCCGTTAATGCAATTCAAAAAATAGGCTTAAAATTTGATGGTATAAAAGTTTTAGATACAATGCCTGATCCGAAAGATACCGTTTTTTATTCAGTCACACTACATGCTAAGCGGAGTTTCGAGACTTATTTGATTACAGGTAATATAAAACATTTTCCCAGAGAAGATTTTGTATTAACGCCGCATCAAATTTTGGATATAATTGAATGCCAAACTTAGTGAAGTTTAAAAATCATTTAAACCCTCGGCTTAAGCCGATAAATTATCATTTATCTAAAAAGAGCTAAGTTAAAATTATGCCGATACCATAGTAATTAAGGAGAAAATAAGAATGAAACAAAGACTTATTAATGACATTACTCAAAAAATGCTGCCTCATTTGAATAATGCTCAGATCGAAAAATTACAAACGGTAATTCAGCATGTTCTTTTTAGTTATGAAGTAAATAAAAAAGAAGAAAACTCGGAAGATGAAAAAATTGATTTTGTAAATCTATTCTTGTCTGCAAAGAGGGTGGAGGGCTGTTCTGAAAAATCCTTAAAATACTATTACTCCACAATTCAATCTATGCTTAATTATATGAAAAAAAATGTAAAAGAAATTGAAACTGAGGACATACGCTCTTATTTAACAGATTATCAATACAAAAACAATTCCGGTAAGGTAACCATAGATAATATTAGACGTATTCTATCAAGTTTTTTTTCTTGGCTTGAAGATGAAGACTATATTTTAAAAAGTCCTGTAAGAAGAATCCATAAGGTTAAAACTGCAACAAATATAAAAGAAACCTATTCCGACGAGGCCCTTGAGCTTATGCGAGACAGCTGCATGGAAAGACGGGATCTGGCCATGATAGATATGCTTGCTTCAACCGGTATGAGAATCGGAGAGATGGTTCTTCTTAACCGGAATGATATAGATTTTAATGAAAGGGAATGTGTTGTTTTAGGAAAGGGAAACAAAGAAAGGATAGTATATTTTGATGCAAGAACTAAGATACATTTAAAAGACTATTTAAGACATAGAACCGACAGTAATCCGGCTCTTTTTGTATCGTTAAGGGCTCCGCACAAAAGAATGAATATCGGAGGAATTGAAGTGAGATTAAGGCAGATCGGCAAGCAACTTGGTATATCAAAGGTTCATCCGCATAAATTCAGGCGGACCTTGGCAACCATGGCAATAGATAAGGGAATGCCCATTGAGCAGCTACAACAGCTTTTAGGGCATAAGCGTATAGATACAACCTTGCAATATGCAATGGTAAAACAAACCAATGTAAAAATTGCACATAGAAAATACATAGGGTAGGAAAATATGGCAAAATGGATAAATACTTTTATCGGAGATTTATGTACTTCGGTGTCTATTAGTTTCAATTCAAAGCTTTCAAAAGTAATTCTTATTAATACATCTGATGTATTAGATGGTAACATACTCAATCACACACTCGTTGAAAATAAAAATTTGAAAGGACAGTTTAAAAAAACATTCAAAAAAGGCGATATTTTATATTCTGAAATTAGGCCGGCCAATAAAAGGTTTGCCTATGTTGATATTGAGGATACCAGTTTGTATATAGCTTCAACAAAGTTAATGGTATTGCGTCCAAATAAAAATATTATAGAACCTCGATTCTTATTTTCAATCTTAAAATCGCAATCTATTGTTAATGAGTTGCAGCATCTTGCAGAAACAAGATCAGGCACATTTCCTCAAATTACTTTTATTTCTGAGTTGGCTCCCATGGAGGTGAAAATTCCCGATAGAATAACTCAAAAACAAATTATTTCAATCCTAGAAACGATAGAATCTCTAATACAAACAAATATAACAATAAATGATAATTTAGAACAACAAGCACAAGCGATTTTTAAAAAAAATTTTATAGAATGTATAGAAAAGGATATAGTAACATTATCTGATTATTGTAGCTTTGTAAAAGGTAAGAATCCAAAATTAGTAGCAGATTATTTTAAAAAAGACTATGAACTTTATTTAAATATAGATACACTTACTAATAATAAAATATCATATACAACTCCTGACTGTTTAATTAAAGCTGGTGAAAAAGACATTCTTATGGTAATGGATGGAGCAAGTTCAGGGACCGTATATTTTGGTAAGAATGGTGTTGTAGGATCCACAATTGCAAAAATTGTTACATTAGATGACAATATGAGAGAAATTATATATCAAGCCTTGAAATATTATGAAAATGATATAAAAAACCATACTACAGGCTCTGCTATTCCACATACTGATAAACAGTATGTACTTCAATTAAAAATATCTTTACCTAAGAACTATCATATGTTTTCTACTTATTTTGAAAAAATAAGAGAGTTAATAATTTCAAATAGAAATAAAAATAACATATTAAAATCCCTTCGTGACACCCTTTTACCGAAACTCATGTCGGGAGAGATAGATGTTTCAAATATAAAGGTATAGGATGCATAACCGACAGCCATTTAAGAAAAAATAATTGATTGTCTCTTAAAGTTATTTTTTTATAATAATTCATTAGTATGCTTGATAAAAAGTATCAAATTTGATACAATATATTTAATGAAAATGGATAAAATAGTTGTAGCCAAATTTTTTAAGACCGAAGCAGGAAATGAACCTGTTCGTGATTTTTTAAAAGATTTAGCACCGGCTGATCGAAAAACAATAGGAGCGGACATAATGGCAATAGAAATGTCTTGGCCTATTGGATATCCTGCTGTAAGAAAGCTTGATTCCAATTTATGGGAAGTACGTTCAAATATTTCAGATAAAAGAATTAGCAGAGTATTTTTTACGATAGAATACGATAACATGATATTGCTTCATGCAATTATAAAGAAAACTCAAAAAACTCCGCAAGAGGATATAGATTTGAGTAAAAAAAGAAGAAATTTAGTATTAGGAAGGCATTATGAATGAGAAGTACATAGGAAGTTCTTTTGAAGATTTTCTTGAAGAAGAAAATATTGAGGTTGAAGTTAGAAATGAAGCTATAAAAAGATTAATTTCATATAATTTATTGAATGAAATGAAAGCTCAAAATATTAACAAAACAGAAATGGCAAAAAAAATGAACACATCACGAGCCGCATTAGATAGACTTCTTAATCCTAAAAATGATTCGGTTACCTTAGCTACGCTAACAAGGGCTGCTAATGTATTAGGCAAAAAGTTGGTTTTACAATTACAATAGTATATTGAGTTCTTTTAACCAATGTTTTAATTTAACCGCTATTTAAGCCGATAAATTATCATTTATCTTATTGAGATTTCTGATTTTTTTATCAATAGGAGCCAATATGGATAAAATCTTTTTTTGTGCTTCCAATTTTGGAATATCAAATTGTAATTTATTAAGTGTTTCAGTTCTTAAACTTGGAATTGTAGTTCCTTCATTATATTTTTTTAAATCCAGTAGCAGTATTTTATAATATAAAAAACGGGGAATAATTAAATTTGTATTTATTTCAGTATAAAATAAAGTATCAACAGTCCAAAAAGGATGGTCCACATACCGTATTTTTTCAATTGAACCTTTTCTACCAATTAGCACTGATGGTTTATCATATAAAGCTTCTGCCCCATATCCCATTAGCCCCCCTGTTCCATATATGGGAATATCGCCATTTTTTGACAGTATTTTTTTTTGATTTTTACCATACTTGATAGATGCTAATTCTTCTAAAGTATATGTATCACATCTCATAGCCGATAGCTCCCAGGTTTTTGCGGATTTCGGTTTCAAGTTCATGAGATTTTGCAAAAAGTTCGGATAATTCGGAGGTAAGACGCTTCATCTTATCGTCAAAGGGTTCACCGTCATCTTCTTGTTCTTCTACCCCGACATAGCGCCCCGGAGTTAAGATATAGTCTTGTTTTGCTATATCTTCAGTTGAGGCAACTGCACAAAAACCCTTAACATCTTCCGCCTTTCCGTTTTGAAAGTCTTCAAAGACCTTGCCGAGCTTTTGGATATCTTCATCGGTAAAGTCTCTGTGGTTTCTGTCAACCATATAACCCATTTTTCGGGCATCAATAAATAAGGTCTTTCCTTTTTGTTTTTTATTTTTTGAAATAAACCAAAGAGTTACGGGGATTGTAACGCTATAAAAAAGCTGTGTCGGCATAGCTACGATACCTTCAACAAGATCATCTTCTATAATTTTTTTTCTTATTTCTCCCTCCCCGCTCGTTTGAGTTGATAAGGCTCCGTTTGCAAGAACAAGGCCGATTTTTCCGCTAGGAGCAAGATGATAAATCATGTGTTGAATCCATGCATAGTTTGCATTTCCGGCAGGCGGCATTCCATATTTCCATCTTACATCATCCTTTAGTTTTTCCTGTCCCCAGTTTGACAAATTAAAGGGAGGATTTGCCATAATAAAGTCGGCTCTAAGAGCCGGATGAAGATCATTAAAAAAGGTGTCCGCATGATAGGAGCCGAAGTCTACACCTATTCCGCGAATAGCCATATTCATTTTGGCCATCTTCCATGTGTCGGCATTGCTTTCCTGCCCATATACCGATATGCTGTACCGCTTGCCTGAATGTTCTTTTAAAAATTTTACGGATTGAACAAACATTCCGCCCGAACCGCAGCAGGGGTCATAAACCCGGCAGTTTGAATAAGGCTTTAAAATTTCAACTATCGTTTTTACGATGCTCGCAGGAGTATAAAATTCTCCGCCCTTCTTCCCTTCATAGGCGGCAAACTGGGCTATGCAATATTCATAGGTTCTTCCTAAAAGGTCCTTGCTATCCTCCGTTTCTTCCATATCCATGTTGGTAAAAAGATCTACAACATTGCCCAAAACTCTTTTATCCAAATCGGGGCTCGCGTAGTTTTTAGGCAACACATTTTTAAGACTTTTATTTTCTTCTTCAATAGAATGCATAGCCTTGTCGATTACCAAACCTATTTCGGGAGTGTGGGCCGAAGCAGCAATAATTTTCCATCGGGCTTTTTCGGGTACAAAAAAGATATTCCTTTCGGCATAGGCATCCCGATCATCTTCAAACCCATCGCCGTCGGCAACAAGCTCGGCATACCTCTTTTCAAAAGCATTGGAAATATAGCGCAAAAAAATTAAACCGATGATGACCTTTCTATACTCAGCGGCAGGAATAAATCCCCAAAGCACACAAGCCGCTTCCCAAATTTGTTTTTCAAAACCTATGTTTGCGTTATTTTTCTTAGCCATTATTTATCCTTATTTGGATATTATCACATTTTACAAAAAGAGACTACAGGATAATTTCCCCCTCTTCTTGACTTTCACCTAGCGTAATGCTAATATTCTGCTAAGATTCATAGAGTAAACATCACGGAGATTTTATGGCTGAAAAAAAGATTTTTCCCTTTGTACAAATTGAGGGACAAGAAGATATAAAACTTGCAATAATTTTAAATTTGATATGTCCTTCAATTTCAGGTGTTCTTATAAGAGGAGAAAAGGGAACGGGTAAGTCTACAATTGTACGTGGAATAGGAGAACTGATGCAAAGACAGGGAGAAAATTTAAAAGTTGTGGAACTCCCTATAAATGCTACTGAAGACAGAGTCGCAGGCTCAATAGATATTGAAAAGGTTTTAAAAACGGGAGAAAAAGTTCTTCAAAAAGGAATCTTAGCCGAAGCTGACGGAAATATTTTGTATGCAGACGAGATAAATTTATTGGAGGATTATATAGTAGACCTCTTATTGGATGCAGCCGCTATGGGTGTAAACACAATAGAAAGAGACGGAATCTCATACAGTCACTCATCCAAATTTATCCTAATCGGAACCATGAATCCTGAAGAAGGAGAGCTAAGACCTCAGCTTTTGGATCGCTTTGGTTTATTGGTCGATGTAAAAAGCGAAAGGGACGGACTCTTAAGAAAAGAAATAATAAAAAAAAGACTGGTCTTTGAAAATAATCCTGAGGAATTTATAAACGGCTCTTATAATGAAGAAAAAAATTTAGTATCAAAAATAAAAGAAGCTCAAAAACGCTTTCCTCATATTAAGACAGAGGATGAAATTCTGGACTTGGTCGTAAGCCTTTCAACAAGTTTAAATGTAGACGGCCACAGAGGCGACTTAACCTTAGTTAGAGCAGCAAAGGCCTATGCAGCTTTTCAAGAAAAAGATGAGGTTACAAAGGACGATATAATCCGCCTCGCCCAAATGGTCTATTCTCATCGGCTTAGGAAAAAACCTTTTGAAGAAATAACCCCCTTAAACCGATCGGATATTGAGAACATCTTAAATGAAAAGCTTTGATTATCCTTTTAGCATCCTCGTAGGTCAAACAAAATTAGTAAGAGCCCTCCTTGTTCTTTCTGTCAGCGATAAAATAAACAGCTTGCTTATAGCCGGAGGAAAGGGCACGGGGAAAACTATGGCTGCACGAAGTATAAAAAATATCTCTGATATGGACATAGTTAATCTTCCCCTAAATATTACGGAAGATAATTTATTCGGAGGCTTGGATATAAAAAAAACTCTTGAGTCAGGTAAAATCGAATTTCAACAAGGAATTTTAGCTGAAGCCGAAAATAAAATTTTATACATCGATGAGATAAATCTTTTTCCGAATGAATATGTTAATACAATATTGGATGCAATAGAAACAGGCTTTCTACAAATAGAACGTGACGGATATTCCGATAAAAAAATAATAAGGTCTAAACTCATAGGAACAATGAATCCTGAAGAAGGATTTTTAAATAACTCGATTACCGATAAATTTTCAATTTATGCAGAAACAGATTCAAATCTAAATAAAGAAGAAAGACTGAAAATATTAAAAAAAAATTTAAGCCTTGATAAAGAAAATAAAATTTTAATTGAAGAGTTAAAAAAAGAAGATAAAATTTTATCGAATAAAATCCTGTCAGCAAAAAAACGGTTAAAGAATATAAAAGTTTCAGATTCTATAATTACAAGAGCTGAAGCTCTTAGTAAAGAAGCAAACTGCTTAGGTTATAGAGCGAGTATATATCTTATACATACCGCACAAGCTCTGGCAGCCATAGACAGCAACCAATATATTACAGATACAAACTTACAAGAAGCAGCTGAACTGGTTCTTAAACATAGAAAGAACACCATATCTGAAAAACAAAATAAGAATCAAATAAAACAAAACAAAGACAATAATGATAAAAAACATTCAGATAAAAATAAATCTAAAGCACAATCAGAACGGAGAGATAATATAAACATTGATTCCGAATCTGAAATTTCAAATAATAAAAACGATTACGATATAGATAAAGATAATACTGCCAACAATCAAAATACAATGAAACCTAAAAATCCAAATACGGAGCTTGCAGATAAAATTTTTAAAATTAAAAATCTTTTAAATCTTAATGAAGATAATGCTTTTAGAAAAGGTTTAGGTAAAAGAAATAAGACACGTACTAATGAATTAAGAGGAAAATCCTTCGGTTACACAAGATCAAATCACAATCTTCATAACCTCGCTCTTATACCCACAATAAAATCAGCAGCTTCTCATCAAATAAAACCTAAAGAAGGTATTATTAAAATAAACAAAGATGATTATAAATTCAAGAGAAGAAAGACCCGTATAGGAACTTCTATTATTTTCTTGGTAGATGCAAGCGGCTCTATGGGGGCTATGAAAAGGATGAAAGAAACAAAAAATGCCATCTTATCTTTATTAATGGATTCTTACCAAAAACATGATGAAGTTTCCATGATAACCTTTGCAGGAATAGGGGCTGAAATAGCATTACCCTTTACAAGAAGTGTATTGCTTGCAAAAAGAGAATTGCAGCTCATCCCGACAATAGGCAAAACACCCTTATCCATAGGCCTAAACAAAGCTTTGGAGTATTTTAAAATACACAGACTAAAAAATAAAGATATGATTCCACTGCTCTTTTTAATTACAGACGGAAGGGCTAATCACGGATCCGTTTTTTTTGATGAGCCAATTAAGGATGCTCTTTTTATTTCTAAAAAAATAAAATATGAAAATATTCACTCTGTTGTGATAGATACCGAATCAGGTTTTGTAAAATTGGCTATTGCCGAAGAGATTGCAAAAAATTTAAATGCAAAATACTACCAAATAGAAAATTTAAAACCTGAAATCATAACTGCGATTGTACATCAAAACACGGAATACTCCCTATCCCGTATTGATATTATGGAGGACAAACGATGAATTTAACAGGAATTTTTTATGGGGACTCCAGAGCTTTTGAATTCCAATCAGCCGTAAAACAAGTAAAAAATTCTGAGAAGATAAATTTAAATATTTTTTGCTTTGATGTTATGAAAGTAAACTCGAATAAACAAGCATTTCAAAAAATGTGCAATAAATTGAAAGAATCGGATGCGGTAATTATGCATTTTCACGGTTCATCTGCACATTTACAAAATCTCGAAACAGTAATCGGAATTATAAATGGCAAAAAAATTTTCTTTGATTGCTCAATTCCTGAAGAAATAAGCTCAATTATGCTGCACAGTTCTCTTACGCCTGAAGAATATATAAGATTGAAAAATTACTTTAAAGCAGGCGGCATTGATCAAATTATCGAATTTGTAAAATTATTTTCAAATATTACGGCAGGAACAAATTATATTTTACAACCGCCGAAACAAAGAAAGGCTATCGGTATCTACAAAGGCGGAAAACAACTTGATGAAGATGAAGAGCAAAAATTATTATCCGATATTTCCAATTCCAAAAAAAACATTATAGGTGTTGTTGCACACTATCCTTTTTTACTTAATCAAAACATGAGACATGTAGATGCAATTATTGAAGAGTTAAAAAATCAAGGAGCCGAAGCTATATGCATTATAGGAAGACTCGGCCCCCAAGATAATGACGGCATTATACAAGCCATGGAAAAATATTTTTACTTTAACGGCAAATTAATTATAGATGCAGTAATTTTAACAACAGGATATACCATATCTTCTTATTACCAAAATGAATTTAAAAATTTTATTCATTCTTGTTTTGAAAATTTTAATATTCCGGTATTTCAAGCCATCACAAGCTATCTTTCAAAAGAAGAATTTGAAAACTCTCCTTCCGGCTTGGACATAGCCTCTGTATCATTAAACATATACCAGCCTGAAATTGACGGACAAATTATTACCATTCCCATAGCTGCTTCCGAAGAAATAGAAAAAGACGGAATTACAGGGCGAGTTTTTGTACCTATAGCAGAAAGAGTAAAAACACTATGTGAACTTGTATGCCGATTTGCCCAATTAAAAAATAAAAAGCCCCAAGACAGACGGATTGCTATTATTTTGCACAACTACCCTCCGCGAAACGACCTGATAGGTTCAGCCCACGGATTGGATACGCCGAATTCTTTATGGAACATACTTGAGTTCTTAAAAGAAGAAAACTATAGCTTGGATTTTAATTTTAAGAGCGGGCAGGAAATAATAGATGAGTTAATCCGCAGGGGAACAAATGAATGGAAATGGGCTTCACCTAAAACAATTTGGAAATTTAAAGCTGATGCAGTGAGTTCTGAAACATATGAGACTTGGTATAATAATCTTCCCGAATTCAACCGCAGTGATTTAAAACAAAAATGGGGCAATCCCCCCGGCCTATCAATGCTTATGGATGAGCAGATTGTGATTCCGGGAATCATAAACGGAAATATTTATATCGGTCTTCAACCTGCTCGAAGTCCGGAGGACGCAATCGTAGAAACCTATCATGACACTCATAATCCGCCTCCTCATTCATACTTAGCCTTTTACAAATGGGTTGACAAAATTTTTAAAGCTGATGCCGTTATCCATGTGGGAACACACGGCACCTTGGAATGGCTTCCGGGAAAAGAGATTGCTCTATCAAAGGAAAGCTATCCCGACATAAATATCTATTCCATTCCGCATTTTTATATTTATCATCTAGGCATCTTAGGAGAAGGAATGCAGGCAAGAAGGCGGTCCCATGCTGCAATATTAAGTCACTTGATTCCAAGTTTTACCGATTCGGATACCTATGATTACCTTCAAGAAATAGAAGAAGCCTTAGAAAAATATGAACATATCAAACAATCTGCACCCTCACAACAAAATATTATAATTAAAAATATTTTCAAACTTGCAAATGAACATTCTATTTTAAAAGATTTAAAGATTGAATATGAGGATGCAATCAAAAATCCTGAACAAAGTCTTATTTTAATTCATAACTGGATTCACAAAATAAAAAATTCTGTAGTAAGGGATGGCCTTCACATATACGGGGAGATACCCGAAAAAAAACGCCTCTTGCAATTAGCAAGGGGGCTGTCTGTAATTGGCCAAGAAGATACGGAGGGCTTAGAGGATGCAATTATAATTTCTCTAGGGCATGAGCCTAAGGAGATCAGAAAAAATCTAATCGATGCCGAAAAAAATAATTTTAATGAATATAAAATCTTAGAAGAAGCAAATAGAATTGCAGAACAACTAATCAAAGAATTAAGTGAAGTAGAATTTAACGAATCATGCATCGATAGATTACCTTTTTTTAAAAATAATAAATCCGGCAATTACGAATTAAAGAAAACACTTAAATTTATCTGCAACGAGGTTTATCCCCGCCTCATAAAAACTGAAAATGAAAAAATATTCCTTCTTAAAGGTTTAAACGGAGAGTTTATTTTGCCAAGTCTTGGAGGAAACCCAAGCCGAGGGAACATCAAGCTTCTTCCCACAGGAAGAAATTTTTATTCAATCAACCCCGAAGAAATTCCGAGCAAAACTGCATACGAAACAGGAAAAAAATTAGCCGATATTCAATTAAAAGCATATTATAAAGAACATAAGGCCTACCCTAAAAATATAACTATAATTGTATACTCAACAAATACAATGAAAACCTATGGAGAGGACATAGGTGAAATATTTTTTCTAATGGGAGTCCGGCCTATCTACATAAAAAATACACAAACTGTATGCGGAGTAGAAGCAATTCCTCTCGAAGAATTGGGGAGACCGCGTATCGATGTTACAATGCGCATTTCAGGCCTTTTTAGAGACTCCTTTCCAAATTTAATTTTTTTAATGGATGAGGCAGTAAATGCTGTAGCCTTTTTAAATGAAGACAACGAAATGAATCCGATTAAAAAAAATATTCAAGAAACAATTAAAAAATTTATAGATGAAGGAATACCTGCAGACAAGGCAAGAGATAGGGCATCGGTGAGGGTTTTTAGTGCTCCTTCAGGAACTTATGGAGCAGGCATCGCAAATTTAATAGAGTCAAAAAAATGGCAAACATTTGAAGATCTCGCTGCGGCCTATATAACATGGAGCAGTCATGCATATTCAAAGAAATTTCATGGCGAAAAAGATACAAAAGTTTTTGAAAGTCTTTTAAGCAAAACCGATATGGCTATCAAAAACGAAGTAAGCCGCGAAATAGATCTCTTGGACTGTGATGATTTTTATAACTACCATGGAGGTTTGATAGCTGCCGTTACTGCCAAATCCGGTAAAAAGCCATATATTTCAGTAGGAAACACTGCAAATATGGAAATCCCTGAAACCATGACCTTAGACCAAGAGACTTCCCGTGTTATACGCTCCAGAATTCTTAATCCGAAATGGCTTGAGGGTTTAAAAGAACACGGTTATAAGGGAGCTCAGGAAATATCCAAGGTTATGGACAATATTTTCGGCTGGGATGCTTCGGCGGATAATATAGAAGACTGGATGTATGAAGATTTTGTAAAAACTTTTCTCTTTGATGAAAAAACATTAAACTGGATAAAATCAGTCAATAAAAATGCAGCCTACCAAATAAGCGAGCGTTTACTTGAAGCAAATCAGCGTAAGATGTGGGAGGCAAAACCTGAGAGCCTTGAAAAACTTAAAAGCATATTTCTTGATATGGAAGCGGACTTGGAATCTTATGAAGAATCAACATTATAAAAAAGCAGTGCTATAGACAAATTATTCGATTTTGAATATTATATAAAAAAATCTTGACAAAAAACAGAGTCCATTTAATTTATTTCAATGCAAATTGAAATATCTCATTCAGCCGCAAAGCGGAATACTCCGCCGCTTAAAACGGAGTAAAATTAAATTTCATAAGGGGATTATTATGAAAAAGCGAATTACCGTTTGGTTTGCCGCAATACTGATGCTTTCTCTTACATCGGCATGGGCAAAGGGAAGTCAAGAAACAACGAATGAAATAGGTCTTAAAAAAATAGGCCAATTAAAATTAAAGTATGCTAAATCTTTCTCTGTAGATTATTATGAACAGGGAGTAAAAAAGTATACTGACGTTGAAGGACGGGAAGTTTGGTTCGTTCCAAGAGGCAAAAAAATAAATGGAGCCGAAAACCTTAATATTATTGAAACTCCTGTCAAATCTTTAGTTATCTTATCGACAGTACATGCGACTCTTCTTCGTCCTATCGGAGAATTAGATAAAATTGCAGGAACAGCCGTAAAATCCGCCACATGGAAAATACCTGAAGTAAAAAAGGGAATGGATGACGGTAAAATAAAATTTGTCGGAAATAAAAATGCCTTAGACTATGAAATGCTTCATGCATTAAATGCGGATGCCGTTTTATTGACTTATGAAAATATGGCAAGAACACCCGGTATAATTTCCAAGTTTAATGAATTAGGACTTAAATGGATAGGGGTTGCAAATCACATGGAAAACGATCCCCGTGCCCGTCTTGAATGGGTAAAATTTGCCGCAGAAATAACCGGAAAAGAAAAAGAAGCCGATAAATACTATGAAAGAGAATTGGCAAAAATAAATGCAGTAGAAGAAATGAATAAAAAAGCTGTAAATAAACCCACCTTCGCTTCAGCTTTTATGTCAAAAGATATCTTTTATGTTAGAAATGCAGGTGATTACAATGTAAAGATGTTTGAAATGCTTGGAATCGAATATATTTTCAAAGATTTAAATCCTGAAAAAAACGGAAATACAAAGATGAATGCCGAAGAGTTCTACAAGGGAGCAGAAAAAGCAGACTTCTTATTCTATGACAGCGTAAATGGAAGTGCCATTAAAAGTAATGCAGATTTAATAACTTTTGCAGAATATTTAAAAGATCTCAAAGCTGTAAAAGAAAATAAAGTCTGGGGTGTTAAACCTAACTACTATCAAAGTGCCGATCACGTTGCAGATATGATTGAAGAATTAAATAAAATAATTCATTCAAAACCGGGAGAGTTGACCGAAACGGAATATTTCTACTTATTCAGTAACCCGCTTCCGGCAGAAAAAAAATAATACATGAATACCGAAAAGAAAAGGCGGATTATCATAGTTTTTATAATCCTGACAGTTTTATTTATAATTGCGGTATTAATAAATATTGTCTCGGGTTCGGTATCTTTTAGCTTAAAAGATATTTGGGATATCTGTATAGGAGAAAGGACTCCAAGCACTTTGGAATACAATGTCCTATTTAAAATACGTTTCCCGAGAATTCTTGCCGCTATTCTTTTCGGTATTGCCTTATCAATATCGGGATTTCTATTACAAACTTTTTTTAGAAACCCGATTGCAGGACCCTATGTATTAGGTATCTCGTCAGGAGCTCGTCTCTTCGTAGGATTTATAATTTTAACTAATTTTACCTTCAATATTAATTTTAACTCTTTGTTCCTGATTTTTTTTGCATCTGCTATAGGGAGTATTCTATCAATGCTTTTGGTCTTAACTTTTGCAAAACGGGTAAGAGATATTTCAATACTGATCGTTGTGGGAATTATGATAGGCTACATAGCTTCTGCAGGAACAAATTTTATGATAGCCTTTGCATCAGACTATAAAATTACAAATCTAACTATGTGGTCAATGGGCAGCTTTTCAGGTATCACATGGAAAATGATAAAAATTTCAAGCATAATTATTATTCCGGCTACGATAGGAGTTTTCTGCTTATCAAAACCCTTACAAGCCTATCTTCTGGGAGAAAACTATGCAAAGAGTATGGGCGTAAATGTTAAAAATTTTAGACTGATACTCATTTTTTTGTCAAGTATTCTTTCTGCTTGTGTTACAGGTTTTGCAGGCCCTATATCCTTTGTAGGTATTGCCGTTCCTCATTTAACGCGTCTTACAATTTCAACCTCACAACCTAAAATACTAATACCGGCAGTTACACTAATGGGTGCAAGTTTTTGTCTTTTAAGCGACTATTTTGCACGAACCTTATTTGCTCCTACAGAATTAAGCCTAAGCACAATTACATCAATTATAGGAGCTCCAATTGTCATTTGTCTGATGGTCGGCAAAAACAAAAAATATGGAACTATTTAACGTAAAAGAACTCAATGTCGGATATAATAACTCTATTATTCTAGGTAATATAGAAATAGAATTACAACATGGTCAAATACTTTGCCTTATGGGGCCTAACGGTTCAGGTAAGTCCACAATAATAAAAACAATTACTCAACATATTAAAAAATTAGGCGGAAAGATCTTTATAGGCGGAAAAGACATCGAGAAACTAAACAACATTGAACAAGCAAAAAAAATGAGCGTTGTCCTAACCGATAGAATAAACCCTCATCTTATGACTGCTGAAGAAATAGTTGCAACAGGCAGATATCCTCACACCAATAAATTTGGAACAATGACGGAAGCAGATCACTTGGCTGTTGATGATGCAATAAAAATCGTAGGAGGAGAGAGATTAAAGCACAAAGAATTTCTTTCGTTAAGCGACGGCGAAAAACAGCGGATAATGATTGCAAGGGCAATTTGCCAAGAGGCAGACTTAATGATTCTTGACGAACCTACATCTTTTTTAGATATCAGATATAAAATTGACCTCTTGGGAATATTGCGCACCTTAGCCAGAGATAGAAATAAGATCATCATTCTTTCCTTACACGAACTAGATTTAATACCTAAGATTGCAGATAAAATAGTTTTAATTTTGGACAAGGACAACTATCTTTACGGAACACCGGAAGAGATTATAAGCGATACTTCAATTTGTAAGGCTTTTGACATAAAAAAAGGTTCATACAATACCCTCTTAGGAAATATAGAGTTGGCACACCGTGATACCTCATCTAAAATTTTTATTATTGGGGGTGACGGCAAGGGGATTCCGGTATACCGCCTCCTTAATAAATATGAAATCACTTTTAACGCAGGTATTCTATTTGAAAATGATTTGGACACACCAATAGCAAAAGCTCTAAGCATAGAATCCCTTACGCAAATATCTTTTGAACCTATAAGCGATAAAATATTGAATGACGCAAAACTTTTGATTGAAAAATCCGATATAATTATAGACTGTGGTGCATCTTTTAGCGGTATCAATGGCAGAAATTTGAACTTAATAAGATACGCGGAAGAATTAAATAAAAAAATTCTATCCTTAAAAGAAAGAAAAGAATATAAAAACTACATCTACTGTAACAATTTTTACATGCTGTTAAAAATTCTTAAAGAATTTAATCTATGTAAATAAAAAAAGCGGTGCGGTTACAAAAATGCTCCATTTTAAAGAATGGTGTCATTATGTAGTACCGCACCGCTGACTAACACGAAAGAAGCCTACGGTTTAAAACTCATAAGCTCCGAAAGGCATTACAGGAATTTGCAGCCTTTATTTCGGTATTCCGAAATTTCCGCGATAATAGCATTGACGTCCATAACCATTTCCATCATGCTTACCTGCTCTTCATAGACCGCGGGGTCTATTTGGCTCTTAATTTCCGGTTCTGCCACGTGATAGCACAAGAGTCCCAACGAGACTCCAGCCAACGGACCTGCAAAAGTCGGGTCGCCTACTGTAACAGTTTCGCAGGCTAAACCTGAAGATTCGGCTTCTGCACCGCCCAAAAGAACGATTACGTTCTCAGGACCGTATTTTTCAGCTAAATCTTTGACTCGCTTTTGGTTTTCCAAGTCCATTGCTCCTGCGCTTGTTCAGACAAAGCATTCGGTTGCAGCGTATACAACCTCAGCACCTGCCGATTCTGCACAGAGCTTAATAGCCTCCCCGGGAACGCCGTCTCGGTCACCAATTATGATGACTTTTTTGGTTTTCAATTCAACCATAGCATCCTCCTAGGATAAAATTTATTAAGGCAGGATAACCCCGCCCACGGTCTATTAAACCGTATCTTCAAAAAGCCGTCAAAAAAGTTTATCACCTTTCTTCCGGCTTAAAAGATTAAAAACAATTAGATGTATTTTTTTACCATCTCTTCGATTTGATCGATGGTTAAGTCGCTTCCGGTAACGCTGTCTTTTCTCTCGCCGTCAACATAGATGAGCATTGTAGGAAGACCTAAAACCTGCTCCTTCATGGCAACGCGTCTTGCACCGTCAATATTGAATGAGCAAAACTTAGCCTTTCCTGCATGGCGTTCTGCCATTGCATGAACATCAGGCATTAATTGTTTACAAGGGACGCATCCGTCCGACCAAAAATCTACAAAGGTTACACCCTTTGACTGATGAACTTCTTGTTCAAAATTTTCTTTTGTCAATTCAATCATTTTTTTCTCCTATAAAAACTTTTTGCACAAAACTCGACAGATAAACAGTGAGGCCGAATTCCTGCCGAACTGTTTATCGTATCTCCTTATTTGTTCATAGCCATTTTGGCTTTGATATCGTCGATATAGTGTCCTGCCCAAATACCGGCAAGAGCACCGTCGGCGGCGGCTGTAACAACCTGGCGTGATTCTTTTTGGATAACGTCGCCTACGCCGTAAATGCCGGGTACATTTGTTTCCATTTTTCCGTTTGTGAGGATGTAGCCGTTTTCATCAAGGTCAACCAAACCCTGAATAAAGGTCGTCTGAGGATTGTGTCCGATAAATACGAATACACCTTCAGTATCGAATTTGGAGGTTTCTCCTGTCTTTGTATCCTTTAAGATAACGCTGTCTACAAGACCGTCACCGCAAACTTCTTCAACAACCGCATTCCATTTAAAGGCCATCTTGGGATTGGCAAAGGCCTTGTCCTGAATGGATTTTGCAGCTCTAAGCTCATCTCTTCGGTGAACGATAGTTACCTTGTCGGCAAATTTTGTGAGGTACATAGCTTCTTCAACAGCAGAGTCTCCGCCGCCGATAACTACGATTTCGCATTCTTCAAAGAAGGCGCCGTCACATGTTGCACAGTATGAAACGCCCTTGCCCCAGTGTTCTTTTTCACCCTTACAGCCGAGCTCTCTGGCACTTGCACCGGTTGCTACAACAACAGCCAAGCATTCATATTTTACGCCGTCGCTTCCGTGAACGATGCGTGTAGGTGAATTGGGAACAAGCTCGATTTTTTCGGCTCTTGCTCTTTTGAATTCTACACCGAATTTTTCGGCATGTTTTTGAAAGGCTTCGGTCAGAGCAGGTCCTGAAGATTCAGGGAAACCGGGATAGTTTTCGATTTCTTCAGTGATATAGCACTGTCCGCCTTGATTGGGTTTTTCTTCAAGAATAACCGTTTTTAACTTTGAACGGGCTGCATAAATTCCTGCGGCCATACCGCCGGGACCGCCACCAATTATAACCAAATCATATTTTTCTGACATAAAGTCCTCCTAAATATTTCCATATAAATATATCAGTTTTTATCATTTTAATCAAGATGTGTGATAAAGTATAGAAACTATTAAACAGTTTAAGAGGTATTTCACTTGAAAATACGTATTAAATGTTATATACTGCTTATCGGTTATAGAGAAGACCTTAAATCTTCTCAAAAAGGCACCCTGTATGAAAAAAAATCTTGTTTATCTCATTTTTATAATCTCTTTTTTCTCGACTCTTTACGCACAAAAAATCAGCGAAAAAAAAGATATAGCAATTTTTGCAACTTCCTATCCGGACAGATACATCTTTGATGAATTTGTTAATACAAATGAATTTATCGAAATGGTAGACGACTCTATTATGAACGTATTCTTCAATCTTGAAAGGTTTAATATAATAGGATTGGAATATAGGCTTGCTTCAAATGATGTAGGCACGTTTATCGGTTTTTTACAACAATCGATAGAAGCCGACACTCAATTGCCTGAATCCGTTTTAATGGGTTTGGAAGCCTTTACAAAAGATGACTGGGAAAAAACAATCAACTCTTACTATGTAGTAGTGCCTGTAATTACATATTATTCGATTCAAAAAGAACGGTACCACGATACATTTTGGGGAGAAATAGACGGATATAGGATAAACCTTACTTTAGAATTACACATATATTCTTCAAAAGAAGATTTAAAAGAAAAAATCGATATAAACGTAAATTTTATAGATAAAACTTATGAAAAGTCATGCAGTACCGCATTTAAAGCCTTATCCGATAAACTCGATCTTGAACTGCGCAAAATCAAAGAGTTTACAATAAAAACCGGAATAATTAAGGCTGAACACAATACCGTTCACTTCGAACTCGGAAAAAAAATGGGCATCAAGCTGGGAGATGAATATGTTATCCTAAGCGATGATGGAAAAGAATACGGCTTAATCGTCGTTACAAAAATTGAAAGCGACTTTTCAGCAGGATTAGTTCTTTATTCTAAGAATCCTTTAAATTTGGGAGACCAAATTAGAGAAATACCTCGCGGGCGCTTTGAATACAGGCCTTATGTTTTAGGCGAATTTGGATTTTTTAGAGATAACACAGGCACACAGGATAAGGCATTAAGCACAGGTATAAATGTTTCAGCCGCAAGAGGATTTTACCGTATCAGACCTTGTTTCGGTGCTGAACTTAACATTGAACCCCGCTTTCAAGAGTTGATGTCACAAGGAGTTCCTTTCAGCATTTTCGGGGGAGCTGAAATAGGAAATACATATTTTAAACGCTTACAAATCTTGCCTACAGTACAATTTTATTATACAATGATTATAACCGGTTCTAAAGATAATATACATATTCCTGTAGGAACAGGAATCAAAGCCTTTGTGCATACCAGTTATCTTGTAACAAAGAATTTTAAAATCGGAGGAGACATAGGTATAAAAATAGGAGCTTCTCTTTTTAAGGGAACAGGACTTATTTTGAGATTTACAGCCGGAGCAGGCGTCACAATTAAGTTATAAATTTTTTAGGAGAATTATAATGAAAAGAAAGTTAATTTTTTTGTTTTTATCTGCATTCATTCTTTTTTTGTCATGTGTAAGCTTTAAAGATGCTTTCGATACAAAAACACAAGAATATACAGCTCTTGGAGAAGACGCTTCTTTTTTGCGGGCTATAAACAAGGCAAAGATAGGCGCTATACAACAAGGCGTCATAAACATCATAGGTTTGGAAGCCGAAAGGGCAAATTATCAAAGAATTAATGAAGTATTATATGATACGGAATATCCCAACCGATATGTCGTAAACGAAAAAATGGAAGTTTTACAAAAATCCAAGAATGGAGAAATATATATAATCAAAATCAAAATCCCCGTAAAAATGAACGAAGTTGCGGCAGTTCTTTCGTCGATTGGAATGACCGGTAAAATTTCTTCAAAAAACGAAACAATGGACGATCTAGTCTTCGGCAGCGAGAATATCCCGCAGACAGAAACAAACTCTAAGCCCGCAGTCAAAGATGCCGACCTTATTTTAAAGGAAACTCAAGCTTCGGCAGAAGGTAAAAAAAATATTCAATTTTTGAATAATTATATAGAAAATATGACCTACATGGTATTCGATGCCGAAGAAGCAAATGCCGACAGGTTTTTACTCAAAGCCGCAGTTGAAAGTGCAAATGCCTTTCTTCTTAAACAAGGATATCGGGCTATCGATTCCAAAGAAGTTGAAAAACTAAAAAAAGACAACGCAGTTGTATATCAGGAAAGCAGCGATGAAGGAATGACGCCTATACAGCTTATAGCACAAAAATTAAATGCTGATGTATATATCGAAATAGATTCCGTCACAGAAGGCGGTTATGAAACAAACGGATACTACGGCTCTGCAAAAATAACCTTAAAGATATTTAATCCTTCTACGGGAGAATTACTCGGAGCAGTTCCTTACACTAGCCAAAAAACTTTCAGCCGCGTAAGCAGCTATGATGCTCAATCAAACGCAATTCAATCCGCGGTAAACAAGGCTTTGCCGATGGCAGTAGATCAGGCAAAAATTCTTTTAGCTAAGGCTTATTCACGAGGTATAAGATATGAGATTATTATAAACGATACACCGGACAGTAAAA
This sequence comes from Treponema sp. OMZ 790, assembly GCF_024181285.1. Classification (NCBI taxonomy): domain Bacteria; kingdom Pseudomonadati; phylum Spirochaetota; class Spirochaetia; order Treponematales; family Treponemataceae; genus Treponema; species Treponema sp. OMZ 790. The sequence continues at coordinate 141,674 of NZ_CP051201.1, read as the reverse complement.
GCATGGCCCGCTTTAGAAAGGCTTTAAGCGAAAATGTAAACGACATAAAAACCTTATACCGCTCTTCGGCACAAACAAAATACGCCGTTTCATTCTTTGGAACTATCGATGATCTTGAAGCCGTAATCTATGATACGGCAGAATCGGTTACCGGTTTTGAAAATATAAAATTAGTAATATTACGTGGAAAAACCCTGACATTTAAATCGGGCTTTTAAATCGGGTGTAAAATACATCTGATTTTAAAAATATATTTGCATTATTTTAGGAGGCAAGATATGAAAAAAGCAATTAAAATTATGATCCTTGCGGGTGCTGCAGCCCTTATTCTTTTAGGTTGTGCAAACAAATTAAAACCGCTTGGAACCGTTTCCAGTAAAGTAAAAAAACCGGAACTTCTAGACCACAAAAACCTTAAATGGGATAAACCTATCCCCGGCTGGGTAGCAGAAGAACCCAATGTTATCGAAAAAACTGATGACTATAAGGGCAAAGATGTTTATCTATTTAAGTTTGAATCACCAAGGTCAAAGAGTTTGGAAGGTGCGGAATTATGGACAAGAGATTTTTCGGTTCCTTCAGAAATGGCTAGAATGGTTAAGGTAAGAGTTGAAAGCAAGGCAGCAGCTGCGGCCGCAGGCGACAAAGACAGAATAGAAGGCTATCTTGAAGACATAGTCAAAACCGTCACTTCTACAAAACTCTCAGGATTTAAACTTGAAACCAATTACTGGGTTCAGATGAGATATTTTGATGCAGACGGAAATCCTACAGGCGATGACTACACCTACATAGTTTTATACAGCATATCCAAAAAAACTTTGGATAAACTCATACAAAATGCCATCAGCGGCGCAGACGAAGACAAACCGAAAACAGAAGAAGAAAAGGTTGTCAGAGAAAGAGTAAAAGAAGCTCTTTCAGAAGGCATATAATTCTTTATTAAAAATGCGGAAGAAAGAAAAACTTTATTTTCTTTCTTCCGCATTCCGTTTTATTAGTTTAGAAAAAACATATGCAAAAAAAAATATACACGATAATATTTTTAATTATTTCAGCCTTAATTTTATTCTCTTGTACAAGTTATAAAAGCGAATACGAGAAAGAGATGCCTGATTGGATCGAAAAAGTTCCGGCGAGCAGTGGAAGTTATGAGTATTTTACAGCATCAGGAACAAATAAAAATTTTACTCTTGCAGAAACAGATGCAAAAAACAATCTTATAAACGAAATTATACGATATTTGGGCGTATCGATAAAAGCTGAAACAACAACTACAGCTTTAGGAACAATCGAAAATTTTGAAAGAATATTAAAATCCGAAATTACCCAGTCTTCATCAGCAAATATAAAAAATCTTAAAATCAAAAACCGCTATATCGAAAAAAAGAACGATAGTGTAACCGTATATCTTTTGGCAGAATATGACAAAAATGAACTTCGCAAAGAAAGAAACCGTTTATTAAAAATTGCAGAAGAAAAAATTTTATCTATAAGTGAACCGGAAAAAAAAGCCGACGATTTTTTTTCCAAAAAAAAATATTACTCTGCTGCCGTTTATTATTGCAAAACAGCTGCAGCAGCTTTAAATTCCGGAATAGAAAACTACGATATAAAATTTAAACAAAATATTGAAAAAGCAAAGGATAGTTTAAAAAAGATTAAACCGTACATCGAAAAAGAGAGTCTTGAAAATCCTTTAAACGAATTTTTCATTCCTGTTAATATAGGCGCATTTGAAGAAAATGTTCCATTACTGATAAGTTATAAAACAAAAATAAAAAATAATACTTCTATTGTAATTGAAGGCATTGAAACAGACAAAGACGGAAAAGCACATTTTATCTTACATGATGAAAATATTGATTCTTCAAGCCGCCTCAGAATCGAATTGGATATTTCCGAAATCAAACATATATTCAAATCAAAAGATTTTCCCGCATATCAAAAAACTGTTAAGGAGTTTCAGCAAATAGTTTTTAAACAAATAATAAATCTTGAATTAAAAAAAACACAAAATAAAGAAAAAAAACAAAAAGAAAAGAAATCATCTGTTGCAATTTTTATAGAACATGAAGGGCAGCCGATATCCGATGTCGAAGAAAAACTTACCGATATTTTGCAGAAAATGGATTTTAAAACTTTGCCGGTAAACTCACAAAATTTATCGGCTCCTTTTCTCATCCATGCAAAAATACAATTTGACGAAGTTACCGATGCAGCAGGCGGATTTTTAGTAAAACTTAAAGCCTTTATAGAAATCAAAAATCCCGGCACGGATGAAATTCTTTACAAAAAAATTATAACAAAAAGAGGAGCCGGTTTTAGTGAAAAAGAAGCTCACAGATCGGCCTCGGTTACTGTTGCAAAAACAATAGCGTCAGCTTTTGTCGAACTTTCAGAATAACCTGATGACAAAAGATTTTATTTATTGTATACTTGGTATACGTAAATTTTTATGCTGGAGAGAAAAAATTGAAAAGTCCTGTTTGGCTTTTTATGGGGCCTGAAATCGGCGAAAGAAATGCGGCAGTTGATACTGTCGTAAAAACTATTTCAAAGCAATACGGAGATATTGAAACACATACGGCTTATGCAGGAGACACAGGCATGGGCGATATAATTTCTCTATTACAAAATGCATCCCTTTTTTCGTCGGCAAAACTTATCATATTAAAATCTGCAGAACTTATCAAGAAAAAAGAAGACATAGACTTACTTACAGACTGGATTCAAAGTGTTTCAAAGAAAGACGGCATAAGCGATTCTTTTTTGATTTTAATTTCGGATGAAACTTCAGTCGCAAAAAAAATAAGTGACTCCGTTTTAAAAACACAACAAAAAATATTTTGGGAACTTTTTGAAAATAAAAAACAGGAATGGGTAAGAGGATTTTTATTTAGGGAAGGCATTGAAATAGAAGATGAAGCCGTAGACGAACTTTTGGAATTGGTCGAAAATAATACCGATGCTTTAAAAACAGCTTGTTCCCATTTAGCTCTATACTTTCAAAAGGGAGCCCATATTTCACAAGAAGACATCGAAAAACTTTTTGCTCACAATAAAGAAGAAACACCTTTCAGTCTTTTTAATGCTCTTACATTAAAAGATCTTGAAGCAGCTTTATCTATCAGTCAAAAAATAATACTTTCTAAAAATTCTTCTCCCATACAAATTATTGCAGGTTTAAGTTATTGTTTTAGACGATTACAGGACTGGCATAAAATACATAGGGAAAACGAATATTTGGATGATTTTAGTTTAAAACGTTTCGGCTTTTCGGGAAAGACAGCATTATCCCAATACAGAAGAGCCGCAAAACTTTGGAACGAAGTTCAGTGCGTAAAAATAATAGCTCTTTTGTCCGAAACTGATTTGGACTTACGCTCTTTAGGAACAAGCCTTCAAAATATAGTTATGGAAATGTGCCTGTACGAAATAGTTTGCAAATCAGGAAATAAAAGTGAACAGTATAATCCTAATTATATTTAAGACCCGATTTATGTAAGATTATACAAATTATCTTCAAGTAAATTAAAAAAACAAGAAAGATGAAACTCGGAAGAAAATTCTTCCGGGGTAAAGATTTGCCTTGCTTTTTGCATAATTACCGGAACATCTGCCTGCGAAAGCGGAAGGTCTCTTCCCAAAAGCAGGTTATCGAATTCTTTATTCCGTATAAGTTTATCTGAAGCAAAAAACAGCCTCATATCAGACAATATATTTTTTTGAACAAGAATTAAAAATAAAAAAGACGCCGTATCGCTGCCGATATATCCCGTAGAACCTAATCTGGTATAAAAACTTTTAGTCCATGTCTCATTCGGAATTCTAATACGGCTGATAATATATTGCTCTTCTCTTTTTTCTGCATAAGTCTTGTCGATATATTTTGCAAAGGGAACCCACTCAATATCTTCTGCTGTTCTGATTTCAAGTTTTGCATCAAGAGCAAGCATAGGTAAAAAAGTTCCGGCAAGAGGATTTGCAGTTGCAATATTGCCGCCGATAGTTGCAAGAGAACGGATAGCATTGTTTGCTATTTTTTCGATAGAATAGTACAAAGAAGGCGGAATATTCTTTTTACCCAAATCCAAAATTTCATTTAATGTAACGGCAGCACCGAATTCAAAGTAACGTTCGGTTTTTGAAATAACTTTTAATTCGGGTAAAAAATTCAAATCCAATACATGGGCAGGTAAATCAATTATTTCATCGGTTTGATAATTTAAAAAGCCCGTTGCACCGGCAATAGGTGTTATATTTGAAATGTTCTTTAAGATAGCCTGCATTTCCTGCATATGGCGCACCCTGTACACAATACTATTCTTTGTTAATTCGGTCATAAGTTCTATTTTCTCCGTTGATTTTTAGCTATTTTTTCGATAGCCGAAAATAAATCTTCAAAACTTGTACATCGGCACATAGTGCTCGAATAATATTTTCTTATAATGCTTTCTGCATCGGCAGCATCAATATCGATATTTGAATTCAAAATTGCATATGTAAAAAATATTTTTCCTGCATCACAAAATCCGCACATTTCAACACCGGCCTGATCAAAACCAGTTGAAATTATTTTATAGTCTTCAGTTGTTTTAAAATATTCCAAAGTTATTATATTTTTTCCTTCAACTTTAAAAACAGGAATAAAACACGCAGGAACGGGTTTATCGTTCATCAAAACGGTACAAGAGCCGCACTGCCCGCTTAAACATGAACTTTTTAAACTTAAAAGATTAAACTCTCTCCTTAATACGGACAAAAGGCGTTCATTTGCAGGAGCTTCAATTTGAACTGCCGTTTTATTTAAATTAAAACTAATCTTCATCTACGACCTCACTCTTTGTAACGGCATTAAAAATATCTTCCGTGAATACAGGCAAAAAGTCTATCCTCTTATGATTCAGCATAATCTGATTTAACGCAGAAATATAGGCCGCCGGAACCAATCCTTCAGCCAACTCTCCCAAGCCTCGGGTTTTTAATTCGCTGTCCAAAATAAAATCTCTTATCGGAGGTATTTCGCCGGTTTTGATTATTTTATAATTGGAAGGAAGAAGATTTTTTTCTCTAATCTCTTCTATAGAAATATTTGAAACTGCATTTGCAATACTCTTATGAATATTTCTGTGTACCATTTTTTTAGAATATATTTTTCCGGGATCGCAGGCAAACCAAATACCTCTTATATCAATTTGATAAGTACTCGGATCAAGTTCTAACTCAATAACACAAGCACCGGGAGTTTCGGAAATAAAGGGATGACCTGTTAAGGTTTCGTTATCCCAATCTTTTGAGCGGGAAAGTTTATAAGTTCGGCTTACCGTAATCGGAAGGGGTTTTCTAAAACGTTGATTTTTTACTCCCGTACAACATTTTGCAATTAAATCGGGTAAAATACTAATTCCGCAAGAAGCTGTTGCAGCACCTGCAGCATTCATTTCATCCGTTGAGGTTCCGAAAAAAATAATTTGATTTTCTTCAACCTCAAGTTCTTTTGCAATTTGTTTTTTTAAAATACGTTTTAAACCTTCGGAAGTAGGTTCAACTTTTACCAATACCTTATCATCCTTTGTTAACGTTATTTCTGCACTATAATTCATCCCTGATTTTACAAGAATATTCAGTCCGTTATATTGGCAGCCTACCGCAATTCCAATTCCGCGCCAGTTTCCGTCATAGCGGTTTTTTCTTCCTTTATTCATCAATCTATAAGCATAAAATTTTCTATAAAAATCACTGGTATTGCAAACCGCTTTTAATATATTTTCAAAAATAAAATTTTCTTCTTTTTTTATTCCTGTAATTGTTTTTTGCCCAAGTTTTAAATTATTTTGAAGTCTAAACTGAATCGGACATAAGTCTAACTGTTCTACAATTTCGTTTATATGTTTTTCTAAAGCAGAAGTTACATAAGAATCTCCCCATCCGGAAAACAAACCCGTTAATCCGCGTTCGGTTTTTATTGCAACTGCACTAATCATATAAACCGGAAGATGATAAATACCTGCTGCAGTTACAACCATCTGTTTAAGCATTTGAGTTATAAAAGGATTAAAAGAACCTGCATCTACAATTATTGAAACATCCATTGCAATAATTTTTCCCGTTTCGGAAACTGCAGTCTTATGTTGAATCAAAACAATCGGTGTTTTTGGCGTATATAAAAAATCTTCTTGCCGTGAAAATTCTATCACTATATTTTTTTTGGTCAAAAACGATGCTGCAGCAGCTTGAGCAGCAAGTAAAGACGGAAACCAAATTCTTCCATCAAGCGATTCTGCTTCTGCATGAGATACGACATTTATTTTTTCTTTCGATACATTCAGCACCTCACAAACCGAATTCAATACCTGATAGGGCCATTGAGTTGCAAGATGAATTTCAAGCCGATCATCAGCCCAGTTTGTTTTAACGCAAGCTGTTTCAGCATGATAATGATATCTTTGTTTAAAAGAAAAAGTAGAGTACACCACCTGTGAGTTTTTTTCAAAAACTTCTTCAGCATTTCCTGAACCTAAACTTTCTCTGGAAATTATGGGATAATCAAAATAATTTTTTTCTTCTTCTTCAAAAGTAAATTGAGCTTTAGGACGCGAAAGGCCTTGAGTTTTTATTTTAAAAAAAGCCGAAAGTTCTAAAAGCTTTTTTTTATCGGGCCCCGTCAAAATACCCACAGCCTGACCTGCGTATTCAATTTTTTCGTCTGCAAATACAGGTATTTCGGTTTTTAAAAAACGTACCGAATTTTTTCCTGCAATATCCTTCGCAGAAAAAAATAAAAAACCTTCGGGAAGTTCCGGAACTTCTATATCGATAATTTTAGCATCTACATCGGAAGCTCTGATAAGACGAGCCCATTCCTGATTTTCAAATTCCAAATCTGAAACAAAAGTTTTATCCATAAATTAGCGCCTATTCAATTTTGCAAGTTTAATCACGGTCTCAATAACATAATCGCTATCATCTTCACTCATTGAAGGATATAACGGTAAACTTAAACTTTGCAAATATTTTTTATTCGACTCCGGAAAATCGGAACTATTTAAACCGTATCTTTCTTTAATGTATGTCATCTCAAAATGAGGAATAAAGTGCATCGAAATTCCCAACCCGTTTTCCTGCAAAGCAGAAACAAATTCATCTCTTCCTATTTTTAAAGATTCAAGATTTAACCGCAAAATATAAAGATGCCAAGCATTCCCCTGTCCATCGGGCGGAAGAATAAAAGAATCATTTCCGGCAAATGCAGCATTATATTTTTCGGTGATTTTTTTACGTTGTTCAAAAAAACTCTGAGCTTTTTTAAGCTGAACTCTTCCTATTGCAGAAAGAATATCGGGCAAATTGCACTTCCAGCCTTCGGCTGTAACATCATATTTCCATGAAGCCTTTGTGTCGGTATACCTGTCCCAGATAGTGCGGTTTATACCGTGAGAACGCATAAGTTTTATACGCTCTGCAATTTTTTCATCATTGGTGCAAATTATTCCGCCTTCGCCTGTTGTAATTGTCTTTGTCGCATAAAAAGAAAAAACACCGCAGGTGCCGAGAGTACCGGCATAACCGGCTTCGGTCTTTGAAGGAAAAGCATGAGCTGCATCTTCAATGACCGCAACGGAATATTTGTTTGCAAGTTCATTTATAGCCCTCATATTGCAGACATTCCCCGCAATATGAATAGGAACAATAGCCTTAACACTCTTATCTTTTTTTAGTATATCTTCGATTTTTTCAGGGTCTATATTGTAAGATTTTTTTTCGATGTCGGCATAAACCACATCTCCTCCCAAATGTAAGGCTGAAGTTGCAGTCGAAATAAAGGTGTAAGGACTTGTAAGTATTTTGCTCCCTTTTTTTATACCGCAGGCATCCATTGCAAGCATAAGTCCGCTTGAAGCGGAATTTACGGCAAGAGCATATTTACTTCCTGTAAAAGCAGCAAACTCTTTTTCAAAATCAAGTGTTTCCTTTCCTGTAGTAAGCCATCCGGAATGCATTACCCTCATCAAAGCTTTTTCTTCTGCTTCAGAAAAAGAAGGAGTAAAAAAAGGAATTATTTTTTTAGCCGGAGCATCTTTCATAAATCTTAGTCCTTTGCCGCATAAAATCAACAGCAAAGTATACTAAAATTTTAAGAATTATGCAATAAGACACCTTTTTTCGCAGTTAAGCTTGACCCCGGAAAATAAACCGCAGGTTTGTCTTAATGATAATCCATACCGCTATATTAGGGGAGATGAAACTTTTGCTCCATCAAAAGTTTCATCTCCCCCTAATTTTTTTATTTCTTCCAAGCAGGTTCCAAGGGCACTTTTACCGGGGATATTATAGATATCCGGAGTATTGCCGAATTCATCGGCACAACGGCCGTCATCAGTTAAACCATATAGAGGATCAAACTTTATCAATAAACCGCTGTTGGGAAGAACAGTGTACGCAGGCAAATTGGCGTTTGTTCCGGCTCCGCCCGTATTAGTTCCAACCACAGTAGCAAAACCTGTTGCTTTGCACACATAAGCAAATCTATCCGCTTCAGAATATACACCGCTATCAACAAGAAGCCAAAATTTTTTATCTTCACAGGGTTCATACCCCATAATTGGGCGAGAAGAAATTACATTTTTTAATTTATAAGCTTTATCATTTTTTATAGTGATGCTGTTTTTTATATTAGGAACTTCGTATTTTTCAATCTTTTCTATTCCCATATAATTTATATCCAAATAAGTATCCGTATATTTATTTTCGCTATAAAGGCCGTAAGAAACTATATTCATATCCTTTTTTATATGCGGAGATATTATCGCTTCATAATTTTCTGAACGGCCGCCTCCATTATTTCGTATATCTATTATTATATGTTTATAGTTTGCCGTTTCAATAAAAAAATCTTCTAAAGTTTTTAGATACGTTTGTTGTTCTTCTACTCCCGTTGTAAAAAAAGATTTGATTTCTATATATGCAATACGGCCGGTCTCGATAATCTGTATAAACGGCTTTGAATATGTACGTGTTCCTATTAACGGAGCAATCCTATCACTAGAGGTTCTCGCATACACCATATAGTCTTTATCACTAATAGCATCTGCCTGATATATATGATAATAAAAGTTATCTATCAAAGTCTCTTTCTTAATTAATGGATTTTGAGCTGAATCATTTTTAAGTATTGTTTTATAATTAAAATAATAATTGAAGTAATAATCAAAATAATCGGAAGGATAAAGATGCCCCAGATATTTATTTCCCGTAATTTTTCTGCACAAATCTTTATAAAAAAAATAATAAGAATATTGCATCATGGGATCAGATAAGTATTTATATCCTTCTTGCCGTATTTGCTCCAAATCTGCACCTTTGCGTTCACATACTTCAGTAAAAGGATAGCCGTTATAAATAAAATCCCAGAAATATTCATAATCAGCCTTCATTTTTTCTTCAGAAATAAAACCAAATACAGTGTCATTTTTCTTTGATACAATAAGAGCTGTTATAACAAACACCAAAACAAGAACAGATACTACAGTTCGGAATATTAATTTTTTCATAATATTTATTTTACCTCCTTTACCGAATTCTATTTTAATTATATCACAACTCTGCAATAAATCAAGGGCTTTATAAAAATAAACCGCAAGGAACGCAAAGACCGCAAAGACTAATTAAAATATTGCTTATAAAAGCTACCTTAAAATTCCTTTGCGCCCTTCGCGAAGTTGAGCATAAGCTCAATGCTTTGCGGTTAAATTAAACAGATAAAAACTAGTTTTTTTGCTCTAAGTTTTTTATAGTTTCCAAACAAGTCTCTAAAGCATCTTTACCGGGGAGATTATAAATATCAGGGGCTGTGCCTGTTTCATCATGACAAGAACCATCCGGGTTGAGTCCGTAAGTCATGTCGCTTTGTATCAGCATATGGCTTTCAGGAAGTTTTAAATATAATCTCATTGAAGGAAATCCATTAAGGCCTTGTCCTCCAGTATTTTCACCTACAACTGTTGCAAATTCTTTAAATATTCCTGTACTCATAAGTTTAGAATAATATGCAAAATGTGAAGCAGCAGATATTGTATCTCGATCAATCAACAACCATATCTTTCCGGTAAAAAAAACTTTATGTTCCGATAATTTTATTCTATGAACATATTCAACGATAGAATCAAAATCATTTTTATCTTTTTCATTGATTATATGAAATTTTACTTCACTATACTCGCCCAATATAGATTTTTCTAATTTAAATTTTAATCTACTATTTAATATTTTTATAAATTTATTTGTACTATTAAATACAGCGGTACTATAATATACTAATTGTCTCTTGACAATTGGAGCAACAATAAAATTTTGCCAGATTTCAGAATATCCGCCATTATTTCCACGTAGATCAATAATTAAATGCTCAAAAGTCTCAAATGATTTTAATATTTTAACAAGTCTTTCGGTATATTTATCTACACCATAAGGGAAAAAGCTTTTTATATTTATATACCCGATTTTATTTTTTACTATAATCCTGCTTGCTATCATATCGAAATCCGCTTCTACAAAACTTCGTTTATCCGTATCAATATCCAAATTATATTTCTCCGCCAACTCTTTTATATTTTGATTATCAAGCGATTTAAACATAATATCTATTACATGTGAATAAAATTTATTTACTTGTTCATCATTATCATAAACTTTTGTATATTGAACTTTGTTAGTATAAGGCTTCAACAAATTGATATTATATACCGATAAATGCCCTATTTCTTTTTTAGATGTTATTTTATTAAATAGACTTGAATAAAATAAATAATATTCAAACTCATTTTTAGGCTCATGCAGACGATTTGCATACTCTTCCTTGATAGCTTTTAAATCTGCTCCTGCTCTGATACATACATTTTTAAAAGGATAACCGTTTTCAATAAAATCCCAAACATAATAAAAATCATTTTGCATCTTTTGTTTGGACATAAAAGTATCTTTGTATAAAGCATAGTCCTTTTGATAAGGAAGATATACAAAGACAATGTAAGCTGCAATTCCAACAAAAAATAAAATAGTGATAAGTGTAAACAATGTTTTTTTATTCATGTAAAATTTCTCAACATTCAAAACAGCCCTATAAAATCTTATAGGGCTGAATTTAAAATAGCTTAAAAATAATCATTTAAACTACTTATGCACATATCTAATCTTCCTGATGATCCTCCACTTTTACGTTGAAATTCCATAATAAACATTGTCAATCTAACTTCAGGTGACATATAAGGTTCATCAGTATTTTCATTTTTTAATTGATCATACTGATCAATCTTTTTTTTGCCACTGAAAGATGGCACATCAAAGCCTTTACCACAAGCAGCCGAAGCATTTCGGTATCCTCCCTCAACCATCATCATCTCTGTTTCAGACACAGGCTGAAACCCATTGTTCAATAATTTTTTCATAAAAACTCCTTTGTTTAGATTTTACACCTAAACCTAAATATTTTTAGTCTTTTAAAAAAAACTTACCTTAATTCTACCATGCTTTTATAATATGTCAAGTTTTTTCACATAAATTTGTAGATTTTTATTTATTTTTATTAAACCGCAAGGAACGCAAATATCTCATAAGCTCAACGTTTGGCGGTTAAATTAAACGGTAAAAACTAGTTCTTCTGTTCTAAGTTTTTTATAGCTTCCAAGCAAGTTTCTAAAGCATCTTTACCGGGGAGATTATAAATATCGGGAGCGGTGCCGAATTCGTCAGCGCAATACCCATCCTCGGTTAAACCGTACATAAAATCAAACTTTATCAATAAGCCGCTGTTGGGGAGAGCAATATACATAGGCGATTCACCATTTGTTCCGGCTCCTCCCGTATTAGTCCCGATCACTGTAGCAAATCCTGTTCTTTTACAAACATCAGCAAAACGATCCGCTCCTGAATATGAATCACTGCTTACTAAAAGCCAAAACTTCTTATTTTCACAAGGTTTACATCCCTTAATAGGACGAGAAAAAATTACATTTTTTAATTTATAAGCCTTATCATTTTTTACGCTACCGCAGTTTTCTATATTTGGAACTTCATGCTTTTCTATCTTTTTCACATCGTTATAGTTCAAAAACATATCTAAATAAATATCATTATATTTATTTAGGTTATAAAGACCATAAGAAACTATTGTCAGATTTTCCTCTATATTTGGAGATATTATTGCTTCATAGTTATCGGTGTACCCGCCTCCGTTATTTTGTATGTCTATAATAATATGTTTGTAATCGGCAGTTTCAATAAAAAAATCTTTTAAAACTTTTAGGTATTCTTGTTTTTCTTCCCCTTCCGTTATAAGAAAGGAGTTAATTTTTATGTATGCAATATAATCAGTATTTATTATCTTTATATATGGTTTTGAATACTTACGATTCCTCATCAACGGAGGATTTATATTTTTAAAATTACCTGCATACAGCATATCTTCTTTATCGGCAAAAGCACCTGTTTTAGGCATTAAAGCATAAAAATTATCTATCAAAGCTTCTTGCTCACGCAATGGAACCTGAGCTGTGCTCTGCTTAAATATTTTCTTATAATCAAAATAATCGGAAGGATAAAGATGTCCCATATATCGATTACCGGTAATTTTTCTGCATAAATCACCATAAAAAAAATAATAAGAATGCTGCATCATAGGATCCGATAAATATCTATATCCCGCTTGTTGTATTTCTTTTAAATCTATACCTTTTCGGTCACACACTTCACTAAAAGGATAACCCTTATAAATAAAATCCCAAAAATATTCATAATCAGCCTTCATTTTTTCGACAGAAATAAAACCGGATATTGTATCATTTTTCTTTGATACACTAAGAGCTATTGCAACATATACAAAAACAAAAATAAATACTATAGTTCGGAATATTAATTTTTTCTTTTTCATTGTAGGATGCCGATAAAAAGGACTACACAACCTAAAAAAACGTCATGCAGTCCTTTCGCTGAATCATATTATCCTATTGATTGGAATATGAATTACCTCTGCCTCCTGATGGAGGTGGAGGAGGTGCCGGTCTTTGAGCTCCAGGATGATCACCATCTATTACCATATCTGAAGCACCTCCTCCACCCTCAACCATCATCATTTCTGTTTCAGACACAGGCTGAAACCCATTGTTTAATAAATCTTTCATAAAAACTCCTTTGTTTAGATTTTTACACCTAAACCTAAATATTTTTAGTATTTTAAAAAAACCTTACCTTAATTCTACCATGCTTTTGTAATATGTCAAGTGTTTTTTACATAAATTTACACTTTTTAAAAGATTTCAAAAATCAGGTCTTTAAGTTTTTTAAATTTTAAAAGTTTTTGACGGGAATAGTTTACGGTGTGTTCCAACAAATTAAGCTTTGTTACGGCTACATCTTTATAAAGTTTTTTATATTCTTCATTTAATTCAAAATAAAGATATAAATTTTCGGAAAGGATATTTAAATCTTCTTTTAGATTTTTTACCCGTAAGATTTTAGTTTTATTTTTAATTTCTTTTTTTTCTTTTAAAGCTTTGAGTTTATTTTTTGCATAAGATATTTTTAAATCGATCAAATCTATTTCTTTTTTTTGTGTAAGAGTATAATCGGGAGTCCAAGAAAAGGAAGCAAAAAATTCAGGAAGCCATTCAGCTTTTTTAAGGTTTTGCCACGAGCCGGCATAAGAGTAAAGCCTGTTTTTTAAGGGATTAGGCTCAACTGAAAAACCTATACTAAAGCGGGGAGCATTTTTAATATGGGCTTGCTCTTTTTCCGTGTTTAATAAAAATATTTCATATTCGATATTTTGTACATCAAAAATATACGAATCAAAAAAAAGGGGTTCCAAAAAAATAATAAGAGAAGAAGGATCTTGTTCATTCATTAAAGAGTACTCATAATTATAATTTAAGACAAACTCTTCTTTTAATCTATTTAAAGAATTTAGATTTAAATCGTATTCTTGTTTTGCTTCAATCATCTTTTGTTTTACCTTTAATAATTCACTTTTTTTAAATCTTTCTTTTTTAAACTCAGCTTCGGCTGCAGAATATTGTTCTGCTGCATAAAGATAATTATTTTTTAAGTATTCCGATTCTGCACTTAAAACTTCGATATTTAAAGCCGATTTTAAAAATGTTTTAATAAAATCGGCATAGAGTGCAAATCTTTTTTCTTTAACCGAGCTTTTTAAAAACTTTATTTTTTTTGCTTCATTTATAAAACCGAAACTATATTTAGTTATGGGCTGAGTAAATCGAATCGCAAAAGAAGGGCTATGTTTAAATTCTTTACTTTGTAATAAGTTCTCATAATTAAAATTAAATGAAAATAAAATATTTCCGGCTGAGGGCAAGGCTTGATTTAACAATAGAGAATACTTACCGCTAAAAACATCAGCATATTTTTTCTTAATTAAAGAATTTGTATTAGTAAGTTCTACAGGAATATTTTTCCATGCAAATAGTTTTGGAAAATCAAAAGAAAGAGAGGGTATCCATTTTGTTTTTTCTTTATATTCCAAAAGTTCTATCTTTTTTAATTCGATATCTTTTAAGGAGGCTGATAAAGAATATGAAAGCCGTTCATTAAAAAATTCTTCCCAATCACGGCTTTCAGTAAAAAGTAAATATGGGAAAATCAAAAACAACAATATTAAACCAATACGTTTCATTTAACAAAGTCCAGTTTTTCTAAGATAAATTTTATAATTGTTTTACGTTTTATTATAATACGGGCTTCGGTACTCATTCCGGGTTTTAACTTAACTTCCTTTTGCTCATTATTTTTTAAAGAAGAAGAAAGAATATCGGCATCGACTAAAAAAAATGAGGGAGTATTTTGATTATTAAAGCTGTCATTGGAAATATTTGTAATTATACCCTTTAAAACACCGTATTCGGAAGGCGGGAGAGCCGTAAATTTTAAATTTACCTCCATACCGGTTTTTAATTCGGCTATATCCTTATCTGATATTATCAACTCGGCTTTTAATTCTTCTATCATATCGGGAATAATACGAAGTATTTCCGTACCTGCAAATATATAATCCCCTTCGTTTATTCTAATCAATTCTTCTACTGTGCCGTTAAGAGGCGATATTATTTTACTTTCGTATATTTCTTTATTAAGACGGGTTAAAGTTTTTTTAGCAGATTCAAGTTTTTGTGTAAGTAGATTTTTTTCGGTTTCTATGTTTATTATTTCTTGCGCACTAAAAGTTTTATAATCCAATTCTGCAATCTTAAATTTATCAAAAAGAGAACTTAACGATTTTTTTGTTTTCATCGAAGAAGGCAATCCTTTTTCGTGAGCATATTCTTCTTTTGCCTCTTCATAAAAAATTCTTAACTTTTCTTTTTTTGCAAAATATATTTCGGCTCTGGCCTTAGCTATGGCTTGTTCCAAAGAAATATTATTTTTATCCGAATGAACAGCCTTTTCATATAAAAGAAGATTATTAATTTCTTTGTTTAACCGATGTATTTCGTTTTCGGTATTAGTCTTATCTTCTTCAATATCGGCAGTTTCCAAAATCAAAAGAATATCCCCTTTCTTTATTTTAGAACCGGATTTAAATTTCTTTGATTTTACCGTGCCGGAATAAGCCGCCTTGCCTATTGAGGTATTTGTTTTTAACCGTAAGACACCGGCCGCCTTTACCGTCTGATCCATTTCTGCAAAACATATCCACAAAAGACTAATTATAAAGACGGATAAAATTATATAAATAAAGCATGTATAAACTATCGGAAGCCTGTACTCAAAAAAAAGAATTCTATTTTTAATCGTTTCCAAATCCTTTACTCTCATAGAACATCTCCATTCCACAGCTTATAGTATAAGCCTTTTTTTTCTAAAAGAGATGAGTGATTACCTTCTTCTGCAATTGTACCGTTTTGCATTACAAAAATTTTATCGCAATTTTTTACGGTTGTAAGTCTATGCGCAATCATAATAGTGGTTACTTTTTTTATTTTTATATTTTCGATTATACCGTGAATTTGTTTTTCGGATATTGTATCAAGATTACTTGTAGCTTCATCAAAGATTAAAAGGTCAGGATCCGATATAAGGGCGCGGGCAAGAGCTATGCGCTGTCTTTCTCCGCCTGAAAGGCTTGCACCTCTTTCTGCAAGGACCGTATTATATCTTTCAGGCAGGTTTTCGACAAAAGAATGCACTCCCGTCTCCATCGAGACCCTTATAATATCTTCAATAGAAGCATTGTCATCATGAAGAGAAATATTTTGTGCAATGGTTCCGGAAAATAAAAAGATATCTTGAGGCACATAGCCTATTTTTGCACGGAGAGCTTTTGTATCTATATCTTCAATATTATGTCCGTCAATTTTTATTGAGCCTGATTCAGGCGAATAAAATTTTAAAAGCAGTTTAATAAGGCTTGTTTTTCCCGAGCCTGATGCTCCGACAAAACCTATACTTTCCCCTGCATTTATGTTTAAAGATATCTTATTTAAAACAGGATTACGCGTTCCATATCTAAAAATCAAATCTTTGATTTCGATGTTACCTAAAATTTTTTCAGGTTTTATCCAATGCCCTTCATCGGCTATTTCTTTTTTTAAATCGAAAATTTCTCCCAATCGGCTTCCTGCAACAAAGGCTTCCTGCAAACTAGGCTGCAATGTTAAAAGCCTTTGGAGAGGACTTGTAAAAAAGCTCAAAAGAGCATTGAATGAGATGAGCTGTCCTACGGTAAATTGATCCTTTAAAATTAAATAAGTCCCTACAAAAAAAATAATATTTGAACTCCAACCCGTTAAAATAGAATTTAAAAAAGATTGAATATTGCTTAAAACTCCAAGTCTATAGTTTATTTTTACGGCCTTTACCTCTCTTTTTTCATATTCATCATAAACGGAATCTTCTGCATTAAGGGCCTTTAATGAGGCCGCCCCTGAAACGGCTTCAACCAAGTATGACTGTACTTCGGATAATTGTCCCATAAGCTCACGGTAGCCCTTTGCAAATTTTTTTGAAAAAAGCCATATTATAATAGAAGATAATGGCACGGTAATAAGACCTATCCAAAAAAGAAATGAAGATTTAAAATAAAGTACTACACCTGCAATAATTACCATACAAGAATCAATGACAACCGAAACGGCAGTTCCGGAAAGGGCAGAACGTACCTTTTGAGCATCATTTATACGGGAAAGAATTTCGCCCGTTTTTCTTGTATCGAAAAATTTTATAGGAAGAGAAAATACATGTTTAAAATATGAAAAGATAAGATGGTAATCCATTTTTAACGAAAAAAACAAAATAATATGGGAACGTACCGCAGAAAGCCCTGAGGAAAAAAGAGTTAAAATAATTATTCCTATAGAAAGGCTTGTAAGAGACGTAAAAGCTTTTGAATAAACTACATCGTCTATTATATATCTAAAATAAAGGGAACTTATAATACCGAAAAAGGTCAATAAAAAAGATGCTATTATAATTTGAATTATCTCATGGATATAGGGTTTTAAAAGAGGTGCAAAGCGTTCAAAAAATCCCTTGGTATTGTCCTGCATTTTAAATTCGGCTGAAGGACTAAGAAAAACAGTATAACCTGTCCATGTTTTTGCAAACTCGTCAATATCGATTTTTTTCTTTTCCCCGGAAGGATCGTATATTGTAAGTT
This sequence comes from Treponema sp. OMZ 790, assembly GCF_024181285.1. Taxonomy (NCBI): domain Bacteria; kingdom Pseudomonadati; phylum Spirochaetota; class Spirochaetia; order Treponematales; family Treponemataceae; genus Treponema; species Treponema sp. OMZ 790. The sequence goes on along the minus strand of NZ_CP051201.1, from coordinate 124,006 downwards.
TTTTGTTTTTTATTTTTTTTATAACAACAAAATGAAAAAACTCTCTTTTTTCTTCAGATTTTTTTATATGTACAATAAAGGGAAGGGGCAGGTCTTGACTTATGGCTTCTTTATCGCCTTTTAAAACTTGAACCGAAAAGCCCATAGCCTCGCCCGCTTTTACAAGCCCCGCAAGATTTGTACCGTGCGTATCGGTTCCGGCAATTTCACGGATCGATGTTACAGAGTATTTTGCTTTGTAATGGGATGCAACCATAGCAAGACAAGCCGCCCCGCAATCCGTCCCGTCAAATTGCCTGATTAAACGCATATCTAATATAAAAACATTATGGTAGTTTGAACCGAATCCATATTTAGTGTTTTTTTGCAGTATTTATCTTTTCAACTGCAGCTACATACAACGGACCGCCGAGTAGTATAAATATGGGAATTGCAAGAGCAAACCACTTCCAGTCATACCAAGAATTTACAAATAAATAATGTATGAACGGAATTAGAACAACAGTTAGCATCGACCATTTCAAGCCTTTTTTTAGATATAAAAAATATTTTTTCATGTAAAATATTTAAATAGATGGTATCAAAGCACCACTTATGGCTCCTCCTATAGCCCCTTCAGCCATTGAAGTTAAAATTTCTTCCCCTGCATTTTCCATTGATCCACCTGAGAAAGCCCGACCAACCATTCTGCATGATGCAACAAAACCTCCTATAGCTCCGCCAATAATGGCTCCTGCTACTGCGGAAGCTACTCCATCACCATCAACCATTACCATCTCCGTTTCAGACACAGGCTGAAACCCTTTTCTTAATAAATTGTTCATGTAAACTCCTTTGTTTAGGCTCCTACACCTAAACTTAAATTTAGTATTATGTTAAGTATAGCATACTTTATTTATTTGTCAAGTGTTTATTTTGGAAATTTGAGATTTTTATTTATTTTTATTAAACCGCAAGGAACGCAAAGGGAAAAGATTATTAAGAAAAACCGCAGGTTTGTCTTAATGATAATCCATACTTTTCCCCTTAAAATTCCTTTGCGCCCTTGGCGAGCTTTGCGGTTAAATTAAACAGATAAAAACTTTTTCTCCATCAGAAGTTTGTCTTTTCCCCATAAGTTTTACAACATCTTCTTGGGTTTTACCTTAACGTTTTTTTCTTTACCATTGGAATCGATATACGTTATTTTTAAGTTACTGCTCCCGCCTATCAATATTTTTATTCCCTCTATACTGTATTCCGAAACCTCTTTTGAATTTAACCGAGTAATTATAGTACCCGGTCTAAGTCCTGCTTTCCATGCAGCAGAATTTTCTATAAGCGAAGTTACAATAAGACTGTTTTGATCGAAAATATCAAGATGATATATTCCTATATTTTCTAAGCCTGAGCTTCCTATAAAAAAATTAAAATATTCATAAGGATAACGCGGTCTATAATAAAACACGGCTTTTTTTTCATTGCGCAGATCAAACAGCATATCGAATAATGCTAAAAATTCCATTCCGATTATATCTTCAGATAAACCAATAGAGTGAGTAGTAAAATCTTCATTTTTAAATTTTATCCCCATCACCTCAACAGCCTCAGTTTCAACTATAAAACTATCATATCCCGAAAGTGTTTTTATTTTAAACTGTTTTGATTTTTTAATGTTATGAGCAACCGGTGATAAAAGTATACATCCGCCGTATGAGGCTCCGGTATCAACAAATGCATTATAGGTCTTACCGTCAATTATAATCGGAACAAATATTTTTAATTCAACTGATGAATAGTTTTGGATAGGTAAAAAATCCTTATATTCATCAGGTTTTTTATCATAAATTCTTATAACCGAATCAGTCATGGATATTTCAAAGATTTTATCTTTAAAAACATTCAACCCTATTATGCCGATATAATCCTTTCCCATATTTGGATTATCCGATACCATAAAGTAAGAATTTATTTTAAGAGTATTACCTGCAAGTACAACATCATCAATGGAATATACCGATACGGAATCTTGCACACCGCCGATTATTAAACTGTAATTTTCAGCAACAACTTTAAAATTATTATAATTTTCTTTTTTATCAAAAATCAAAGATGCAAATGTTCCGGTATCAAATAAAAAATACCCTTTTTTACCTGCAATTTCCGCATAAACAAAGATAGATTTTTTTTCGTTATCATAATAAAAAGGGATTTCAATTACTTCCGAAGCAAATATTAAAAGATTTGTAAAAATAAAAAAAAGCGCAATTAAAGATTTTTTCATAATAATTCTCTCTAAAGCGGCTTATAAGATCACTCATAAGCCGCTTGATAACTGATTTTACCTACGTCTACGAGGAGGAAGAGGAATTGTAATTCCAATACCTATACCACCATTAGGCGGATTAACAGGTCCTATGATAACACCTCCAGGCAGTCGAATACCCGGCGGATCTTGCGGAGGGTTAGGTGCTGGCGGCACAGGAAGCGGTGTACCTCCATCAGAATCATCTCCAGGACAGAAAGGACAAGGACAACCGCCATCAACCATCATCATCTCTGTTTCAGACACAGGCTGAAACCCATTGTTCAATAAATCTTTCATGTAAACTCCTTTGTTTAGGCTCCTACACCTAAACTCAAATTTAGTATTATGTTAAGTATAGCATACTTTATTTATTTGTCAAGTGTTTATTTTGGAAATTCTGGAAATTTGAGATTTTTATTTATTTTTATTAAACCGCAAGGAACGCAAAGGGAAAAGATTATTAAGAAAAACCGTAGGTTTGTCTTAATGACAATCAATACCTCTAAATCAGGGGAGATTTTTAAGAGGGGAGCTAAAAAATGTTCCCCTCTTAAATGGCGTTTTGAAAAGATGAGGGGTTATAGGGGAGAAGAAAAACTTTTGCTCCATCAAAAGTTTGTCCTCTCCCCTAAATTTTTTATAGTTTCCAAGCAGGTCTCTAAGGCATCCTTTCCGGGGAGATTATAAATATCGGGAGCAGTTCCCACTTCGTCATGACAAGAGCCGTCAGGATTTAACCCATAGGTCATATCGCTTTGTATCAGCATATTACTTTCGGGAAGCTTCAAATATAAGCGGCTTGACAATAGGTTAAGGCCTATGCCGCCGGTATTTTCTCCTACTAAGGTTGCAAAGGGTTGAGCATTTCCTTTTTTTCCTTTTGCAAAATAAGCAAACCGATCTGCTGCAGACTGAGTTTTTCCATTTATTAAAAGCCAAATCCGGCCGGTAAAATTAATTGTGAAATTAGTATCATTATCTCCCGGGTGAATACCGAAACCATAATTTATTATAGAATCAAAGAGGACTTTATCTTCTTTATTTTGTCCGGCAAATTGAAAACTTTCAATATTTCCCGATTGTCCCATTTTGCGTTGCAGAAAATTTGATTCATATTTTTTAAAATATTCATTCTCACTGTCATAAACTATTTTAGCATAAAGCTCACCGCTTTCTTTAATTATAGGAGAAACAAGATATTTAGACCAAATATACTTATCTCCGCCTATATTTTCACGTACATCAATAATTAAATGTTCATATCCTTCAAAAGATTTTAACATATTACAAAGACGATTTATGTACTCGGCCTTGTTATATGGAGAAAAACTTTTTATACCGATATAGGCTATTTTTTTCTCTTTAATAATTTTAGATATGAGCATACTCTCATCAATTTTTTCTCTATCACTATCTTCAATAGGTAAATTAACATTATATTTTTTAAGCAAGGCTTCCAATTTATTTATGTGAATTCCGCTTAAATCATTCAAACACATAAAGGCTTTTTCATAAAACTGCCTGACCTCGGCATCATTATCATAAAACCGTGTATTTTGCACATTTTTTGTAACAGGATGTACAGAACTCATATCATATATATTTAAATGTCCCACCTGTTTTTCTTTTGTAATTTTATTAAAAAGCCCAAGATAAAATAAATAATATTCAAATTCATTTTTCGGTTCATGCAAACGATTGGTATACTCCTCCTTAATGGTTTGTAAATCGGCTCCGGCTCTGATACATACATTTTTAAAAGGATAACCGTTTTCCACAAAGTCCCAAACATAATCAAAATCATCTTGCATCTTTTGTTTAGGCATAAAAGTATCTTTATATAAAGCATATTCCTTTCGATATGGAATATAATAAATAAAGATAACGCAAGCTGCAATTCCGGCAAGAAGTAAAACTGTGATGAGTGTAAATAATGTTCTTTTATTCATATAAAGACTCGCAATATTACAAACTGTCCTATAAAATTTTATAGGACAGAATTTAAATTAATTTAAAAATAATCATTTAAACTATTGACACAACAAGATGCATAGCATCCTGAACCGCAACCTGACATTTTTTGGGCTTGCATTATTCCTGATACAATCTTAATTTCCTCAGGATATTCACGTCTCTCAACAGGTTGAGCATTTCTACATTCTTTTGTTATAGTGCCATCCTAATTTTCAATAGCCTCTGTATCCCAATACCAAAAATCAAGATAATTAAGACCGCCGCCCTCAACCATTACCATCTCCGTTTCAGACACAGGCTGAAACCCTTTGTTCAATAAATCTTTCATAAAACAACTCCTTTGTTTAGGTTCCTACACCTAAACTCAAATATTTTTAGTCTTTTAAAAAGACCTTACTTTAAGTGTGCCATACTTTTGCAATATGTCAAGTGTTTTTTTAGAAATTCTCAATATTTATTTATTTTAAATAAACCGCAGCGAACACCAAGGGAAAAGATTATTAAGAAAAACCGTAGGTTTGTCTTAATGACAATCAATACCTCTAAATCAGGGGAGATTTTTAAGAGGGGAGCTAAAAAATGTTCCCCTCTTAAATGGCGTTTTGAAAAGATGAGGGGTTATAGGGGAGAAGAAAAACTTTTGCTCCATCAAAAGTTTGTCCTCTCCCCTAAATTTTTTATAGTTTCCAAGCAGGTCTCTAAGGCATCCTTTCCGGGGAGATTATAAATATCGGGAGCTGTACCGAACTCGTCAGTGCAATAACCGTCCTCGGTTAAACCGTACATAAAATCAAACTTTATCAATAAGCCGCTATTGGGTAAAACTATAAAACTAGGATAATAGCCGTTTACTCCTGCTCCTCCTGTCCGATCTCCTACTACCGTTGCAAAACCCGTCTTTTTACAAATATCGGTAAAACGGTCTGCTGCAGAATACGAATCACTGCTTACTAAAAGCCAAAACTTTTTATCTTCACAAGGTTTATATCCGAATATAGGTTTAGATGCCAATGAATCTTTAATCTTTACAGCCTTATCGTTTTTTATTGTCCCGCAGTTTTCTACATTCGGTACTTCAGACTTTTCTATCAGTTCTACTGTAGACGGGTCATTTTTTAGCCAATAATTTAAAACAGGTAATATATATTTATTTTCATTATATAATGAATAGGTAAAAATTGCTTTATTGGCTTTTAAATTAGGAGTTATTAAAACTTCGTAATTAGAAGTGTAACCGCCTCCGTTATTTGTAATATCTATAATTATATGTTTATAATCTGCCGTTTCCATAAAAAACTTATCTACAATTTTACGATATTCTTGTTTTTCATTGCTATTTGTTATATAAAAAGAATTTATTTTTATGTATGCAATATGACCAGTATCTATTATCTTTATATATGGTTTTGAATACTTACGAGCCCCTATCAACGGAGGATTTATATTTTTAAGATTACCTGCATACAACGTATCGCTTTTGTCGGTAAAAGCACCTGTTTTAGGCATTTTATTATAAAAGTTATCAATTAAAGGTAATTGTTCAAGATATAAAGCCGACAAAGATGTTTTTTTAAATGCATTTTTATAATCAAAATAGTCGGAAGGATAAAGATGTCCTATATATATGTTTCTAGTAATTTTTCTGCATAAATCATCATAGAAAAAATAATATCCATGCTGCATCATAGGATCCGATAAATACCTATATCCTGTCTGCCGTATTTGGCTTAAATCAATTCCTTTGCGTTCACAAACTTCAGTAAAAGGATAACCGTTATAAATAAAATCCCAAAAATATTCATAATCAGCCTTCATTTTTTCTTCAGAAATAAAACCCGATACAGTGTCATTTTTTTTTGAGATGATAAGAGACGTTATAATAAATAATAATACGAGAGAAAACTCAACGGTTTTAAGTATTAGTTTTTTCTTTTTCATTGCAGTATGTCTATAAAAAAGGACTACATAGCCTAGAAAAGATTATGCAGTCCTTTAGCTGAATCATATTCCCCTATCGGTCGGAATATGAATTGCCATTACCGCCTCCTCCACCTTTTTTAGGTTGTTTTGGATATTGACTTCCTCCATCGTGACCAAACCATGGATCTGGGCCATGCTCTGTATTGCGATCTGAGCTAGGGCTTCCTCCCTCTACCATTACCATCTCCGTTTCCGACACAGGCTGAAACCCATTGTTCAATAAATCTTTCATGTAAACTCCTTTGTTTAGGCTCCTACACCTAAACTTGAATTTAAGATTATGTTAAGTATAGCATACTTTATTTATTTGTCAAGTGTTTATTTTGGAAATTTGGGATTTTTATTTATTTTTATTAAACCGCAAAAAACGCAAAGGGAAAAGATTATTAAGAAAAACTGCAGGTTTGTCTTAATGATAATCCATACTTTTCCCCTTAAAATTCCTTTGCGCCCTTGGCGAGCTTTGCGGTTAAATTAAAAAGTAAAAAAATATATTCATACTTATTTTTTTCGGTTTAGGACAACTTTTTTATCTTCCCGCATAACGGTAATAGAATTAAAATCTAAACTTTCAATTCCCGATAAAAAAACGTCATAACCTTTTTCATAGCCCAATTTTTCAATACAGTCTTTAAAAGACACTCCATTGACTTCAATAATTTTATCACTGCTTTTAATATCCGTTATATCTATAAGAGGATTTTCGTTATTTTCCCATTTTAACCATAGAGCATTTAATTTGCGGTATAAAACTACTTCTTTAATTTTATATTCTTTAAAATCGGAAGTAAAATTGTCCGGTTTAAAAATATATACCGAATTATTGTGATAATCAAAAATCCAATCCAATTTGGATATAAATACAATACCTGCTATTATACTTTCAGAATTAAATATAAATTTTTTAGATAATTTATATGTCTGATACACAATATCATTAATAAGAATGTTATTTATCTTAATTCCTTTTTGCGATCGGCATAATTTACCATCAATTTTAATAGAAGAAATAATAGTATCATACTTAGATTCAATATTCTTTACAACAACCGAATCGCTAAAAGTTATTCTATTATCGATATCCAAAAAAATACCTTCTGCACCAGAATCTACAAGTAACTTATATTTTTTATTTTCAATTTCGACAGGCATCAAACTTTTTTTATCTATTTTTAATTTCTCGTATTTTGAATATTCTTTATCATTGAAAATTGATCGGGGGATAAGATATCCTTTTCCTTTTGAGTAATCTAAGTTTAAAATGCATTTTTGTAAAATATCGGTACCGATTATTCCGTGAATATTTTTTAACATAAAATCATCAAGCTCACCGATAACAAATTGTAACTTTCCGAAATTAAAATTTCCTATTTTTAATACATCTTTCGATTTCCATCTGCTTCCAAGACTAAACCCTCTCCCGGAAAATGTCTTAATAATCGCAGGAAACAAAAAACTTTTACCGATTCTATTTGCAAATTCTTCTGAGAGAACCGAGGAATCACATCCTGTATCTATCATAAAGTTACAAGAAACATTACCAAGTTTTGCCTGAACAACAATTCTAGCCATAGGCCGTATTTCAAATTCAAGTACTTCTACTTGATTATCAATATTTTCTTCAATGGAAACCTTACATGAAGATAAAATCAAAGCAAATAAAAAAAATGAAAATCTCCGGCAAAATTTTAGTATCTTACCAACATTCGGTGTATTCATCATATATCTTTCAATTTTTGTAAATTAACAAACTTTTTTCTTCTAAAAACTTGCGCATTTTTTCTTTATTGCGAAAAATATCTTTATGATCTTCATTGTAAAAACAAAAGGGGTATAACGTATTTAAAATTTCATTTAAGATTTCAGAATCAAATTCTTTTTTATCGCGCAAGCGCATAATTTTTTCGTAATCGGTTTTTTCAAGATATTCGGTTGAAGACCAAAGAGGTTCTTCCAAACGCTCTCCTTCTCTGGCTCCTATTATTTCTATCTTAATATCTTTCTCAGGTTCAAAGCCCATGTACTTTATAAGCTGTTCTGCAGTTTCATAAATATTTACAGGATCACCCATATCGAGAAGATAGGACTCGCCCGATTTGCCGACACCTCCGGCCTGCAATACTAAGGAACAGTCTTCAGGAATTGTCATAAAAAATCTTATCATCTTTTTATCTGTTACCGTAACGGGCCCGCCGTTTTTTATCTGTTCTACAAATAAGGGAAATATAGAACCTCTTGAACCCAAAACATTTCCGAAACGCACAAACATATAAGCCGAATCTTTTTTTTCTTTTACGGTTTCGGCAGCCTGCAATACCAATTTTTCGCTTAATAATTTTGAAACACCGTAAACAGAAACAGGCTCAACAGCCTTATCCGTCGAAATTAAAACAAAGCGCTTTACGCCGAATTCAATACAGGCATCCAAAAGATTCTTTGTTCCAAAAACATTGTTTTCGATAACGGCAACAGGATTTTCTTCCATCAACGGAACATGTTTATAAGCAGCGGTATGAAAAACGGCATCGCATTTTAATTGCTTGATGATGTAGCGCATGTACTCGCGGTCTTTTAATTCCCCGATTACGGGAACTATAGTAGCCTTGTCTCCTACTCCGCCGGCCTGCAATATTTTAAGTTCCTTATAAATTTGATAGATGGAATTTTCGCCATGTCCGAAAAGATAGAGGCGTTCCGCTCCGCCCGATAAAAGCTGACGGCAGAGTTCGCTCCCGATAGAACCTCCGGCACCGGTAATTAAAACACGCTTTCCTCTGAGGTATGCCAAGCTCTTCTTTAAAGAAATTGTAACGGGAGTGCGTGTAAGTAAATCCTGCGGGTCTATCTCTCTGGCCTGCACCAAATGCGCCGAACCGTCAATGATTTGCGAAATTGCAGGCAACAACTTTATTTTTGAAAACCCTGCCGATTTAAGAAGATCATATATTTCTCTCAAACGTTCCGAGCGTATACTGGGAATCGCAATTAAAGCCTCATCCCCCGTATCTATTCTGATTAAATGAACAGTTTCGCTTATAGGCCCGAATACGGGAATGCCGTTAATCTTGGTTCCGATTTTTTTAGAATCATCGTCCAAAAATGCGGCGACCTTACCGAATATTTTTTTTGCCGAAATTTCATGTGCAATCATAGTTCCGGCAAGCCCTGCACCGACAATATATATGGAAGATTTTTGTTTAATTGGGTGATTCATTTTTTTCCTTCTTTATTGTTTCAAATCCTAAGTCGATAGAAAAAGCAGTCTGGCAGATATCCAAACAAACGGTAGCTCTTCCCTTCCTCTTATTCACTCTTACAATATAACCTTCAAGTCCGCTTAAAGGGCCTTCGATAACTTTTATTCTATCATTTTCATCAAACACAACTTGTGAAATTTTCGCAACCCCTCCGAAGGAAATAAATTGATTAAGAATTTCCAAATCCATTCCTTCTAAAAATCTAGGTTCTTGATTATTAGGTAAAAATCTATAAAAGCCTTTACACTTTCTAATATGCTGATACAACTCTTTTGAAATCTCATCAGCACCTATAAACAAATACCCAGCAAAAACAGGCAGCTGCTTCTCCGTTACCGTACCGGCCTTTCTTATCTTTAAAATTCTTTGAGGAAAAACTATAGAATAAGAAAGCTCTTTAAATTTATTTTTAAATTCTGCATCTGCAATAAAATTCTTTTCTTTTCCTGTGCTTACCTGAACTACATAATAATCCATATCGTTAAGATTATAACATAAAAAATAGATTGATTAAAGTAGCCTATTAAGGAGTTAAGTTTAACATATCAAAAGGATTACTTGTTTTTTTCGATAGGCTGTGCTATATTCTCCTTTATAATTTTTAAACGATTGAGGAAAATAATGGAAGAAGAAAAAAAAGCGGTTTCCATTTTTAGAATAGCCTTGGCGGCCGGAGAGCTCTTGATAAAGAACGGAGCCGAGATGAATAGAACCGAAGAGACTATTTTAAGAATATGCGCTTCGCGCGGGTTTACCGATATAGCTGTTTTTATAAGCCCTACCGTAATAATGATAGGCGATGACAAAAAAGAAGGAACGACCTATATTAAAAATATCAAAACCCGAGGAAGCAATATAAAGAAGATTTCATTGGTAAATGAATTTTCAAGAAACTTTACTCAAGGTAATATTCCCGCAAGCGAAGCTCTCAATATTTTAAAAAAGATTGATGCAGAAAAAGGTTATCCCTATTGGCTAGTCTTGACGACGGCCGGAATAGGCTGCGGAGTTTTCTCCGTTTTATTGGGCGGTACGGTAAACGATTTTATCGTTACATTTCTTGCAACCTTTGCCGCCGTTTTTTTAAACGACAGAATTACCCAATTTTCCAAAACGGTATTTTTAGGGAATTTTATTGCAGGTTTTTTTGTCGGCATAATAACCATTCTTTTTTACCATATCGGTTTTGTAAAAAATCTTGACATGATAATAGTAGGAGCCGTTTTGTCGCTTGTACCCGGAGTCGCCTTTACATCCGGTATACGGGATTTTATTTTGGGTGATTTAATTTCGGGGATAGCACGAACTTGTGAGGCCGTACTCATAGCAGTTGCCATAGCCTTCGGCATAGGTTCCGTTCTGTTCGGGTACTCTCTTTTGGGAGGAATATAATGCCGCTTTACGTACATTCAATAGCATCTTTTATTGCAAGTTTTTGTTTTTGCTTTTTATTCTCTGTGCCGAAAAAAAATACTTATTTAAGCGCCCTGTGCGGAAGTATTTCTTGGACGATTTTAATATTTTTTCAAAATATGGGAGTAAACTATATATTTGCTACCCTTGCAGGAGCCATAGCCGTAGGTATCTTGGCAGATTTTTTTGCGGTCCTTCAAAAAACTCCGGTCACCTGCTTCATAGTTATAGGAACTATTCCCTTGGTTCCGGGTTTTAAAGTTTATAAAACCATGCTTTTTTTTGTTACAGATAGACTGGAAAAAGGAGTCAGCGAAGGGGTACAAGCCGCTTTTATAGCCATAGCCATATCCGTCGGCTTAATTATTTCTACATCGGCAATCCGTCTTATCAGGACAATAAAGAAAAGAACCGCAAATAAAATAAAAAAATAATTTTTTCCTCTTGCCTTTTATAAAAAAAATATGTAAATTTTTTCTCCGAGAGGAATTAGATATGAAAAATAAGAACATTTTAGTACGCATGAGTTTTTTGACGGCGATAGTTTTGTTCCTATCATGTACAAAAGCTCAGGCAGAGCAAAAATTACCAATTGGAGGAAACGGAATGATTAGAGAAATATACTTTGCAGGCGGCTGTTTTTGGGGCGTCGAAGGATATTTTCGCCAAATACCCGGCGTTAAAGAAACCGATACGGGTTATGCAAACGGAAAAAATGACTCCGCAAGCTATAAGGGTTTACATCAGAGTGACCATGCCGAAACCGTAAAGATTGTTTACGATGCTTCCACCGTAAGCTTACAGGAATTGCTTGCGCATTATTTCAGAGTAGTAGATCCTACCTCGCTTAACAAACAAGGAAACGATACGGGGCGCCAGTATAGAACAGGTATCTATTACGTTGACGATTCCATGGTTAACGAAGTAAAAAGCTTCATTAAATTTATGCAAAGAAAATATTCAAAGCCCATCGTAATTGAAGTTGAAAAGCTCAAGCATTTTATTCTTGCAGAAGAATATCATCAAGACTATCTTCAAAAAAATCCGGGCGGATATTGCCACATCGATTTAACTCTTGCTTTAAAACCGCTCTACGATGAAAGCAAATTTAAGCCTCAGTCAAAAGAATCATTGAAAAGATCTTTGACAACCATACAATTTTCTGTTACACAAGAAAAAGCAACCGAAAGGCCTTTTACAAGTCAGTATGACAAATTCGATGCTGAAGGAATTTATGTTGACATCACAACAGGCAAACCTCTTTTTTCTTCATTAAACAAGTACGATGCAGGCTGCGGGTGGCCTTCATTTACAAAGCCCATCACAACTCAGGCTCTTCAATACTTAGATGACAGAAGCCACGGTATGAACCGAACCGAAGTTGTTTCAAAAACCGGAGGCGCTCACCTCGGTCATGTCTTTGATGACGGCCCTTCCGATGCGGGCGGATTACGATACTGCATTAACGGTGCAGCACTACGCTTTATTCCTTATGAAAACATGGAAAAAGAAGGTTACGGAGATTATCTCCCCTATGTAAAACCTACAGGAAACTTCTAAAAATTATTAGATAGTTTTGGCTAATAAAAAAGACCGGTTACAGCAAAAGTTGACCGGTCTTTTTTATTTTTTAATTTATGAATTCCACAGGCTCGGTACGTGTTTTAGGTTCGGGATGTTCAGCAGGATAACCGATAGCGGATATTCCGCAGACAACATGATTTTTAGGAATATTAAAAGAATCTAAAACGCGCCTTATTTCGGGCGAATTACATTTTTCCCTCAGCTGATTTATCCAAACTGAGCCCAGTCCGAGCGCATGAGCTGCAAGATAAATATTTTGAATTGCAACCGAAGAATCGCAGTAGCCGAAGCGGTCATCCTCTTCAAAACTTATGAGTATCAACGCATCACAGTCATAGATTCGATAATTCGGAATATCAAGCACGGAAGAAACAGCCCTTGCAAGTTCCTGTATTTTCTCCCTATTATGCACAACGGTAAATTTTCTCATCTGCCTGTTTTTACCTGTCGGAGAAGCCTTAGCACATTCTACAATCGTTTTAAGCTTTTCGTCTTCGACCCTGTCTGCCGTAAACTTACGGACACTCACACGAGTGAGCATGTTCTTAATAACCTCATTCATATTCCACTCCTTAGTTTAGATTGCCGCCAATCTAGGCTCTTTAAAAATCGACACGGTCCAATAGCACAAGAAAAATCTAAACGATTTATTTGTAACCATGTCGATATCCATTATAACGCTCAAAAGAAGAGCAGTGTTCATGCCTAAAAAATCTTCCGCCAAATCTAAAAACCATTTTATAAATTCTGTATCGTTTGAAGCCTCGCTTATAAATGTTAAAATTATCTTTTTGAATTTAAGATCCGAATTTTTTCTTTTTGCAAAAGCTTCATCCAGCATGTCGGTAAAAATTGCTCCCGTGTCCCTCGCTTCGTTTTTAAACCTATCATAAGCAAAATAAAAACCGCCCTCAACCTTCATCATCGAAGCCAAACTTAAATAAGCCTCATCTTCTACCAAGGAAGGAAGTCCCTCCCTGCGGAGCAAGTCGATTATAAAGGGAATGGAATTTACCGACCTATAAGTTTCCATAGCCTTAATGCCCGAAAGCAGAATTTTGGGATTTTGTGTTCCGGATAAGATCTGTGAAATTTTAAATTGAGAAGCCTCATCTTTAAGGCGGGCAAGGGCAATCATCGCCTCACCTGCCAAAAGATAGTCTTCACTTTCAAGAGCATTACGCAAAGGCTCAACCGCTTGATACACATTAAAATGGGCGAGAGTTTTTGCCGCAAGGGCAGCCGTAGTAAATTCTCCTTTGTTCAATTCTTCTAAAAGAGATTCCTTATTTTTTGCCGAAAGTTTTTCTAAAGAATTTAGAGACTTCATCGCAGAATACCTGATAGAAAAGCGCGGAGAGCTCATATATTGATTTAACTTATCGGCCGATTCTTGAGAAGCCGTTGCAGTAAGCTCATGTAAAATTTTTTCTTCCGTCTGAAGGCTTGCACTCGAATCCAGTTTATACAAAAGGTTTAAAGCCTTCATGTCGCGCGGCGAAAAAATAACTGCAAGAGCATCCTTTACAAGGCGGCCGCCAAGATTTAAAAGCCTAATCTGAAAAATCATTCCGAAAAGGATGCAGATTATAACGCCCGAAAAAAATAAACGGTACATACTCAAATTGGAAAAGCCTGAGGTTTGGAGCATATCCAAAATGCGGCCGCCCAAGATTGAACCAAGAGCTCCTGTAATACCCATAACAAAAAAATTAAGCATACTCAAATCCATCAAGGATTTTGACGGAACTATTCCGAAGAAGTAGGCCTGAGATGCATCCATTTGAGCGGAAAAGCCCATGTTGGTTATCATCGAAAACAGAATTAAAAATATAAATGCGATAAGCTGCATTTCTCTCGCAGGAGCTACAATTGCAGGAAAAAGAGCTGCAACACTGAGTGCCGTAAAAATAACATACATCGGCTTTGCTCCCATCCTGTCTATTAAAAGGCGCATTAAAAGCCCGACCAAAAGGGAACCCATAGTTGAAGCAAGAGAAAAGATAATTACCAAATTATCGGGTATACCATAAACCGATCTTCCATAAACAATTATAAAGGGACGGGCCAAACTTATTCCGAACTGAATTATAAAAAACGAAAAAATATAGAGCGCAAAATTTTTATCGCCAAAGGCTTCCTTTGCAGCAGCAAAAAAAGAACCCTTTTGCAGGTTTTGGTTTCCTTTCTTTAGCTTTCGTATTTCCTTTCGGCTTCTTCCTTCTGCTTTAGCTTCTTTTACAGCCTCCATTCTCCTTTCAAAATCGGGATCGGGAAGTTTAAGCAAAAGAGCCGAGGCTGCAAAGCCCGTAATAATTCCTATTATTGCAGTTATATTATATGTAGAAACTATATCGATTCCGAGTCTTGGAGAAAACCATAAAAAGACGGTTAAAAATATTATGGCTGCAAGTGCAGCCGTATTGTTTGTCAATGAGATTTTGACTATATAAGAATTTCGATCCTTACCGGGAGCCAAAAGGCTTATAACCGGATTGTTTGCAACTATTCCGGCACCGCGAAAAAAATTAAAAAGGGCTACTGCAAGTAAGAGCATAAAGATGGCTGCTTCATTTTCGCCTCTAAAATAAAAGAACGGAATAAACAAGATGGGTAAAAGCGAGCTGTTTCGCAAAAACCAAGTATAAGCAAAGGTTTTTACAATTGTAAAACGCCGAGCCATAAGCTTGCCTAAAGGAATTGTAAAATAGCACATGTACATAAAGGCTGTAAGCAAACCTATGACGGTACTGTTAGCTTTTAGAGCAAGAGCATAAAGAGTGATTGTGTTTCCTGTAACGAGAGCAAATGAAAACGAGTTGATTCCATTGTACGCACTAAAAACGCTGCGGCCCTGTTTAATTCTAAAATTAGATAATTGTTCTTCCATCACAGGTATTTTAATCTATTTTTTTAAAACAAACAAGTATTCCGAAACATGAATGTTCCTATTGTTAAGATTTCGGCTTCCCCGAAAAGTATTGTATTTTATTTCGGCAGTTTTTAGTTCTCCATATTTTTTCAGCATAGCGGTCATATCTTCAAAAGAAATAAAGCCCTCCGAATTATAAGAAATAACTGCATACTTCGAATCAAGAGATGATATAATTTCTTCCATAGATTTTAAAGCCAGATAAGGTTTATTAAAGGCGGAGCGCTTCCAGTCTTGGGTAATTCCGCTTACCTTGCTTATAGGAACATCGAGTTTATTTTTAAGAATTAAATTAAGCATAAAATAATTTGAACCGTAGGGGTGTTGGTTATAAGGCGGATCGATATAAGCGATATCTATTTTCTTTATTTCTTTTGAAAGTTCTACAGCATCCTTTGTAAAAAATTCAAGCTCGGAATTAAAATTACTAAAAACGGGCTCTTTTAATTCCACCTCGCCCAATATTCTTGTCAGGGCATTTTTCCCGCTGGCGCCGAAGCAGCCTATCCCCGTATTTTTATCCTTATAAAAACCCTTAAACACACCGCTCGTATTTACATGAATTGAAGCTTCGGTAATTAAGGGAGCCAAAAAAAATCTCTTTAAATTTTCCTCCGGTACAATTTTATCGATAAGATTTCTATAGGTATCGATTAAAAGAGCATTTTGATGTGTATAAAAAACCCTTTCTCCTTTTTCGATTTTGTTGTCATTCTTTGGAGCATAGTTTTCTGTAATTATTCCGGGGATTTTTTTATCCGAACAAGAATAGATGATTTCTTTTCTTAATTGATCGCAAAGTTTTTTAGGATATTCTTCTTTGTTTCTAAGATAACATGAGTTTATAACATATGAATAATTTTCCAAATCATTAACGATTATTTTTGAAGCATATTTTTTTAACATTCGGGCAACTATACCTGAGCCTGAAAAAAGATCCGCACAGATAAGCTTTTCTTTGTTTAAGTTTTTTGAAATTAATTTTATCTCATCTTCTATTTTATATATCAGAGTTCTTTTATTGCCGAGGTATGTAATTATCTGTGTAGTAAGAAAGTCCTTATTTTCTTCTTGCTGTTCTTTCATAGATTTATTGTTTTCCTCATAAAGAAAACCTATACTACTATAAAGATAAGAAACTTACAAGAAGATAAAACCAAAAGGGATATTTTAAAAAATTAAAAAATTTTAAGACTCTTGCCTATTTATCGACATTGTTGTATAGTAATTGTATGAAAAACTTAACTACACCTAAACGTTCCGAAATCGCAAAAAGCGACAAATGGAATATCGAATTACTTTTTAAGAATGATGAAGAATGGGAAGCGGCTCTTGCTATGATTCCCGAAGGCGGAAAAGAAATCTTAAAATACAAAGAAGCTTTTTCCAAGCCTGAAACCATCGATGCTGCAACCCTTCTTGCATGCTTAAAGGCCTCGACAAATGTCGATAGAATTGCAGAAAAAGTAGGAAACTACGCTTTCTTGCAAAAATCATCAAATGAGGGAGATCCCGACAATATCAAACGGCAGGGAAAATACATGATGACCGTTACCGAGCTTTCGGCTGCTACCAGCTGGCTCATGCCCGCCATCATGGAAATCCCCGAAGAAAAAATCCGCTCATGGATTGATCCTTCAAGCCCCACAGGAAAGGATTTTGCCGATTTTAAGGTTTCCTTGGAAAAGACCCTGCACTTAAAGCCCCACACCCTTTCCGACAAGGAAGAAAAGATTTTAAGCCTTCTAAGCGAGCCCCATGGTACACCGAGCCAAACTTTTTCGGTTTTAACCAATGTAGACTTTGATTTTGGTACAATCACAACAAAAGAAGGAGATGTAAAACTCACTCAATCTTCTTATTCAAAGTTTATGCAGAATCCGGACAGGGCATTAAGGGAAAAAGCTTATAAACAATTTTATGGGGTATACAATGCTCACAAAAATACAATCGCAAGTTTGTACACGGGACAAGTTCAGCAAAATGTTGCCCTTGCAAAAATCAGAGGTTATACTTCGGCAAGGGAAAAATCCCTTTATGTAGACAAGGTTCCTACAGCCGTTTATGACAACCTTGTAGACACCATTCACAAGAATTTAAAACCCTTGCATAAATTCTATGGTATGTTAAAAAAACATTTGGGTTTAAAAGAACTCTGCCACTATGATGTTTACATGCCCTTAGTAAGCGAAGTAAAAAAAGTTACACCGTATAACGAGGCCGTCGACATCATTACAGAAGCCCTCAAACCTCTTGGAGAAGACTATGTTAAAACAATCCGCAACGGTCTTTTAAACGGCTGGGTAGACAAATATGAAAATGAAGGCAAACGTTCAGGAGCCTTTTCGGCAGGAGGATATGACAGCGATCCATATATCTTGATGAACTACAAAGAAGATGTTATCCGCGACGTATTCACTCTTGTACACGAAGGCGGTCACTCCATGCACTCATGGTACTCGGTAAGAAACAATCCTTACCCTTGCTACCATTACACAATCTTTGAAGCTGAGGTTGCATCTACCTTTAATGAAGAGCTCTTATTCAGGCACATGATTAAGACTACAACCGACCCGAAAATGAGAGCCTATCTTTTAAGCGTCAGAGCATCGGATATTCTTGCCACCCTCTACAGACAAACAATGTTTGCAGAGTACGAAAAGATTACTCACGCCCTTGTCGAAAGCGGCACACCTCTTACAGTCGAAAACTTGCGAAGCGAATACAAAAAACTTTTGGAACTTTACTTCGGTCCCGAAATGGTATTCGAAGATGTAAGCGATTTGGAAGGAATGAGGATTCCGCACTTTTACAGGGCCTTCTATGTTTACAAATATGCAACAGGTATTTCGGCCTCAATGGCTCTTGCCGAAAGAGTTTGCTCAGGCGGCGACAAGGAAAGAGAAGACTACTTTAAGTTCTTAAAATCGGGAGGCTCACGCTATCCGATTGAGTCGCTCAAACTTGCAGGTGTTGACATGGCAAGTCCCGCTCCGGTACAAGCAGCCTGCGACAACTTTGCAAAGATTGTAGACGAACTTGAAAAAGCTCTTGAAGAATTAAAAAAATAAGAATAAAAGGCTTTAACAAAAATGATTCAGGAAAATGAAGACAGCTTGCTCAATTCCGATTTGTTTAAAGCCTTTTTAAAAAAAGACCTTAACCGCTGTGATTTTATATCGCAGTGGTTAAGCAGCAATAAGGTTCCGCACAGCATAGTAAACCTTGCACAAAAAAAACACATCATCATAAAATACCCTGCACAGTTTTACGATAAGAATTTTAAAATGAAAACCCTCGTAGCCCACTATGACAGGGCTCCAAATACTCAAGGGGCTAACGACAATTCAGCCTCTTGTTTTATCCTCATGAACTTTGCAAAAAAATTATGTGCTTACACAAAGGCCCACAACATAAAAATTATCTTTACCGACGGAGAAGAAGCAGGAGCAGCCGGTCTTAGAGAACAAGGATCTTACACACTTGGAACAGGCTTAAAAAGACTTAAAATGGATGAGGATGATATTTTTGTATTCGACATGTGCGGAAGGGGCGACACCCTAATCCTTTCCCGTTCAGGCATTTTCGGACGGGATAAAGAAAAGACCAAGAGGCTCGACGAGCTTCATAAGAGGGCCGGCCTCCTTGCCCAAAGGGCTTGTCCGAGTCAATGGCTTTCAATGCTGACAGCTTACAGCGACAATGCAGGCTTTATCGCCGCAGGCCTTTGTGCCCAAGTCATAACCGTTCTCCCCAAAGAAGAAGCCACAACTCTTTTGCATTATCTCCCGCAGGAAAAAGCAGCCTCTCCATTGAGCGGTCTCCCTCAAAATAAAACGGCCATGGGTGAACTCACGGACATGGTAATAAAAAACAAAAAACCGCCCCAAGGTTCCCCCTTCGAAAAAATCATCCCTTTTACATGGCAGCTCATGCACACAGCCGATGACAAGATTGAAACGCTCAATAACGAAGCCCTCATCCTCACCGAAAAATATCTTAAAGCCCTGACAGACAATTACCGCTAAAACTACTTAAGGGAACTTCTAAAAACTTCAGCTTTTTAGAAGTTTTCTTTGAATTTAATTTGCGACGTTTTTCATAAGTCATTCAACAGCTAAAGACTTATGAAAAACTCGACGGGCATATCTAAAATCCAACAAGGTTTTTAGATATGCCCTTAACTATATCTTAAAAATCCTTTATAATAGAAGAATATGAGTTACGAACCCCCATTTAAAATTACGTCAAAAGCTATAAATTTGATTTCTCAAATATCCGAAAAAATCGGAGAAATAAACAACCTTGAAAATACCGAGCAAAGTGTCCAATTAAGAAAAAAAAATAGGATTAGGACAATCCACTCTTCATTGGCCATTGAAAATAATTCTCTATCTATAGAACAAATCACTGCAATAATCGAGGGGAAAAGAGTCCTTGGGCCGCCGAACGAAATACAGGAAGTAAAAAATGCTGTTCAAGCCTATGAATTACTTTTAAACCTGAACCCGTATAACCAAAAAGATTTACTCAAAGCCCATCAACTTATGATGAATGATCTAGTAAAACACAGCGGTAAATACAGAAAGGGAGGGGTTGGTATTTTTGACGGAAAAGATGTAGTGCATGTAGCTCCTCCTGCCGATAGAGTTCCTTTTTTAATGAACGATTTATTTGCCTGGCTTAAAAACAGTGATGCTCATCCCTTAATCAAAAGCTGCGTATTTCATTATGAGTTTGAGTTTATTCATCCTTTTGAAGACGGAAACGGAAGAATGGGACGCTTATGGCAAACCGTAATCTTAACAGCGTGGAAACCGATTTTTGCATGGCTGCCTATAGAAACTTTGATAAAGGAAAATCAAAAACTCTATTACAAAGCTTTAGGAATTAGTGACAGCAATGCAGACAGCACGGAATTTATAGAATTTATGTTATCGATTATTTTAAAAACGATAAAAGAAATAATTGCAACCGAATTAAAGATTACTCAAAAGATTACTCAAAAGATTACTGTAAATCAACAAAAAATTATAGCCGCAGTAAAAAACAATCCCTACATTACCCAAGAAGAACTCGCCGAAATCGTAGGAATAGCGCGTTTAAATATTATTAAAAATATGAAAAAACTTCAAGAACAAAATATCATCAAGCGCATCGGAGCCGACAAAAACGGGTACTGGCAAATCTTGGATGAAAAGTTACAAAAAAACCTCTAAAAACTAATGTTCTTAGAGGTTCAATTAAGATGAGCCATGCAGGCTTCGAACCTGCGACCCACAGATTAAGAGTCTGTTGCTCTACCAGCTGAGCTAATGGCCCGTAAAACGAGTTTTGATTATATAAAAATCTAAAAAAAAAGTCAATGCTATATCAAATAAAAACTCATTTTTTTCATATAGACTAAGCCTCAAAATAGTGATATTATCAAAGGATATGTACGATATAATGATAATCGGAGCAGGAGTTGTAGGAGCCTGCATTGCACGGGAACTTTCAAAATACGAATTAAAAATCGCCGTCCTCGAAAAAGAATTGGAATTCGGCTGCGGTACAAGCAAGGCCAATAGCGGAATCATCCATGGAGGCTATGACGCAAAGGAAGGCTCATTGAAGGCAAGGCTAAATGTGAGAGGTAATTTTTTAGTGCGCAGCTTAAAAGAAAAATTGGATCTGCGCTTTAAACAATTAGGCTCTCTTGTAATCGCCTTTAACGAAGAAGAAAAACAAGAACTTTCAGTCCTCTACGAACGAGGCATAAAAAACGGTGCTGAAGGCTTAGAGCTGTGGGATAGGGAAAGGCTTTTAAAAGAAGAACCCAATGTTTCAAAAGAGGCTGCGGGAGCCCTATACTGCGGAACAGCCGGAGTCATCTGTCCCTTCGACATGACGGCGGCCTTTATGGAAAACGCCGTTTCCAACGGTGTAGACTTCCTCCCAGAAAACGAGGTTATCTCAATTGAAAGAGAAGACCAAGCCTATGTCATCAAAACATTATCAGGCAGGGCGGAAGAAAAGAATTTTAAAACAAAGCTCGTTATAAATGCCGCAGGGCTTTACTCCGATAAGATTGCAAAAATGGCAGGCGACGAAGATTTTAAAATTCTACCCCGCCGCGGGGAATACCGCCTCTTCGATAAAAACTATACAAATCTTGTAAACCATATCTGCTTTCAGGCTCCCTCAAAGATGGGAAAGGGCATCTTGGTTCTCCCCTCCTATCACGGGAATTTTTTGGCCGGTCCTTCCGCAGAAAATATTGAAGATGCAGAAGACACATCCGTTTCAGCCCAAGGCTTGGCTCAGGTAGAAGAAAAGGCTTTAAAGACAGTGCCCTCTCTCAATTTTAAAAACACCATCCGCATTTTTGCCGGGGTAAGGGCAAGGCCTGACACGGGCGACTTTATGATCTATGCGTCAAAAAATTCCAAGGGAATTATACACGCAGGCGGAATCGAATCGCCCGGACTAAGCTCGGCTCCCGCCATTGGAGAATATGTTGCGGAACTCGCAAAAAAAGAAGCCGATGACTTAAAACTTCCCTTTAACAAAAAGAAAAACTTTAACGAGAATAGAAAGGCAATCAAGCACTTTGCAGACCTAAGCCCAAAAGAACAGGACGCTCTTATAAAAGAAAATCCGCTTTACGGCCATGTTATCTGCCGCTGCGAAACAGTAAGCGAGGCAGAAATCATTGAGGCAATTCACCGGCCTGCAGGAGCCCGCACGGTTGACGGCATAAAAAGGCGGGTACGCCCCGGCTCGGGAAGATGTCAGGGAGGTTTTTGCGAGCCCCACGTGCTCCAAATCCTTTCACGCGAATTAAAAACTCCTATCGAAAAAATTCAAAAGGACAGAAGAAACTCTCCGATTGTTTACGGAAAGCTAAAGGGCGGTACACAATGATAAATATAAAAGAAAGCAATAATTGCAAAGACGAATACGAGGTCGCCGTAATAGGCGGAGGCCCGGCAGGCTTAGCGGCAGCCCTTGAAGCCAAAAAAAACGGAGCTTCTTCCGTTCTCATAATCGAAAGAGACTTTGAACTCGGCGGCATCTTAAACCAATGTATTCATGCAGGCTTCGGTCTCCACGAATTTAAAGAAGAATTAACCGGCCCCGAATATGCGGAACGCTTTATAAAGATGGTAAAAAGAGAGGACATAGACATCCTCCTCAATACCATGGTAATCGACCTAACCAAGGAAAGGGAAATTACCCTCATAAATGAAGGCGGCTTAAAAAAAATAAGGGCGGGAGCTGTAGTCCTTGCAATGGGCTGCCGCGAACGCACGGCAGGAGCCATCGCCCTAAAAGGTTACCGCCCATCGGGAGTTTTTAATGCAGGCATGGCTCAGCGCCTTATGAACATCGAGGGGCTTTCCGTCGGCAAAGAGGTTGTAATCTACGGCTCAGGCGACATCGGTCTAATCATGGCCCGCCGCATGACCTTGGAAGGAGCCAAGGTAAAGGCCGTTATCGAAATCATGCCCTATTCAAGCGGCCTAAACCGCAACATAGCCCAATGCCTCGAAGACTACGGGATTCCGCTTTTTTTAAGTCACAGCATATCCTGCGTCCACGGCAAGGACAGGGTTACGGGAGTTACGATAGCGCAAATAGATTCTTCCTTTAAAGAAATCCCCGGAACCGAAAAAGAATTTTCCTGCGATACGGTTCTTCTTTCAGTCGGGCTCATCCCCGAAAACGAACTTACGCAAAAGGCAGGCATAGCCCTCAACCCGATAACAAACGGCGCCTTTGTCGATAACGGAATGGAAACGGAAGCAAGCGGCATCTTTGCCTGCGGAAATGTTCTCCACGTGCACGACATCGTAGACTTCGTTACAAAAGAAAGCCGAACAGCCGGAAAGAACGCAGCCCTCTTTGCTCAAAAAAACAAGAAGCTTGAAAATAAGGCCTCGCAAAAAGAGGAAGCTGCTTTTATTAAGACAATAGCCAAAAAAGGAATCCGCTACATTGTTCCGAACAGAATAAACACCTCGAACATCGACGGAGCTTCCCTTTTTATGCGGACGGATTCGGTTTATAGAAACGCCCGCCTTATAATTAAGTCAGGCGAAAAAATTCTTGCACAAAAGAAAACGGCTCAGCTGGTTCCGTCCGAGATGATAAACATTCCCTTAAACTTTATCACCTTAAAGGAATTAACCGAAGACATAACTGTGGAGGTAATTTTAGATGAGTAGAGAACTGATAAAAAAAGATTTTACGTGTGTGTCCTGCCCGCGGGGCTGTAAACTTTCAGTCTTCAAAGAAGAGTCGGGAGAATTTTCCGTTAACGGAAATTTATGCAAGGGCGGCGAGCTTTACGCAATGCAGGAAATCAAGGACCCTCGAAGAAACATAAGCTCGACCGTAATAATCGAGGGCGGAGTTCTTCCATCTCTTCCCGTAAAAACTTCAAGCCCCATACCTAAGGCCTTGATCTTCGATGTAATGAAAGAAATAAACAGCATCAAAACTCAAGCCCCCAAAAAGATGGGAGAGGTGATAATTGAAAATGTGCTTAACACAGGAATAGATATAGTCGCAAGCCGCACCTGCCGCAAAGCCGAGCCGAGATAAATCAAACAGCACTGAGGGGCAAATGGAAAGACCGATTACAATACACGACGGAACTTTTTATTACTCTAAGCACAAGGTTTTTCAAAACCTCAATATTGAAATTCCTCCACAAAAAGTTACCTGCATTTTAGGAGAGTCTGGGGCGGGCAAAACTACCCTCCTAAAAATTATTTCAGGCAGCCTTGAGTTAAAATCGGGAATCATAGAAAACCGTCCCGTCCGCGGAAGCTATGCCATGGCCTATCAGGACATGCGTCTTATTCCTCATCTAACGGCCGTAGAAAATATAGAATATGTTTTGGATTCAAAAAAATCTTCAAAAATTGAAAATAAGGAAAAGGCTCTTTTTTATTTAAGAGCCTTGGGGCTTTCAGGCTTTGAAAACTTTTTACCCGCCGAGCTTTCAGGCGGAATGCAGCGGCGTGCAGGTCTCGCCCGTGCCCTAAGCTATCCTGCCCCCCTCCTTCTCCTCGATGAAGCCTTCGACTCCCTCGACGAAAAAAACAAGTACAGAGTTGCCGATCTTTTTTTATCGATTGTCAAAAAAGAAAAGCGCACCGCAGTCTGCGTAACTCACGATGCGCCCTTCGCAAAAAAAATTGCGGATAAGATAGTGGAGTTATAAAATTATATCAGTTGGTTATTTACATATTTTTCGTATAAGGCGTGAGTTTTTAAAAGCTCCTCATGAGTGCCGACCCCGGTGATTTTGCCTCCGTCCAAAAATACAATCTTATCAGCACTTGTTACCGTTGAGAGGCGGTGAGCAATGATAACTATTGTTTTTTCACTCTTTATAGAATCTAAAGTAGTCTTTACCAAAAGTTCATTTTCACTATCTAAACTTGCAGTTACCTCATCAAGAAGAAGAATGTCGGGCTGTTTAATTAGAGCCCTTGCAATCATAAGCCGCTGGAGTTGTCCGCTTGAAAAGTTAGTTCCTTTTTCTTGCACAATGGTATTTAATTTTTCGGGTAAGCTGTTTACATAATCATAGATGCCCGCTTTTTTAAGGGAGGCTTCTATGAGTTCTTGCGGAACAGGTCCGTCACTTCCGTAGGTAATGTTGTTAAGAATACTGTCTTCGGTGGTTGAGCTTATTTGCTGAACATAGCTTATTTTTTTACGCCAGTCTTTTAAATCAAATTCGTTTATATCGGTATTGCCAATGCTGATACTGCCTTCATATTCATTATAAAAACGTTCCAGCAAGCTAAATAGAGTAGACTTACCGCTTCCGCTCGGTCCTACAATGGCTATAGTTTTTTTAGGTTCTATTTCTAAAGACAAGTCTTTTAAAATCACCGCATCATCGTCATATTTAAATGAGATATTATCGAATTTAATGCTTGAGGTTTGCATGGCATTGTCCACAGGTTTTGTTCCGGATTCTTCGGTTTCAAGTTCAAATATTTTTACGATACTATCCGACATTTCATTTAAGCTCTTTATATCCTTAAAAAAGTTTCCTATATTAACCATGGGTGTAATTATTTGAAAAAGGTATAAACAAAACGCGATCAAAGAACCTATGGTCATTTCGTTTTTGGCAACCAAGGAACCGCCGTATACAAAGATAAAAAACAGATTTAGTATAAAGATTGTCATAATGATAGGCTCTATAGCAGCTTCAATTTTAACGGATTTAACCGATAAGTTTTTTACTTCCGTATTTAAATTCCCTATCCGCTTTGCTTCGGTTTTTTCGGCTGTATAACTTTTAACAAGTTTTATTTCCAAAAAAATGCTGCTTAAAGCACCGATAAGTTTATTGAGAGCTTCTTGATTTTTTTTGTACACCTTAGAGCTCATAGAACTGATAGGAGAAATCACTATAACAAAGGCGAGTAAAGAACCCATCATCACTAAGGTAAGCTTCCAGCTTAAAACGAAGAGAACAGCAATGCTTATAGAGCTTATCGCTATCGATATTAAATGCATCGTAGTTGAAGTAAACAGCTCTTTTATTTTTTCGGTAAAGTTTAATATCTCGCTGCTCAATTCACTCGAATTTTTTTTGTTAAAAAATTTCATTTTAACACCGAAAATATGGTCTGCAATATCGGAGCGCAGCTTCAAAGTCCACACAATTGCACTCTTATTAAAGATGTATCTGCCTATAACGCTTACTACAGCCGAAAACAAAACTGCACAGGTCAACGTCATAAGATATTGCTTGCTGTTATTTCCGTCCAAAATAAGTTTAGCAAACCAAGGTATTGCAAAACTTGTAAGCGTTCCAAGCCCTACCAAAACACAGGCAAAAATAATCGCACCGGTATTTACAGGAACCCGTTTTTTTAATTTCTTAAATGTCGATTTATCCATAAAGTAAGTTCTCCTCATCAAACTTTTATACAAAGTCATCTTAGCAATTAAGATATAAATAGTCAATAGCGGTATATATGCAATAAAGCTATAAGTATAAATTTACTGTCAAAAGATAATTTATCGAATCTTCTTAAAATAAGTTTTAATTCTTTTTCTTTATTCTCAATATAAGAATTTCCTATGAGAAACATTAAAAGAAGCAATTCATACTCCGCTTCTTCTTTTAAATTATTATAATGATATGAAAATTCTATGTCTGATATTAAAGCAAATAATTCTTCTTTTGAAAACACAGCACAAAAACACAACAAAAAATAAACATCAGATAAAGAAAGAGAAGTTTTTTTACTCTTTATTATTTTCACTAAATTTTTATAATAATCTAAATTTTCAAGATGCTTACCCTGAATGAAATCTTTTAATAATCTATCAGCAGGATTACCTGTAAAAATCAAAAATTCTTTTTCGTTTATATAGTCAGGAATAGGAGCATTTAAAAAAGAATCTTTAAATTCCGTATCACCTAATAAATGTCCGGCAGCTATATAATTAAAGATGTATGAACGAGGAAGGTCTTTAAATATTTGCCAATCATTAATCTGTTTTTTTGAAAAAAAACTATTAACTTCGGGGCAGAAAAAAGCATCCTTACCCATAAGTTTGGTATAAATTGAAAAAGTTTTGATAGACAGCAAATATGTTTTTAATGTTATACCTAATCTTGCTTTACTGTGATACTTCTTTGAATATTTTTCATATATATGTAAGCTCATGACGTTTTACCTCAATAAAGAAATAACAAGCATTTGATGATATATCTTATTAAATTGTTTATTTAATATTATACTTATACCGCGCTTATTTATATTTTGTTCCAAAAAAGCATCCAACAGCATATAAGAATTATCTTTTAATTTTTCATCAAGCTCAATATTCAATAATTGACTTACCAATATCAACTCTGCAATTAAATCTATATTTTTTTCTGCTATCATTTTATCTAAAAGATTATGAATCGTAGTGTCCAAATAATCTGAATTATCCGATAAAATTTGATGTGTGCTTCTTCCCAACATAGTAAAATACATAATTTCATGTGTGAGTTCGTATATATCCATTATTTCAAAATTGCAGGCTGATAGTTTTTGATGTATAAGTGTATTTTCCAGTATTTTATCATCTAATAGTTTAATAGACGAAAAATTATTCAATAAAGATAGATACATAGAAAATTCCAGCTGCTCCCTAGATGATAATAAATTCACACTATCCAGTGTAGTTTTTGTAAAGTTCGGCTTCTTATTAAAAAAAATCATTAAAATGATTTTGCCGATATCTTTTTGCGAAATATCGGCAAACATCTGCTTTTGCCTTTGTATCCGCTTTAATTTAAAAGCTATTTCGCTGTTTAATTCATCATTATGATTTTTAAAAATAGAAGTGAAGAGCAACTCTGCGGAGGCTTTATACACAAAACCTAATTTATATGAGATTTTTGCCGGTTTCAAAAAGGTCATTAAGTTAGATTTTATCCAACGTAATGATTTTTTACTTAAATCTTGGTACACTTCTTATGCCAGAGATACTACAGCATTTAATATAGGAGTACCAGCTTTTTGATTGGCATCTTCGATCCACTGTACTAAGATATAACGATCTGGACCATTACCAATAAACACGCCACCGTAGTAGATATTACTACCCAATAGGTCATCAGCCGAAAACTTTTTTGTTACACCTACTCTAAATACTTTGTTAAAAAGATTAAACTCCATACAACTTCTCCTTAAAGTTAATTTATACCAACATAATAACAGAAAAATATAAAATTGTCAAGCTTTTTTTTAAAATCATATATTTTTTAATAAAATTGTTAAATTTATAATAATAATGAACAAAATCTATTTCTATCCTTTCCTGCGGTATTGATTCATAAACATAAAATCTTTTACTCTAAATTTGTTAAAATTCCTTGTTCCTAAAAAGAAAGAAATTAAAATAAGAACTAAAGAAACAAGATAAACTGCAAGAAGAAAAAATGGGAACGGAATTATTTGAAAAAAAGATTTTAGTTTATCATGCGAAGTATTTAATCCGATATTTACTAAAGTAAGAACTGCAGGAGGCAATCCGTAAGCTATAACTGAGGTAATCATACTGCGCAAAAGCCCTCCTTTAATTGCAACTGCACATAAAATCATGTTAAAAGATACGGCAGCAGGTAAGTAAATAAACATAATTAAAATAAGGAGTTTAAAATCTTCAATCGGTAGAAAAAAATTTATAATATATAAAATAAGACTTAAAATAAAAACACTTAAAAAATTAACCGACAAAGAATAAATACTATTTGCAATAAAATATTCTTTCCCACGTATCGGCATTAATATACACATTGTAATAGATTCATAAAAGGAAAGAGAGGGAGCCATAGTTCCGATAAATAAAAACATTAAACCTTGAAAAAAGATAACATTCCGAGCAGCAGGAATCAATGCTCCTATAAGAATCTCAATAATTCCAATTAAAAAGAAAATACTTCCAATTAAAACACCAATACTATGCATAGAATTAAATATAATCGCTCTAATTTTTTTCATTTTAGATTTTCTCCTTTGTATAAAAATACATAATATCTTCAAGGCTTGCATCTTCGCAAACCATTCCGTTAAATTTTTGATTTTCCTTATCCGAAACCAAAACCTCATAAGCATAATCGGTTTTTCTATAACCTATATATTCATTACTATACAAGGACTTAAAAGTCTTTTCATCTATTTTTAAAAGCCCGTAATTTTTATTTATATTTTCTAAAGAAGAATCAAAAACTTTTTTCCCCTCACTTATAAAAACAATTTCATCGCAAATTTTTTCAAGCTCGTTTGTTTGATGGCTCGAAATTAAAACCGAGTGATTTTCGTCAAGCATAAAGTTTCTTATAAGATCTAAAAATTCTTTTTTGGAAACAGGGTCTAAAAAATTAAGAGGTTCATCCAAAATCAATAACTCGGCTCCGTGAGAGAGGGCTATCGCAATTTGAAGCTTTTGCATAGTTCCCGAAGACAGACCCGACAAAAACCTTGAAGGAGGAATTTTAAAATCGTTTAGGTACTTTTCGTAAAGTTCTTGATTCCAATTTTTGTAAACACCCGCAAAAAATCGTCCAAATTTTTTAGGCGTGAACAACAAGGACAAAAAACTGTCATTTATAACAAAACCGATTTTTTCTTTTATTTCTATATTTTCTCTTTTTAATTTCTCCCCAAAGATAAAGATTTTTCCGCTTTCCGGCTGATACATATCGAGAAGAAGGCGGATAAGGGTTGTTTTCCCTGCACCGTTTTCTCCTATTAAGCCCGTAACACATCCCCGCGGAATCGAAAAAGAAATACCATCTAAAGAAAAAGCCTTTTTACCCCGCCCTATCGAAAATTTAAGTTTTTCAACTTTTAGTACCTCATCAGATATCATAAAAACTCCTTGGACTTAATAAATACGCCTGAGGATTTTATATAAATCCTCAGCATTTAGATTAATTTTTTTTGCTTGACTGCAAATCTCTTTTAATTTTTCTTCAATATTTTTTTTAATCGACTTTTCTATTTTTTTTAAATTTACATCGGCAACAAAATACCCCTTTGCAGGAACCGAGTACAAAAAGCCCTCGCGGGCTAAATCTTCATAGGACCGCTTTGTGGTGATGACACTCACACGGAGGGAAGCTGCCAAGCCCCTCATCGAAGGCAGGGCTTCCCCTTCCTTTAAGGTGCCGCTTAAAATTTGATTCTTTATACTTTCCGAAAGCTGCTCGTAAAGAGGAATCCCTGAAGAGTTATTCAAAAAAATATTCACCTTCGCCCCCTGTTATTCTGTATATATTAAATATATACAGAATAACAACTTTTGTCAAGAGGAAATTTAAAAAATATAGCCGATTTTTCAAACAAAGAAAGATAGAAGGCAACGTTTTAGGACGGGCCGGAGCCCTAATGACCGCCATTTTAGCGGCAATTACTCCTTATAATTTTTGACTGGAAAAATTTTAATACCTGTGTTACAATTGTTTTATGATTTAAGGGATAATCTTAATATCCAATATTTTTTATGGAGGAAATTAAATGAGACGTATTAAAGTTTTTTCGGCAATGCTTATCATTTTAATGCTGATCAGCCCTGTGTTTGCCGATTCCACCCCTGTTCCCGGATTGAGTTTTTTTAAGCTTGATAACGGCTTGGAACTTTTCGTACTCGAAAACCATGCAGTACCCCTTACCCGTATTCAAGTTACCTTTAGGTGCGGAGCTCTTACTCAGACACCGGAAACTTGCGGCATTTTCCACTTATATGAGCACATGCTCTTTAAGGGAAATAAAAAGTACCAAACCGAAACCCAATTTTCCGCAGCTATGACGGAACTGGGTGTAGCGGGCTGGAACGGAGGAACTTCTACCGAATATGTAACCTACTACATAACATTACCGTCCGATAAGACAGACAAGGGTTTGGAGTTTTGGTCTTATGCAATGCGCTATCCTCTTTTCGATAAAGAAGAACTTGAAATCGAAAAAGATGTAGTATGCAACGAAATCAACGGAAACAGAGCTAATCCCGGAGTCCCGATTTCCGAAACCTTAACAAAAAGAATGTTCTCAAAATATCCTTGGAGACGGGATGTAGGCGGATATGATAAGGTCATAAGAGCTGCAACACCCGAAATGCTTAAAGAGATGCAAAATACATATTATATTCCGAATAATGCAGCCATCTTCGTTGCAGGCGATGTAAATCCTAAAGAAGTTTATAATGAAGTAAAAAAATACTACGGTGATTGGGAAAAAGGAAAAGACCCTTGGAATCCCATGCCGGATCCTCAAGCTTTCCCTGCCATAAAAGAACCTCTTTATCTCGTATATCCGGATCCCGGGTTTTATAAAGGTATGTCCGTTTTTTATATGTACATGAGGGGGCCTGATGTAGTTAGGGAGCCCAAACCTACTTATGCAGCCGATATCTGGGGTTCGCTTTATGGTCTGCCTGCAGGTCAATTTAAAAAGAATATCTTTGAAGCCGTTCCAAATCTTTATGAAAAAGATCAAACTTGGGCAAATTATTACACCCAAAGGGATGGAGGGCAAATCAGCTTCGGCACTTTAGCTCTAGTTGACCCCTCGATTCCTACAGGAAAACGGGCTAAGGATTTTCAAAAAGCAATCTATGAAGAAATAGAAAAGACTAAAAACAACAGCTCGTATTTTGAAAAAAAAGAATTTGAAATTGTAAAACGCCAATTGGAAGATGCCGAAATTTTAGGCTTGGAAAAACCGGACGACTTTGTCGAAACTCTATCCTTTTGGTGGTCATCTGCTTCTGCCGATTACTTTTTCAACTATCTTAAAAATATGAAAAAGGTAACAAAGGCCGATATCGACTCATTTTTACAAAAATATATTTTGGAAAATCAGCCGATTATCATAGTCAGAATGAATGCCGAAGATTACAAAAACGAAATGGAAGCATTTAAAAAAGAAAACTTTAATCTTATAACCAGAGAAAATTGCTTTTGGTGGGGAGATAAAAAATGAAAAAAAAGATATTTATTACACTATGTATAATTGTACTGTTGTTTTCATGCAAAACAACTCCGCCCGCTCCGAAAATTGAGGAGCTTGAACACTCAAGCAGCTTTATGAAGGCAAATGTTCCCCTAATCAGCGAACACACCTTAGATAACGGTATTAAGGTAATTTTAAAAAAACAAGATACCAATAGAATCTTCACGATGAACGTTGTCTACTCGGGCGGTCTAGCCCTTCTTCCACAAGGAAAAGACGGATTGGAATCTTTAACTCTTAGTATGATGCTGAGAGGTTCAAAAAAATATTCATATGAAGATATAAAAAGAATCTCTTCGGAAAATTCAAGTGCAATGACTGCAAATACCGGTATAGATATTTCATGGCTCAACTTGACTACTATCGATAAATACCTGAATCAGATGTTGGATATTTTTACCGATTCAATTATGAATCCCGTCTTTGATGAAAAAGAATTGGAGCTTGTAAAAAAAGCAGTCTTGATGAACATCAAAAAAAGAATGAGCGATCCTTATGATTTTACTGTAACAAAGCTTCACGAAAATATTTTTAAGGGACATCCTTATTCTATTGAAAAAGACGGAACCGAAAACTCAGTTTCGGCTATGAAAATAGAAGACTTAAAACGATGGTATACCGAAAAACTTACAGCCGATAGAATGTTCATTGTTGCAGTCGGAAACTTTAAGCCATCAAGCCTCATTGCTCAATTAAATAAAACGATCGGTAAAATTCCCGTAAAGCAAAACAAGACACCTGAAGTAAAAAAACTTGACATAAAACAAAATCTTTTTACGGAAGCCTTTGAAGAGTCCAAGGGAATTGCTTACATAAGAGGCGACTATATAATTCCGCCCGTACAATCAAAAGATTTTACAACATTAAGATTTACCTACACAATCTTAAACGAACTCCTTTTTGAAATTGTAAGAACTCAAAATGCAGCCTGCTATTCGGTATGGACAAATGCTCACGGCTTTAATTCAAGCTACGGTTCCCTTGTTGTCTTTAAGTCTGATAAGCCTACAAAAGCTAAGACAGCTTTTGATGAAGCAATTGCCGTATTGGCTTCAGGACAAACAATTAATCTAAAAGGACAGGGAATAAAATCCGGTGAAGGAAGCGTAACAAAATCCAGCGGAGAAACTTACGCCCCCATTGCCGAAAACCTTGAAGCCTATAAGTCCAAATTTATTAACGGCTTTTTCGGCAACCAGCTCACGAACTCCGATGCTGCTGCTCAAATTATGTATAGTCAAGCCTATTACGGCAACCCCTATGAGTACCTGAGAATGATTGACAAGATAAATGCGATTACAGCCGAAGATATTATAAGGGTTACAAACGAGTACATAGTAAACGGAAAAATAAGCTGGATGGTGGTTGCAGATTCTGCAACCTTGTCAAAACTGGATAAGCCTAAGTTTATGAGATTTACCGGCAATGTAAAAAAATAAAAATTTTAAGGTAGTCTAAAAACCTTAATGCCAAATTAAAAATCGAGACCGGTTAAAAGATTAAAACTCTTTATCGGTCTTGATTTTTGATTCTTTTCTCATTATACTTATCGAATAATTTATCAAAAAACACCTTAAAGAATAGAGGGAAAAAATGAAAAAAGCCGTAGTAATTGCAAGTTTCGGAACGAGCTATGCCGAAACAAGAGAAAAAACAATAGATCTTATCGAAAAAGAAGCAAAAGACCGTTTTAAAGATTACAGTATTTTTAAAACCTATACTTCAAATATGGTCAGAGCAATTCTTAAAAAAAGGGATTCCATCAATGTTCCTTCTCCTAAAGAACTCATAGACGATTTAAAGGAGGAAGGTTTTTCCGAAATTTACATACAGCCGACCCACATAATTCCGGGAGAAGAGTACGAAAAACTTCAATTCGAAAATACGGTTTTAGGGCTTCCGCTTCTTCACAAAAATGCTGACTTAGATAAAATAATAAGAGCTCTCGATTTAAAAAAACCGGAAAAAAATGAAGCTGTCATATTTATGGGGCACGGTTCATCCCATGATTCGGATAAATTCTATGAAACAATGCAGCAAAAACTTAATTCGATGGGGCTTGAAAATGTTTTGATAGGAACAGTTGAAGGCTCTGTAGAACTAAAAGATATTTTACCTATTCTTGCCGAGCGCAAAATAAAAAAAATTGAACTTTACCCCTTTATGATGGTTGCAGGCGACCATGCCCACAATGATATGGCCGGCGATGAAGAAGACAGCTGGTACACAATTTTAAAAAATGAAGGATACAAGGTTAATGCAAATCTCAAAGGCTTAGGCGAATATCCTATGATCCGCGAAATTATTTATAAATCTTTAGAAAATACAATAAATTCCTGCAGAGGTTAAGATGAAAAATATTTTTGCAGTCGGAACGGGCCCGGGAGCTCCGGAATATCTTACATTGCAGGCAATAAAAACCCTTGAAAATGCAGATCTTATTTTTGCTCCAAACAATAAAGGGAAAAACATGGCCTTAGATACGGTACGGGATTTTATAAAAAACAAAAAAATTTTTTTTCTCGATTTTCCTATGGGAAATGTTTCCGATAAAGACTATAAAATTCAAGCCGAGAAAATAATCAACGAAACAAAGGAAAATTCGGCCTCCGTTATTCTAACTATAGGGGATCCGATGATATACAGCACCTTTATTTATATGATGCCATATTTTAAAAATCCTCAAATCAATTTACAAATTGTTTCAGGAATTCCATCTGCTGTCGCTGCCGCAGGAAGAGCAAAAATTCCTCTTGCCGAAAAAGGAGAAGTATTTACTATAACTGATCACTTAGATGAATCCGTTTTAAATTCATCTTCATCCATAGCTCTTTTAAAAACATTTAAACAAAAAAATATTATATTAAAAGAATTTGAAGATAATAATTTCGACTATGCTTATATAAAAAGAGCAACTATGGATGAGGAGTCAATTCTCACTAAAAATGAAAAAGAAAAAATTTTAGAAGACGAAAATTATATATCCTTAATTATTGCCCGCAAGCAAAAAGGAAAATAGCAGATGAAAGGAATAATGATATCTGCACCTAACAGTAATTCGGGAAAAACCATTGTATCTTCAGCCCTTCTTTATTCTTTAAAAAAAGAAGGCCTTAACATCTCGGCTTTTAAAACAGGTCCTGATCAAGTGGACAGGAAAATCCTCGAAATAATTTCAGGTAAAAGAGCCGGAAACCTCGACCCCTTTATGATGGGGCAAAAAGGAATGGAGTTTTCCCTTAATATTTCCAACTCGGAATATGCTCTCATTGAGGGAGTAATGGGGTGCTTTGACGGAATAGGTTCTACTTCTGAAAACTCTTCATTTGATACTGCAGAAAAAATCGGGAGCAGTATCGTATTGGTCTACGCACCTCAGGGAGAGATGTTTACGATTATTCCTAAGCTAAAAGGAATGATCGATTTTTCAAAAAACAGAATAAGGGGAATTATATTTAACAAGACCAATCCTAAACTCTATCCTATTTACAAAAAGATGATTGAAGGAAACCTTGATCTGCAAGTCTTGGGTTTTTTTCCTAAAATCCCCGAATTTGAAATTGAAGAATCGGGACTTGGTCTGGACATAGATGAAAGGCTGAAAGATAAAAATTTTTTAGATGTTCTATATAAAATCGTAAAAGAAAATATAGACATTCAAAAACTTTTAAACTTATTTCAGCCTCTTAAAACCGGTACCAAGATAGACATAAAAAAAACAAAGGCACGCACTGCAATCGCAATGGATGAGGCTTTTAATTTATACTATTCCGAAAATATATTTTTACTTAAAAAAAGTACTGAGGTCAGTTATTTTTCTCCTCTCAAAGATACAGAGCTGCCTGACTGTGATTTTTTATATTTCGGGAGCGGGCAAATAAATAAATATAAAGAGGAACTTTCAAAAAATATTCCGCTGAAAACAGCCGTTAAAAAATTCGCCGAAAATGGAGGCCGCATTTTAGCCGAAGGCGAAGCGCTCTCCTACCTTTTTGAAGACTTCGACGGGTTTAAAATGTGCGGAATTTTTAAAGGTTCGGTTGGAAGTACAAGCACCCTGCAAAATTTCGGATATAAGCAGCTTGAATTTACGCAAGACTGCATTTTAGGAAAAAAAGGGACTATTATAAATGCTGCCGAATATCACAAATCAAAAGCATCAACCGTAATTCCGCCGATTTTTACCGTTAAAAAACCTTACTCAAATTTAAATTTTAAGGATGCTTACGCATATAAAAACTGTTTAGCTCTTTTTCAAAATATCCACTTTATATATAATCTTGAAAATTTTTACGATTTAATACACAAATAAAATGCGGATTTTATTCTTCTAAAAAAATATAGACTTTTTTGCTATAATGTATTATAATATAATGATGATTGCAGGAGACAGCTATAAGGCACTCACTAAAGAAGAAATTCTCATCAAAATACTTGAAACAGAATCT
The DNA here is from genome assembly GCF_024181285.1 of Treponema sp. OMZ 790. NCBI lineage: Bacteria > Pseudomonadati > Spirochaetota > Spirochaetia > Treponematales > Treponemataceae > Treponema > Treponema sp. OMZ 790. The sequence continues at coordinate 87,599 of NZ_CP051201.1, read as the reverse complement.
TTAATACACAGCGTTCAAGACGTTGATGTTCTTTTAGAACAGATACTCACAGAAGCCCGCAGTGTAGTAAATGCCGATGCGGGGTCAATATATATAGCTGACGGAGACAGACTTGCAATTAGGTATGCCCAAAATGATACCCTACAAAAAAAACTTCCGGCAGGTAAAAAACTTCCTTACATTTTCTTTGACTTCCCTATAAACAATTTAAGCATTGCAGGCTGTGCAGCAAATACAAAAAAACTGGTAAACGTTCCGGATGTTTACAACATAGATCCAAATTTGCCTTATAAATTCGGAAAAGAAACGGATAAAAAAACCGGATATAAAACCGTTTCCAATTTAACCATTCCTATTCTTTCAATGTCGGGTATGCTTCTAGGAGTTCTCCAAGTTTTAAATGCCCTTGACAAAGACAGAAATACAAAATCTTTTTCTCATGATGATGAAATCTATTTAAGCCACTTTGCTTCAAATGCAGGCATAGCTCTTGAACATGCTTTTTTAACAAGGTCGATGGTTTTGCGCATGATTAAAATGGCTGAACTTCGCGATCCGCGGGAAACGGGAATGCATGTAAACAGGGTAGCAAATTACTCTGTTGAGATTTACGACCGATGGGCTTTTAACAATAAGATTCCCATGTCCGAACAAACAAAATACAGAGACTCCTTAAAGATTGCATCAATGCTTCACGATGTAGGCAAGGTTGCAATCTCCGATACTATTTTAAAAAAAGCAGGCAAATTGACCGATGAAGAATTTTCAATAATGAAAACACACACTTGGCTTGGAGCCCGTCTATTCAATGATGATGAATCGCCTCTCGATAAACTTTCAAGAGAAATAGCTCTCCGTCATCATGAAAACTGGGATGGAACAGGATACCCGGGGCATATAGATGAAGAAACAGGAAAAGTTTTAAAAAAGGACAGACAAACGGGATTTGCTAAAGGTCTTAAAGGTGAAGAAATTCCTCTTGGAGCCAGAATCGTTGCAATAGCTGATGTTTATGATGCCCTTTCATCTAAACGCTCCTACAAAGATTCTTGGACAGAAGAAAACATTCTTAAAGAAATCAAAAAAATGCAAGGGAAAAAATTTGATCCGCAGATAGTTGATGCTTTTTTTGATGTACTCGAAAGAATTCAAGCCATTAAAGCCCACTTTGCGGACGAGTAACTCCTAGGCCCTAAAATAAAAGATATACACAAGCAGTAGAGTCAAAGACCCTATAACCAAACTGTAAACCCACCAAGGCAAAGGATCATCATATCTATTGGATTTATATTTTGAACGAGTTTCTTTTAACTTTTTTTTATGATATTTTCTTGTATTTTTCGAAGCATCGGAACTTACGGCAAACCCGCATGAAGGGCATCCGTTTATAAATTCATCCGTATGCCCCATATAATTACAAGAAGGACATCTTACCGAAGCAAAAAAACGGCCGCAATGAGGACAAACTTTCGTGTTTCTTTTTACTTCCTGCCCGCAATTTTCACAAAAAAATTTAGGCTGATGTCCTTTCAAATTTGAACTCATAGGTCTAGTGCTTACAAGATGAACATGAAGAAGAGGAACAACCTGAACAGCCGCCTGAAGCAGACTTTGATGCAGACGAGGAATCGTTTACATAAAAACCGGAGCCTCTAAAATTAATTCCTAAGCCTCCCGAAATAACTCGTCTTACAGGCTTACCGCACTCAGGACAGACAGATACAGGCTCATCACTCATCCGCTGAAAAACCTCAAAATCATGACCGCAAGAATCGCAGACATACTCATAAGTTGGCATCTTAAACTCCTATAGGTTAATAATTATATAAAGATTTTATTATTGCAATAATTTTAGATTCGCTAACTGATCTATTCTCTATAATCAGTTTGTTTTCTTCAATCCTAACATCGGCTTTAAGTTGTTTTTTAAAAAACAGTTTTAACAAAGAAGCCGTCATCACATTTTTTGTTTCAACACTCAAATCATATATATATTCGCCTTCGGCTCCCGAATTCTTTTTTAAATACATTTCTATCACGCCTACGGGAAGGCCGAGTTGAACACCTATAATTTGATCCAAAAAAAAGTCTCCATTCTTTACAAAAATTCCTATATCCTGTGAGCCGGAATTAACAAGAGCATCAAAGCGTTGAGAAAATACGGCTTCTTCGGGCTGAGCCAATTTTCCCAAAAAGGCTTCCATACTTAGTCTGTCATCCGGCCCAAGCACCAAGCATGCTATCTGAGGAGAAGGAATAGAAACATCAATATAAGGGGATGTATAATATTTATATTTTTCCTTTGTCTTTTTAGGTTCCCAGCCGTTTTTTTTCTTAAAAATACTGTCAGTTACTCCATACGGATATTTACCGGTGGAGCAAATCCTGATTTCGGGCAAACCGCTCTTTACAAATACGCCTGAATAAACAGCTGTTGTCCTGCTAAGGGCCTGCTTCATGGCATCTCCCCCAACTGAAGTCAAAATGGGTTCTGCTATCCTTTTATTTTTCTCAATAGGCATATAAATATACATATCTGCATTATCGCCTACCATACCGAAAGGTCTTACAATCCCCGGAAGAGGAGGAGCGGTCTTACACGAAGCAAAAACCAAAATAACAATAAGTGCAGCAAGGGTATTTCTAATTATTCTTTTCAATTCCAATCTCCCATTCATAATCGCCGGCTTCAACAAGACTCGTTTTAATTGAACCGAGCTTTTTCAAGTCTCTCGTTTTAAGCCAAGAAGATTGCACGGTCAAGGTTTCATCACAAACATAGTCTTTAAAAAGCTCAAAGGCTTTTTCTAATTCTTTATTATCGGCATTTTTTGAAGAAGCTGAAAGATAAAGTTTAATTCTATCGGTAACATCAAGGCCGCATTCTTTTCGCAAAGTTTGAATGCCTCTTACCAAATCTCTGATATAGCCTTCCATTAAAAGTTCTTCAGTAAGTTCGGTATTTAGGCCTACCGTAAGTGTACCCTCATTTACTATTTTTAAAGAAGCTTTTTCAATCCTGTTTATTACAATCTTATCGGCTGTTATTTCGACCGATTTTCCTTCAATGTCGATACTTAAAGTAGCCCCCTCCATTATATTTTGAATCTCACTTGAATTCATCTGTTCGATAATGGCAGCGGCTTTTTTCATAAGAGGGCCAAGCTCTTTTCCGAGCACCTTAAAATTAGCCTTGGCCGAATACTCGACAAGTTCATCTTCTTTTTCATGGAAGATAACCTCTTTAACATTGAGCTCTTCGATTATGCTTTCTTCCATTTCCAGAAGAACTCTTTTTTCTTCAGGATTGAGGGTTACTATTTCGACTGCCTTTAAGGGCTGCCTTATTTTTAAGTTAAACTGATAGCGTAAGGCTCTTCCCATAGAAACAGCCTTTTGTACTGTTTGCATCTTAAATTCCAGCTCCCTGTTTCTTATCTTATCGTTGTACTCAGGGTAGTCTGCAAGATGAATGGAAAGAGCATCCTTTTCTGTCCTCAAATTCTGCCAAATGCTTTCGGTAATAAAGGGTACTACCGGAGCGGCAACAAGGGAGAATTTCTTTAAGGCTCTATACAGGGTTTCGTAGGCCTGAGCCTTGTCCCCGTCATTTTCGCTCTTCCAAAAGCGGCGGCGCGAACGGCGGATATACCAGTTATTTAAAAGGTCAATGTATTCGACCATAGGCGGAATAGCTTGCGATAGGTCATACTTGTCGAGAGCTTCCGTTACATCGGCAACCAGTTTTTCGGTTACCGATAGAATCCACAAGTCTAAGGGATTATTTAGTTTTACCAAAAACTCTTCGACTCCCTCGTCCTTTCCGTCGACCTTTGCATTATGAGGAGGCCTTACTCCGTCGATATTGGCATAGGTTATATAGAAACTGTAGCTGTTCCAAAAAGGAATTAAAATTCCTTTAAGAACATCACGCACTCCCTCATCCGAATATTTTAAATCATCAGCTTTTACGACATTCGAATTCATTAAAAAGAGACGGAGGGCATCCGCACCGAATTGCTTTATAACCTCGTTGGGGTCGGTGTAGTTACGTAAGGACTTGGACATCTTCTTCCCGTCCTCATTAAGAACAAGACCGTTTACAATACAGTTTTTAAAGGCAGGTTCATCAAAGAGGGCTGCCGCCAAAATCGTCAGGGTATAAAACCATCCTCTGGTTTGATCCAAGCCTTCCGAAATAAAATCGGCCGGGAAGTTTTTTTCAAAGTATTCTTTATTTTCAAAAGGATAGTGCTGTTGGGCATAGGGCATCGAACCGGACTCAAACCAGCAATCCAAAACTTCCGGTACACGCTTCATCGTTCCGCCGCATTTTTTGCAAGGCATAGTTATCTTATCGACAAAGTGCTTATGCATATCATCGGGGAAGACTCCTGAAAGTTCTTTTAGTTCTTCCCTGCTTCCTACACAAATCTTCTCGCCGCATTCTTCACACTTCCAAATCGGAATGGGATTTCCCCAATACCGGTTTCGGCTGATAGCCCAGTCACGGGCTCCCTCAAGCCACTTTCCGAAGCGGCCTGTCTTTATATGGCCGGGCTGCCAATTTATTTTTGAGTTGGCATTAAGGAGCTTGTCCTTTATCTTTGTAACCGAAACAAACCGGCTTGCAACAGCCCTGTATATCAAGGGACTTGAGCATCGCCAGCAATGAGGATAGGAGTGCAAAATTTGAGCCCGCTTAAAAAGTTTGCCTTCGGTTTTTAACCTTTCCATAATTTGCTTGTCGGCATCCTTTACAAAAAGACCTTGATAGTCGGGTACTTCTTGGGTAAATTTACATTCTGCATCGACGGGGCAGACAGTCGGCACTCCGGTATCCTTAAAGATGCGGTTATCGTCTTCACCGAAGCCGGGAGCCGTATGAACAATGCCCGTTCCGTCTTCGGTTGTGACAAAGTCTCCTATTAAAACCCTAAAAGCACCCTGCCCGGACTCAGCATTTTTTCCGTCTTCGTCTGAGCTCAAGTTTTTAAAATAAGGAAAGAGGGGCTCATAGCGTAATCCTTCAAGCTCAGCTCCCTTCTTTGTCCATATCAGCTTATACTCTTTTGGTTCTTCTTTTCCGTTCTTTGCAAAATAAGCTTCAAGCCGTGGAACGGCAATTATATAGTGAGCCCCGTCATATTCTATTAAAGCATAATCGATATCGGCACCCACAGCAAGGCCGAGGTTGCTCGGAAGAGTCCAAGGAGTGGTTGTCCATGCCAAAAGGTAGGTTTCGGAGGGAAGAGCATTTTTCACCTCAAAGGCCTTACCGGCAGGCGAAGTCTTTACCGGAGGAAGAGTTTTAAAGCGTACCGTTATTGCGGGGTCGTGGACATCTTTGTAGCCGCCCAAGTTAAGCTCATGGTTTGAAAGAACAGTAGAGCATCTCGGACAATACGGAAGAATATAGTAGCCCTCGTACAAGAGGCCTTTTTCCCAAAGGCTTTTCATCACCCACCAAATGGATTCCATAAAGGCAGGCTCCATGGTCTTATAATCGTTTTCAAAATCGATCCATCGGCCTAAGCGTGTAATAGTCTCTCTCCACTCTTTTACATAACGTAAAACGCTTGCACGGCAGGCCTCGTTAAATTTATCTATACCGTATTTTTCTATGTCGGTTTTTGAATTGAGTCCGAGTTCTTTTTCGATTAAGTTTTCAACTGGAAGACCGTGGCAGTCCCACCCAAAACGGCGCTCAACCTTAAAACCCTTCATCGTTTTATATCGCGGAATAATATCCTTAATTGTTCCGGGCACAAAGTGGCCGAAGTGAGGCAGTCCTGTGGCAAAGGGCGGGCCGTCAAAGAAAATATAATTATCCCGGCCGTCACGGGACGAAACGGATTTTTTAAACACGTCATTTTTTTCCCAAAATTTTAAAACTTCTTCTTCTTGTTTTGCAAAATCAACCTTAGGGTCTACGGGCTTATACATTAAAAACTCCAAAATACAAAAATTACAGTCAAGAATTATACTATTTTTTTCTAAATTATACAACGCCTCCGGCAAAATGAAAAATCAGCGTCCTTGATTTTTTTTGTAAAAAATTATATCATTAACAAATTTATTTTCGAGGTGATCTATGGCTTTTTTTTATGATGAACCTTCGCATACATTCAGCGAATACTTATTGGTCCCGCGCCTTTCGGGAGTCGAACACATTCCGCATTCCGTTTCCCTTAAAACGCCTTTAACAAAATACAAAAAAGGAAAAAATCCTAAAATCAGTTTAAATATTCCGCTGGTCTCTTCGATTATGCAATCCGTTTCAGATCATAATATGGCTATTGCCCTTGCAAGAGAGGGAGGCCTTTCCTTTATTTTCGGCTCGCAATCAATAGAAAATGAAGCCAAGATGGTTGCAAAAGTAAAAAACTATCGCGCCGGTTTTGTTGAAAGCGATTCAAACCTTACACCCGATCAAAAATTGAGTGATGTCTTAAACTTAAAAGATAAAACCGACCATACCACTGTCGCCGTAACCGATGACGGAACAGGCCGCGGAAAACTTTTGGGCGTAGTTACAGGCAGAGATTACCGCATAGGCCGCACAAATTTAAATACAAAAGTAAAAGAATTTATGACGCCCATAGAACGGCTCCATGTTGCAGAAGAAGGGATAAGCCTAAAAAAAGCTCAAGACATTATCTGGGAATATAAGCTGAATTCTCTTCCCATTCTGGACAAAAAAGGCTGCCTCGTTGCCTTTGTTTTTAGAAAAGACTATGAAAGTAACACGGAAAACCCTCTCGAACTCCTTGACGAAAAAAAGCGCTACATGGTAGGAGCCGGTATAAACACGCGCGATTATGAAGAACGCGTTCCCGCCCTTGTTGAAGCCGGAGCCGATGTACTTTGCATCGACTCTTCCGACGGCTTCAGCGATTGGCAAAAACAAACCATTCAATTTGTAAAAGAAAAATACGGAGATGCAATCCCCATAGGAGCCGGAAATGTTGTCGATGCAGACGGCTTTAATTTTTTAGCGGATGCAGGAGCCGATTTTATCAAGGTCGGAATTGGAGGCGGCTCAATCTGTATTACCCGAGAAACGAAGGGCATAGGACGCGGTCAGGCCACTGCCGTAATTGAAGTTGCCAAAGCCCGGGATGAATATTTTAAAAAGAAGGGCATTTACATTCCGATATGCTCCGACGGCGGAATTGTTTTTGACTATCACATAACCTTAGCCCTCGCTATGGGAAGCGACTTTTGTATGCTCGGCCGCTACTTTGCCCGCTTTGACGAAAGCCCGACAAACAAGGTCTTAATCAACGGAAACTATATGAAAGAATACTGGGGAGAAGGTTCCGCAAGAGCCAGAAACTGGCAGCGTTACGATTCGGGCGGGGAGAAAAAGCTTTCATTTGAAGAGGGCGTAGACTCTTATGTTCCCTATGCGGGAAAACTTCACGACAATGTTTCGGTAACCTTAAATAAAATACGCTCAACCATGTGTAACTGCGGCGTGTTAAGTATTCCCGAATTCCAGCGTGATGCAAAAATAACATTAGTTTCTTCGGCAAGTATCATTGAAGGCGGACCGCACGATGTTGTCTTAAAAGACATGAGCCATTCTTCCAGCTCAAACTATTAAATAAAGAGCGGCTTTAAAGATACCGTTTAGCTTCTTTGTCTCCCGACTGTGCATATAGGGAGATAAAGGGCTTTGCAGGGCTCATATTTATTTTTCCCATCAAGACTTCTTCTACCTGAAAAAAGCCTACATCGCTGTCCATCAAAACATCTATGCGCACGGGTTTTTCTTTTCCGGCAGCAATGGAAACGGACTTAATGGAATTGGCAGAATATTTGTGAATATCTCCTATCTTAGCATCGGTATTTAGTTCCATCGGAACACGGGCTCTCCCCTTTTTCATATCGCAGCCGTCGGCTATCAAAACTATGCCGGCCTCAATCGAATGAATTTTTCGGCTTGCCATGTGGCCGATTATACACTCGCAGGTCATAGCTTTTATGACGGCTCTTTGATTAAACGATGTGAGACCCAACTTATCCAGTGTCCTTTCAATTATTGGAAGAGCCAATGTCATCGAAAAAAGCTCATGGTCTTGCCGGGTCAAAGACATCCCTATATCGTGAAGGTAGGATCCAAGCACTACGGCACAATAGCTGTCTTCTAAAGAACCCGTTCCTTCTTTTTCAAGACTGGTTTGCACATCTGCTTTTTTTAAAAGATCCAATATTTTAAGCGCATTTGAGGTTACAAGCTTCATATGAACAGGCCCGTGATCATTATACCCCAATCTCACAATCGAAACCGAATTGGCATAGTCCTGCAAAGCTTCGATTTCAGGATCGGCAATCAAAATATGCAAAAGCCGGGAAACAATAGTATTATCTTTAACATAGTCTAAAAGCAGTTTTTCTGTGTTAATCTCTTTAGGCGATTTCATAGCTACTCCAATAAAAATTCCATTTATACTAATATACCCAAAAAAAGCCCGAAATTCCAATAAGATTTCATTAAATTTCGTATAATAAAAATCCTGTTTTGCCCATCGGTATTTCTTTTACAAGTTTACCGTGATGCCATACAAATGCACCTCCTCCTGCAGCCGGAGCATTCTCCTCTACAAGCGAATTTATAAATAAAACGGGAGGATCAAGGATTGCTGCTCTTTCGGCATAGGCGGAGGCTTCACCGTTTTCCCATTCTTCCTTTGTATAGCTGCAAAAAACAGGCCACAAAAAGGCATCTGGATTGAGGCTTATAATCCTATCTAAAAGTTCATCTTCCCATAAGTCTCCGCAGATAAAAACACCAAGACGTTTACCTTCAAAATCAAACTCAAAAAAATCTTTCCCTTCACGGTAATCGGCACAGGTACCTTGAATTCTCCAGCCTCGGGAAACTCTTTTGTAAAGACAAAGTATTTCTCCGTTTTTTCCTGTTATCATGTAGGAACTGAAAATAGCACCATGATCGTTTTCGATAAAACCGAAACCTATTGCCGTTTTTTCTTTTTTGGCAATTGAACGGATTTTTGTGATAGGTTCCGAGTTTATTTGGAAAGCCGTTAAAATATCTTTTTTATATTCAAAACAAACCGAATCAAACCCCTGCAAAAAACTTTCTCCGAAAAGAAGAAGGTCAGGCTTTTCGGTTCTTGTCTTTTTTATAAAATCTTCAATTTGAGCTATGTTAAAATCAATATCATTATTTTTATTTTCCGATGCACAAAGTCCAATTTTCATATTTCCCTCCATAAAAAAAGGGGCATCCAATATAAAGCAAAAGCTTTTCGGAGCCCCCATCTTAAATTAAACTAAATTATTCTTTAGCAATAGATGCTCTTTAGATAATCCAAATCCAATTCGGGATAAAGAACAAATTTGTGTAAAAGAGTATCTACTTCTTTTTGAATTTCTGCTTTTACGGCGGGGTCAACAATTACGTTAGCCTTGCTGGGAGCACCGCTCTTTGTTACGCCGGGTTTTGAAGCTTTTAAAACCCTGTCAATGATAGAAGCGATCTGCTTCATCTCGGCAGCACCCATTCCGATGCTGGTTACTGCAGGAGTACCTACGCGCAAGCCGCTTGTCCACCATGGGCCGTTCGGATCGAAGGGCAAGCTGTTTCTGTTAAGAGTCACACCGCACTCGGACATTGCAGTTTCCGCCTGCCGGCCGTTTAAGCCGTATTTTGTTACGTTAATCAGCATTAAGTGGTTATCTGTTCCGTTTGTTTGGAGCTTCATACCCAGTTTCATACATTCATCAGCTAAGGCAGCAGCGTTGTCTCTTACCTTGTGGGCATAGTCTTGATATTCCTTGCTGCTTGCTTCGCGGAATGCAACAGCCTTTGAAGCCATAACATGAGGAAGTGGGCCGCCGATTACAAGGGGGCATCCCTTATCAACGAATTCGGCAAATTCTTTTTTGCAAAGAATCATGGCACCGCGGGGGCCTCGAAGAGTTTTATGGGTTGTAGTTGTTACAACATCAGCCCAAAGGACGGGGTTATATTCACCTTCAAAAACTTTTCCTGCAACCAAACCTGCAAAGTGGGCCATATCAACCATCAAAACAGCACCGCACTTATCGGCAATTTCTTTAAAGCGTTTAAAGTTAATCTTCCTAGGATAAGCACTGTATCCGGCCAAAAGAATCAAGGGTTTTTCTTCCATTGCTCTTTTTTCGATTTCGTTATAATCCAATTCGCCTGTTTCTTTGCTTACAGTATATGAACATGTTCTGAACATCTTTGAAGAAACATTTTGAACATAACCGTGGGTAAGGTGCCCGCCGGAATAATAATCCAAGCCCATAAGCTTTTGGTTTCCGAGAGCATGGCGTAATTCTTCCCAATCTTTATGGCTTAAGCCTTCAAGGCTCATCTTTTTAACCTTTCCGTCTACAACCGTTTCAAATTTCTTTAAGAAAGGCTCTTCGACCTTTGCATTTAAAATTGCCCAATAGGCTACTATATTTGCATCAGCACCGGAGTGAGGCTGTACATATGCGTGCTCGGCTCCGAAGATTTTACAAGCTTCTTCGCAAGCAGCCATTTCAACGGCGTCTACGTTTTCACATCCTCCGTAATACCTATGTTCAGGGAAACCTTCTGCATATTTATCTGTGAGCAAATTACCCATAGCAGCTTGAACTGCCAATGAAGAATAGTTTTCGCTGGCAATAAGTTTTAAGTGACTGCGCTGATTTTCTATTTCTTTTACAATACTTGATGCAACCTCAGGGTGCACTGAGGCAACCTGATCCAAATTGGCCAAATACGCAACCATCGGAAGTTTCGCATTTGCTCCTTCTTTTTCAAGGTATTTTTTTAAACCTTCTTTCATACTACAACTCCTATAAAAACCGTATTTTATATTACTATCCCATTATAACAATTTATGAAATTATATTCTAGCCTTTCAAACCTGTACAACTACAAGTTTATTTATTCTGTCTGCGATATTTCCCGTAATGATTACAAAAAATGAAGATTTTTTCAAACGAAAATACAAAAATTATAAACCCGCAGACATATTCGGCTATTAAAAATAAATCTTCAAAATTATTAGAAAACGGAATAAAGAATTGCATGATTTTAAGGCTGTACAAAATCATGGTTGTGGCTATGGTTATCTTACCGCCCTTTGTCGATTTTATTTCAACCGGAAATTTTAGCAATATAAAGAACAACATGCCGAAAGCTTGAAACATTAGTCTTCCGAAAATCAGATAGAAAAACCAGTTAGGAACCAGTCCCAGCTGATAGTATACAATTGAAACCAGAGCAAGAAGGGAGTAATCACTCATGGAATCCAACATACGCCCTATTTTTGTTTCTTGATTAAATTTACGTGCTATAAATCCGTCAAAAAAATCCGTCAAAAATACCAAAATTAAAACAACGGCTAATATAGTTTTTATGTTATCTATCTCGTTTTGTTTTAAAAGAAAAGCAATTAAAGGAACCGAGCTTATGCGGCAAAGGGTTATTCCGTTTGCAAGATTAATTTTTTCTAACGTGAGATTATTTTCCACATTTATAAAATCTCCCTTGTATAAAACTAAAAACAAGAGAAGAAGAGAATGCCAAAGAGTTATATGTATTAAAAATGAACTAAAAATTTCACTATCGGTATTAAATATTTTATAAATTGCAAAAACGGCTGAACATTGGAACAACCAAAAAAACAAGATCAATCTGCCAATTTTTTTTTCCATAATGTGAGTAACTCCGGATTATTTTTCTTTTTTATTTACAATTCTTTCTTTTTCATAATGAATCAACATAAAAAACAGTATGCCTACAAGTATAAGCCCTATCAAAATTATAAGGGCATGTCCCCCTTGCAAAACTATAGCCATATATGCAAAAAGATTTATAATTACTTGGAATATCATAAAAACGCCTAAAGCTCCTCTTGGAGTAAACCCCATCAGCATCAGCTTATGGTGCAAATGATATCTATCTCCTATTCCTATAGGGCGTTTTTCCCTTATTCTACGCCATATTGCAGCAACAGTATCAAAAATGGGCAGCATTAAGATCAGAGCGGCAAATATCAAACCTGCTGCTTCATATCCATGAGGACTTGGTATAAGAGGAAGAACAGCCAAAACAAAACCTAAAATTTGTGAACCGCAGTCTCCCATAAATATCTTTGCACTAGGCCGGGAAAGGTTAAAAAATAGAAAGCCTATAACGGCAAAAATGAGAATAAGAAGCCTAAGTATTATAATATGACTTATACCTGCCGAATAATAAATCCCCGCATAAGTTAAAAGGACGGAAACTCCAAGACAGCCGGCTTGCCCGTCAATGCCGTCTACAAGATTAACCGCATTGGTTATTCCTACTATCCATAAAAAAGTTATTATATAAGTTTCGGGTCCCATAAACCAAAAAAAACCTATCGGGCCGAAACTTATTTTTTTAAAAGTATAACCGCCGTACATTACTAAAACGGCAGCTATGCTTTGAACCAAAAGCTTAAAAATTGCTCTCCAATTTTTTATATCATCCCAAAGTCCCATGGCAAAGATAATTACACCGCCTAGAGCAATATAAAAAAAATTTAAATGTAAAAGTCTTAGATGAGGAAAAAGAAAATGTACGGTAAGGCTTGAAATAAGATAGGCAAGACCGAATCCCAATCCGCCTATTCTTGGAATATTTCCGGAATGTATTTTTCTTCCCCCTGTTTTGTCATATAAATTATGCTTTCTTGAAAATATAATAGCCGAATAAACAAAAAAAGCAGACAAAGTACATGGCAAAAACATGATATAAAAAATAAATTGAACTATTGTCAAATTCCATACACTCCTTTTATATTCTGTGTAGGCATTATACAACAATAAAGCTAAATTATCAAGCCTTAACGCAAACCGGCCGAATAACTATTCTAAATTGATTTTTTCAACGTAATTTACAAAATCGGTTTTTATTTTAGAATATTGTTTCTCCGCTTGTTCAATCTTAACTTTTAAATCCTCCAATTTCTCCTCTATAAGAATTAACTTATCTAAAAACAGTTTACCTTGTTGAGTTTCCGCTCCCACAGCCTGAATATTTTTGCGAACCCTATCTTGTTCTCCATTGAGTATTTTTTGTTCACCTTGTAAATCGGTCAAAGCTATTTGAGCCTTATCAACTTTTACTTTTTCATCTAAAATGGATTTAAAAGTTTTCTTTATTTTTTCAGGCAACTCCGAATTGGAATAAATGCCTATGATAGCATTATTGTCCATCGTATTAATCTGTAAAACTTCTTCAAAAGACCTTTCCTCTTCTATGGAAAGTTTTTCTTGAGAAGAAGCCTTAACCTTTATGTTAAACCTGTACTTATTTGCAGTCTTTTCCAATAATTTTTTTTCATCTGCGAGATTAAATCCGGAACTTATAGGATGCTCGACAATAATAGAACGCTCTTTTGAAGCTGCATTCCTAATAGTGTAAACCGCATTTTTAGATGATTTATACTTTCGATGTAAAACACCTTTTACTATTTTAATACTTTGGAGCTTATTATCAATGCTTTCGGTTTTGGATCCTCTCACATCCATATCATCCCCAAAAGCTATAAGGCGTTTTTCATTTTCTGGTAAAAAATTCAAAACGGCATCACCGACATACTCTCCGCTTTCAAAAACCGTAATAGGCCCCGCCGGAAATTTAATACCGGAATTATTCTCAATATTTATACACAACTTGGGATGAACCTCGGCTCCATAGGGTATAGCCGAAAATACCGAATATTTTTGAGCAGGAAGAGAAGTAAGGCTTAAAGGAATCATAGTGCTTTTTTGTCTTGGTAAATTAACGGGTTTAACAGGAGTAAAAGCAAACATTTCTCCTGCAATACTTTTGGCAACAGTCTGATTTTCAAAATAAGCATCTTCTTCAACATCGGTCATAGAAAGATCAAGACTCTCATAAGCATATTTTTGCATTTCCATAGGAGCTTTTCTTGCCTTATAATCAGCAGAATCGTCATAAGCGGATTCAAAGGTTTCAGGGCTGGCTGCCTGTCCTGCAAGGATGGGAATAGTTTCACGGTGAGTATAATATGGTTCATATAAATTTTGTTTAAACCCTATGGGCCGGCCGCTTGTAAGGGTAAGCTTTACACCTTTCCAATCAAGATCCGTAGAATTATCTATTATTGCCCAAGCCTGAAAAGATGCAACATTATTCCCCATATCCAATCTATATGTAGGCTTCCAAATAGGAGCTTCCATGACATAAGAAAATCCTATCTTACGTTCCCCTGCCGATTCTATATCTATCGAAATCAGCTTCCTTTCTTTTGCCGAGGCTTCCAAAATTAAAGCTAAGGCCTTTTGTAAGTCTTCATTTCGCTGAGGATCAGTAAATTTAAAAGATTGTACATCGTTAAAAGATATCACCTTAACGCCGTCCTCTGCAACAATAGAAAGAATAACACCGTTTTCGGAATCTCCGCTTTTATCGATGTTTAAAATTTTACCTACAATCTTATTCGGGGTATAAACTTCAAGCTCGGCACCTTTTTGAGCTTTAAGAAGTTTGAAAATAGAATCATTCCCGAATAAATCGATTTTTAAACTCTGCATAGTTTTTTTAAGAGTATCTTCTGACTGATAATTTATCGATAAGCTTTTTGCTGCAGGATCTTTTACAAAAATGGATTTTAAAACATCACTGATTTGGGACGGCAGAAACAACAAGTCTATTTTACCTGAGCCTTTTACAATTCCCTCATGCTCGTAATGAGCTACTCCTGATGAATAAAGCGTCACATTTTTTAACGGAATATCATTTTCATCAAAACCGTTTGCGGTATCGGTAAAAACCGTCGACATACATAATACTGAAATTAACATAAAAAATACTTTTTTCATACCTCCTCCAAGGAATAAGTCTAACTTTGATTATACCACAGATAGAGGATATTGCCTAGGTTAAAAATTAAGACATTATTGTAAAAAATAAAAATAAATTCAATTCTCTTCCATTGACATATATCAAAATAAAACGCATAATATGAGAATGGTATCAACTATTATTATTTCCTTTTTTATTATTATTATCGTTGCTGTTGTCATTGTCCTGATAACTACAAGAAACAATGCCTCATCTACAGGAGGAAGAAAAAAAGTTAAAGGCAGGGCCGTTCTAATGAAAGAAGCGACTAGGCGTTTGGCTCAAAACCCTCATGATCCTGATGGTCTTTTTATAATGGGAGATATTTATTATCAAGATCAGGACTGGGAAAAAGCCTATTCTGCCCACTCAGCTTTGATAGATAGGATGAAACAGCTTGAAATGAGTAAACAGCTGGATATTGCAATCAAATACGGCATCTGTGCTTTAAAAACAAACAGAGTTCCTGAAGCAAAAAAAGGATTTCTGCTTGCTGAGACTATAAACCCTAAAAATCTCGATGTCAGCTACAATTTAGGTTATATTTATTATCTTGAAAAAGATTATGAAAAGGCAGTTAAATTTTTCAAACGGGCATTGATAATTGAACCCAACAGTTTTTTGGCAACAAAATATCTTGGTTATACCTTTCAGCATCTGCATAAATATAACGAAGCTCTGCCGGCCTTAAAAAAAGCCTTAGACTTTAAACCCGACGATAAAGAAGTCTTATTTGCCATGGGCGAGTGCTTTTATGAAACAGAAGCGACAGACCGATGCTTGAAAATATTAAATCATCTTAGGGTTGATCCCGTTTTTGGGCCTCAAGCCTCATTATACACAGGTATGATCAGAGCAAAAGCAGATCAATTGGAAAGGGCTATAGAAGACTTTCAAATCGGCTTAAAGCATAATGGAGCTCCTGCTGATATCTCCAATGAGCTCAAATACAGACTCGCTCAAGCCTATATCAAAACTCAAGAAATAGGACAAGCTCTTCATCTTTTAAAAGAAATTCAAAATACCAGCCCCGGATACAAGGATGCGGCAACCCTTATAATGCGATATCAGGAATTAAATAAAAACAAAAACTTACAAATATACCTTATGTCCGGACAAAGCGAATTTGTAGCTCTTTGCAGAAAAATCGTAGCCCGCTTTTATCCGAAGGCAAAGGTAAAAATACTGGATATATCGGTATTGGCCGCCTACACCGATATAGTAGCCGAAATAGATACAGCACGCTTTTCGGATACCGTTATTTTTAGATTTTTTAGATCTCAAGGAACAGTGGGAGAGCTCCTTCTTAGAGAGCTGCATGCACGTCTAAAAGAAGTAAAAGGAGGCTCCGGCATATGTATGAGCGCAGGAACCTTTACCGAAGAAGCTGTCAGATTCTCTGAGGGAAGACCTTTAGATTTATACGACAAAACAAGACTTTCAAGTGTTTTAAACTCCTTAAAATAAAATAAAATAAAAAGACAGCCCTTTTGAGGCTGCCTTTTTATTTTAATAAGCAAGTTAAAACTTAAAATCTGAGTGAAAGACCGAGTTTTAAGTTTAAACTATTGGCAATAACATTGCCAACCTTCCCATTTTTATGGGAAGCAACATAGTCTGCTACACCGGCTATTTTAAAAGTTTTCTCAACTTTTAAAGGAGCAAAATAGAAAGTATCGGCAATACCTGCATAAATACCTATCATATCGGTAAAATAAAAACTAGCCAATACATTTGCGCCTAAACCGAACATAACGTCCAATTTTTCGTATGATATGCCTTGACCAAGTATAGTAGCAGTTTGTGTAGACTTCATCGCATTTAAACCAAGACCGCCGCCCAGAAAGAGGTTAAACCTTGATTTTTTAAATAAAGTCAATCCTGCTCCCAGCTGTGAATCAAAGATAACGCTGTTCTTTGATACAAAATTCTTGGCATTTCCGGCTTGAGAAAGAAGAGCTTTATGATTCTTTCCCGGGAAAGCAATCTGAGCCATCATATAAAAGAGTCCGGCTCTAAGATCCAAAGCAACACCGGCTGCATTATTTTTTTCATTTTTTACATCGGTCAAAGCAGTCTGAATGCTGCTATAAGCTGCATCAAAACTAACTTTGGTATCCGATTTTGTAAAATAATTTGTATAAGCAGGCCCCACAGAAATAGCAAAATCTGCAAATACAAAACCGATACATGCAGCCAGCATGACAAAAACAAAAATCATTTTCTTGTTCTTCATATAAACCTCCATATAATTTCCATTATCGGTAAATGATGTCATTTACTAAACTCATCATTCTTTCAATTGTTACAAGTTTTTTACATTTCCTAAACTATAACTTTAAGGCAACACCTAGCCTTATAGTAAAATTATTAGCCCAAGTGGACTTTATCATCTTTTTAATATTGAGCTCACCGGCAGCCTCTTTATTGATAGAATAATCAAACGGAATACCTCTTGCAGTACCTCGATAGAAGCGTTTATTTGCTAACGGTAAAAAATATATCGTATCTTTTATATCCAGACAAAGGCCGACCTTCGGTAAAATAAAATACTTTATACCTATATCTGCGCCGAGTCCGAACATACCGATACTTCGTATCTCCTTCAGACTATCAACATTAGTTCCACTAAGAAAATCTTTAGGCAAATTACGAGTCATTCTGACATAATTTATACCAAATCCCCCGCCCAAGAATATATTTACAGGCGATTTTTCCATAAGAGTAATACCCACACCCAATTGGCCGTCAAATATGACAGATCCTTTTATGCTGTCCGTAACACCCTTATCTTTTAATTTTTGAGCAAGGGGGTCAAAGCCTGTAGGAATTTCTTTGAAGGGAAACCCTACATTAATGTTGGTGTAAACATAGCTCATCTTCAAAGAAAGCCCAAGTACAAGAGCATTATAAATATCTTTTGCTTTTATATCTCTTATCCTTAATGTTCCTTCCCCGCCCAATAAGGCTTTTAAGTCATCACTCAATAGTTCGATAACCTTTGAGTTATCGTATTTATTGACTATGGTATAATTCATGTATCCCAATCCGACGTCGCCCGATATATCCATAAAGTCAAAAGCCGTCAGTGAAACCATACAGCTAAGGGCTGCAATAATTAAGATAATTTTTTTCATAATTATTATTCCTCCAAAATTAGAATTAAAAACAAGTATAAAACCTGTCTCTATAAGTATATTTCAATATCAGCATATTTTCAATCGGCTTTAAGTATTTTTTTATATCTCTTGCCGTTTTTGCTTAAAAATAGTAGGATATATGTATGAGTATACCACAGTATCCCGAATTTGCTCCTATTTCACTGGAAATGCAATCCGAAATGGATTTTTACTTAAAAAGTCTTCCCGACGGAATATCGGAACTGACTTTTTTGAATTTATACCTTTTTAGGCATAATTATAAGTATCAAGTAACAAAAACGGACAAACTATTGATAATAATCGGAGAATATAAAGGTGAAAGCTTTTTTATTACTCCATGCTGCACCGTAAATGTCGAAATAACGAAAGAACTATTAGCAAAATATAAAAAATGGATGATTCTTTCAAAATCTTTTTTGGATAACAATTCAAATACCTTTAACCTTCCTTTTTTTAAAGAACTAAAGATTGAAGAAGACAGGGATAATTTTGATTACGTTTATCTCAGACAAAATTTGGCAGAATTAAAAGGCAAGGATTTTCATAAAAAAAAGACCCACATAAACAAATTTGAAAAATCCTATGACAAGATAAAAATTGAACCGCTCACCCTTGAAAATGTCGAAGATGCAAAAAAGGTTCTTGCAGAATGGAATAGCACAAAACCGGATTCAACTCCTGAAAATTCCGACTATGAAGCAGCTTTAGAGGCTCTTTCAATTTTAAGCCGAACCTCGATGATGGGAATCGTTCTCTACGTTTGGGATGAACCTGTAGCCTGGACCTTGGCAGAAATCACTCAAAATAATAAAACTGCCGTGGTGTTATTCGAAAAAGCTCTAGTCTCCTACAAAGGAAGTTTTCAGTACATTAACTATGCCTTTGCAGGTTATCTACCTGAACATATCGAATTCATAAACAGAGAGCAAGATTTAGGCGATGAAGGCCTGAGGCAAGCAAAAATGACATATAAACCGATAAAATTCATAAAAAAGTATAGAATTTTATCTTAAATATGATACAATAGGTTAGCATGGATTTAGTAAGCACAAGAAACGGTAACAAAATAGTATCCTTTTATGAAGCAGTAACAAGCTGTATGCCGGCCGACGGAGGTCTTTATATTCCGAAAGAAGCCTTTGATTTAAATGACTGGATAAACCATTTAAATGAAACATCAAGTTTTACATCTATTGCAGGAACTCTAACTTCAGCCCTCTTGCAAGAAGAATTCAGTCCCGCCGTTTCGGAACGCATTGCAGTTTCGGCCTTTGGAAAATACAGCCCCAGATTGCGGCAATTAGACGAAAAACTGTTTTTGCTGGATCTCTTTCACGGCCCCACCGGCTGTCATAGAGATTTCGGCTTTTTATGGTTTGCTTCAGTTCTTGAACATATTTTAACAATTAACGATAAAAAAGCCATAGTTTTGGGCACGGGTACCAAAAAAAACGGACAAAGCATGGCTGCAGCTTTCGGAAACAAAAAAAGAGTTAAGACCCTTTTAATACACCCCAAAGGCTATGCATCCGGTATACCCGAACAATACTTAGCCGAAAACGGGGGTTCAATTTACTCGATGGAATGCGATGGAGACATAAAGGATGTGGAAGCCTTAAAACGATCCGTATATCTTGATAGAAACCTTGTAGAAAAATACGGCCTTACTCTGGCAAATACGGTAAATATAGGCCGTCTTTTACCCCAAATATTTTTCTACTTTTATGCCTTTACGCGCTTAAGAAAAAACACCTTTGGCGAGATATACTACGCTCTTCACTCAGGCAATTACGGAAATCTTGCAGCCGGACTTTTTGCATGGAAAAGCGGACTTTCTTTAAACGGCTTTATTACCGATTCTACACCTGAGCTTTCAGCAAACAAAGACGGAGACTGCTTTTGTAAAACCATGGAAATTCCTTTAAATCAAAGAAATGCGGCAGACCCTGTAAGCCCTTCAAACATCGAACGGTTGGAACAAATTTTCGAAATAAGCCCTGCAATTATGAAGGCTCTGATTTTTCCCAAACCGGTAGAACAAAAGGATTATAAGGAGCTTATCAGAAAGGCCTATCAACGCTATGGAATTATGATAGATACCTCAACAGCAGCCGCCTATGGAGCTGCCATAAAGAGCAAAATTCTCAAAAACAAGGGGCCCGAAACTATGATTCTTATAGCAAAGGATCATCCGGCCTTTGAAGCCGATATAATACAAGAAGCCTGCGGCGAAAAACCGAATCAACCGGAATACATGAATGACTTGGAAAAGCCCATAAAAAATATAAAAAAGATACAGGCATCTAAAAAAGAAATTGAAAATATGCTACAATATATGGAGAGGTAGTTTTATGTCATATAAACTTGATGGAGCCAAATTTCCCACACTTGAAGAACTAATAGAGGCCCTTTATCCTATTTATGCAGATAAGATGAGTGAGGAGGAATTTAAAAAATACGCTGAAGAAAACGCCGAAAAGGCCTAGTTCTGCTTATCCGAAAAATCAATAATATTTTTTAACCTGTATTCGGCATCAAAAAGAGCCTCGGTCATAGCCGAATAAGCATTTACATAAGGTTTTAGAGACAAAAAATCAAAAGAATCTTCCGAATTTTCCCATACAAATTTATATAGAATATCTATGAGAATTAATCTTTCCACGGACTCTTTATTAAACCAAACTTCTCCATCCCATTCGTTTAGACCGAGATATTTTTTGACGGCTTCATCGTGAGCACAAAAATCTATAAAAACTTTAAGCCGCTCCCTGCCAAATTCCTGATTCTGAAAAGAGGAGCTTTTATTTTCCGTAAAATAAAATAAGCGGTTTAGCAAAAACAATGAAGACGTTGCATTTGATTCGGAAAGGCCAAAACTGCAAAGCTGTTCAGCAAGAACAAAATCAAACCGGCAAAGCCGAATTTTTTCTTCAGGGAAGAATTTGAACAATGCCGACAATAAAAGACCTGCCGCATACAAAAGAGCATTCTCTTTTGTGCCAAAAGCCAAGGCTTTAAGATCATTTACAAAGAGATCAAAGCCTTGGATCTTAAATTCTTTTTCTGCCGGATAAGTGTCATCAGCACAAAGATACAAAATATTAAAAAAACGAGCTATAGAATTTTTAAATAAAGAAAAATGAGGTTTGTTTTCATCATGGGGGAAAATTTTAACAAACTCGGCATTAAAGGAATCAAAAAATTCCTGAATACTCGGACAAAGTTTTTTTGAGATATTTTCAACAGCCGTTTTTTTATTTTTGCAGGCATCATAATACTCAAGAATTTGCGGAAAATAGTCTTTTATACTTAAATCTTTAAAACATTCGTATAACTTGCCGTATTTACATTTATTTATTTCAAAGTCAATATCTTTAAAACCCCTGCCGTCCGTTTTTTGGTAAAGTTCGCTATAATACCCCTCCTCATCCTTTACCTCATAGATACTCAAAAAAACTTGGCACTGATAACCATCCAAGGCTGCAAAAAAACCTTTTTCTGCAAGTTCGGAATTTTTTCTTAAAAAGAATAAGGAAGATCGCTGCTCATAAAACACCGTAAAATAGGCCTCTCCCGAACTTAGATTAAGAGAGGTCATAAGAGTTTCCTGCCTTAACTCCTTTTCATTTTTTGCATTTTTTAAGGCAAAGGCCGCTGAAAGCTTAATCCAGCCTGAAGCTCTTTCATAGGCATTATTATAAAAAATCAATGAACGCTCCCCGTCAAAAAAGTTTGACCAAACAAAGACATTTTCGTTTACGTTTCCCTCATTCCAAAAATCAAAGAGCCTAAATTTTTCAACACCCGAAAAAATATGCCGTCTTTTTAAAAGAGGAAAAATTTCTTTTTTATGCCTTTCAAGAAGGCCTCGATTTACAGTCTCATCCTTATAAGCTCTTCTATATTCCATTCCGTATTTTTCGGTAAAACCTTCGAGCTGACCATGCCCGAACATGGGAAGCCCGGGCATCGCCGACATCATTGTACAAATGCCGAAGTATTTATCCCCGTCTCCGAATTGGGCTATTGCAGTTTCTTCATCGGGGTTATTCATAAAGTTTACATAGCGCCTCAAAACTTCCGGGTCAAACTCAAGGGTGTTTTTGATGGTTTCCCTGTATTTGGCATTTTCTTCTTTTTTGAGCATATTCATAAAAGCGGAATTATATACGCGATGCATTCCGAGGGTGCGCACAAAGTAGCCTTCCATCATCCAAAAAGCTTCGGCAAGCAGGAGGGTGTCGGGAGCTTCCTTTGCACAGCGGTCTACAACCTCCCTCCAAAACTCTTCGGGGATTCTTTTTTCAAATTCCTCTATCGAAAGGGCATAGCAGGAACGGCTTGCGATATCTCCGCCTGAACCGGGAGCCGGATACCATAGGCGGCGGATATGTTTTTTGGCAAGCACCATGGCCGCATCAAAGCGTATTATGGGAAAATTACGCGCAACATGGAGAATTTTTTGGATAACCTTTTCGCGGGCTTCACTATTTAAAAAATCTATTTGAGCCGTATCGTTCCAAGGAAGGCCCGTGCCGTCATTCCCGTGGTAGATATAGCGCACATCGCCTGTATAGTTATCGACACGCTTAAAAACCACGGCACAATCCGTCTTTGAATAATAGCCCTTTTCAAGATAAACGCTTGTTCTCCCATCACGGGAAAGGTTTTCGGTATCGTAATTATAAGCAGGAAAGGGAGACTCCCTTGTCTGCAAAAAAAGATTCGGGTCTTCCATAATCCATTTGGAATCAAGGCCTGTGTGATTTGGAACCATATCGGCTGCCATTCTGATTCCGAATTCCCGGGCTCTTTCCCGCAAATTAGCCAGAGCCGGCCAGCCGCCCAGTTCCTCGGCAATGTCATAGTCGTAGATACTGTATGCACTTGCGGCCGCATCCGGATTTCCGCAAATCTCTTTAATACGGCGGCTTGCCTCGGAGCGCTGCCAAACGCCTATCAGCCAAAGCCCCGTTATTCCTGCATCCGCAAAAAATCTAAGCTCCTCATCGGGGATTTGGTCCAAACGGGTAATCGGAGCAGAATATTTTTTACTCAGCTGATCCAGCCAAACCAAGGTGCTCTTTGCTATCAGGACAAGATTCGGCATCCAATTTTTATCGGGGGTAAAGGCCTCGTACTCTTTTAATAAATTTTCAAAGGTGTAGACAGGAACATCAAAACCTCCGCCTTGGGGCGGCCCCCAGCCGGCTTTTTCCTCTTCGCGAATAAGATCCTCGGCACCTAAGACTTTAAGCAAAAGATTTTGAGTAAATCCCGCCCAGTGTTCCTTTACATAATTCAGCTGGCCAAAAATACTGTAAGGGCATCGCTTCACCGGTTCTTCCAAAAAAGAAAGAATATCCATCTCATTTTGCCCGTTTCCTAACTTGCTCCCTATGGGTTTATTCTTTTTTGACCATTTTTTTGCCGTTTCCCAAAAAAGCTTATATGAATCGATTGTTTTTAAATTTATGTCATTAAATAAAACTGCAAACTGCGCATTTGCAGGATTTCTATTTGCAAGGCAGAGTAGGATAAGTTCTTCAAGTGCGAGCAATTTATTCGGTACATTTGATGCTTCATCATTTGATTCAAGCCATTTATCTAAAGACAGTTTATCGGTATAAACATTCCTCGGCGGAAAATTTTTGCAAAACTCTTTTAGCAAAAAATCAAGACCGTGAAAATTTCTATTTTTAAATTCCTTATCGATAAATTCATATCCTTTAACAAAAAAATCGTCATCGATATTTTGACGGTAGAGCCTTAAAACATAATGGAGAACTTCGTCAAAAATTCCCATCGCATTTAATTCGCCGGCCTGCAAATATTTTTGATTCTTTCCAAAAATGCCCTCTTTTATACACGAATTAAAATTAAAAACAAAGTTATGAACTTCAGATATATTTTCAAATACTGCATTTCCGCATGAAGAAAAAAGAACCGATTTTAAGTTACACTTTTTGCGGACATCTCCGTTAATGTGAAATTCCATTTTTTGAAAAAAAGAGTTTACGGCCATAAGTTAAGTATAACACTAACAAGCTTAAAACGCAAGCATAAGACTTATTCGGGTTAAAATGTAGAACTCCCATTGTAAAATAAAATAAATTGTGTTAAAGTTAATTGCAGATTTGAGGAGGATAAGATGAAACATATTGTTTTTAAGTTTTTATATTTGAGCTTGGCATTAAGTATCTTTCTTTCTTGCAGTGTCAAAAAAGATTCTTACGCCGATACCGAAGAAAACCGATTCAACGCTTATAGTGCGGAATCCAAAAGCTCATCAACCGATTACGAGTTTGAAATAGCAAAGAGAGCCCAAACAGAAGATAAAAATACACTAAGTTTGGATGCCCGTGATATAGAACGAAAACTTATAAAAACAGGTTTTATAGAATTCGAAACGGACGACATAAAAAAAACAAGAGAAATAATCGAAAACCTTGTGTCAAAATATCAAGCCTACATAAGTCAAGAAGATGAAAAACATTTTCATTCAAGTATCAGACAGACAATCAGCATCAGAATACCGAAAGAAAATTTTGAGAATTTTTTAAATGAAATTACCGCAGGAATTAAAAACCTGGATAATAAAAATATTACGGTTGAAGATGTTACGGAAGAATTCGTAGACAGCCTTGCCCGTCTAAAAGTAAAAAAAGAAACCGAACAAACTTACTTAAAAATTTTAAGTCAGGCTAAAACGGTAAAAGATATTTTAGAAGTTCAAAACCAAATTCAAGATTTACGTTCCGACATTGAAGCAATTGAAGGCCGTTTACGCTATTTACAAAAATCGGTAAATTACAGTACTTTAAACATTTCAATGTATCAAATTATAAACGGCAGTATAGCAAGGCCGGCATTTTTTACCAAAGCTCTTAATGCAGTAAAAGACGGAATAGGCCTTTTTAGCGATATAATTCTAGGTATTCTTTATCTTTGGATATTTATACTCATAATTGCAGTAATTTTGATGATTGTCATCAAAAAACGCACCGCTAGAAAAGCAAAAAAGGAAGAAAATTTGAATTAAGTATTCATCGAAATTATAAGTTCTATCTCACCGGTAGGAAGAGGAATCTTTTCTGCAATAAGCTCTATTGAAAGGCCTTTTTTAGCCATTTCGATTATCTGTTCCTTCATTGCAGCAGTTCTGTCGGGAACGATTCCCGATTTGGGAGCAAGAATTTGTTTTGTGTATATCTTGATAGGTTCTTCTTCAACAGCCGTATCTTTTTTTTCTTCTTCATTTACTTCTTTTGAAGATTTGTTTACCTTTAATTTTACATCTTCATTCTCGATTACAGGTCTTTCATGTTTTGTGATAACACTTCTTTCAATGCCGGAAAAAGTCTTGGCACTTTCAGCCAAACTTTGATACACCCTATCGGCCGCACTCCGCTTTTCTTCTTCTTTACC
The DNA here is from genome assembly GCF_024181285.1 of Treponema sp. OMZ 790. Classification (NCBI taxonomy): domain Bacteria; kingdom Pseudomonadati; phylum Spirochaetota; class Spirochaetia; order Treponematales; family Treponemataceae; genus Treponema; species Treponema sp. OMZ 790. Next base: position 62,117 of record NZ_CP051201.1, on the reverse strand, counting down.
GGCAATCAATATCCTCTTATCAAGTTCCGATATAATATTATTGACTTCTCTAATCTTATCTTCCATGATGGTGACGGAGCGATCAGTTTGAAAAGCTATCTGTGCTACCAATTTTTGGGTTTCATTTTTTATATTATCGATCAATACTTTGTCGGAAAATTGATTTTTAAGCTTAAAATAAAAAAAGAGAATTAAAAAAATATTTAATATCAATAAAATAATTGAAACAACTGTCATCATCCCGAAATATCCACTCTTTGGCCCAAATAAGGGTCTTTTATGTAATCTTCATTATTTAAAGCCTGATTTTTTTCTTCGGGCTCAGGTTGGTTTTTGCCCTCTTCGTCATTATTCCGCTCTTCATCAGGCGATTTTCCATCTTTATTAATTCTAAGATTTTTATTGTTGTCAGATTCTACAAGCTGGACAGTGCTTAGTTTTTTTTGTGCATCAATTTTATTTTGCTGCTGCTGTGCATCCCTAATCATAGAGGTTACCTGTTGTTCGGCACCTTGCTGTTTTCCCACCTTAGCCATTTGAGCATATAGAGTTTGTAGATCAATTGGTTGAATAGCCACTTGGAACCTTCTTAGCATCCTCATCGTTATCTTCTTGATATTTTCCGTAACGCACAATTCCCTTGTCAAGGTAGAATGTAGTAGCCTTGCAATCCATTCTTACATCTTCGACAGTATCTCTGATTACTATGCGCACTCCCGGATATACATGACCGGAAGCGGAAACACGTCCCTGATTTTTCAAGGTATTTAGATACTCTTTTATTTGAGTAATTTCTTTTTCTACTTCATGAATTTCAGTTTGCAGAGTATACTTATACTCGCTCATTTTGTTGTAATTTTCTTCTTTGTCTTTTGGAAGTTCTCCCCGTTTGGATTTAAGCTCTTCAAGACTCATCAAATTGAGCTTTAAATCTTCCAAAGTTTTTTGATCCATTTCTTGTTTTTGCATCAAAAAGTTTAAGCGTTCCTTGCTTTTGGGATCGAAGCCTACACTTAAGACAAGATCGTTTCCGCCTGAAACACTTCCTAAATTCCTTGCCGAAATGGATTCGGAAGCACTTAAATTTCCGCTTATTATATCGGCCTTCTTTCCGCGGCATATAATTTTACGGTTGGCCATTACATTCGATTTTATAATACCGTCCGAAACTATTACCATGTCGCCTGCTTCAACAACGTCCGTATTTTGAATAAATTTAGACCATATGGATTTTCCTGCCCGTATAACGCCGCCTTCTTTACCCATAATACCTTGGCTTACAACTATATCGCCCTCGGTATCAAGTTCGGCCCGGCCGACAGAACCTTTAACCTCTATATTTCCGGAGGCCTTTATAACAAAACCATCATCCACATTTCCATTTACAAAGACGGAACCTAAGAATGTAATGTTTCCTGTTCTTATTGAAACATCGCCTTCTACTACGTAAATTTCTTGTACGGTAATCTTGTTTTTTACCAAAAGAACCTGTCCGTTTACCTCAGCAACTATAGTTAGGCCGTCAGCGGCAATCTTTGTGTTTTTACCAACAGGCATTACAATATCTTTTCCGTTAAGGGCATCAAGATATTTTCCTGTAACGGTTTTGCCCGGCTTTCCGCGTTGTGCAGGAACCTTTTGAGCTACAGGCTGACCTTCAACAACATTTTGGATCAAGTTCAGCTCTTTAAAGTTAATTTGTCCCGACCGGGTTTCCTGCAAACGTACCTGCGTATTATCTACTTCAAAGTTATAAAGAATTTTTGCATCAGCTCCGTTTTGAGGAGCTATACCTTCTGCGACCAAATAATCTTCACGGTAAACGGGAGAATCTTGAAACTCTCTGACCCTCTCCTCGTTTATTCCGACAATTATCCTGTTATTCTTTAAAAAAGCTATAATCGTATCTGCCGAAAGGTCTACACCGCCTGCAGTAGGAGGAGTAACATAGAGATAGGCCTTCATTTCATCATCGCTTATATTAACGGCCATAGCGGCATCATTTCCCGGAATGCGGTTGTATGGAGCAACTCTGACATATTCTCCGGTTTTTTCATCCAATATGGTAGAAAGCACATCATCTTCCGGAATAGGAAGAGCTCTATCCCTAAACCTGTCTCTTGCGGCCTTTATATCGAGAGCCCGGCCTGTACCTGAAGGGGCCGTAACTTTAAAGTAGATACCGTCCGCCGCACAGAAGACATACCCCATTCCATCCTTATTGACAATTACATCGCCTTCAATTGTCTCTTGAGTTTCATCCGTTTCTTCTTCAATATTTTGCTGTTTTTTTACTTTTATGGTTTCATAAGCCCTTATTTTCCACTCTTTCGGAATTATTGCAAAAAAACCGGAAGCTCCTTTTTGTAGAATCTCGTAGTCTATCGAGGAAACAGGCATCCCTAACTGTATGGCTGCATTTGCAAGGGCTTCATCAAGGGTTTCTCCGCTTATATCAACAAAAAAACGGCCGGAATCCAGTTCATGCATTTCAGACATTTTTTCCTGTATTTGATTAAGCCTAATCATATTTCCCCCTATTTTATGCCCTTTGTAACACTAGAAAGTTTGGCTCTTAATTTTACATTTGCGCTTGTATGTATCTGGGAGACTCTGGATTCGGTTACATGAAGGACTTCACCTATTTCTCTGAGAGTCATGTCTTCATAATAATACATGATGAGAACTTTTTTTTCTCTGTCAGGCAATTCTTTAATAGCTTCAACTATAACCCGCTTTATGTCTTCACGTTCCACGATTACGTCGGGATTTAAAGAAGAAGGAGCTTCAATTATGTCTCCTACCGAGAATTCTTCCGAATCATCATTTGAAAACCTTAAATCGGTCAACGAAATAACGCTGGTTGCAGATATTTTAAGCAGGAGAGAGTTATATTCTTCAATATCCAATCCCATCGCAGAAGCTATTTCTTCATTTGAAGCGGAACGGCCGAGCCGGGCTTCCAAGTCGGCGATGATTTCTTCTATTTCGCGGCTTTTTTGACGTACAGAACGCGGAACCCAGTCTATAGACCGCAACTCATCAAAAATAGCTCCTCTGATTCGGTTAACGGCATAGGTATTAAATTTAACGTTTTTATCGAGGTCATACTTCTCTATGGCGTCTAAAAGTCCGAAGACGCCGTAGCCTACTAAATCATCAAATTCCACATTGGTAGGCATTCCTATACCGACCTTTCCGGCGACATACTTTACCAATGGAGCATACTTTAAAATAAAATATTCTCTGATTTTAGGATCTGAGGTTTTTTTGTATTTTTCCCAAAGTTCTTCTTCAGGTATATTTTCATAATCCGTATTTGCCATTACCCACACCTTTTATATTAAATTAAACAATTTAGGAATCCCTTTTAAGCACAGTACGAATAGCACTAACCATAGTATTCGTGTCCATTCCGGAGCCGGACAAGTCGGTTGAAACATCAAATGCCGATGTTCCTCTCTGAGTGAAGTCCATTTGATCATCACCTTGCTGCAGCTCATCCTCAGGTATAAAATCCTGTAAGTCGGGAAGTTCTTCCAATTCTTTTACAGTATTTTCCTCTGTCTTTTCATTTGAAGGCTCCTCTCCGGCTAAAGAAGTACTGCCCTTTATAGTATCAACATCTGCCTGTATCGACTCCAATTCGTTGAATTCATCATCATCCGATATGGAACTTTCATAAGTTTCTTCATCTTCAAACATAGCAGATTCCATATTAGTTCCTTCTTCATCATTTTCAAAAGGTACTTCTATAGGCTCATCGATACTTATATTCAAATTCTTTCCGGTTTCTTTCCTTTGTTTTTCTTGAGCATCAACAGGCTGAAATAAGTCCGGCACAAAATGCTCCAAAAGGATTTGCGCTCCTAAAACGAAACCGCCGCTTATCAAAAAAATAATCAGCGAACGCAAAATTATTACGGAAAACCGTACACCGCTTATCAAACCCAATAAGAAGGCTAAAATCAGAGCTGCTGCTGCACATATAAGGGGAATTTTAAATTTTGCCACTACTCTATCAACCTCCTAATCTTTAAAGTTCAAAGCGGAATTTTTATTCCCATTTCCTTCCAAAAAGTTTTTGTATAAAACCGGAAAATCCCGAATATCTATTATAATCCGTTTTTTCAAGTTTTGCAACTATGTGGCGCAAACAACCGGCTGCTTTGCTCTTGGGAGCATATATAAAAAAGGGCTTTTGCTTTAAAACAGCCTGTTCAACGATAGGATCATTATAAATAAAGCCCAAATACTCAACTTTTAAATTTAAAAATTGAGCAACAATCTGAATCATACGCTCTGCTATTTTTTTACCTTCAAGGGCGGAATTTACACGGTTTACGACCATTTTTAAGTTTAAATCGTAGTTTTCCACTTCGGTAGCGATTATTTTTATAATTCCGTAAGCATCTGTTATGGCCGTAGGTTCCGAGGTGGTAACGATTACAACTTCATCGGCAGCAGCAACAAAACTGAGTACGTTTTTTGAAACACCTGCGCTTGTATCTATTATTATTATGTCCGCTTCTGCAAGAGAGTATAATTCTTTAATAAAGTCGGATCTCTCAGCTTCCTCCATGTTTGCAATTTTTGAAAAACCGGAAGCTCCTGCAATAAATTTTATTCCGTATTCCGTATCAATTATGATATCCGACATCTTCTTTTGTTTTTTTAGAACATGGTAAAGATTGAATTTCGGAATTATATTCATCATAACATTTACGTTTGCAAGGCCGAGATCTGCATCAATTACGATAACATTTTTTCCCATCTTGGCATAGGCAATACCCATATTTGTAGAGATATTTGTTTTTCCTACACCGCCTTTTCCGCTGGTTACGGCAATTATCCTCGTCTTCCTTTTAGGAGGCAGTTCAGAAAATCCTTTATCACTGCTTGAATTGTTCTTACTCCTCATTAATTTCCTTAAATCTTCTGCCTGATCCGTCATCTTAGCTCCATACTATAGAAATTTCGTCATCGAAATTATCATTGATATAATCCAAAGAGAACCCTTTCAGCTTTCGTAAAAAAATAATCTTAGAAGCCTTAGCTATATCTTTGGGTACTGTTTGGCCTTCTGTTATATAGGCGACAGGAATCTTGTATTCATCCAAAATACTGATAATACTGCCCACATGAGCCGTTTCATCAAGTTTTGTAACTATAAGGCTCGAAAAATTAAAAACGGAATATTGTTTTATTATTTCGTGTATGTCGGCAGCCTTAGTTACCGCACTTACTACAAGATGGGTTTCAATCCTTCCCGGCTCAATCTCATCAAAATATTTTTGCATCTCATGTATCTTTTCAGGATCGGTCGGACTGCGCCCCGTCGTATCTATACATATAATATCGGCAGAATCCTTATACAGGTCTAGATATTTATGTAAATCGACCGGGTCATTCGCTATGATGAGGGGAATGCCCATGTGCTCACAATATTTTTTAATTTGAAAGGCAGCGCCGATTCTATATTGGTCAATAGTTATAACCCTTACATCAAGAGGCCGTCCTTCAAGTTTTGAAACGGCCAAAATATAGTAGGCGGCAAGTTTTGCCAGGGTGGTTGTTTTACCTATGCCTGTCGGCCCGACCAAGGCTATCAAATTTTGTTCTTTATTCGAATTTTCTTTATTTGAAACTTCAGGTTTTATCTGTATGGAAGCAGCTATCCATTCGAGCACTTTTTTTTGTACGATTTCAAAATCGTCCAATTCGGATAAGCTCAAATTTTTGGATATTTTTTCTTTTATGGTTCGTATATATTTAGCGGTAAAATCATTTTCTTCCAAAAGAGCCGATATTTTTGCTATGTTTTCATGTTCTTGCGAAGGAGATGTTTTTTGTTTTATTTCTTCGACAAGCCTTTCGACGGTTTCTGCAAGGTTTTTAAGTTCTTTAGATTCGATATTGCTTTTTGAGGGCGAAGAAGTTTGATTTTCAAGCTTTTCGATATAGGGCATCATTTTTTCGGCCATTTCTTCGGATTGAGATGCCGCAAGTTTTATTATCTTTAAGCGTTCTTCTTCGAGGTTTATGCGGGAACGGCTTTTGAGGGGTGAAACAAGCGGTTGAGATTTACTTTCTTCTTCATTACCTGAGAATTTCGGAACAAAGGCTTCGTTTTGAATATTAAAACTTAACCTTATCGTTTCCTTGTTAAAAAAACTAAAGAAGCCTTCATTTCTTTTTACTTCACGCCGAGTAATCATTATGTTCGGCCCGTACTTTTCTTGAATTTTTTGAATGCATTTTTCGTATGTTGGAGCTTCTTCGACAAATGTTTCCATAATAAACTTTATACCACCCGTACCCATTATAAAACATTTTTACAAATTTTACAATACAGATACGGTATGTTTATTTTGACTTTTTAGAGCTAATTGCCTTAATAAATTTACAATTATCTTTATGGGAGCGGACTGCAATCCTGATATGATTACACCCAAGGCTTTTAAAACTTCTGCAAGTTCTTATCAAAATGCCTTTTTTTTCAAAAAACTTCAAAGCATCTTCATCTTTTGCATTTAAAACTTTAAGAAGAACAAAGTTGCATTGACTTTTATAGGCTTGTAATTTTATCTTACCGCTTGTGCCGTATTTTTCGATATTTTCGAGCAAAAAAGCTCTTTCTTTTTGAATATAGACCTTGCTCTTTTTTATAAAATCCTTATCAAAAAAGATTGCAGGGGCGGCAGCCTCGGCAAAGGCGTTTATGTGCCAGGCTATTTCAATCTTAGAAAGAGCCGAAACCGTCTCAGGCGCGGTACAGGCATAGCCCAGCCGGATTCCCGGAAGCGCAAAAAATTTGGTTGCAGCCCGGATTATACAGACATTCTTATAGCCGTCTTTTTTAAAAAGACTTATGCTGTCGTAATCGGGCGAACAAAACTCGTAAAAGGCCTCATCCAAAAGTAAAAATGCATCTGCCTTTTTTACAAGATTATAAATTTGCAAAAGCTCGGTCTTTTCAATGCGCAAACCGGTAGGATTATTCGGGTTTCCCAAGATGAGAAGATCGCCGGTCTTCAAGTTTTTTTCAAGCCATGCAATATCGATAGAAAAATCTGAAAGAAAAGGAATTTCAATTAACGGCTTTTTATGAACAAGAGCTCTCAATCCGTATTCCGAAAAGGAAGGGGTAAAAACGATAACCCTCTTAAAAAGAAAACAAAAGTTATCGATTATTTCTACAGCCCCGTTCCCCAAAACAATATTTTCACACCCGCATTTTAAGTACTTAGCCGTGATCTTTTTTAAGGAACGGTACCGAATATCCGGATAAACCAAGAGATTGTCAAAAGACGCACTTAAAGCCTTTTTTAAGCTCTTAGGTGCCATGAGAGGATTGATATTGCTGCTAAAATCGATTAAAACCTTGTCCCTTTTTTTATAAGACAAAACCCCGCCGTGTTCCAAAGTTGCCCACCTTTTTAACGCTAAAGATTATAACAGATTTTTAAGATAATGGCAAAGGGAAGATGTAGAGAAATTAACCGCAGGTAAGTTGAGGGCTAACTTGAGGCAATGCGGCCCCTTGACAAATTATTGGTTTTTACTATAATTACTTTATAACCTTCTGTTGATTGAAGTGTGTTTTAGTAAATGAACGGAGGTTTTTATGACAAAATCAGGTAAAGATATTTCTTTTTTATTTCACAATGGTAATACATACAACTTATATGAATTGGTGTTATACCTTAATCACAGTTCAGCGGATACTGAAATAGCTCCTAAATATGTTGATTGTTTAGCTTGCACTTATGCCGATTTAAAAGAAATTTCTATTGATTTTTCCAACCAAGATGAATTAAAATTGTATTTTGCAGAATCTTGTCTCGCTTGGGCCTTGTATTATGTCTACAACATGAAAAAAAAGGGTGTCTATGCTCGTGAGCTTGCAGATTTACAATCCCACTTAAAGTTATGTGTAAAGTCCTTTATCGGTTCCGGCCTAAAAAGTAAAGGCTATTGGAGCAAATTTCATCCGCATCCTGATTATAATTTTTCTTGGCGGTTTCCTTTCAAAAAGTCAAGATACTATAAGAAGACATTAAAAGAATATGATAATTTTATTGAAACAGCGGAGTGTTCCGGCAAATATTTTGCAGGTGTTTTGAATATGTTTATTATCGATTATGAAGATGAAATATTGCCTGACGCGACTCGTCTTACACAAGACTATAAGGCATATCTTTTAAACATTTGTGCATGGATTGCTTGTTCCGGCAATTCCCGCTATTACCGTCAGATAGTTAATAATTTTATAATCAACTACTATTATTGGTATACATCAATGGATGGGAAAAAACCTGACTTTTACCAATTTGAACCGCAATTTGCACATCAGATGCAGACCGAAAAAAATAAATGCCTTATGGGTATGTTGGATGTAGAGTTCTGTGATACGGAAATTCTTTGCAAATGGATTCACTATGATGTAATCTTTAAAAAAACGGATCCGCATATTGAACAACTTGTAAGATGGATGTTTGGTAAAGAATTTCCTCATAATACAAGTTTAAGAATGAAAGAAATATATAAGTCCCTTTTTACCTCTATGAATCAGGACTTACTTGAAAATCCCGGAATAGTTTTGCTTATGTATCTGGGTATACAAAAAATCTCCTTGTATGACTTCAAGGATATCTTTACACCTTCTAAAGAGAAACTTCAAAAAAATACAAACATTGATGAATCATTTCTTTCTCAATTTTTACAAGTCTTATTTTACTTTATGGTATGGGACATATGCTCTGCATATAAATTTAGATGGGAAAATTATAGAAGTTATCCAATCAATGGCAAGGAACCGCATATTCTCTTTAAAGAAAGAGAATATAATAGTTTTTCTACTAAAACAAAAAAAAACCGTTTTAGTACATGGACTAACGACAAAGAAAATCTCATGGCCAATTTTTATGAACCATTCCTTGACGGTACATGGAGAAATCCTAAAACTTTGCAGCACATTCTAAATTTGTTTGCAGATTTTTTTAAATTCAATAAAAAAAATCCCTTTGATGGACTTAATTTTTCAGAACTTTCCGGAGGTAAAATTTCAATTTTTGAAACGGTACCTATACTTATATATAACTTGTCTCATGGTGAAGCAAGTACATATATAATCAATGAATTGAATTTTATACGAAAACAATATGAATTCTCTCTCAATGTTCTTCCAAATACTAGAAAGAAATTTAAAAGCGAAGCTGAAAGAGCTGAAGTAAAAAAAGATTGTGAAAAAAATTTACAGTTCTTAAAAGAATACGATGTAGGTTTTCATCTGGACGAATTTGAGCAGTCATTTTATCCATTTAAGCAACACTCTATTTCATTAAGACGTAATTGTATTTGCAAATTCTTGCCGGAAACTGATTCCGATATTTATATCTTTAACAGCTCCGGAAAAAATTGTACCCTACGCATTGACAAAGATAGACGTTTCAGGTCAAATTACAAAAATCATTTTTGGAATCGGTATTTATACAATGACCGCAATAGTGAAACTCATTATTCATCTTGTACAGCCATAAACAATCTGCTTGGTGATGACAGCTTTGATAAAAAATTTATACTATCTGCACTATTCGATATAAAAAAGCAGCTTGCAGATATGACCGAAAAAGAAAACACACTATATCAAATTTTACAAATTAAATATCTAAATAAAGAATGTGATATCTTATTTAAAATTATCGTTCGTAAGTATTTTAAATCTATTCCGCAAAATAAAGAGTGGGAATATATTTTTAATGATAACGGAGAATTTGGCTGCCCCAAAGAACTTGTTTCTGCATTTAATGATAATTTTTCTGCTTTAGATTTTGGGTATGATATGTACACTTACCTTCAAGAATTTTTTGAGATAGTATGGAATATACGAAGTCTTTATTATGATTCCAGACACAATGATGAGGTTTTATATGATGCAGATTTTTTCGAGATATATAAGCTGCCTATAGAATTGTATATTATATATCTATCGCTGTCATTCCAAAAATATGACGGTGAAAATAGAAAACAATAAACGGAAAATCACACCCCTCTTGCGAATAAGTCAAAAATAGGCTATACTAAAGCACGGTTGAGAGGCTAAAAAAATAGCTCAACCGTTTTTTTTTGGCAGGGGGAAGTTATGAAATCCAAATTTATCTTTGTTACGGGCGGAGTTGTTTCATCTTTAGGAAAAGGTTTAACGGCGGCCTCAATAGGAATGCTCTTAAAAAGTCGCGGATATTCCGTAGTTAATCAAAAATTTGATCCTTACTTAAACGTAGATCCCGGAACCATGAACCCCTACCAGCACGGCGAAGTCTTTGTTACCGAAGACGGCGGCGAAACCGACCTAGACCTCGGCCACTACGAAAGATTTACCGATGTTCCCCTGCACAAATTTAACAGCACCTCCGCCGGAAAGGTTTACCTTGCCATCTTGGACAGGGAAAGAGCCGGAGGCTACAACGGAGGAACCGTTCAAGTAGTTCCCCACGTTACCGACGAAATCCAGTCCCGCATTATAGGAACAGCCGAACAGACGGGAGCAGACTTTATTATTTCGGAGATAGGCGGAACCGTGGGCGATATTGAAGCACTCCCCTTTATCGAAGCCATCCGCCAAATCCGCTACACTGTAGGAAAAGAAAACTGCATGTTCGTTCACTTAGGACTTTTACCATACTTAAAAGAATGCGGCGAAATCAAAACAAAACCCATGCAGCACAGCGTAAAAGAGCTTTTAGGCTTCGGTATTCAGCCGGACATTTTAATTTGCCGAAGCGAAAAACGCCTTTCAAAATCGGTACGCGAAAAACTAAGCCTTTTTTCGAATATCCCTCAGGATGCAATAATCGAAAACCTCACCGCAAAGTCCATTTACGAAGTTCCCCTGATGTTGGAAGAAGCCGGCTTGGGCAAGGTTCTTTGCAAACTTTTCAATATTGAAAACAAAGAACCGAACCTTGAAGAATGGAAAAAAATGGTTCAAACCTATTACAAGCCTGAAAAAGAAGTAACCATCGCCCTTGTAGGAAAATATGTGGAGCTCCCCGATGCTTACTTAAGCGTTGCAGAGGCTTTAACGGCAGCCGGCATTTACCACAAAACATCGATTAAACTTCTTTGGGTTGACTCCAAAAAGATAGAAACCAAAGAAGACGCTGCACACTTTTTAAAAGATGCAGACGGAATTATCGTCCCGGGAGGCTTCGGAGACAGAGGCATTAACGGAATGCTTTTAACGGCTCAATTTGCCCGCGAAAACAAAATTCCGTACTTCGGAATCTGCCTCGGTATGCAGATTGCCGCCATAGAATACGCCTTAAACGTGCTTCACATTGAAGAAGCCAATTCTTCCGAATTCGATAAAAACGCAAAAAATCCCGTTATCGATCTCATGCCCGATCAAAAAGATGTAAAAATCGGAGGAACCCTCCGTTTAGGTCTTTACAGATGTATGATAACCGAAGGAACTCTTGCAGAAAAAGCCTATAAATCCCATGAAATACAAGAAAGACACAGACACCGATACGAGTTTAACAATCTTTACAGAGAAAAATTCAACAATTCGGATATGATTTTTTCCGGCTTTAATCCCGAACGGAATTTGGTTGAAATTGTCGAGTTAAAAAAATCATCCGTGGTTCGCGGCAGTTCAATTTCATCCCGAGTTCGCATCCCGGCCCAATAAACCGCATCCCTTATTCAGAGATTTTATCAAAGCCGCTGTCGAGACAAAATAAGATGCCCCAAAGGCCTTCCCCGATTCTAAAGTGATAATATTTTAAAACCGATACTAACTCGGGGAGGCTACAAACTAATGAAAAATATTATTCTCAAAACACAAAAGATATTTGTACCTGCGCTTTTTTTAATTTTAATTGCCGCAAATTTTATGTCGTGTAAAACGGCTCCGGTAGAAAAAGAAGAATCGCTCATCGATCTTATAAAAGCAGGAAAGGCCGAAGAACTGCAGGAAAGACTGAACAGTTCTGCAGCAAATATGAAAGATACGGACGGCAACAGCCTCTTACATATTGCTGCAATTCAAAACAATCCTATAATCGTGCGCTTTTTAATAAACATGGACGCCGATATTGAAGCACAAAATGCCGAGGGCATGACTCCTCTCGGAGCGGCTTTAAATAACGGGGCCTATGATGCGGTCAAGGTTTTAGTTGAATACAATGCGAATATATTTGCTCAAGATAATAACAAAGAAAAACCTTTTTATATAGCATGTAAAAACAATGTTCCCAACTTGATTTTTACGGCTCAAACCTTAAAACAAAAGGATGAAAATCAGGACACGGCCTTACACTTGGCCGTAAAAGCAATAGATACAAAACTTACAGAGCAAATTTTAGAAGTCGAAAAACCTGAAACCAAGCATAATAAAGAGGGTTTGAGCCCTCTCGGTATCGCCTATAAAAACTACGATTTGGAAGAATCGGCAGAAATAGCCTCCATGCTTTTACTTGCCGGCATACAGCCAATGGGTAAAGATTTTGCCGAATTTGAAACAGCCTCCCTCGCCCGAAACTACTCAATGCGCTTTGGAGACGGCGAAACCCTGCTGCATATTTTTGCAAGAAAAGGGTATACCGGATTTTTAAAATTCTTGGTTAAAAATAAGGTTCCAATCGACGTAAAAGACCTCTCAAGTTCAACAGCCCTTCAAGAAGCCGTTTACAACGGAAATATCGAAGCTGCCATGCTGCTCTTACAAGCCGGAGCCGATCCCAACAGCCGAAACTCCTCAGGAAACACAGCTTTGCATTTGGTTATGCCTGAAGCTTCCCGTTCAAAATTATTTACAAGGCTGATTACCGCAGGAGCCAACCCCAATCTTAAAGATAACTATGGGGAAACACCTCTCCATGTTGCTGCAAGAATCGGTATGAATGACGACATCCTAGATCAGCTTCTAAAAGCCGGAGCCGACATAAATGAAAGAAATAAAAAAGGTCAAACGCCTCTCATTTTAGCCATCGAAAGGAACCAAGTACAGCAAGTGGATTTTTTGATAAATCATGGAGCTGATATTCACGCTGAAGACAAATCGGGAGAATCAGCCTTTGTTCACGCCGTAAGCATGGGATTGCCCATGGTCTCGCATGTAGTAACCGAAAAAAACAGCATGGAAAGAGATTCAACCGGATCCACACCTCTCCATTTAGCGGTAAGCCGAAGGGCAAGCAGCGACATTATCTATTATCTTGTAGAAAAAAAGAGCTTAATAAATACACGCAACAAGCTGGGTAACACTCCGCTCCATATAGCCGCCGAAAAAAACTATCGCGAAGCCGGCGAAATATTGATAGCAAATAACGCCGATATATTCTATGCAAACCTAAACGGCGATAGTCCGCTAAAATTTGCAATGACCTTGAGAGACGGAAGAGAAGATTGGATGATAAACTCCCACACAATAGGAGCTAAGGATGGAGCCGGGAATACGCCGCTCCATCTTGTTTCTGAATGGCAGATTTCTTCAATGATACACTACTTGGTTGATAAGGGAGCAGATATAAATGCAAGAAATGCAAATAACGAGACGCCCCTTTTTAATGCTGTAAAGGCAGATAATCCCGGCACCATAAAAGCCTTGCTCGAAGAAGGCGGAGCTAAAAAAGCCGACATAGATGCAAGAGATTTTTTAGGAAACACTATCCTTCATGCCGCAGTAAGGTGGTCGGCATATAAAGCGGCCGATTTTATTTTAAACAAGAATACTGAAGAATATGTAAAACTTTTAAATGCAAAAAATCTTGCAGGAAAAACCGTTTTACACGAGGCCGCCAAACAGGGCGAAATGAAATTTATCAACATATTTTTAAGAGCCGGAGTTGATGTAAACGCCGCCGATGAAACGGGAAGAGCTCCGCTCTCCGAAGCTGTTCTTGCAAACCAGACCGAAGCTATCGACTTATTGTTGAGAAATGGAGCATCTCCGGTTCAACAGGATATGTACGGAAGAACCCCCCTCCACGAAGCCGTAGAAATTTCGCATGAAAGTATAATGCTTGTGCGGAGCGCCGGAGGAAATCCCTTGGCCAGAGACGCTTACGGAAAAACGCCATTTATTCTGGCTCTGGATAAAAATATAAAAACCGTTGACCTCGTGCTCGGTAATAACAGCCTTTTAACCGATACCGACGGCGATACTCCATTACACATAGCCGTAAAGGAAACCGTAAACCTTGATATTTTTCAGAGAATTATAAAAAAAGGCTATCCTATAAACAAGAGAAACAAAAACGGTGAAACGGCCGTTTTACTTGCAATTCAAAATAACCAAAAAGAAAACGCAAGGACTCTTTTAACTGCAGGCGCTGATCCTTTTATCGTAAACAATAAGGGGGCTTCGGCCATAACGGAAATTTTTACGAACCGCTCCGACTTTATCCCGATAGCAGCGGAATTCTCCATAAAACAGACCGATACACTCGGCGACGGAATGCTGCACTATGCAGCCAAATATGCGGATGAAAAAACCGTAAAAGACCTGTTGGCTCTTCCCGGCATAAACCTCAACGTAAAAAATACGGCAGGGGAAACGCCTTACCAGGTTGCCGTCAGATGGAACAGACCCGAAATAGCCGCACTATTAAAAACGGAATAAAGAAAAAAGCCCGCATCCTAAAAGGTTGCGGGCTTTTTTAATAAGCTCTATTTTATCTTAATCATATTTGATTGATGTTAAAATACCGTTTAGCTTTTCTGTCGGGTTTTCATATTCTCTAAAGGTAAAGTAAACATGATAGCCCTTATCAGAAACAATAGTAATAGTTTTACCGATACAGTTATTAACTATATTTGATGTTTCATAGGGGAAATACTTGGGTTTAAGAATAGCCAAATGATAATCCTGTCCGTCATAACGGACTTGAGCCAAATGAGCGGGGAAAGGAACCAAGAAGATTAAAAAGTCATCCATCTTTCCGCCGCCCAGCGTTAAACTGGTACCGGGCTTCATGATATGAATGTTCCGTCTTCCGATATTTCGGTTTTGGTTTAAAACATAAATTTCGGTCATGCCCGATTGATTACGCTTTATTTCGATTGTTTCAAAAAAGTTTGCCGGCGACATGTATGTGCCGCGAGGCTGTTTAGCAGCAAATGAAGCCGCTAAAACGCGTCTGCGAAGAGCTTCATCATCTTGCTTTTGAGCCGCAAGCCGATTCAAACTATCGGACGAATATATTGAACTTCCGTCTCCTGCAAAGTTTTTATTTTCGGAATAGATTGAAGTATTTGATGCAGAATTAAAGGCATTTAAACGGCTCGCATGGTCATCTTCTTCCGAAAGTTTATGGGGATATCTTTTATCCTCTTCCTGATAATTGGGCTGACTTCCTGCCCCGGCATAGCGGACTTGGTTGGAATAAGAACTTGAGCTCCGTCTCCTTGCAAAGAACACAATCAAGAATATGATAAGCAAAAGCAGTAAAACGGCAAGAAGAATAAACCAAAGCGCATTGGAATCTTTGAGCCTTCCAAAACCTGTAGGGAAGACCGATAATGACGTTTCCATAACCTGAGGCAAAACTCTCTTTCCTTCAGCAAATTCAAGACGCATAATCAAATTATAATTGCCTTCTTTATATTCTTCAGGAAGAACAGCCGAAACCTTTATCAACACATTTTTTTCGCCTGATTTTATCTTCGTATTTTGCGAATCGACCGGTATTTTGCTTATATCGGTCCCGTTGTCCATGACTATATGGGTCAAATGAAGTTCTACATCTTCTTCAGCGTTATTAGTTACACCAAACGAAAAAGCAAGTTTATTACCATGAGCTTCAAGGCCGTCATCAGGGAAATCTATTAAGGGCAGATTTTCCGAATTTTCGTTAATTGTAAATGCATCGTTTTTATCTTTAGAAAGCTCACTGTTTGAAGCCCCGGAAGCATCTTTAAATGCCTGCGAAACATCGGTTAAACTTCCCTGTCCTGTTCCGGCATTGCCTGAACCGCCCTGAGCTGTACCTGAAGTACCCGAGCTTCCTCCGGAATATCCTCCTCCGCCTGAAGCAGAACCTGAAGTTCCTGAGGATGAACTTCCGCCTGCTGAACCGCCTGAACCCTGCATACCCGAACCGCCGGCGGCTCCGGTTCCTGCATATCCGCTGCCGGGATTATAAAATTCTTCTCCGTCTAAATTCCGTATCACGGCATCAGCAGGATAAGGAAGTTTAACATAATAGACCTTCCACCCCTTTTTTCTGATGCCTCCGGCGAGAAGACCTATTTCATTTTTTATTTGATCATCCGAATAATTTTTATACGGGCTTGATGCAGGAGGATTAAAAATACCGTCCGAAATTATAATCAGTATTTTCTCTTTTGTTTCCGGTAAATTCGAGCCGTATTGGCGGGCATACTGAAGGCCTGTCAAAAAGTCCGAACTTTTACCAAGCTGGTACAAAAGCAAAAATCTGGAAACAAGCCGCGACATATCTTTTTCGCTGTTGATTTTTTGCGACATTTCGTAACGGGCATCAGCGTTAAATGATAAAACATGAACGTTATCGCCCTTCCTTACAAACTTGTCGTTAATTTCCGCCAAAACACGATTATTAATGTCTTCGTAGTAGGGAAGAATAGTGCCTGATGTATCCACCAGTATCACAATCTCGGCATTTGTCTGCGGGCTGTTTTGGGTAAAGCCAGGTGTAAAAAGAACAAACAAAAACAAACACAATAAAATTCTTTTAAACATTTTTTTTCCTCCTTTCGGAATACTGTTAAGAGGCTTGCAGGTCTTAAGTTAAAAACAGCAAGCCTCCCTTCGAATCAATTATTTTAAATCCGCAATGGCGATATCTATAATCTTATAACTCCTTTTTTCATCGTTAACTTCAAATTCAACCTCTTCTCCTTTTTTGCGGTTAAATAATCCGTTTCCTAAAGGTGACATATAAGAAATAATACCGTTAGCAGGATCAGATTCCCATGGTCCTAAAATTGTATACTCTTCTTCGTGATTTGTCAAATTGTTTAAAATTTTTACACGGCTTCCAAAGTAAACTTTCTTTGCAGTAGCGGTTGTGGGATCAAATATTTGAGCCCTGTCAAGTTCATCCTGCAAGCGGGTAAGAGCATTGCTTAGGCGGGTTTGTTCTTCTTTTGCAGCCTTGTATTCGGCATTTTCACGCAAGTCTCCGAGAGAAATAGCAAAACCGATATCCTTTGCATTTTGCGGAATTTTAACATCCCTGATTTCGATAAGCTCTTTATTTTTAAGATCAAGCATTTTCGCCGTAACAATCAAGCCGTGAGCCGTAACGCTTTTTTCTTCAATATCAAAGAATTTAAAGTCCTTATGTTTTTCAACAATCTTAGCCCTAATATTCATCTTAGTCATCGGATCGAGGTCTTTAATATCTCCTATCAAGGTATAAAGCCTTGTTATGGTATCTACATCGCTTTCTATAATGAAGTTTTGTAAAAGTTCATCCTTACCGAATAGAATTGTGTGTACCTGATGATTGATTTTTCGGTTTTCGGTTGTATTTCTTCTTGATGCAATTTCACGGTATGTGATATCCAAAATATGGATAAGTACTATGAGCTGCTGTTCCAAACTTATGCCCAGTTCTTTAAACCATTCTTCTCCCTGAATATTTTTAAAGAACCAGATAACCGCATTTCTATAGATACGGTAGTTCTCAAAACAATCCTTTACCAAATTCTTTACATCATCGGTAGAGTCTGCTTCGATAAGAGCTTCCAGTATTTCGGAAGATAAAACAGTCGGGAAAAGTCTGATATATTCTTTTTCCCAATTCGGAATAAGGTTTTTGATGTACTTTAAGAACTTTTGGCGAAGGGTTTGACCTTTGATCGAAACCTTATCCTTGATTTGAGAATATACTTCCATCGGATCTTCGATGCGGCTGTAAAGTTCTGCAAAGTTATATTGCTTTACGGCCGAAATAAGCTGTTTATCCGAAATAAATTCTTTAACAAGAATGTAGGCGCAGACAACCTGCTCGTTTACCTGACTAAAGGCTTTTAGGAAGCCCTCAAAATAATCAAGCATCTCGCGGAAGGTATCGGATTCATCATCGCAAACTTCAGAGGTGTCATAAGCATTGAGAAGTTCAATTCTGGCAAAAAAGTTCTTTTGAGCCTTAAATTCGTTTGATAATTTTTCTTCAGTGGCAATCGGGCGTTCGCGTACGGTGTAAAAATCGATATTATCGGGATTTATGCCGAACATGGGATTTTCTTTTAAGACTTTGCGGGCCTTCGTATTCCAGCTCGTCCATTCTCCGGCAGTTAAAAGCGACGGAACAATTTCCTGCTTGACTCTTTTCATATCGCAGTTATTGTCAAAACTCTTTATTATAATCTTCAAAGCCCATTCGGGGTCTCCCTTGATCTTCTTGGCAAGAGTTTCTTTGTTTATTGTGGATTTTAATACCCAAATGTGTTCTCTGTCCAAGGTTTGAAGAGCAGTAATACCCATTTTAAGGCTCATACTGTGGCCGCGTTTTTTTGCAAAATCTATAACCAAATCGTCATCTTTTATCGAAGCAATGCGTCCTACACCCCATGTGCGGTGGAATACAAAGGAGCCCATATCAAATGAAATATGCTTTTCGAAATCTGCGATTGCATCAAAAACGGGGCGCCAAGGCTGACTTAAATCGGAAACCTTAACGCATTCCGCAAGCTGACTGTGATCCTTGTATTTATTTTTAAAACACTCGGTAATTTCTTCTCTTGCCCAGCTGTCTTTTTCATCATAAGAAAGAATCAGCTTTAAGATATCTATACAGATATTCCAGTTTTCGTTTTGTCTGTAATATTGATAAATATCCTGCATCAAGATGGAATTGCGGCTGTTGTCCATGACGGATGCAATTTTAGCCTGTATTCGGAAGAAAAAGTCTATTTCATCGGGTATTAGGGTTACGAGTTTTGACCAGATTTCTTTTACTCCGTTTATCTGTTTACGGTTAATAAAACGGTACAGGGCCTTTTTGTAGTACTCGGTTGATTTTTCGGCGTTTCCGTCTTTTTCGTATTTTTCGGCTAAAAGTTTGGCAATTTCGGCTTCATCATAGTCAACCTTAACCAAGCGTTCCCAGATATCGTAAAGTTCATCACTTCCGGCAGCCTTATAACATTCAGCCAAGGTGCGGAGTGCAAATTTAGACTCTCCGTATTCGAGAACTTTTTTACAAAGATATTCAACTATTTGCGTTCTGTGGTTATCGGTAAATATCCCGATTAAGCTCACAACGTTTGAATCATCCAAAAGTTGATTTGAAAGAGAAATTATACTCGAAATGTAAAGGGCTATTATACTGTTTTTTGTGTGTGTTAAATGTTCATCACATATTTCTTTTATTTCATCCACAACATTTTCTTTTTTTGCCGTAGATACTAATTTATATAGATCTTCAAAATTCTTTGTTGTGTAGTTTCCTATAGCTGCTCTGGTCCATTTTTCTTCATTGAGCATCTCTATCAATTGTTTTTGTATATCAGACATAAATCCTCCGAAACTCTGCTATCTCATATAGCAATTATATATATTTTGATCTAATACCTTTATCCGCAAAAGCAGGTCATCTATTTTTGACTTGTTTTCATTTACACTTACATAATGATCAATCAGCCAAAAATAATGGTTTATCAAACGCGGAACAAGCTTGTGTCTTTGTTCTTGAGAGGCATTTTGAACCTCTCCTTCCATTAAAAAGATATTTTGCTTCAACTGCCCTACTTCAAAAGCTCTCAGCTCCCGTTTTACGTTGAAAACCCCGTCAATAACACCATAAACCGGCATCCAATCGGCAATTTCTTCAACTTTGTAGCCAAGATTGAGCACTCTTTGGATGAGCCTGTGAATAATTTCAGACTCAAGAAATTGTAATTCAATCCCGGCAGGATCGATAAAAAATGCCTCTCTAAAAAAAGCTTTTGCAAACTTAATTTCACCATATAAGGCATAACAATCGGCCAAATCGGCCAAAACCGCTCCCGAGTTCTTGTCGATCTCGGCGGCGTATCTTAAAAAATCAAGGGCTCTTTCATAATTTCCGAGAACCTTATAACAAAGACCGATTTTACGGTAGGGTTCGGCATCGGGAAGCTCAGAGTCTTCATTAAAAAGATCTGCATAGAACTCCAATGCAATCGTAAAAACGGCACACTTTAAGGAATATATAACCGATTCTTTTTCTTCCCCTTGGCGGCGGATATAAGCCAAAAAGGGCTTCCACTGAGAGATCATTATCTCGGCCCTTTCCTGAGGAGTAGAAGCCTTTTTTGCCTTCTCCAGCCTATCTTCCCAAAAGCGCACGCCCTTTAGAGTATAATCGATTTCTGCATTTTCCAAGTCATCCTTTAACAATCTTTCAAGCTCGGCATAGGATCCCCTTAGATCCCCCTGCTTGAGGATGTTTAATGCATTATTCAGTTTACTCTGTACGGATCTTTCAGTCATAATATCCTCAATTTACTATTGTACATAAAAAAGCGATTTTAGTCAATTGAGCGTGTCGGCACATTTTTCATAATATGGATTACTCCCTTGAAAAAATATAAAATTTATGGTAGTATAGTCGACTGGGACTGTTTATTTCCGTTATATGCAGTATGCTTTTAAATCATATTCTTCCCCTTATATAATAGACTTGAATAATCCCTAATACTTTTATAAGGACGGTTTTTATGAGCCAAGAAAAAAAACTTGTAATGATCGACGGTAATACTGCTGCCGGTCACGTTGCCCACGCTTTAAGCGAGGTAATTGCCATCTACCCGATCACACCGTCAAGCCCGATGGGTGAGGTTGCTGATGAATATTCAGCCCGCGGAAGAGAAAATATTTGGGGCACAGTTCCCGATGTTGTTGAGCTTCAATCCGAAGGAGGCGCCGCAGGTGCCGTACACGGAGCCTTAACCACAGGTGCTCTCTCTTCAACATTTACTGCATCTCAGGGCTTGCTCTTAATGATTCCGAATATGTACAAAATAGCCGGTGAGTTGACAAGCACAGTATTCCACATTGCTGCCCGCGCCGTAGCTTGCAGTGCTCTTTCAATCTTCGGAGATCACCAAGACGTAATGGCTTGCCGCCAGACAGGTTGGGCAATGCTCGCATCCAACTCCGTACAGGAAGTTATGGACCTTGCCATTATTTCTCATGCGGCCACATTGGAATCAAGAGTTCCCTTCCTCCACTTCTTTGACGGATTTAGAACTTCTCACGAAATTCAAAAGATAGAAGAAGTTTCTTACGACATTATGCGCCAGATGGTAAGCGATGAACTTGTCAGAGCTCACCGAAAACGCGGTTTAACTCCTGAGAGCCCTGAGCTTCGCGGAACTGCACAAAACCCGGATATTTACTTCCAGGGACGAGAAGCCGTAAACAAATACTATCTTGCTACTCCCGAAATTGTTCAAAAGCAAATGGATAAGTATGCAAGCCTTACGGGAAGACAATATCACCTTTACGACTACTACGGAGCAAAGGATGCCGAACAGGTTATAATCCTCATGGGTTCAGGTGCAGACACAGTTGAAGAAACTGTAGACGAACTTAATTCCAAGGGCGGAAAGTACGGCGTTCTCAAGGTAAGACTTTACAGGCCCTTCAGCGCCGAACACTTTGTAAAGGCTCTACCTGCAACATTAAAGGGTATCGCAGTTCTTGACAGATGTAAAGAGCCCGGTTCTCTGGGTGAACCCCTCTACGAAGATGTAAGAACAGCCATCGGCGAAATGCAGGCTGCAAAAAAATGCCCCTTTACACAATATCCCGTCATCATCGGCGGACGCTACGGTCTCGGTTCAAAAGAGTTTACACCGGCCATGGTTAAGGGCGTATTCGACAACCTCGAAGGCGAAAAGAAGTCCAACTTCTCGGTAGGTATCGAAGATGATGTTACACACACAAGCATCAAGTACGATCCCAACTTCAAGCTTGAAGATAAAGACATGCATCAGGCCATGTTCTTCGGTTTGGGTTCAGACGGTACTGTAGGTGCCAACAAGAACTCAATTAAGATCATCGGTGAAGCTACAGATAACAAGGCTCAAGCCTACTTCTCCTATGACAGTAAAAAATCGGGCGGTTTTACGATTTCTCACTTGAGATTCGGAAAGCATGCAATCCGAAAGCCCTACTTAATTACAAACGCAGACTTCGTTGCCTGCCATAAGTTCAGCTATCTTGAAACCTACGATATGCTCCACAGCCTTAAAAAAGGCGGAACCTTCCTCTTGAATGCTCCTTACGGAAAAGACGAGATTTGGGACAATATGCCCATCGAGGTTCAAAAGCAGATTATCGAAAAAGAAGCAAAATTCTACGTAATCGATGCTATCAAGATTGCAGAAAAAGCCGGAATGGGCAACAGAATCAACGTTGTTATGCAGACAGCCTTCTTCAAAATCTTCGGAATCTTGCCTGAAGCCGAAGCCGTAGACCTAATCAAAAAATTCATCGAAAAATCCTACGGAAAGAAAGGCCCCGAAATTGTTCAAAAGAATATTACGACTATAGACATGGCTCTTGAGGGAGTTGAAAAAGTTGACTATCCCAAGACAGCAACAAGCAAGCTCAAGATGCATCCTGCAATCACAGGAGATGCACCCGACTTTGTAAAGAATGTTTTGGGCAAGGTTGCTATCCAAAAGGGTGATGACATAAGAGTGAGCGAAATGCCTGAAGACGGAACCTTCCCGACTGCCACAACTCAATATGAAAAGAGAGCTATCGCAGAGCATGTTCCGATTTGGAAGAGCGATATCTGTATTCAGTGCGGTCAGTGTACTGTTGTTTGTCCTCATGCCTGTATCCGAATGAAGGCCTATGACGGCTCACTTTTGGCAAAGGCACCCCAAGGCTTTAAGTCTTGCGACTATAAGGGCAAGGAATTTGAAGGCGCCAAGTTCACAATTCAAGTTTCGGTTGAAGACTGTACAGGATGCGGCCTTTGCGTTCAACAGTGTCCTGCAAAGTCCAAGGAAAATCCCGAAATTAAAGCCATCAACATGGAGAACTTTGTTGAAAATAGAAAGCAGGAAGTTGCAAACTGGGACTTCTTCTTTAAAGATATTCCGGATCCGGATGTAAAAAAACTTAACTTGAGCGTCCCCAAGGGCATCGGTATGAAGCGCCCGCTCTTCGAGTTCTCGGGAGCTTGTGCAGGCTGCGGTGAAACACCTTATGTAAAGCTTCTTTCACAGCTTTTCGGAGACAGGGCCGTTATTGCAAACGCAACAGGCTGTTCTTCAATCTACGGCGGAAACTTGCCAACCACACCCTATGCAAAACGATGCGACGGAAGAGGACCTGCTTGGTCTAACTCACTATTTGAAGATGCCGCAGAATTCGGCTACGGTATGAGATTAACAAGCGATAAGCTCGCTGTTTATGCCCGTGAAGTTGCCGTTAAGGTAAAAGAAAAGGGAATTGCAGCCGGAGTAATCGACAAGATTCTAAACAACAGTCAAGAAGATGATGCCGCTATCGAAGATCAGAGAAGTTTCGTTGCCGAACTCAAAAAAGAATTAGCCGGTTCAAAAGACGAATTGGCCAAGGAATTGGACTCTTTAACCGACCACTTTATCAAACGCTCCGTTTGGATTCTCGGAGGAGACGGATGGGCCTACGATATCGGTTACGGCGGTTTAGACCATGTTCTTGCCTCAGGCAAAAACATCAATGTTCTTGTAATGGACACTGAAGTTTACTCGAATACCGGCGGACAGATGTCAAAGGCAACACCTATCGGTGCCGTTGCAAAATTTGCAGCTTCCGGTAAGGATATAAGCAAAAAAGACTTGGGTATGATGGCTATTAGCTACGGCTATGTTTATGTTGCCCACATTTCGATGGGTGCAAACATGAGCCAGGTAATCAAGGCCTTCCGCGAAGCCGAAAGCTATGACGGACCTTCGATTATCATTGCTTACAGTCACTGTATCAACCATGGTATCAACATGACCAAGGGTATGACAAACCAAAAAGAGGCTGTTTCTTGCGGTTTATGGCCCCTTTACAGATACGATCCGAGACTTGTCGAGCAAGACAAAAACCCCTTCCAGCTTGACAGCAAGGAACCCGACTTTAATCTTGCCGACTTTATGTACAAAGAAGTCCGCTTCAAGACCTTAAAGAACGCCGATCCTGCAAGAGCTCAGATGCTCTTGGATAAGGCTGTTGCTAAGGCTAAGAGGCAGTGGCAGGAATACAAGTATTTGGCTGATAGACCCTTCTAAAAGCCGAATTACCGTATAAAAAAAGCCCCCTTAACTTCTATTGAAGATAAGGGGGCTTTTTTTTAATCTTACTTGTCCAAGATGGTGATTTCTACGCGCCTATTTTTTGCCATGTTTTCGGGCGAATTGTTGGCTGCAACAGGGCGGCGGGCTCCGAAACCTCGGGTATAAACATGTTCCCGGTCTTGGACGCCCAAATCTATAAGATAATTGGCTACGGCGGCAGCCCTCTCTTCGGAAAGCTTTTGCCTTTCTTTTTCGGTGCCGGCTAAGGCCGTATGACCTGAGATCAAGAATTCCCTATCGGAGAATTTTGAGAGGATTTCGCCTATTTTTTTTAATTTTTCTTTTTCACTATCTCTTAAAACGGCCGAATCGGGCAAAAATTGAATATTTTCAATACTGATTGTTAAGCCTTCGTCTGTCTTTTCAACAGTGGTATTTTCAAGATTTAGGTCTTCAACGCTCTTTTTTATTTCTTCTTCGGTGCCTTTATCTATTTTTTTTACTTCAATGACCTCGGCTTTTGCATTTCCGATAAAATCGTAAGTGTAGCCCGAATAAAGGAACATTTTAATGTTGAATTCTTCATTATAACAAAAAAGATTTCCTCTTTCTTCATCCCAGTAGAGGTTTTGCCTCGATTTACCTAAAATTTTAATAGGAACATCTATTTCGCCCTTGTAATTTTTAAGAACCTCTCGTGGAACAATATGATTTAAGTCATAGCTTGCCGTTATATGGCGGTAGGTTTGCCCGTCTATTTCTGCAAGACCTATATATTGATAATCAACCTTAAACGGAAAGGTAAAGGGCTTTTCGATTCCGAAAGCATCCCTAAAATCGTGAGCTTCAAAACCCTCACCCGACCAAGTATCGCCGGGTTTAACGGGATGATTCGGAAAGGCCGGAACATTCCGCACCACAGGCATAAAATATTCATCGCCGATAGAGTAAAAACCGGCCTCATCACGCCTAAAAATGCTTGGATAATTGCGGGACCAGTCAAAGGTTTTATTGGAATTTTGCTCGCTGGTCATAAACATGCATGAAAAAAGAGCTGAGGCAGGTTTCACCCCCTCTCCTGCCTGTATATCCGAGACTTCTACCTCAATTCTATTTATAATATTAGCTTGATGATGAAATTTTCCGTTTACATAGACTTTTTCATCTACAACAGAGTGAACTTTATAGGCATCACCATCAATAAATTTAAATTTAAAAAGAAATTCGTCATTTTTTTCATTCGATTGGGCAAAAAGAAGAGAAAAAGCCGATATAAATACAAAAAAAATAAGTTTTTTTAAAATGTTATTCTTAAAAATACGGTATTTCACATTTTCTTATCGGTATTTTAAGCCTAAACCTTTAAAAAAAGTTTTTACAAGAAAAAAAGAGTATTTTTATAAAAAAATATAAAAATTCTTCTTAAATTTCAAAATTTCATGTAACTAAAACCCTATAAATAGTTTTGTTTAGTGTATGTTGAACGACAACAAACAATTCAATATACCTCCTTTGCAGTTTCCCGACAGGTTTTTCTCCTCCTTTTGCCTGTCGGGTTTTTTATTTTCTTGACAGCTTACAGAATCTAAATGCAGCTTGCATTACGATTTAATTTAATATTATGTTAATACTATACTCAAATATAATAAATGTAATTGTTAATTCAGTAAATAAAATATTATTTATTGCTGGAAGATAATTGAAAAATATGCTATAGTAATACAGGAGGTGTCTTATGTTTGCAACGACAGGAATAATTCAAGATAATACTGTTTATATAAAAGATTGTGTACTTGACCAATATAACGGGAGAAAAGTGATAATTACCATTTTAGATGAAGATAATTGTTATGATACTATTCCTAACCAGCAACTATCTGAAATTTCCGATTCAATAATTACCAAAAATATGAAAGCCTATCAGGAATTGGCAAAATGAATTTCTTCTCGGAAGAACAGGTTTTAAAAATTCATTCATCTTTAATTACAAAAACCGGAGGAGTACATGGAGTTCGGGAATTAAATCTTTTGGACTCAAGCCTAAAATCAATATTTCAAACTTTTGATGGAAAAGAATTATATCCATCGACTTTAAATAAGGCAGCTCAACTTTGTTATTCACTAATTGAAAATCATCCTTTTTTAGATGGAAATAAAAGAATAGGTATCCATTTATCATTGATTTTTCTTAAAATAAATGGAATTGATTTGAATTATACTCAAGAGGAACTAATTAATTTTGGATTTGAAATAGCTTCAGGCAAGATAAAACAAGAAAAAATAAAAGACTGGTTCGTGGAGCACAAAATATAGAAAACACATAACAACCTGCTCCGGACTGTTTTAGATTTAACCATGCGCGCTGAAAGACTTTTTGAAATCGTATTCATTCTTCTCAACCGGAAGCAGACAACTGCACAGGAGCTTGCAAAAAAATTCGGAGTATCGGTACGTACTATTTACCGCGATATGGATATTTTAAGTACCGCAGGAATCCCCGTATATACAATGCAGGGAACAGGCGGCGGTATTTTTATCGATGAAAGCTACACAATCAATAAATCGATTTTAACAAAAGAAGAGCAGGAAAAAATTCTGCTTGCACTGCAATGCCTTTCACCAATCGATGAGATACACACCGAATCCATTTTGAACCGTTTATCTGCAATCTTTCAAAAAAATACGGACTGGGTTAAAATCGACTATTCAATTTGGGGAAGTGAAAACGGTAACGGCATTTTTGAAACATTGAAGCAGGCGGTTTTGGAATGCCGCGCCGTCAAGCTGGAATACATCAGCTCTTATGGAGAAAAAAGCGAGCGCATGGTTTATCCCTTGCGATTTTTGTATAAATCAAAGGCGTGGTATGCCGAGTGCTATTGTACCGAAAAAAACGATTACAGGCTTTTCAGATTAACCCGTATTCTTTCTATTACAAAGACTTTAACGGCATTTAACCGTACTGACTTACTGAATAAAATGCCTGACCATAAAGAGGCTGCACCGGTTTCGCTTACAAACATTAAATTAAAATGTACCGCTAAAACAGTCTACAGACTCTACGATGAATTTCCTCCGGAGCTTATTACAAAGGATTCCGACGGCTCGTATACCCTGAATGCAGCTCTCCCCTTTGATTCATGGGTCTGCGGTTTTATCCTGTCACTTGGTACCGAAGTAGAAATCCTCGAGCCGAAAAGGTTAAAAGAAGAAATCGCCCGCCTTGCAGCAGAAATTATGAAAAAGCATTTTTAAAAAAACAATGTTACATCGGTACAAATCACCGCAATTTCTTATAATAACCGGATTTATTATAGGCAGCTTAAAAAATGTATCTTAATCCCAAGCCGATTCTTCCTGTAATAATTGCCAAATGTCTATCATACTTGAATGCAGTCGGATTAAAATAAACTCCGGGACTTATATCCAAAAATAAATTAAAATGAGGTAAATTCACAAAAAAAACTTCCCACCGAAGATCGAAAAAACCTCCGATATAGATAGCCAGGTTTTGTGATGAATTAGGGTAGGTGTGTTCCATGACCGGCGCCAAGCCTATACCGCCTCCGATTTCAAAAGGACACACAGCACCATTAATAATAGGTTCTGCTACTGAACGCAGATAACCGACATAAAATTCTCCTCCGTAATAGAAATAAGCGTTGTTTCCCTTTATTGGGAAGCCTACAATGCCGGAAATCTGAATATCAAGTTGGCCTTTTTGCGTAAAATTATGCGAAAAGGATATACCGAACGGATATCCAATATATGCACCTATTTTAGTAGTGCCCTTTTGATTACCTGCATAAACAGACTGCATAAAAATCGATCCGATAAAAATGAATATAAAAACTATTTTCTTCATGTAAATACTCCTTGTCGATTTTATGTCTGTTAATGTAACATGTTTCATCGTTTTTTACAATACCACTTAATGTACGGCAGAATATCAACATAGATTACCCAACTTGCAGAAAAAATTATGAAAAAGCATAAAAAGAATTAAATAATTTTTTCAAACCTGACACATTCTGACAGGTTGATGAGCTATAATAGTTTTACATATTTATACAAGATAGGAGAAACTATGCCGAGACCTACGACAAAAGAAGATTTGATTTTTGCTTCCTATAAATTCATCAACCGCAGATTGTATCAACAATCGAGGATTGATGTATTGCTGCCGTTTCGTAGCCCTTGTGAGAAACGGCATATAATAAAACGATGTTTGTGAAACAAACTCGCCGTGTTTTTAAGCGGTACTGTTTGTGCCGCTTAAAATAAACCTTCAAATGAGCAGTTTGAAAAACTTTGGAGCTTAATTGACGGTATGAGTCAAGAAGAAAGAGCAGCCGATATAAATCCGAACGAGCGCGATAAAAATGTACGAGATGTGTTGGTTCATCTTTATGAATGGCACTGCCTTTTATCAAATTGGATAAAATCCAATACGAAAGGTAAGCCGTCTGCCTTTTTACCCGCACCGTATAACCGGAGAACTTATCCTGAAATGAATGTTGAGTTTTGGAAAAAACATCAAAGCACGCCGTACGCCGATGCCGAAAAAATGCTTAAAAAAACGCACAAAGAAGTTATGAAACTCATCGAAACTTTTTCCAGTGACGAGCTTTTTTCAAAAAAATATTTTGATTGGACGGGAACGGCAACCCTCGGAAGCTATTGCGTGTCCGCAACTTCAAGCCATTACAATTGGGCAATCAAGGACATAAAAAAAGCTCTAAAGAAGTGCAGGGGAAAGTAACGCCTGTTTTATCGGTGGAAAATAATTGAAAAACGTGCTATAGTAAAACATTGAGGTGATTTATGTTTGCAACAACAGGAATAGTTAAAGGTAACACGGTCTATGTACAAGATAGTGAACTTGAACAATATAATGGGCGGAGGGTAATAATTACCGTTTTAGATGAAGAGAATTGTTGTAACACCATTTCTGACAAGCAGTTATTTGAAATTTCCGATTCAATAATTACCAAAAATATGAAAGCCTATCAGGAATTGGCAAAATGAATTTCTTCTCTGAAGCACAAGTTTTAAAAATTCATTCATCTTTAATTGCAAAGACAGGGGGAATAGACGGCATTCGAGAATTCAATCTTTTAGATTCAAGTTTAAAATCAGTATTTCAAACTTTTGATGGGAGGGAACTATATCCTGAGATTTTAGATAAAGCGGTTCAACTTTGCTATTCGATCATAAAAAATCATCCTTTTTTAGATGGAAATAAGAGAATCGGTATTCATCTATCGTTGGTTTTTCTTAAAATAAACGGAATTGATTTACACTATACTCAAGAAGAACTTATCGATTTTGGATTTGGAATAGCTTCGGGCAAAATCAACAACCCCGACGCTAAGCATCGGGGGTACAATGCTCAATGTTTCGCATTGTATATGCGATCCGGCACGGATGCCGCTGGTTCCATGCAGTAGCGAGTTTTGCGTTGCAAAACTCGTAAGTCAAAAATGTACAAGGATGTACATTTTTGACGAGGCGGTTGCAGCCGGCTTTAATACCCTTTGTTACGACACAGAGCGTAGTCGAGAAACGGGCCGAGAAACGGCGGGTATTAAACCCTCCGCACGAATAACTTGGAGGTTAAAGATGAAAAAACGTAAATTTATAACTGCGGTTTTTACCGTCTTGGTATCGGCAATGCTTGCCTGTATGCCGGCAATCTGTGAAAATGCGGCAAAAAACACTGCGGTTCTTATCCTTTCCGATAACAGGGAAATTACAATAATGGCGGAAACCGAAGACGGCTCCGCAATAACTGTGGAAGGCTGTACGGAAACCGCTCTTGCAAGCAGCCGGGACTGGGACAGAGGCAGGGACAATAAAACCGTCCTGCATGCAAGAGGTGAAAAAGTTGTTTTAAAAGGAAAAATCATAAAACTGGACTGTAGCGGTAATAATCTTACCGAGCTTAATGTACAGGGTTTGCCTTTGCAAAAGCTAGATTGCGACGACAATCAGCTTACGGAGCTTAATGTACAGGGTTTGCCTTTGCAATGGCTGTCGTGCAAGTATAATCAGCTTACCAAGCTTAATGTACAGGATTTGCCTTTGCAAGGGCTGTCGTGCGACGACAATCAGCTTACCGAGCTAAATGTACAGGGTTTGCCTTTGCGATGGCTGTGGTGCGGCGGCAATCAGCTTACGGAGCTTAATGTACAGGGTTTGCCTTTGCAAACGCTGGAGTGCGACGGCAATCAGCTTACGGAGCTTAATGTACAGGGTTTAACCTCTTTGCAAGGGCTGTCGTGCGGCAGCAATCAGCTTACGGAGCTTAATGTACAGGATTTGCCTTTGCAAAGGCTGTGGTGCAGCGGCAATCAGCTTACGGAGCTTAATATACAGGGTTTGCCTTTGCAAAGGCTGTGGTGCAGCGGCAATCAGCTTACGGAGCTTAATATACAGGGCTGTACCTCTTTGCAAGATCTAGATTGCGGCTTCAATCAGCTTACGGAGCTTAATGTACAGGGTTTGCCTTTGCAAAAGCTAGATTGCGACGGCAATCAGCTTACGGAGCTTAATGTACAGGGTTTGCCTTTGCAATGGCTGTCGTGCCGCGGCAATCAGCTTACGGAGCTTAATGTACAGGGTTTGCCTTTGCAAGTGCTGTCGTGCGGCAGCAATCAGCTTACGGAGCTTAATGTACAGGGTTTGCCTTTGCAATGGCTGTCGTGCCGCGGCAATCAGCTTACCGAGCTTAATGTACAGGGCTGTACCTCTTTGCAAAAGCTAGATTGCAGGGACAATCAGCTTACGGAGCTTAATGTACAGGGCTTAACCTCTTTGCACGAGCTAGATTGCGGGGACAATCAGCTTAATAAAGAGGCTTTTACAAAGCTATTTAAAGACTTATCGGACAGAAGCGGGAAGAATACAGGAAAATGTATTCTTTACACTGAAATAATAGTCATAACCGAGGGCAACTATAGGAACTTTACTGCTGAAGAACTTAAAGTAATAAAAGATAAAAACTGGCTACCGAGCTACACAAATTCAAGCCTCAGGAGTGTTGAAATACAATAAACATACCCCGACACAGAGCGTAGCCGAGAAACGGGCAGAGAAACGGCAGGTATTAAACCACCCGCACGAATAAAGACTGCTCCAAAGCGGCAGTTTTTCGGATTTGTGTTGTACAGGTTAGATTGAAATCCGGCGGTTTTCATGATATGATTAAAATAAGGAGGCTGGCTTATGTCCTATGATATGTTAATTGAGCAAATACGAACTCTACCGGATAAAAAAGGTACTTCTTTTGCTGATTATTATATACCTAATATGTGGTATGTGCAGAGCCCGCCGGGCCGGAAATAAAAAATAGAGGTTTAAAATGCCGGAGATTTCCAGGTTTTATGGAATTATAATTAAGATGTTTTTCAAACCAAAAGAACATGCCCCCCCCCTCATATTCATGCATTGTATGGTGAATATGTTGGGATTTTCGATTTAAAAACTCATGAAATGACATATGGAGATCTACCGTTAAAAGCCGCAGCTTTAGTAAAGGAATTGCTGCAATTGAATGATAAAAACTTCAAGAAATGTGGGATACTCAAATAATTTCAAAACTACCGCCATTGGAGTAATAAATGATACCAAGAATAAAATCAATTAAAGATAAAAATGATTATAAATTAGAAGTTCTCTTTGATGATGGGAAAACCGTTTTATATGATGTTTCGGAAGATATAGCACAAATCCCTGATTTTAAAGATTTGAAAACTATTCAAGGACTATGGAAGCAATTTGCTTTAGATGAAAGCCGCACGTGTGTATATTGGAATGACAGAATTGATTTGGCAAGTGATTTAATCTATAAATATGGAAAAATAATGTAGCTGTTTTGGATAAATAGCCATGATACAAATGGAACTTCTAAAAATCCAACAAGGTTTTTAGATATGCCCTCATGATTCTCATTATAGCCAAAGGCTGTTCCAAAACGGAACAGCCTTTATGCTATCCGATAATTTTATTATACTTACTCGAAGTAATCTTATAAAAAACCAAATATAAAATCAGGGTAAAGCCCCCGCTTAAAAACAGGGCGGCAAAAAAAACTATCTTGTTAAAAAGACCGAAGGCAAATAAGAGCTGGGTAAACAGGGGAGAAGCAAAAAAGCAATGAACCAGCGAAACCAAAACGGGAAGCACAAAGAGCCAAACAAGCTGGGCGTGTGACGTTTTTTTAATTAAAGAAGAATCCATTCCTATTTTGAGCATTATTTGCCAGCGTCTTCTGTCTTCCAATCCTTCGGAAATTTGTTTAAAGTACATGATGAGAATGAGCCATATTAAAAACATCAAACTTAAAAAAGCGCCTAAAAATAAAAAAGTTCCGTCAAATTCTCTTCTTTCCTTATAAGCCAGAAATTTATCGCTGTACACAAGCCCTGCATCCAAAGACTTCGCCAGTTCTTGAAGGGCTTTACTGTAGCTTGCAGGAATGCTCAGATTATCGGCAGAAGTATTCCAAAAAAAGGATTCCGCAAGTGCAAGCGTTTTTTTATTTTTAAATCCGCCCCTTGCATTTTCTTTTACTATGTTTAATTCATTTTTAATAAGGTCGAGCTTTGCCGCATCCTTAACTATAATGTTTATATGCGGCAACGGAGAATACGGAACATACGGATAGTTTTTTATTACGGAAACAAATTCGGCTTCAAGTTTTTTGGGCTTAACACTTCTTTTGCCGATTTGTAAGGGACGCGTATAATCAATTTGATTATCATTACAAAAAATAAAAACCTCATCATCGCCCATCCGTGTACCGATTTCCGTCAGTTTTTTATATAAGTCCTTAGGAAAGATATTTTTAATATCATCAAAACTGCACAGCACAAGCTGAACACCGGTGCGCGAAAAATATGAATCGGCATTTTCATAAAAAATATTCGCGCTCATATTTACAATTCCGTGAAAATATCTTACATATAAAAAATCATTTGTTTCTATTTTATGTTCAGCTCCTATTTCTTTTATATCTGCAATTACCTTTTCTTTATTTTGAAGCTCCGCATCCGTTTTGTTAAAAACTCTATCCAATAAATGATTGCGGACAAAAGACTTGGATACTATTTTTCGGCTTGCCATATAAATACTGCTTACCGAAGCCAATGAAAGTAAAATCATTGTAAGCAAAATACAGATACTCGCCAAACCCTTTGCATGCTGTCCCATTCTGTAAATCATTCCCGAAACGGAAATAAATTTTGCAGGTTTGTAATAGGACTTGCGCTTTTTCATTTTATTTAAAATAAAAACGGTAATACTTTCAAAGAGAAAAAAGGTTCCTGCAATTACAAGAATAACGGCAGGTAAAAAATTTTTTAAGGCGGTTATAGGATTAAAACTTAAAATTGAAAGAACATAACCCGCACCGGCAAAAAAAAGTGCGAGAAAAGTTTTTAAGCGTAAATATTTTGATCTTTTTTCTCCGCTTTTTGATTCGGTTAAAAACTGAATAGGATTTAAAAGGCTTATCTTTTTTAAATTATAAAGATAATTTATTATAAAAAAACAAAAGAATACAATGCTTGCCGGTTTTAAAAATGTAAGCGAAAGACTGTAGTTTATTTTTGAAGGAATCCCGCTTAACTTAAATAAAATTAAAAAGCATAATTTTCCGAAAAGCATGGAGCCTATTGCTCCGAAAAGCATACTTAAAAAATAGCAGGCAAGAAATTCAAAAAACAGGACGCCTGCAATGTGTTTTTTTTCAAGTCCCAAAATAGTATAAAGCCCTATTTCCTTTACCCTGTTTTTAATTAAAAACTTATTCCCGTAAAAGATAAAAATCATCGAAAAAAAGCCGACTATTATAACACCGAATTCCATCAAAGCTTTAAGTCCGCCTAATTTTTGAGTAAAGGCATCTTTTGAAAGAGTATACATAATCGAGAACATCATTATCGAAAGAGAGCAGGCAAAAATATATGGAATATAAGTTTTTGCGCCTGTCGAAATATTTTTTTTAGCAAGTTGAAAATAAAAATTAAGTTTCATACATGTTCCTCACTGTTACTAAATACTGCTGCGGTTCATCATAAAAAGACCTTCATTGATCCTTTCCCTAAAGACAGCCTGCCCCATATCGCCTTTGTATATTTCGTAATAGATATTTCCGTCACGCAAAAATAAAACGCGCTTTGCATAGCTTGCAGCCCGTGCACTGTGGGTTACCATTATGATGGTCTGTCCTTCTTCATTCATATGCGTAAAAGTTTCCAAAAGCATATCGGAAGACTTTGAATCGAGGGCGCCTGTAGGTTCATCTGCCAAGATGAGCTCAGGCCGTGTAATAAAGGCCCTTGCAGCTGCCGCTCTTTGGCACTGGCCGCCCGAAATCTCATAAGGGTACTTTTCGAGAATGTCCGAAATCCTCAATTTTTCTGCGAGGGGAAGGAGCCTTTTATTCATTTCATCAATCGGATAATTTGAAAGTACAAGAGGAAGTAAGATATTATCCTTTACTGAAAATTGATCCAAAAGATTATAATCTTGAAATACAAAGCCTAATTTATTCCGCCTAAAAGCCGAAATATCTTTCCCCTTTATTTTGGATACGGGTTCCCCTTGCAAAAATATTTCCCCGGAAGAAGGCTTATCCAAGGCGGCAAGCAAATTGAGTAAGGTTGTTTTTCCTGAACCCGATTCGCCCATAATAGCCGTAAATTCATTTTTATTTACCGAAAAACTTACATCGCGCAAGGCAACCGTTCCCTGTTTTGAAAATCGGGACTTATAAATTTTTTGAATATTTTTAACGTCAAGCAATGTTTCCATAAAAACACCTCCATATAAATTTATCAACCGCAGATTGTATCAACAATTGAGGATTGATGAATTGCTGCCGTTTCGCAGTAAAACGAAAAACGGCATACAATAAAGCGCGTGTTTTTAAGCGGTAGTATCTCTACCGCTTAAAATAAACCTCCAAACAAATTTAAGTATGAGTATTATATAAAAAAAAGAAAATGGCTGCATTGACGGAGTCTTACATTTTGTTTTTTTGACTTACATTTTTGTAAGGATGAAAGGCATATTTAAAAATCTTGTTGGATTTTTAGAGATGCTCTAAAACTTCTCCTCCAAGTTTAATTTTTGCCTTAGTCCATTCACCTTGAACAGAATCTATACTAAGCTCACAGTTTAGTCTTCCGGCTATTTCCCGCGCAAGGTAAAGCCCGATACCTGTAGCCTTTTCCGATAAACGCCCGTTTAAACCCGAATAGCCCTTATCGAAAATTTTAGGGAGGTCGGAAGGACTTATTCCGATTCCGTTGTCTTCGATTACAAGAACCGAAGGATTTTGATTTTCAATATAGATGCTTAAAATTCCTTTTTTGCCTTCTATTCCGCAGTACTTTAAGCTGTTGGAAACTATTTGCTCAACCATAAGTTCAAAAAGAACAGGATCGCTTATAATATTCAGATTGCACGCTTTGTAATTAAGCTCTATATTTTTATAAATAAAAATGCTTCTGTATTTGCGGAAGATGTTTTGTAAAATATCATTTAAATTAAAATCGGAAAAATCCAAATCTCTGTCAGGCCTTTGAAGTTTTAAATAATGCAGTGCCATCTGAGTATAATTGTCTATGTTTAAAAGAGCTTTTTTTATTTCAAAGATTTCATCTTTCGAAGAGTTCATATTTTGCAATAAAATATTTATAGAAGTAATAGGCGTTTTTATTTGATGAATCCAAAGGGAAAAATAATCGTTTTGATCGATGAGCATTTTCCGGTTTTCGTAAATCGAATCTTCTTTTTCTAAAAGTATTTTTTTTATTTTGATTAGTGCAATGATTTGAGATAAGGATAAACCATGCATTGAATCGAGCCTGTCATCATTTAAAGATATTTCTCCCGAGTTTATTTCGCAGTTTTCCAAAAGATCAAAATAATCCGTATTTTTACGGTAATAAAAAATAAATTTTAATATTATAAAAATAATTAAAATAGAAATACTTAATGAGCTTATATAAGATGCGAGCCCTTTTTCGGCATTGCTTAAATATAGGATGAACACTTGCACAAGGATTAAAAGAGAGGGGGTAAATATAAAGAGGAAATTGTCTTTAAAAAAACTTTTTATAATTATGTTTATTTTTAGCTTACCGGCTTCCGTGATTTTCATTTAGTTTATACCCCAAACCTTTTTTGTTTTCGATAAAATTAAAAAGTCCCGCACTCTCCAGTTTTTTGCGCAAGCGGGTAATATTTACCGAGAGGGTATTATCGTCCACAAATTGATTGTTTTGCCAAAGTACATCCATGATTTTTTCGCGTGAAACAAATTCGCCTTGCGCCAAGTAAAGGCATTTTAAAATTTTAATTTCGTTTGCAGTCAATAAAACGGTTTTGTTGTTGTATGCAAGAGTGAGGGTGCTCAAATTTAAAACGGTTCCTGCAAAGTTTACTTCATTCATCGAAGCGGTAAATTGATATGTCCGCCTGATAACGGCTTGAATCTTTGCAACGGTTACATCTATGTCAAAAGGCTTTTCGATATAATCATCGCCGCCCATTTGCATAGCCATCACAATGTCCATTTTATCGTTGCGGGAAGATAAAAAGATAATGGGAACCTGCGACTTGTTTCTGATTTCGGAACACCAGTGATAACCGTTAAAGGCGGGAAGCCCTATATCCATTATGACGAGGGAGGGAGCATAGTCTTCAAACTCTTCCAAAATATTATTGAAATTTTTTGCACAACGCACATCAAAGCTCCATTGCTCCAAATTCTTTTTTAAACCTAAAGCTATTGTTGAGTCGTCTTCTACAATTAAAATTTTTATAAGCTGTTTCATGTGCTGCCTGATAAAAATAATTATAACATTTTAATTAAAATAAAAAAAGCCGTCTTAAATATTTAAGTTTAAAACGGCTTTAGGATTTTAGTTTTTGCTAAGTTTATGAACAGCAAATAAGCAAAAAATTATTTACCCAGTTCCTTCAGTACATAAGCTACAAAGAGAGCTGTTCCTCGATAAAACTGCGATTCATCTAGGGCGAATTTGGGATTGTGGTGAGGCCAAACTTTTCCTTCAATAGGTGAAGGCGTTGCCAAGAAGATAAATGAACCCGGAACTTTTTCCAAGTACCAAGCAAAATCTTCTCCGCCCATAACGGGACGCTGCATAAGCTTAACGTCATTCGGAAAAAGTTCTTTGGCGGCTTCCATAGCCTTATCGGTAACCTTAGAATCGTTTATAAGAGGAGGCGGCTGTCTAAAGAATTGATATTCTATTGAACCCCTAAAAGTTTTTGCAATACCGGAAGCGACTTCTTCAATCCGTTTCGCTATCAATTCCCTTGTTTCATTTGTTACTGCCCGTACAGTACCTTCAAGATAGGCTTCAGGCGGAATTATGTTGAACGCCGAACCTGAATGGAATTGTCCAACCGTTATTACAGCCGGTTCCGTGGGATGTATCTCTCGCCCCAATATTTCCTGTATTGCAACGACTATGTGAGAGCCTATTACAACAGGGTCTACCGAGAGCGACGGATAAGCTCCGTGAGCACCTATTCCCTTAACCTTAATCGAAAATTTATCCATACATGCCATCATCGGTCCTTTTGCAAAAAGAAATTCGCCCGGTTTTACCTCATCGCTTATGCAGCCGACATGAAGACCTAGAATTTCTTTTACATCATCAAGAATTCCCTTTTCGCAGATGTCTACCGAACCTGTTCCCAATTCTTCTGCAGGCTGGAAGATAAGCTTAACGGTTCCTTTAAATTCATTCCGTGCTTCACTTAATACTTTCGCGGTTCCGAGCAATATTGAAGTATGAGCATCATGACCGCAGGCATGCATAAAAGAATTTTTAGAAGAAAACTCAAGCCCCGTAGCTTCGCAAACAGGAAGGGCATCCATATCTGCACGCAAAGCGATGACATCTCCTTTTTCCGCACCGTGAATATAACCTATAACGGCACTCCTTGCCGCATTTCTGTCATACTCAATTCCAAACTCATCCAGTTTTTTGCATACAAAATCTATTGTATTTGAAAGCTCGAAACCGACTTCAGGATTTTGATGTAAATGGCGGCGCCATGAAATTATATCTTTTTCTATTTCTTTTACCTTTTTTAATATATCCACTTTTTCCTCCTTAATTAAAATCAAACTTGTTCTTCAGTCTTAGGTTTTTTATAAGTTAAAAAACCGAAAGCGACTGTTCCGAATACACAGGCCGGTATCATTACATATACAGGTATTTTTACAATGTTTAATAAGGCCATAGCCAAAACAAAAGCAAAGATTCCGTATTTAATATTTTTAACGGCAAACATTCCGAATATGGCTCCGAAGATTGCAGGTGAAACATAAGCAAAGGCTTCCAATACTTTTTTGGGGAAGATGCTCATTAATGCAGAGCCTCCCACCGCGGCAATAGTTACGATTATAAGGTTGGTAACTATCGAGCCTGCAATGCCGAGGGTAGAAACTATTTCGGCTTTTTTTGTTCCGGGTTCGACACCGACAGCTTCTTGTGTAACTGCGGAAGTCGGTAAACGGACGTTTCCGATGTTGCCTGAAAGAAAAGCCATGTATGTTCCGGGTAAGCCGAGTATGGGGAAATAGCTTATAGGTTCAACAATAGCATAAATTGCATATACTGAAGCTACTAAACCCCAGCCGGTCAATATATCGTGTGTTGACGGTTTTACCCCATAAACACTCCAAACAAGAATAGAAGGTATAAAGCAAAGAGCCAAGGATAACAGATTTGTAAATCTTCCATATCTTATTATAGGCCTTGTAAAAGTTTTTTCATATAATTCGTCACTCATTTATCTTCTCCTTATTTTAAAATTACGTCTTTAAATATCATTGCAATTACCATTGCAAGGAGCATAACGATTCCCAAGCTGTATTCTTTTAATTTAGGATATTTGTTTCCGAGTTTTTCAAATACAACCATGAGAAGAGCTGCGGATACGGCAGCTGCAATAGCCGGATAATTTTTTCCTTTTAAGGATCGAAGCGACTTTGTTATTTCGTTACTGAATAAAAAGCCGAAAGCTCCGCTCATTGCAGTAACCATTAAAATAGCTAATTTGGCAGGATCACCCCGTGATATTTTGTTTGACAGGATATTCATTTTATCGGAGAATAAGCCCGTTACAAAAAGCCACGCACTTCCATTTAAAGCCATAACCCATGTAGCATTTGCAAAATTTATTAAGCCGTAATCGGGACTTGATAAATCAATACCTTGGGCTTGAGCCGCCATTTGTGCCGCTGCAAGTTCCGTTGAAGCTGCCCCTATAATAGAAAGACGCATCCATGCAAGGGGGCCGCCTATTACCGACATTAAGCCCAGCATTACAATAAAAACGCCCAAAACCGGGCCGATAGAAGAGGTCATACCGATACGGAAAGATTTCCGTACATCGGCATCACTTAAGCCGACAATTTTAGCAGCGTCTTTTGCTTTTTTGCTAAAAATTATAGCCTGGAACAATACCGTAATCAATAACGGAAAACCTGCAAGCCATAAAACCCAAGAGTTCGCAATGTTCAAATAATTGTCCATAGATTTCCTCCTAAATTTACTTTCGTGAGATACTCTATAACAAATAGTCTATCATGGAAATTTGTATTTGTCCAACCTATAACTGCAAAAAAAACAAAATAATTTTGGACAACAGTTTTTATACCGTGGGTAGAGGCTCCTTCTCCGGTTTATGGAGATTTTTGAAATTTATTAAAAAAATATTAAGGCAATATACTAAAAAATAAAAATATTATATACTTACATAGTATAATTAGGTTTTACTAAACTGGGAGGCAATAATGAAAAAAATATTAGCATTGATTTTGGCCATTTTTATTGTATTTGTATCATGTCAGAAAAATAAACCTTTATTTTCAAACATGAGCGGCGATGAAAGTTTAGAAGAAGTAAAAACTGCTTTAAATGCAAATCTGGACAGTAAAAATGCAGAAACTTTTATCAAAGGAGTTATCGATTACAATGAAACGATAGAAAGAACCGGCTTGACAAAGGGTTTTGAAGAAAAGCAGCCTGAGTATGATGAGCAAAAAATCGAAGAGTTGTGGTCATCCAAAAAAGGTGATTTTATAGGAACAAATTGCCGAATCAATACCTTTATGCTCTTAAAGGATAATATCGAAATTAAAAAATCTTCAATCGACGATTCTCTTTTATTTTTGGATAAGGACGCTATAGCTTTAGGACACATATTTAATGACGATGACACCGAAAGGTTTAAACAATTATTTTCGAGGGTAAAAACCGAAAACACTAAGGATATCAGTACTCATGCCCAAAAGATGAAAGAACATTTTAAAAACATAAGCTTCGATAAAAATGCAAAAATGCTTTCGGTTGTCCTCCATGATAACTTGGACGGCGACTATCTTTTTATAGGACATGCCGGTGTATTGCTCGAAAACAAGGGAGCACTTTTATTTATAGAAAAACTTTCTTTTTCAGAACCTTATCAAGCAGTAAAATTTGCCCAAAAAGAAGATTGCTATAATTATTTGTTTTTAAAATATAAGCACTACCATGACGAAACTACGGCAAAACCGTTTATCATGGAAAATGATGAACTTGTGGAGTTGGAGCTGTATAAGGAATAAAAAATCACTCCCCGCCCTTAAGCCCGTTTTTCATCCACATTATTTGTTTTCGAAAGTGCTCAACAAATTCTTCCGGTTCCCAATTTTCGATAAAGGAGCGGGATATAAGGTTATGAATAATGGCCTTGGTGTATTCGATAAGTTCCTTTATATCTTCATGGGTCGAAAGGGAAAGAGAACTTTTTTTTAGGTTTGAAAAATATATCTTTTCCATCTCGGCAACCTTTTCAGTTTGGAGGTTTTTCTTCCTGTATTCAAGCCAAGCCTTATCCAAGTCGGGAGTCCAATAAAGAAAGCGGTTTCTGTATAAATTCCGCTTTGACGGTTTATAAAGCTCCTTTGAAAGAATCTCGCCGTATCTTAGAAGGGCATTAAAAAAATCGTTATCGTTTTCTCTCAAGGCACCTTGAAAAAGAGCATGGACATCCATGTTTTCTGAGCTCAAAATCGTAAAAAAACATTCTTCCAAATTTTCAAAATACTGATAAAAACTCCCCCGGGCTATCCCCAGAGTATTTACGATATCCGAAACACTTGCCTGAAAAAGAGGCTTTTCTTCAAATTCCTTTTTACATGTTTCGAGGATTCTTCGCTGCTTTTCTTGAGGTAAATTTAAAAAAGTTTTTTTCGGCATTGCCGGTCAGTGTAATATAAAAGCAAAAATTATTCAAGGCAGAGAAAAAAAATTAATTAGCACAGCCTCATGATAACGATAAATCAGGAGAAAATCTTGTTTTTTTCAGAAAAATCATATATAATTAATCACAGGAGGGTTGAAATGAAAAATATAACATTAAGTCTTGATGAAGATATATTCACAGCCGGACAAGAATATGCTAAAAATCAAAATATTTCTTTTAATAGCCTAATTCGTAAATTACTTGAGCAAACAATTCACCATCAAAAAAACGAATGGCTGGATGATACATTTTCTTTAATGGATAAAGTTTATATTTCTACAGAAAAAAAACAATGGACAAGGGATGAGTTATACTGTGAATAAAATATTTATTGATACAAATATACTTGTTTACGCACTTGACAATCGAGACAATGTTAAAATGAATAAAGCACGCAATATATTACGAAAGGTAATTTATGAAAATACGCCGGTAATATCTACGCAGGTAATAAATGAATTCTATGTT
Source organism: Treponema sp. OMZ 790 (assembly GCF_024181285.1). NCBI lineage: Bacteria > Pseudomonadati > Spirochaetota > Spirochaetia > Treponematales > Treponemataceae > Treponema > Treponema sp. OMZ 790. Next base: position 20,045 of record NZ_CP051201.1, on the reverse strand, counting down.
GCTGCAACCAAAAAATTAAACATAGACAAAAATCTTATAAAAAATATAGTTCATAATTTTAAGAATATGGAAATTATAGCAAGTGATTTACAATTAATAGAAAATGCTATAAACATAAGTATAGAATCACAGTTATCTTTTTGGGATTCATTAATTATTGCTGCTGCAGAAAAAACTAATTGTAAATTAATTATATCCGAAGATTTAAATTCCGGACAAAAATATCAAGGTATTACCCTCATAAACCCATTTCAACAGGAAATACAAGTATAAAAATCTATAAACAAACATCATCTTGAATTTATGCAGCAAAAGGTCTATTATAAATGCAATGAGGTAATCTATGAAAATCTTATACGAAAAAACACCGCTTTTTGATGAAGGCTTTTTAAAGGTCTCGGACATACACAGTATCTATTATGCACAATACGGCAACCCCAAGGGAAGACCCGTAGTCTTTTTGCACGGAGGACCGGGAGGAGGCTGTATTCCCGTTGCAAGCCAGTACTTTGATCCAGAATTTTACCGAATAGTCTTGTTTGACCAGCGCGGAGCAGGAAAAAGTTTACCGCCTTGCGAGATGAAAGAAAACACCTCGGAAAATCTTGTGGAAGATATAGAAAAACTTCGCGGACACTTGGGTATAGACAAATGGATGGTCTTCGGCGGAAGCTGGGGAAGCACCCTTGCCCTAATCTATGCAATAGCCCATCCCGATAAGGTCGTCTCCTTAATTTTAAGAGGAATCTTTTTAGGAACTCAACAAGAAATAGATTGGATATATGAAGAAGGAGGAGCATCCAAATTCTTCCCTGAAGATTTTGAAGCCTACCAAAATTTTATACCGCAAGAAGAAAAAAGCTCTATGGTAAGGGCTTATTCAAAACGCCTCTTCGGAGAAGATAAAAAACTTTCCCTTGAAGCCGCCCATAGGTGGAGCCGTTGGGAATCTGCCCTCGTGTGCCTTTTCCCCGGTGTCTACAATATGAGCGATGAAGAAGCCTTAGCTATGGCCAAGGCAGAATGTCATTACTTTTTGCACAAGTGCTTTTTTAAAGACGATAACTACATCTTAAACAACTGCGATAAAATTAAGGATATTCCCTCTACCATAGTTCAAGGAAGATACGATATGGACTGCCCTCCATTTTCCGCTTATAAACTACATAAAAAATTACCTAAATCTAATTTGAACATAGTAGTATTCGGCGGACACTCCAGTATGGAACCGGGGCTGGTAGACGGCCTTGTAAGGGCAGCAGAAGATCATAAAAAATTCTTTTAATCAATTTTTATGAAAGCTCGAAGTATTATTTTTGTATTATTATTGAGTCTCTTTTCTTTACCTTTCTACGCAGATAACGAACAACAGAGCGCCGAAGAGGTTTATGAGATAAGAGCTTATAATGATGAAAAACGTGCAGGTTTTAATCACGTCTATACTGAATTGGTACAAGACAACCGGATTGACAAAAGCCTTTCCGACAAGAAAAATTTAAAAGGGCAAATTACCGTCTACCTTCCAAAAAAAGAAGGAAAGTATCCTCTAATCCTAATCACTCATGGCTGGAATAATTCTAAATATGCATTTTTATCGATGGGGCGCCGTCTCGCTTCAGAAGGCTATGCAGTTGCGGTTTTTACCTCAAAGAAAAAAGAACTTCCTAAAGACTGGCTTCCGGCCTTTTCTGCGGCCTACGAACTAATAAAGAAAAAAACGGAAGACCCCGAACACGATCTATACGGGCTAATCGATACGGAAAATGCAGGCATATTGGCCCATTCGATGGGAGGAGCAGCTTCACTTTATTACGCAAATTTTACACCGCAAATCAAAGCCCTCGCCGCAATTCATCCTTATAACGGATCGTCTTTTATTGTGGAAGCAGTAGGAAGCGCCAATGAAGAATTGGGCGACACATTTCAGCAAATTAAAGGCGCCGCTTTATTTTTGACATCCGAGGTTGATAAGACGGCTTACCCCGAAAAGAGTTACCGTTTCTTTAAAAACCTAAATGAAGAAATTCCGGCCTGCTTTTTATCCTTTAAAGATATAAAACATAACGGAGCCCTGGATATTTACAAAACACCTCTTTCAGGAGGATATGACGAAAAAGCATTCAATCTTTATGCCGAATTAACCGCTGCATGGTTCGATGCTTTTTTAAAAACTAACAAAAAAAGATTAGGCTTTTTTAAAAAGGGGGAAGTTCTTTTTAAAAGCATTGAAGCTTTGCTTTACACCGAAGCCCGCAGAAAGCATGAAGCCTATCCGAACTATGACTCGCGTAATTTGGAATAAAAAAAAGCCGTTCTCAACGAACGGCTTTTTTAGCTTTTAAGTCGGCATTAAAATCAATCAGTCACGCGGAGCATACTCATAAGTTTCATCATCATCTTTGATTTCTGTATCATAAGGCATGATGATAGCTGCTATTATGTAGACAATTACACCTGAACCTACAAACAAGGCAAATATAATCCACAATAATCTGATTAGAACAGGATCAACTCCCAGATACTCGGCGAGTCCTGCACAAACACCTAAAATTTTCTTGTTGCTCGATGACTTATATAATCTCTTTTTCATCTTTTCCTCTTAAAATAATTTATTTGACTTCAGCCTTGGCACTTACGGCTCTGTTTCTTTCTTCCCAAGGAGAGGACACCCGATTTGTATCGGATACCACAAAGAAACAGGCCGTTATCTTGTTAAACCACTCCGAGTTGGAGTCATCTTTACGCAAGATATATCGGCAGTCCTTTCCGTCTTTTGAAAAAACTCTGCATCCGTTTACAGGTTTACCCGAAGCATCTACCATTGAGCCCGAATCTTTATAGTATTTTTCTCCCGGCACATCGAACCAAAAATAACCGTTTTTTACGCGTTCATCATTTACCGAAAAGAAAATTTCTATTGAATCGGAATCTTTAGAAACGGATTTTATTACAGGAACCGAAAGAGCTGCTATTTCATTTTTTGCCGAGACCTGAGGAACAATCATTTTTATCTCCTCTTTCGGCGCTTCAACGTCAGCTAGGCTGCCTTCTTCTGCCTTGGCTTCGATAGTCTTATCTTGAGCTTTTTTTTCGAAGCCGGTAATATCAAGAATTTGCTCATATTTATTACCATTAACATCGGTAAGAGTGAATTTCCATTTTCCTAGAGCTACAGAACCCGCTCCCAGTCCGCATTGGAGCCGCTTTACGGATGCTATCTTAGCTTTATCGTCTATTTCGGTTATCTTTTCAAGCTGGGCGGCATTTAATATCCACATGTCTACAGGAGATTCAACCAATAGTTTTCGGACATCATTTGTATCAAAGGAACCGTCGTATTTGATAAAAAAGCTTACAAACATCTCTCCGTTTCCTTTAAGTGTTCCATTCCATATTGAAGTATCCAATCTTTCTATCATCCATGTAACCGAATTAATAGATATCTTTCCGGGTCCTGATGAAACATCGGAAGCCTGTTTCGGAGTCGATTTACAGCCTAAAACAAAAGCCGTGCATAAAATTGCGATAAATATCTTCGAGTAAAGTCTTTGCATTTTCAATTCCTCCTCTCTCCATTATACACTTATAATTGTAAAAAGACAACTACAAGATAAGAATATTTTAACTCTTTATATTGAGAGATCTTTGCTCTTCACTGATAAATTGATTGGTGTAAAGCTCGTAATAATGCCCCTTTTTCTTCATCAGTTCTTCATGATTACCGCACTCAATCATCTTTCCGCCTTCAACAACGATTATCTTATCTGCATTTCTTATTGTCGACAATCTATGAGCAACAACAAAGGAGGTGCGTCCCGATAAAACTGTAGTTATGGCTTTTTGAATTTTTTGCTCGGTTTCGGTATCGATAGAAGAGGTTGCTTCATCCAGAACAAAAAGGCGGGGATTTCTTACCAAGGTGCGAGCAAAAGAAATAAGCTGCTTTTGGCCCGTGGAAAGAAGACTTCCGCCCTCGCCTACTTCAGTATCATAACCCTTTTCCATTTTTACTATAAAATCATGGGCATCGACAAGTTTTGCAGCTTCTATAATTTCTTCATCGCTTGCATCCAATTTTCCGTACCTGATATTTTCTGCAATCGTTCCCGAAAAAAGATGGGGAGACTGAAGCACATAGCCTAGGTTTTCGTGAATCCAGCTTTCACCCATATCGGTGTAATCTATGCCGTCCACAAGGATACGGCCGCTCTTAGGTTCATAAAACCGGCAAAAAAGATTGACGATGGTGGATTTTCCGGCTCCCGTAGCTCCGACCAAGGCTATGGTCTGCCCGGCTTCAACTTCAAGGTCAAAACCGCTCAATACCGGCTCTCCTTCTTTGTACCAAAAAGAAACATCCTCAAATTTTACGCCGCCGTTAATAGATGGTCTTTTTTCATCTGTGGGACAAAGTGTGGTGCCGTATTTTTTGATAACTTCTTCCTTGTCCTTAATCTCGGACTCCTCTTCAAGAAGGCCGAAGATACGCTCGGCCGCAGCCTGAGCCGAAATAAATTCTGCAAAGAGGTCGGCTGCTTCCGCCAAGGGAGCATTAAACTGTGTAACATAAGAAAAAAATGCAACAAGCAAGCCTATTGTGATGGCACCGGAAACAACAGACATTCCTCCATAAATGACCATGAGGGCTGTGCCTACAGCTCCGATTAGTTGAACGGTCGGCATAAGAACAGACGAAATTAAAATACCCTTGATAGAAGCTGTTTTCATCTCCTCGGTTTTGGACACAAACTCCTTTGCATTTAATTCTTCTCTCACCAAGGTCTTAGTTGTTTTAGCACCTTGAATGTCTTCATTGTAGGAGGCAGTCAACTGAGAATTTATCTTACGCACACGCCTTTGGGCTTTTAAAATTTTTCCCCGCAGATAAATACTGAAAATGACGATTATGGGAAGGGTCATTAAGCCTATGAGGGCAAGCCGAGGGCTGTCGCCAAACATCGCAACTATTACAGTCATCATCATACAAAAGCCCCAAAAGAGGTCGGTTACTCCCCATGCGACAATGCCTGACAATTTGTTTATATCGGAGGACATCCTCGACATAAGCCAGCCGACGGCATTTTTATCGTAAAATGAGAGGGAAAGAGACTGCAATTTTGTAAAACACTTTGTTCTAAGGCGGTGGCACATTTTTATTTCCAAATGGCCTACAAATTTTATAAATAAAAAGGTGGCCGCAGCAGAAATCAGCAAGAATACTCCCGTAAAAGCAATTACGGCATTAAAATTACTTAAATCCCGCCCCTTTACAAAGGTGTCTATTACATATTTAGTCATCTTAGGCTGCACAACATCCAAGGCTCCTGTCAAACCGCCCAAAAGAACACCCGGAACAAGCAACTCCTTAAAATAGCCGAATTCTTTTACAACCTTTTTCCAAACTCCGCTTTTAAATTTTTCGTTATTTTTATCTATATCAAAATCTTCCATAAATACTACTTACCTTCCATCTTTTACCAAACAGTTTTTACATCATATAACGGAATATTTCCGTCAGCAGTTACTATTGTTAAATCATTTTCAATTGCTTGTGCGATTAAAATTCTATCAAACGGATCATTATGCCTTACATTTTCTTGAAAAGGCAGATTTCGAATTCTGTTGAAATCATCAAGCGTAATCGGAAGTTTTATAAACCCTGCCCGTCTACACATGTCATCTATTTCATATACAGTACGGGTAAATTCCAATTTCTTTTTACTTTGTTTTATCGAAATCTCCCAGAATGAGACATAACTGTAAAAACAAACATTAGATTCAATTATATCTTTAGCACTTTTCGGCAATCGGGGATCCCCGAATAAATACCAAAGAATTGTATGGGTATCGAGTAAATACTTCATCACATATACTCCGAAAAATCTTCGAGAGGATCATCAAAATCCGGAGACATATAAAAAGGTTCATTTTTCCAAACGCCAAAAAGAGATTTTTTTTCAGAAACTGCATTATCTTCAGGAAATTTCAATTTTATCAAACGGATAAAATCAACAACCTCACTTATTGCAGCATGAGGAAGCGTTGCTATTTCTTTTTCTAAAACCGTATTAGTCATATATGCCCTCCGATGCAATTCTATTATATAATAAATTCATAAAATTTTCTACGTCAAAATCTTCCATAAGTTTTACTACCTTAAATTACGCTCCGGCTTGAACAGAGCTTTGAATATCGTAAATTCTCTTGTATAAACCTTCTTGGGCTATCAGCTGTTCATGAGTTCCCTCTTGGCTTATCTTTCCGTCTTCTAAAACTATTATATTGTCTGCGTCGCAAATAGTTGAAATTCTATGCGAAATTATAATCATAGTTTTATTTCCCTTTTCTTCTTTTAATGCGGAACGGATGCTTATGTCCGTTTGGGTATCTACAGCCGAAAGAGAATCATCAAAGATGAGCACGGGAGAATCTTTAATGAGGGTTCTGGCTATTGCAAGCCTTTGTTTTTGACCGCCCGACAAGGAAACGCCCCGCTCGCCGACCAAGGTTTCATAACCCTTTTCAAATCGGTTTATTTCTTCATCCAGTGAAGCAACCTGCGAATAGTGGCGGGCCGAAGAATCGGAAATATCGGGCACTGCCAATTTGAGGTTTTCCATAATAGTTCTGCCGTATAAAAAAGGCTCCTGTAAGATGAGCCCTACCTGCGACCTTATCCAGCCCTTGTCGATGGTGTTTAATTCTCTTCCGTCCATTTTGATGGAACCGGAATCATACTCATAAAGCCGGGCAAGCAAGTGCACAAGGGAGCTTTTCCCCGAGCCTGTAGGCCCAAGGATTGCAAGGGTCTGTCCGCTTTTGATATTAAACGAAACATTGTCGAGTATCTTTTGGTTTTGTGTTTCAGGGTATGAAAACGAAACGGAATCGAAAACAATGTTTCCCTTAATTTCGGGTTTTTCACCTGTGGGGAAAATTTCTTCAGCCTTTTCATTTAAAATAGTTTCAATACGGTTTGCCGAAACAAAGGATTTTCCTATATTGCTTATGATTCGGCCTAAGCGACGGACAGGCCAGATTAACATTCCCGTATAAGAGATGAATGCGACTAGATCGCCGGCCGTTATCTCATTACGGTAGGCAAGCATACTTCCATAAATGATTATTCCGAAAACTTGGGCAATCGAAAGAAAATCGGAAAAGGCCCAAAAGGCGGCAAAGCTGTTGTTTATCTTTAAATTTTGATTTCGGTATCTTTCACTACGCTTAATGAATTTTTCTATTTCGTATTGATGGCGGGTAAAAGCCTTTACAACACGGATGCCCGTTAAATTTTCTTGAATTGCAGTTGTCATTGCCGCTTCATACTCCGTGGCTTTTTTAAACTGCCTTTGTATCCTTTTAAAAAAGATTGCAGAGGAAAAAAAGGTTAAAGGCATTATAAAAAATGAGATGAGCATAAGTTTGGTGTTCAGCTGAGCCATCAGGTAAATAGTATAAATTATCAAAAACACGGCACTTATAGTGTCCATTATCTGGGAATAAAGAGCCAAACGGATGGTTTCGACATCGGAGGTACATCGCTGAATTAAATCTCCTGTTTCGGCCTTTGCATGATAAGAATAGGGAAGAAGCTGAATGTGATTGTACAATCTGTTTCTAAGAGTCTTTATCGAACGCTCCGTCGCAACACTGGCTGTGTTTATTCTGCCGAATGTAAAGAGCCCCCTGATAAGAGAAAAGCCGACAACTAACGAAGCCATCACAAATAAACCGCTTGTTCCGTTTAAGTAGTCTTTAAACAAGGCAACCAGTCCGGATATTAAGCCTGCGGGCAGAGGAGCACCGCCTATTACCGAATCTATTGTAATTCGGATTAACTGGGGCTGCATGGCAACAATTACTTGCGAAAAAAGCGTAAAAATGAGGGCAAGCACATAAAGCCGGCTTTGTCCTTTTGCATATGATAGAAGTCTTTTTAAATTTTGCATACTCTAATTCCTAACCGCTTATTTTAACACAAAAAAAAGATTTATGCTATATAAATTTAAAATTTAGATAATATCGGATTAAAATGCCTTATTGACATTTTTTTGATTTGATGATATATTTTCGTCTTGTTATTCCCCGGTTGTGTAATGGTAGCACCGCAGATTCTGGTTCTGCTTGTGGGGGTTCGAATCCTCCCTGGGGAATTTTTTATATTAGTTGGTCCCTTCGTCTATCGGTTAGGACATGAGATTCTCAATCTTAAAAGACGGGTTCGATTCCCGTAGGGACCGGTTTTATAAATCTCCAATATTTAAAAATATATTGCAAGTTTGTTTAATACCCCTATAGACTTTTTCATAATTTACGATAATATATAAAGATATGGAAAGAAGTCTTTCAACATTTGACCAATTGGTAAAATCATTATCCACAGAAGAAACGCAAAGTTTACTGGAAAGTATTCAGCGCGGTATGGAAGAATTTTCAACCGAAGCTCAACAAGAAGAAAAGGAGACCCTTTCGGAAAGAATAAGGGAACATCAGAGCATAGGCATATCGAGCGAACCTTTTCTAATCCGGCTATGGCTTTCTATAAAGTCCTTTTTGCGGTCAATACCTTTAAAAGTAATATATAACGAAGAACTTTTAAAGAGAATGGCTAAAAGCCTTAAAAGAACAGCCGGTCCCTATATAAACATAAATCAGAACGTATATTCAGGAATTTTTTACACGGAATTAAAAAATTTACGCAAAACCCAGCTATTTTTCACATCTCTTCTTTCTGCATATGACTCCGGAAAAGGTTCCTTTTACATGTTGGTAAGCTCATTCGTTGCACCGGCAACCTATGAAAGACTTATGAAAGAAACAAATCCTTTTTCAATTAAAATCGGTTCGGAGGTTTCCTCAAACATAAGAACAGGCTTTTTAAGAAAAATAGATTCGGTTTTTTCAAATTTAACCGATGAAGAAAAAAGTGAAATGTACCAATGTGCGCAGGCCATAGAATGGATGAAGTCCTTTTGCTCTCTAGCCTTGGACAAGACCCTGTTAAGGTTTAACGTAATTTCCGACTCAAATGCCACATGTCAAGCTCTTACAATACAACCTGAAATGGAAGTTCTCTCGTCAATACTCTATTCCAAAAAAAATATTCCGCATAATCTCCTACAAGCTCTATTTTTAATGCATGCTCAGGAAACCATAATTGATGATGACAAAAGAATGGTTAGAGAGGCTGATGAATTTATCAAAGAAGCTATTGAGGCTCTGGGAACAATCAGGATATTTTTAAAACAAGTACCCTTGCTTGATATTACCCGCTACATAAAAAAAGACATAAACTGGATGCCTTACAGACTCACAGGCGGAGAAGATTGGTTTATCTATTTTAAACAAGCTTGGTATGAAAGATTTAATCAAAAATGGTCTACATGGTCATACGAACAAAAGAAATTTAATATTAAAGTTCAAATGATTAACCTTTTAAAGGTTGGAGATTTAGAATCCATGAAATTTTGCCCATGGCGGAACTTATGGGTGGAATGCAAATTCAAAAAAGAGCTCCCGTTTTTGTTTTTAAAAACGTTCTTCTATTCCTTTTATAACGAAAAACAGTCGGACACTTTAAAAACCATTTTGGTAGAAGGCAATTTCTACAGGCATGAAAACTTAAACGAGTACACAACTTCATATAATGTTCTTGAGCACCGTAAAGGCGAGTTTGAAAAATTCGAAAACCGCTTATCCCCTACCGGAGATATAGGAACGGCCTTTGCAAAGATACGTGCAGAAAAAACGGCCACTTTAAAAAATAAAAATCAAATTGAAGGTCTCATGCACACAATAGAATCCGAAGCAAAACAGCTTATAAATTCCAGTATAGATGCGCTTAAATCTGTTGAACAAATCTTGACGGGAATCTTAGGCGGCGGAAAAACCAGTCTCTACGCAACCATCACCAACTGGGCGGTTATAGCCGGAGCCAACAACGGGATTTTCCGCGAAGAAGTCGCCTCCGTAAAGGAGCAAATACATACCGGTATAAACCTCCTATCGTTGGCAGAAAAACTTGAAGCAGAAGCCAGATAATTTACACAAGCCTGAAATACTTAAACATGACTCCCAGCGATCCTATAAGTGCACCCAATAAAAAGCGCATAAGAATCAATACTATCAAGCATACAATTATCTGTTTTCGAAGGCTCATAAATTTTCCGCCCGAAAGTTTGTGAACTCTCACAAAAACAGGAGATAAAAATCTGTCGAGCATATCAGCAAAATTACCTCTTCGGTAGTTTTCGGAAAAATCAAGAACCAGCCTGATTATCAATATGATAATAAAAAAATTGAGTAAAAACGAAAAGAAGGACCAAATTATAGCTATAAGGTTTAACACAATACCTAAGACTGAAAAAGTTCTTGTATCCGCAATTTGAAAAAGAATATTGGAAAAAAGAGATAAAACTCCAATAGCCAAAATGGGAGAAAAATCCACCATTCCGACTTGGGTAAATTTAAATCTCCTAAACCAACCTAGATAAGGATTACAAATTTCATAGAGAAAACCGCCGCGTGAGCGCGAACCAATCCATGAAAGAAAAATATAAATAATACAAAGATAAGAATACAACTTTACTGCAAAACCTAATGTGTTAAAAAGTGATGATATCATATAAACCTCTCTACCTATATTTTAAATTTAATTAATTTTTATTCAAGCCAAATTTGCTCAACCCCAAACTGCATTCTCAGCTCTTCAATAAATTCGGGAGTTGAAGGAATACGAATTTGGGGAGATGCCTTAATTATATAAGCCTTGTCTTCATCCTTTGCATGAATATAAACATCGCAGTTCCCTGAGCGCTCATATAAAAAGTCTTTTAAGCCGCTCAATTCTTTTGCAGAAGTTATATTTTGATCAAGCTCGATATGAACTTCACTTAGAGCTTTTTGCTGTAACTTGCCTATTTCCAAAACATCATCTACCAAGAAGGAATGGGATTCTCCGTCGCTGCTATCTATCGAACCGACAAAACCGCAGACGGTTTCAGGCAAAAGAGCAGCCCTATGTTTTTCCCATGTTTTCGGGAAAAATACCAAATCCAATGTTCCGTTTAAGTCTTCAAAAGTCCCGAAGCCCATCATTGCGCCTTTTTTTGTTTGATGCTGTCTGACTCCGGTAAGCATACCGACAAGAACATAGCTTTTTTTTGAAGTAGCGCGGGCAAGATGCGAAATATCCAAAGTAGCCGAATTATCTATCACCTTGCGGTACTCATCCAAGGGGTGCCCTGAAATATAAAAGCCCATCAATTCTTTTTCGAGCCGGAGTTTTTCCTTTTTGGGGAACTCTTCGATTTTTTCAAAAACAAAATCCGAAAACTCTTTTATTCCCGAACCTTCAAACAAACTTCCCTGCCCCGTGCTTTCATTTTCTCTTTTTTGAGAAGCATAAGCAACCGCTCCATCCAAATTAACCATCAAGGTAGAACGCTCCTGTCCCAAGCTGTCAAAACAGCCGGTCTTAATCATAACTTCAAGGTTCCGCTTGTTTTGAGTATGAAGATCGTTGCGTTCCAAAAAATCCATAAAAGATTTATACTTGCCGTTTTTTTCGCGTTCTTCTGCAAGTTCATGGGCAGCCTGCATTCCGACTCCCTTTATACCCAAAAGGCCGAAAATAATGTTTCCATCAGGGGAAACACTGAAATAAGGATCCGATAAATTTACATCGGGCGGAAGAATTTTAAGCCCCATTTTTTCGGCTTCGGTAATGTATTCGGGAAGTTTATCGGTCGAGGTAATTTCGTTGGTTAGGTTAGCAGCCATAAATTCTGCCGGGAAGTGAGCCTTTAAATAAGCAGTCTGAAATGCTAAAACCGAATAGGCTGCTGCATGACTCTTGTTAAAACCGTATCCTGCAAAAGGAATAAGGATTTCAAAAATTCTATCGGCATCTTCCCTGCTGAAGCCTTTAACTTGTGCACCTTTTATAAATTTTTCTTTTTCGGTTTTCATAACCTCGATTTTTTTCTTTCCCATGGCACGGCGGAGAATATCGGCTTGACCGAGGGAGTAACCGGCTATCCTTTGGGCAACCTGCATAACCTGTTCTTGGTAAACAATGACACCGTATGTTTCTGACAAGATATCTTCAAGGCAGGGGTCGGGATATTTTATTTTTGAATTATCGAATTTCGATTCGATAAATTGATTGATATAATCCATCGGTCCCGGACGGTACAAGGCGTTTAAGGCTATTAGGTCTTCCATTTTTGAGGGCTTTGCCCGCTTTAAAATATTTTGCATACCCTGGCTTTCAAACTGAAATACGGCACCGGCCTTTCCTTCACTCAACATTTTAAAAGTTTTTGCGTCGGAATAATCTATATCGGCTATCGAAAATTTTGTCCAGTCTCCGCCTCGTTTATGAATGAGGTCTTCAGTGTGCTTGATTAAAGTTAGAGTCTTTAAACCCAAAAAGTCCATCTTTACAAGCCCACAGTTTTCGATTAAATCCATAGTAAACTGAGTGGCAATCTTTCCGGTTTTTGAATCTTTGTAAAGAGGAACATAGTCGGTTAAGACCGTCTTACCTATAACTATACCCGCAGCATGAAGGCTTGAGTTGCGGTTTCTACCTTCAAGAGCTATACTTATTTCAAACAGCTCCTTGTATTGCGGGTCTTCGGCCATTTCTTTTAATTCGGGAACTACATCAACGGCGTATTTTAAGGTAACTTCTTTTACGCCGTCAGTTAGGGGCTTGGGCGGTATGAGCTTTGTAATGGCGTTTACATCGGCAAGCGGAATATTTAAAACCCGCCCCACATCTTTTACTACAGCCTTAGGCTTTAAGGTTCCGAAGGTAATGATTTGACCTACGTTTTCATCTCCGTATTTTTGGCGCACATACTCTATTACCTCCTGCCGTCTTTCGAAGCAAAAGTCTACGTCGAAGTCGGGCATCGAAACTCTTTCGGGATTTAAAAAGCGCTCAAAAAGTAGATTGTACTTTAGGGGATCTATATCTGTAATCCTCAAAGAGTATGCAAGGATTGAGCCCGCTCCGGAGCCGCGCCCCGGACCTACAGGGACGCCGTTATTTTTTGCCCAATTTATAAAATCCCAAACAATTAAAAAATAGCCGACAAAGTCCATCTTTATAACTATATCGAGCTCGTAGTTAAGCCTTTCCTTGATTTCATCGGTAATAACCGGATAACGCTTTTTTAAGCCTTCTTCAGCCAAGTGCCGGATATAGTCTTCTTTTGAGCTGAAGTCTTCAGGGATTTTGTATATCGGAAGAATGGGACCGGGCTGGGGAATTTCCAGATTGCACATTTCGGCAATGCGGACAGTGTTCAAAACAGCTTCAGGATATTCGGGGAAGAGTTTAGCCATTTCTTCTCCCGACTTAAAATAAAATTCGCTTCCCTCAAACTGCATGCGGTTGGTATCGGTTCTGAGTTTTTTCATTCCGATACACATCAAGATATCTTGAGCTATATAATCTTTTTGTTCTACATAGTGAATGTCGTTTGTAAGAACTAAGGGAACACCGACCTTGCGGGCCATTTCGATTAAGAGCTTGGATACTCGTTTTTCTTCAGCTATTCCGTGATCTTGAAGTTCTATAAAATAGTTTTCGGCACCGAAAATTTCACGGTATTTGCGTACATGAGCCTCGGCCTTTTCTTTTTCGCCGTTTAATAAGAGAACAGGAAGCTCTCCTGCAAGACAGGCCGACAAGCATATAAGCCCTTCGGAGTGCTGTACTAAAAGTTCATCGTCTATGCGGGGCTTATAATAAATCCCCTCAGTATATCCCTTAGAACAAAGCACCATTAAGTTGCGGTATCCTGTTTCGTTCTTTGCCAATAGAATCAGGTGATAGTATTTTTTTCCGCCCGGAGTTTCTTTTTTTTCAAATCGGCTTTCGGGAGCAACATAGAACTCGCAGCCGATTATGGGCTTTATATTTTTTTCTTTACAGGCATTATAAAAATTTATAACGCCGAACATATTGCCGTGATCGGTCAAAGCAAGGGCAGTCTGCCCCAGCTGCTCGGCCTTTGCCGCAAGCCCTTTAACCGAAGCGGCTCCGTCCAAAAGAGAAAAATCGGAATGAACATGAAGATGAACAAAATCGACAGCCATAAGGCTTTAAGACTACCACAAAAGGCTCTTTTTTGCAAGGCTTGGAGAAAAGAAAAACAGGCCAAGCTGTCAATCAAAATCGGAGAATTTAAAACTTCTTTAAACTTCTTGATTCTTTAAAAATCAAGAAGAATATTGAAATTATTTTAAAATAGTGCTATTATATAGTTATGTTAGAACGGCCTCCCGTAAGCACAAAAAAAGTCTCACAAATAGCTTTTAATCCGGAAATAGAAAAGCTGAATAGAGGATATCCTTATTGGGATAAGGTAAAGTATTTCAGGCTGACCGATACAAATCCCGAAGAAGCGTGGTTTGCCATTAAGAACCTGCGCCGTATCAATCGTACTTTTTTAAAATTCGGTAAATACAAATTCGGTTTTACGGTAAATGACGAAATAATGGAATTACTTCACTATTTTGATATGAACATCGGAGGCGGTCCTCAAGCAGCCGGCATTCTTCCTTATGAAAACAAAAATGCCTTTTTAACATCCTCCATAATGGAAGAGGCTATTGCTTCAAGCCAAATGGAAGGAGCGGCAACCACAAGAAAAGTTGCAAAAAATATGCTGCGCAAAAAAGAAAAACCTAAAAATAAAGACCAACAGATGATTGTAAATAACTATCAAACAATAAATTATATAAAAGAAAATGTACAAGAAAATTTTTCGATCAAAATTTTAAAAGATATTCATTACTCGATGACAAAAAACACTTTAGATAACGAAAACGATTCCGGTCATTTTCGTAAACATAACAACATCATCATAATGGATGGACTTACAGGAGAGACAGCTCATTATCCTCCCGATTATCAAGAATTAAAAAATCTGATTTCAGATTTGGAAAAATTTTTTAATGGAAAAGACAAAACATTTATCCATCCCATCATAAGGGCGGTTATCATTCATTTTATGTTGTCCTATATACATCCTTTTTCCGACGGAAACGGACGTACCGCCCGCTCTTTATTTTACTGGTACATGATAAAAAACGGGTATCAGCTTATTGAATATATGCCGATTTCACGCATTATTTACAAAACAAAAAGAATGTATGAAAAAGCTTTTCTCTATACCGAATATGACGAAAATGACCTCACTTATTTTATTATGTATAATCTGATCACGATAAAAAAGGCTTTTGAGGATATGAAGCTCTACATAACCCGCAAAATAGAAGAAAATAAAACAGCTTTTTTGCTCAGCCATATCAAGGGAATCAATGAAAGGCAGAGTCAAATTATTCAAATCGTGCAAGAAAACCCCGATATTATGCTGACTGTCCGCGAAATCGAAAGCCGCTTTGCAGTATCCAATTTTACAGCCCGAAGCGATTTGGAAGGCCTGGTAAGGCTCGAATTTCTATCCGAAATACATCTCAATAAGGTCAAAAGAGCCTATGTAAAATCAAATCTGCGGATCGAATTCCCAAACTAATATGCTGTGTGACTGTTAGCATTAAATATACCTCCACTGTTGTACACTGCTTGAGCACTTCCGCCGTTATTTATTATTCGGCCGCTTAGCCAGTCTACTCGTCCACCGGCAATAGCTATGGCCGTTCCATGACAGGTAGTACCGGAAACTCGACTATGCCCCGATATTATAGGACTAACGCTATCGTCTGCACCGCTTTCCCCTATGGTGAGTTTTGAGCTGCCGTTAAGATATATACCTGCACCGTAGCAAGTTACAGACCCGGTATTTCTTTTTGTATAAGAGTTAGATTGAATCGTAGTATTTCCTTTTATAACCGTAGTCGAGCTATTGCCAAGCCATAAACCGCAGCCCTGAGGCTCAGTCCCGGATGTGTATGTTGTTGTGCTGCAATCTATTTTATTATTGCTTATTGAGCCTCCGATTATAAAAACCTTTACAGATGCATTTTCTATCATAATACCGGCTCCAGTGTGTTGTACAGGCCCGGAAGTAGCTTTAACTGTGTTATATTCTACTTTTGTATCTACCAATGTCAAGCTGCCTGTAGCATAACTGTCAACTTTTATACCTGCTCCAGTCTTATTCGTAACTATACCATTTTTGACGGTTAAGTTTTTCAATTTGAGCTTAATATGGGGGTATTTCATTAGGAAAACACGATGCTTATTATCGGCGTCTATAGTAGTACCGCTGCTGCTGCCGATTATTGTTAGGGTTTTATTAGGACCAGAAACAGTCAGTTCACTACTATCTGATCCGGCTGTTATAGTGCCGGGGCCTAATTTAATTACAGCACCTGACGGAGCACTCGTGATAGCGCTTTGAAGCTGACCCCAATTAGTAATTGATCCTGGATTATGTATCTCACTCAACAAGGCAGCATCAGCCTCATGGTCAAGGTTGATGATAAAACCGGAATGGCTGCTATCAAGCTTGAATTTTCCTATATCATTCTCTGTAAGGGTATAGCCACCGCCTACAATAATCGGCTTATTTTTAACATCGTCTATATCAGCAGCATCTATTTTTATGTTTATAGGATTAGTGATATCCTGTTCTCCGGTTATATAAAACTTTGAATAGGAATCGACAGAACTCGGATTTATATATATTTGATTACCGGAATCAACTGTCATTCTGTCTTTTATGTACAATTTACTGTTGCCGTATAAATATATGTCTTTGCCTTTAGGTGATGTATTATTGCTTATCTTACATCCTCCTTCAAAATTTATGATACTAGAGCTGCCATATATAGCACCGCCTTCTTCGTTGGCCGTATTATTGCTGATTATACATCCTCCTTTAAAATTTATAGGACCTTGGCCGCAGTTTATAGCTCCTCCTCTGTCAGCTTTTCCGTTTGTAAGTGTTATATCTTTTAGGTTAAGAGTCAGCTGCTTGCTTGACATATGAAAAATGCGGTTTTTATTGTCTGCATCAATAGCTGCATTATTTATGCCTTTTATGCTTACCGTTCTAGATGCAGATCCAAACTGTATGATAATTTCTCCCTTGTTATTATCGGGACTATCTGAAGCCTTTATTGTACCATCGATGGTTATTAAATTCCGTTTGTTTACAGCTTTTTTAAGAATTCCCCATACAGGTATATCGGAATGTGTTGCTTTTATTGTATTAAAAACCTTGTAATAGTAGGTTATTTTTTTACTTGGGGTAAAGCCGCCGCCTTCTACCCAAAGTTTAAGTTCATAATCCGCTCCGGACTCATTTGCAGAAAGCTCTATTTTCGAAGCATATTGCACCGGAATGCCGTCCAGCTCGGCCCTTATTACAACTCCGGGGCCATAAGCGCCGAAAGCCTCCAATGTTACCTTATCTTCGTATGCAGTATAAATTTTTATCGGGTTTGACATGGTGGAATTTGTCTCATTTATCTTTGCAATTATATCGTTTCCGGTCGAGTAAATACCTGAGGTTATATATTTGTCAGGATCATGTACATAGGTAAACTTAATTATAGGATGGGGCAGCTGTGTCCCTGATGTTACCGTATTGGATTCAAGACCTTTTTTATCCTTTAATCGGATTGTATAGTTTACTGCGGCACCTGTATCTACTACAACATCGGTTTTATACCGGATTGTCCAAAGGTTGGATACGTCAGAAGGCATAGCATTGCCGTCCAGCGTTGATAAACCACCGTTCCCTATAAAAGTACTATTAGTACCAACGCCCGAAGAAGTTAAGGCGAGCTCATGCGGTTGCTCGGACTCATTCCCTTTGCGTATTAATAGTTTTAATTTATTGTTGGAACCTTCATAACCGTCGCCGTGTAAAAATAAGCCGTTTACTTTTGTACCAATGCCTTCAGCCTTAAAGCATAAAACATAGTATGACGGACTTCCGGTTGTTTTTACTAAGTCTATTTTCTCGAGATTGGGAGGAGGAGTGTTTACCCTCAGCTTAAAGCTGTGAGTTAAAAATTTTCTGCCTTCTTTGCTGTAAATGGTAATTGAAGGGTTTAGGTCTGCCTTACCCCATTCGTTTTTTTGTAAAAAAGCTTTTTTTAATGTCAGATTAAGTTGGCCGGCACCATTTTGAATAAGGGTATAATCCGTGTTGTACTAGGGGGGGGGGGGGGGTACCGGCACCTGAGCCGATTACTCCGCTTCCAAAAGTTATTATGTCGGCAGGAGCTCCCGGATCCGTAGGCATTTTAAATTCATATTTTAACGCATTTACTATTTTTATTGTTATGAGTTTATCGTTTTCGCTCGAAAGGCAGGGATAGCCTTCGCTATCTATTCCCGCATAGGGGATTGCCGTATCCGTAACGATAATTGTAGATGCCCAATATTCAAAATCTTTTTCAATATCTCTCAAAAACTGATCACAGCCGGCCAATATAACAAATAAAATTCCTACAAGTAAAAATAACTTTTTCCGCATTTTGTTACCTCTCCATTTTCAGAAACCGAATGTCAAATTTTTATGCCCTATCGCCGGATCCCAATTAAATATGATACTCTACTATAATTATAAAGCATAATACTGCAAAAGTATATAAAAAACATGGTATAAATACAAAAAAATATAATTATTTTGGGTTTCCGGCTATTTATTCGTATTTTCTTTTATCGTGTTTCTAAGATCATGGATGATTTTTTCTAAGCTCGGATCGGCTGCAATTTGTTCTTCAATCTTGTTACAGCCGTGCAAGATGGTTGTATGATCCCGGCCTCCGAATTCGTTGCCTAGTTCGGTTGTAGAACACTCGGTCATTTCCCTACAAAGGAACATCGCAATTTGACGCGGGAATGAAAAGCTCTTCGTGCGTTTTTTGCTTTTAATATCAGAAATCGAAATGCTGAAATAGTCTGCTACGGTTTTTTGAATGAGGTCTATGGTAACATTTCTTTGACGGGTTGAACCGAAAATATCCCTTAAAAGATTCTTTGCCGTAGCCTCGTCCATAGTTTTCTTTGTAAGCTCGGTATAGGCGATGAGTTTTGTTAAGGCTGCTTCCAAATCACGGACATTTGAAGAAATATTTTTTGCAACCATATCAATGACTTCATTAGGAATATTTATATTGTGCTTTTCCATTTTCTTTAAAAGAATAGCATATCGGACTTCGTAAGACGGAGTTTGGAGATCAACATTTAAACCTCTCTCAAACCTTGATTTTAAACGAGGCTCCAGCCTTTTAAGTTCTGCGGGCGGACGGTCGCAGGTAAAGACAATCTGCTTATCTTTTTCATACAGCTCGTTAAAGGTATGAAAAAATTCTTCCTGAGTTTCTTCCTTCCCTTGAAAAAAGTGAATATCGTCTATGAGAAGAACGTCGGCATTCCTATATTTGCTTTTAAATGCCGGCATTTTTCTTTTTTGAATACATTCAACAAATTCGTTTGTAAAATTTTCCGCTGTTACATAAATAACCTTTAAGTCTGTTGTATTCCATATTTTATTGCCTATAGCCTGCATGAGGTGAGTTTTCCCCAATCCGACTCCTCCATAGATCAGCATAGGATTATAAGCCGTTCCCGGATTCGTTGAGACGGCAAGAGCCGCATTTACGGCAAAAGAACTGTTAGGCCCTACCACAAAGTCATCAAAATTATATTCACTTTTTAAATCAGGATGCTGGCCTCGCGCATTATCTACACTTTTAACCGATTTTTGCCTTTTTTTTGTATCTTTATCGGCTGATACCGGCTTAGATACGGCTTCCTCAGCTTCAGTTTCCTCAGAATCTGTAGAAGTATCCTTATTTACGGTGAATTCTATTGACAGTTTTTTACCTGAAAGCTCAAACAATTTTTTTTCTATAGCTTTTTTATGCTTCGTAATCAACTGATCCCTAAAAAATTGAGACGGCACAGTCAAAAAGACGGAATTTTCTGTCGATTTTTCATATTTTGCAGGTACAAACCACATCGAAAATACAGGCAAGGAGAGCTCTTCTTTAAATTGATTAACAGCCTCATCCCAAAAAATTTTATAATCCCATTCGCTCAT